>NZ_JBIBBZ010000007.1:0-285225 GCF_042900925.1 Streptomyces sp. NPDC012825 | reverse complement strand
CCCTTGGTCCGCAGCGGCAGCGTGTAGGAGAAGCCGTCGGTGGCGGGCCTGGCCTTGAGGTCGACGAACTGCTCGAACCCGGTACGAGTGGCCTCAACCACCACGTCCGCGCCGGGCACCGCGTTCACATAGGTGGCACGGGTGCCGTCCAGCCGGGGTGCGGGCAGTCCGCCGCGCCACTGCAGGGTGATCTGTTCCTCACCGGTGCCGAGGGTGACCAGATCGGTGGCGGGAGCGGCCTGCGCCGCGCGCAGGGACGACGCCTTAACGCCCGTCTTCCCGGACAGCTTCAGCCCGGACGGGTGCGCCTTGGCGGCGACCGAACCATCGGTCTGAGCGGCCAGGTCGACGTCGACATCACGCCAGGCACCTGTGGCGGGATTCTGGAAACGCACCGGTCCGGCAGCCAGCTCGGTGGTGAGCGAACCGTCCTTGTTGGCCCAGGTGGTCGAGGTCTCGGTCCGCTCGGAGAGCGCCTCGACCCTCTTGCCGGACAGCTTCGCCGCCACGCGCGCCGACGCGATGTCGGCCGCCTGCGTCACCGCCTGCGGCTTGGGTTCGGCCGCAGGAGTCCGCTGCGGCTGGGCGACTGCCGAGCCGGCGCCGTCCAGCATGGTGATGGCCAAGGCCAGGGCGAGACCACCCGCGATGTGCCGCAGGCTTCTTCCTGTCCAAGGCCGGTCCCGCTCCCCCGGAGCGGGTATGTGAATCGTCATGATTCCCCGGTTTCATGGTTTCTGACGCACCGTCTTGTGGTGCACCGGAGAACGTACAGAAGGAAAAAACGGTAGATGGATCACAAACGCCGCACAAAGTGACAGCTTGAGTTCCGGTTTGCCGAGTGATTTGCAGCACTCCTTCCTACAATTTTTGATCTTGTCCGCTTATTCACACCCAGGTGGCACTGCAGAGGCCAGCCAGACACCGAAGAAGCGGCCCGACAGGGCGCAGCGGCTTGACAGTCGCCCAGGGTCGCTTCCCGGGCCCACCCCTGTGCCCTTGGCCGTGCAGGTGTCAGGACCAGTACCCTGCGTGCCGTCAGCGAGCGTGGAAGCCGGTACAGCCCAGGCGGCGCCAGCGGCTCCGGTCGTCGCTCTCTGCGTGGTAGACGACGACCGTCCAGTCCCCCGCCCCCGTCACCGCCGGCGCTCCGGCGAAGTCTGCGGGATAGACGAGTGCCGTGCGTTCCGATGCGATACGCATCGGCGCGGACGTGTGTCCCACCCCTTCGGTCCCCGGTGGTTTCACTCCCACCACGACCCGGTGCGGTCCGGCGCCCTCCAGCGACACCCGCACGTCCGCCGTTCTCGCGCCGCTGCGGTACGAGACGGACGTCGACGTCGAGCCCTGTGCGGGTCCTTGGGGCGGACGGTCACAGTTCCCCATTCCCATCCGTGCCTCCTCTGCGTCGGCCGAGAGCCTCCAGCGCGCGTCCCCGGCGGTGCCGTCCCGCACCGGGCCCGGTCCGGTGTCCGGGCTCCGGCTCCCCTCCCGGGTCCGGCCGCCCGCGCTCGTACCGGTCGTCCCACCTCCGGATGCCGGGGGCCGGGCGCCGTCCTCGCCACCGTGCCGCGCCCACCACCGTGTCGTGGTGACGCCGGCGGTGGCGATCACCGCCGACAGGAGCGCTGCGGCCACCGCCTTCCTCACGGGGAAGCGCCGCTGCGGCGTCCCTGCGAGCAGGGTCTGGAGCAGCGTGGTGCCCGGGTCTTCGCAGCGGGCGGCGACGTCGGCCGGCGCCGGCCGTGCGGCCGGGTCCTTGGCCACGCAGGCCCGCACCAGTGCGACGAGTTCCGGGTCGTCGTCGGCCGCTCCTTCGAGGTCGACGTCCTCGTGGACCGCGCGGTAGGAGACCGCCTCGGCGGCGCCGCCGCCGAAGGGGGGCCGTCCGGTCAGCGCGTACGCCATCGTCGCACCGAGCGCGAACACGTCGGCCGCGGGAGAGACCTCGTTGCGCAGGAGGACCTCCGGTGCCGTGAAGCCGGGGGTGCCGGGTGCCGTGCCGGTCGCGGTGAGCCGGGTGTCGTCCACGCCGCGGGCGATGCCGAAGTCGATCAGCCGCGGGCCGCCGGGACCGAGGATCACGTTCTGCGGTTTCAGGTCCCGGTGAGTGACGCCGTGCGCGTGGACGCCCGCCAGGGCACGGGCCAGCTCCGCACCCAGCGCCCGGACCCGTACAGCCGGGAAGGCGCCTTCCGCGCCGACCGCCTGACGGAGCGTGGGTCCCGGCACGTACTCGGTGGCCAGCCAGTACGGCGGAGCGTCCAGCGACGCGTCGACCAGACGCGCGGTGCGGGTGTCACGGATTGTCCGGACGGTGGCCACCTCGCGCCGGAACCGGGGCAGGGCATCCGGATGCCCCGCGATCTCCTCGCGGATCACCTTGACCGCCACCAGATCACCCCGCACCGAGCGAGCCAGGTACACCTGCCCCATGCCGCCGGCACCGAGCCGGCCGACGAGTTCGTAGCCGCCCACGTACGAAGGATCCCGACCGGCCCGCAGAGGCTCCGCACCGCCGTGCCGCGACGACGGGGGCGCCGGGCGGGGCCGCTCGCCGGAACCGGTCACGGGTCGCCCGCCGGATCGCGGTCGGCGTTCTCGGCGTTCGGCGGGGTTCAGCGGCTGTCCCGCACGGTGGCGTACACGAGGACGATGAACCAGAGCAGGCCGAGCCCGAGCAGGATGGCGCCGAAGACCGCGAGGGGAACCGAGGCGGTGTGCTGTTCCGCGGCCAGGGCGTCGTAGTCACTGTCGCCGTACATCTGGGTGTGGCCCGCCGGTCCGCACCACTCGCCGGGCGACATGACGGCATCACCGCACTTGACCGGCCCGCTGCCGGGAAGACCGAAGTACAGCAGGGTCCCTCCGACACCGGTCATGAGCAAGGAACCCGAGAAGTCCGACAGGCCCGGACCGTCACTGCTCATGCCTCCGCCCCTCCCCCGCGCCACACCGGCCCTCTCACGCTATCGGCCGTCGCACCGGGACAGAACGGCTTTGCAGCAATCCGCCGGCTGCGGCCGCCCACCCGGCGTGACGGAGGAGGGAGCCGGCCGCGGACGGGCCACCGGTGCGGGCGAGGTCCCGGCTCCAGTCCAACCCACCCCGGTTCCGTCCTCCTCGCGGGGGCCAGCAGAGCACCGGTCAGGGCGTATCGCCGCTGGGTGGAAGCGGCAGACGGCGCCGACGCGGGGTCTGGGCAAGCGAAAGGGACAGCCGCCCCTTCCGAGTGCGCCGGGTGGGCCAGGCGGGGGCGGAGGAGGTCAGGACGAGGTGGTCAATGTGGTGGTGCTCAATTACGACCCCGTGCTCATGCCGCTCCTCTTTCGTCCTCCCTGGCCCACCGCGCGACCCACTCCGGGTCGCGCACGGGCACGGCCACCGGCGCCCGCGGGGGTATCTTCACGGCCGAGGCCCACGCGATCTGCCGGCTCACGCGCGGCAAGGTGAGGAGGTGGGCCAGGATCACGACGGCCTGACGGCCCCGGCCGCCGAGCACCCAGGCCCGGTGAACCGGAACTCGTCGACCACCCAGTCCCCCAACCGCCGCCACGGCCGCACCCGGCCGAGGAGCCGGCCGGCCGCGAGCGCCACGACCACGGTGACGAACACGCCCATCACGCCCACCTCATCCCGATCGGGGAGAGCTGCTCGATCCGCTCCGGCGTCGCGGTCCGGGGCCCTTGCCGTCCCGGGTCGGCGGCATCGCACTGGAGTGCACAGGTCCTGGAATTCCCGGCCGCTTCCCCTTTGGGCGGCTGGTAGGGGTTCGGTGAGATGCCCACGGCGTGTGGAGGTGGGCTTCCTTCATACGAGGTGTGTGTGGTTCCGGATACGGCGAACGGCGCCTCCGGACGAGCAGCCGTTGGCTTCGCGGAGGAGTGGACCGTGCCGGTTCACTCCTTCCCGTGCTCCAGGTACACGGTCACGCCTTCCTCCCGGGCCCGCACACAGGCCCGTACCCGGCGTGCCGCCCTCGGCAGAAGCAGCTCGTCGGCCAGGTCGACCTCGACGAACCTGAACTCCCGCAGCTCCTCCGTCTGAAGCCGGACCGCCGCAACCTGCTCCGGCGCGAGCCTTCCGCCGTCGAAGACGAACGCCACACTCTCACTGCGCCCTTGCCTGGGCCCCGTCCAGTCGACGCCCAGCAGCGCCCCGGGCGGCAGATCCAGACCCAGCTCTTCCAGGATCTCGCGGCGCGCCCCGGCCCGCGGTGACTCGTCCGCTTCGACCGCTCCGCCGGGGATCTCCCACGGCTCCTTGTAGACCGGGTCGACGAGCAGCACCCTGCCCGCGTCGTCGAAGAACAGCACGCCCGCCGCCATCCGTTTGCGCGCCAGCTGCCGGTCGTACTCCGTCAGGGAAGCGCTCGCGTCCACCATGACCACGAGCCTATGACGTGAACCGGCCGGCCACGTCGAGGAAGGGCGGAACGCGGGCCACGGCGGGGACGCAGTCCACCGGGGCCCGGCCCCTCGACGATCGTCCCGGAGACGGAATCTGCACCGGACGGTACTTGACGGCCGGGGCGTGAACGGAGGTACGCCGGGTACGCGCGGCCGGACACGACGAAGCGCCAACGTGCCATCGAGGAAGTGGGATCCGACCATGATGATCGCCGGAATCATCGCCGTCTGCGTGGTACTCGCCGTTCTGGCGTTCTTCCTGCCGCGGCTTTCCAAGCACCCCGAGCGCGGCACCCGGAAGACTCTCGGCCTGGGCTCCCGCGCCGGCGGCAAAGCCCCCGGCCCGCTGGGCCGCCTCTTCAGCAAGCCGTTCCGCAGCAGCTCGAAGGCGGTCGGCAAGAGCGGCTCCGCCGGCCGCCGCGCCCGGAGCCACATGCCCTTCTGACCCCGCGTTCCTCCCGGCCCGGCCCCCGATCCCCCTCGGCGGCCGGGCCGTGGCGCGTCCGCGGCGGGTCCGGCTTCCGGCGTCGAGGTCTGTCCGGGGCCGGCGATCTCGCGCAGGAAGTCACCGGCTCTGGAGTAGGGCATGAAGCCGGACCGGATCTTGTGCCGGGGCCCGGAACGGATGAGCGGGGTGGTGAGATCGTTCGTGTGAACGGGATCGGCGAAACCGCCGGGGATGCCCCACCACCAATACCCCAGAGCCGTCCTCCTCGTACATCAGCACATGGACGAGGACGCGCCACTGGCGGTCACGGCCGGGGGCCCTGCGGCAGGGCGAGGAGTTGGGACGGTGGGTACGGGTCCGGCGACTCGGATTCGACAAGTTCATCAGCGTGCAGCAGTGGAGGGGCGAACACGTTCTCGGTTGTCACCGCCGCCGGGAAGGAAAGCCGGAAGCTCGCGTGAGCCGAGCCGGGAAGTGGGCGATGCGCTACGTCGCCGCCCGCCGGCTCTCCGAGCGCGAGAGGTATCCGACGGTGCCGGGGAAGCATGTCGAGACCGTCGTCCTCAGCGCTGAGGGTGAGGGCCGGGAGCAGCGGGAGATGCCGTTGAAGCTCGGTGCGTGGATCGGCAGCCAGCCCTCCCGGGCCATTGCGTTGCCGCGGGAACGGATCGAGCAAATGCCCAAGATCGGCACGAAATGGTCGTGGGTAGCCCGTATCAGCGACTGAAGATCATGAACAAAATGACAGTCGCCACCACGCTGATGAGCAGAGAACCCAGACAGCCGATCCTGTTGCTGAAGAAGAACATGCCACTCGCCTACCCGGAATCCCTGATTACATCAGCAGCATCGAGCGCTTCCCGAGATGGGGGGCCCGCGTCGGGAGGGACCGACGAGCGGCAACAGGTGCGAGCTCGGCAGACCGGGGTGTGGGGGCGTGAGCAGGGGCGGACGGTACGGGGTGTGGGAACAGGACTTGAAGTGAGCTTCGCGCACGAGACGCGTTGCGGACGGCCTGGATGGCCCCCGCCCGGCCCCGGCCGGGGGCTGGCCGGAGCGTCAGGGGAGATCACGGTGACGGCCCACTCCGGTGGAGAAGAGGTAGAGTGGGGGCAGTAGCGCGGCGGCGCAGACGGTCCAGAGGGCGGTGTGGGTACCGGCCCAGGTGGCGAGGAGACCGGCGGTGAGCGCGCCGAGCGGCAACGCGCCCCAGGAGACGAAACGGACCGTGGCCATCACGCGGGACAGCAGCTCCGGGGGTGACTGGGTCTGCCGGTAGGTGCGGGTGGTGATCGAGCCGATGACGGTACCGAAGGCGAAGCCGGCGTTGCCCAGGGCGAACCAGTACGCGTCTCCTGCCGAGGTGGTCAGCGGGGCGAGCAGGAGCAGCGCGCCGCCGGCCAGGTCGGCGGCGATGATGCCCCTCGCGGTGCCGAGGCGTGTGGTCACCCGGACTGCGACGGCGGCGCCGACGAGCGCGCCGATCCCGTCCATGGCCAGGACGAGACCGAGTTGTACGGAGTCGAGGCCGGCCTCGCGGACCAGGTAGAGGGGGGTGAGGGTGACGAGGGCCGCGTTGAGGAAGTTGGCGGCGGTCGCCCAGATCATGCAGGGTCGCATGACCGGGTGCCCGGTGACGTACCGCCGGCCTTCGCGCATCAGCCGGAGGGCACTCTCGCCGGTGCGGGGGGTGGGACGGCTCTCGGGAAGGGTGCGCAGGAGCACGGCGGAGGTCAGATAGCTGGCGGCGTCCACGACGAGCGCGCCGACCGGGCCGGTCGCGCCGATCAGGACGCCGCCGAGGGAGGGGCCGCCGGTGTCGGTGACGGCGTGCGTTCCGGACATGACGCTGTTGCGGGCGGCCAGCTGCGGGGCGGGGACGACGGCGGGCAGGAAGGTCGAGTTGCCGATGTCGAACAGTACCGTCGCCGCGCCGGTGACGAGCGCCGCGAACAGCAGGTGCGGGTACGTGAGGGTGCCGAACCACCGGGTGAGCGGGAGCGATCCGAGCGCCACGAACCGTACGAGGTCGAGCGCGACCTGGAGCCGGCGCAGCGGCACGCGCTGTGCGACGACGCCCGCCGGGAGGCTGAGCAGCAGCCAGGAGACCTGGCCGGCGGCGGCGAGCAGGGCGATCTCGAAGGCGGTGGCGTCGAGAACGGTGAGGGCGACGAGCGGCAGGGCGAGGGCGGTGACGGCGGTGCCCGCGCCGCTGACGGTGGCGGCGGCCCAGTAACGCCAGAAGACGCCCGGCGGCGAGGTGTCCCGCTCGTCGTCGCGTCGGTCCTGTTCCGGGACCGCCCGTGTTCCGCTCATACGGCGCCCACCCCCCTGAATCTTGTCAGTCTCTTTTGGGAACTTAATCGTTCCGGGTGAGTTTCTATCGGGAACCGACCTCATGGCGCAAGATGGTCCCGATGGGCGGTCGCCGTGCGCGGAGGAGTGGGAACGCTGTGATGAGGTCGGTGCCCGAGAGGGACGCGGCCTGCGCGATCGCGCAGGCGGCAGCGGTGGTCGGCGACTGGTGGAGCCTGCTCCTGCTCCGGGAGGCCGCGCGCGGACACCACCGCTTCGACGCGCTCCAGCAGGAATTGGGCATCTCCCGGAAGGTGCTCACCGAGCGCTTGGCGCACCTCGTGGAGACGGAGGTCCTGGAGAGGGTCCCGTACCAGGACAGGCCGGTGCGGTACGAGTACCGGCTGACGGAGCGGGGCCGGGGGCTGCTGCCGGTGCTGCTGTCCATGCAGGACTGGGCGGACCGCTGGGTCTTCGGCGACGGCTCGCTCAGCGGTACCGCCGACGAGGCGGGCGCGGAGGCGCGGCGCGTCGCGGGCCTGGTGGGTGAGCGGCTGCCGCGCCTGGAGCTGCCGGGCCATCGGGACGGCACGCCGGTGGACCCGGTGGCCGGCGGTGCGGCCACCGTCCTGTTCTGCTATCCGGCGACCGGGGCCCCCGGTCCCCTGCCGGAGGGCTGGGCGGGCATCCCCGGCACCGTCGGCTGCACGCTGGAGAACCGGCTCTTCCGGGACGCGTACGAGGACTTCCGCGCAGCGGGTGCGGAGGTGCACGGTGTCAGCACCCAACGTCCGGACGAACAGAGGCTGTTCGCGGTCGAAGAGGGGCTCCCTTTCACCCTCCTCTCGGACGTCGACCTGCGCCTCGCCGCCGCCCTACGGCTGCCCACCTTCCGCGCCGGGCAGCTGCTGCGGCTGAAGCGGGCCGTGCTGGTGGTGGACCGCGAACGCGTGGTGCGGCACGCGCGTTTCCCCGTGGCGGACATCCCGGCCGCGGTGGGGGAGGCGCTGGCGCAGGTGCGGCGCCTGGCGAGGGAGGAGTGACGGTAGCTCTGCGAACTTTCCGTCCGGCTGCCGCGGACCACGGCGGGTGGACTTCCCGCCCTTGCGCCAGACCGCTCCCCCACCGTCTTCGAGGCCGACGGAGCGCAGCACCGCGATCGGCCGGACCCGGCCGGCGGGCAGAGCGACTGGGCGGGTGCGTCTGGAGGCCGACTACGGCCGCGTCAAGCAGTTGGATCACTTTGCCGGACCTCGTCGACACCGGTCATTTCCTGCTCGGCGTGATGCGGCGCATCGACGAGTGGTTGGACTCATTGTCTAAAGTTGGAAGTTTTGTCTATCGTGGGGGGTGACAGGGTGCCTGCCGGGTCGTAGGAACCGGTGACGGCATGACGAACGAGGAGAGGCCGGAGCCGACCATGAACGCCGAACAGCCCTTAGCCGTCACCGCCCCCGGCCTGTACGACCGGTCCGGAAAGCGCTATCCCCTGGACGGGCTCCGCTGGCGGGGGGAGGACGGCGGCCCTCTCGCCGTCAGTGCACTGCCGGGCTTGCGTCCCGAGCAGATCGACACCGCCGAACGGTCTCTGTGGCGCTACCACGCGGTCCTGCCCGTCGAGGCCGCCCGCCGGGTGAGCCTGGGCGAAGGATGCACCCCGATGATCCCGGTCGACTGGGCGGGCCAACGCGTCCACTTCAAGCTGGAGTGGTTCAACCCGACCTCCAGCTTCAAGGACCGGGGCGTGTCGGTGATGATGTCCCACCTCGTGGCACAAGGCGTCGACCGCGTACTGGAGGACAGTTCGGGCAACGGCGGTTCTGCCGTGGCCGCCTACGCCGCCGCTGCCGGCGTCCGCGCCAAGATCATCGTTCCCGCCGCCACCTCGGAGGCCAAGATCCTCCAGTCCCGCGCCTACGGAGCGGAGGTCGAACTCGTGGACGGCACCCGCGACGAGGTCTCGGACGAGGCGATCCGCCAGTCGGAGCGGATCCCCTACGCCAGCCACAACTGGCACCCCATGTTCATCCAGGGCACCAAGACCATCGCCTACGAGATGTGGGAGTCCCTCGGCTTCACCGCTCCCGACAACATCGTCCTGGTGGCCGGCGCGGGCAGCAACGTCATCGGGTGCGACCTCGCCTTCGGCGAGCTGCTCGAGATCGGCCAGATCGACCGGCGTCCGCGCCTGTTCGTCGGGCAGCCCGAGCACTGGGCGACCATCGCCGACACGTTCAACGGCATCGATCCGGCCGACCGCGGTGAACGGGTGCCGACGATCGCCGAGGGCGCGTCGATCGCCCGCCCGGTCCGGCTGCCCGAGGCGGTAGAGGCCATCCGCCGCTCCGACGGCGCCGCCTACGCCGTCCCGGAGGCGGAGATCCACGCCGCGGTCCGCGCCCTGAGCGCGCGGGGTCTGTATGCCGAGCCGACCAGCAGCGTCGCCGCGGCAACCCTCGACCACTTCCTCGCGACGGGCGACATCGCACCGGGCGAGACGACCGTGGTCGTACTGACCGGTGCGGGACTGAAGTCCGCCGAGAAGATGGCCTCGGTCTTCGCCCGGCCCGCCACCTGAGCCCGCACCAGAAAAGGAGAGCGCGATGGCACACCGCTCCCAGGACGATCTCGCCGACGAACAACCCGTAAAGGAAGAGGAGCCGCTGGTAGCCGAGGACGAGCACCTCATACGGGAAGCCGAGCGCATCGCCGTCGCCGTCGGACGCATGTTCCCGGGCCTGTGCGAAGTCGTCCTGCACGATCTGCGCCGGCCCGACAGCGCCATCCGCGCCATCGAGAACAACCTGTCCGGGCGTCAGGTCGGCGACTCCGCCACCGAGCTGGGGCTGCTCCGCATCGCCGATCCCGACTACCCCAGCGTCATCCAGAACTACAGCAACCGGTTCCCCGACGGACGCCCGGCCAAGAGCACCTCGATCGGCATCAAGAACGCCGACGGGCGTTACATCGCGGCCCTCTGCCTGAACCTCGACGTCAGCACGCTGTCCCCACTGGCGCTGACCCTCGCCAATCTCGTCGCCACGGACATCGGACACCCGAGCGAGGCTCTGGAGACGCTGCGCGACCGCACCGGACGCGAACTCCAATCGGCCATCGACGCCTTCGCCGCCCGGCACTCCAGCACCCCTCGCAGCCTCAACCGCGACCAGAAGCGCGAACTGGTCCGGCAGCTGCACCGCGAGGGGTTCTTCGAAACCCGCAGTTCCGCACGGCTCATCGCCGACCGGCTCGGCGTCTCCCGAGCAACCGTCTACAACTACACGAAGTAGCCGGGGACCTGTGTCAGGGACGACCCCCTCGAGACGAAGAGCTTGCTCACCCTCTGTACGTGGGCGTGAGCGGTGCTCTCGCCGATAGGGAAGCCTGCTACGAGCTTCACGTGGATGGTGCGCTCACACAGGTGCGCCAGAACGATGGCCGCACGCTGTGAGGACCGCGGCTTGTACCAGCGGTCTCCCCCACGGGTCCCGTCGCGGCCGGATACCCGAGGCGGCAGTCCCTCGGCGTGGCCGGAGAGGATCTGACGGCGCATGCGCCCGGCGCGCGCCGCCCTGCCCTCCCGCGTGCGCTGCTGCCGGGTCCGGGCGCGGCAGCCAGACTGGTCATCGTTTCGCGGCCGGGCATCGCCTGCCGGGTCGGGCCGCGACCGTCGGGCGGCCCGCGCCGCTCGACGACGGGCGTCCCGCACACCGCGGTGCGGTCTGCGAGGCGAATCGAGGAGGGGAAGACGTGTACAGACACTTACCGGGTCGGCCGCGCCGGACCGTACCGTTCCTGCGTGCCGTCGCGACGTCCGGCCTGTCGTGCGTGGCGTTGCTGGCTGCCGCATTGCCCGCGGCCGCCGCACCGGACGCACCCGTGCCCACCGGAACCGCGACCGTGTCCGCGCCGGTACCCCGCGCGGCGACCGTGCTCTTCGAGGAGGGGTTCGAGAACGCCCCGGGGGCTCCCCGACTGCTGACCGCGTACACCGGGGCTCCGCCGCTCGCCGAGACGTACACCGCCGACCCGGCCTGGCTGACCGCCTGCAACGGCTGGCTGGTCTCGGCGGCCGACCCCGCCACCGCCCCGGCCGGCAGCGGCTGCGGGACGTCCTGGCCCTCTCAGCAGGCCATGGCGTCGGCGCTGGCCGAATGGGCCGGCGGCGACCCGGCCGCCAATCACGCCGTCACCGCGTACACTGCGGGGAACCCCGGAGCCGGAAAGACGCAGTTGGAGACGGTGCAGCCGGTGCCGATGGCGTCGACCGGCCGCTTCCTGACCTTCTCGGTGGACGCGGCGGCCGTCAACTGCTTCGCCGCGCACCCGCTGCTGGAGTTCTTCCTGCTCGACGGAGAGCGGGCCGTACCGGCGTTCACCGATCCCGTCGACACGTGCACCGACGCCGACACGGTCACCGCGAACGGCACGCGCGTCGGCACCTACGCGGGTGACGACGCCGTGCTCTTCTCGGGCTCCTCGGCCGGTGTCCGCATGGTCAACGCGCAGGCCAGCGGGACCGGCAACGACGGCGCGATCGACAACCTCCGGATCCTGGACGCCACACCGCAGCTCAGTACGTCCTTCGACCCCGACCCGGTGGGCGTCGGCGACCCGACCACACTGAACTTCACCGTCACCAACACCACCGAGAAGGCGGCGAAGCGCGGCTGGTCCTTCACCGAGCAGCTGCCGCCCGGGCTCGTCGCCGACCCCGGCTCCGCCACCACCGGCTGTTCTTCCGGCACGGTCACCGTCGACCCCGACGGGCGCGGTCTCACCTCCGGAGGCGACCTCGCCGCCGGTCAGGAGTCCTGCACGATCACGGTCCGGGTGACCTCGGCCCGCAGCGGCACGTACACCCTGTGCGCCGCGGCGACCACCGCCCGGCACGGCATCGACCCGCCCGGCTGCACCTCGGTGACGTTCGTGGCGCTGCTCATGGACGCGCACGCCCAGGCCGTCACGGCCGCTCCGGCCGCGCCACTCGCTCCTTCGGACGTCACCTGCACCGAGGACCCGGCCACCGACAACGCCCAGCTCGGCAACACCCATGTCGGCTCCTCCACCGGTTCGTTCACCTCCGCCACGACCCACGCGGCGGGCACCGCAGGCACCGGTAGTGCCCGTACGGCCACCTCCACCGCCACCGTGAACGGGCTGCACCTCCTCGGCGGCCTGGTCAGCGCGGGCACGGCAACCGCCACGGCCACCGCGACCGCACCCACGGCACTCGGCGCGATCACCGTCACCGGCGCGACCACCCTGACCGGAGCCCGTGTCGGCAACACCACGCTCGCCGCCCACCCGGCGCCGAACACCGTCATCACCCTCCCGCAACTCGGCACGGTCACCCTCAACGAACAGCGGGTCTACGGCGACGGGCGCGGTCTCGTCGTCAACGCCCTGCACGTCCGGCTGTCCGACGGCACCGACATCGTCGTCGGCGGCGCCCGCGCCTCCCTCACCCGAACCCCGGGCCCCTGCCCCTCGCCCTGACAACGGAATCCCCTGATCGGCCCCGTCCAACTACCCCGGCGATCGCCGGCCCGCGCGGCCCCTCCCGTACACATTGGCGGCGAGGGGCCGCGCCGTGCCCAGGTGCAATCGACACGTCCCCCGGCGCCGGGTAGAGGGCCGGCCTCACGCGCCGGGTGGTCAACGGCGAGATCCGGCGGGCGGGTTCGCCGCCGGCGTGCCGGACAGCCGGGCGCGCTCCCGGGGCGACGGGCGAGATCGTCGGTCGAGGCGCTGGACGCCGGTGCCGTGCGGGCCGCGATGAGCAGGGAGCCGATCTCCGGAGGGGAGGAACAGCGGACCGGATCGCCGAGGCGCTCGGCACACCGAATGTGCGCGGGCAGAAGGCGGCGGTGACGTCCTTCGTGGTCGGCCGGTTCATCACCCGTGACTTGCGGTCGGCCAGCGTGCAGGTGCCGTCCGCGTTCTTCTTCAGATCCTTGCTGTACCCGGACGGCGTGACGAGCGTGCCGTCGGCGTTCTTGGTGAAGCGCACCGCCGCGCCGGTGGCGTCGTAAAGGAATTGCAGGTCCGGGTCGGCGGCGGCTTCTGGCCCACTCCGGCGATGTCGAAGTCGGTCGCGGCCGGCATCAGGTTGCCGTTGGACAGGTTCGCCCGTGCCACCAGGGCGTCGGTCAGGCGCGTGTCGGAGTGCAGGCGAAAGAAGCGGCTGTCCGGGAAGGTCCGGGCGGCCGCCTCTTCGGATGCCGAGCGGGCGGGCGGGTCGTACAACCTTGCGAGGCCCTCAGAGGTCATGTGGGTGCAGCATGGATCGCCGCACCCACAGCACCCGAGGGGAAATTCCGCTTTGTCCCATGCCCGTACGCCCCGCCGCCACCTCACCGCCGCCGTCGCCGTGGTCCTCGCCGCCGCCTGCGTGGGCACGCTCACGACGGGCGCGGCGGGCGCCGCGACTCCCGGGGCCACGACGACAATCACCGTTTCGAGCGGTACGGCCCAGGAGGGCGTCGCCGCGCTCCTGCCGGACTCCGTGGTCCTCGGCCACGGGCCGACCGGGTTCCTGACCTCGCACAAGGACGGCGCGACCGGTGCGACCGTCCACCGGTGGACGCGGTACGCGGACGGCGTCAGCACCGTCCTGCCCGCGGGCACGTACCGGGGCGGCCTCGGCACGGACGTGATCGTGAAGGCCGAGGGCAGCACGTACACGCTGCACGACATGGTCACGGGCGCCGCCCCCACGGTCATCGACACCAGCTCCCTGGGTGGGAACGCCACGCTCGCCTCGCTCCACGGCACGACCCTCGTCATGCGGGTCCCGCGTGCGGCGGGCGGTGTCGATCTCCACCTCGTCGGCAAGCCGGCCGGCACGTTTGAGGACCGTGTCGTCACCGGGATTCCGGCGGCCGCCCAGAACGTCGAGTTCCTCGTGGACGGGCCGAACACCCTGGTGATCCGCTACGCGGTCCCCGGGGAGGCGGACTCGCGCGCGGCCCTCGTGAATGTCGCCACCGCCCGGGTCGTGGGCGACCAGGTCCTCACGGCCTCCGGCACCAGTCCCGTCCTGACCGCGTCCGACGCCCATCTGGCCTGGACCGAGCCGTATGTCTACGGCAGCGACTCCCGGGCGCTCCGGGTGGCCCCGGTCGGCCGGCAGGAGTCCGTCCGTATTCCGATCGGCTCGGGTAACCGGATGGCGCTCGGGTTCTTGGGCGACGACTGGGTGACGTACGCCGACAGGGAGGGGCCCTGGTCGTACAGCCCCAAGCCTCTGCACGCCCTGACGGCCCACTCCCTGACCGACGGCCGGACGGTCAAGCTCCTCGACCTCACGCTCCGCATCCTGCCCGGCAGCGACGGCGAGCTGCTCGTACACGGCGCCACCCTCGAACACGGCGAGGGCCTCTACCGGGTCACCACCGGCCCGGACGGGACCCCGGCCGCCACCCTCGTGGCGAGCACCGGCCGCCCCCTCGCGTACACCGTCACCGGCGTGAACGTCCCCGCGACCGTCGACCTGACCACGGCGAGCGGCGACCCGACGCTGTCGTGGACGGCCACCGGCATCAGCATGGGGAAGCTGACCATCGAGCTGACGCACACGGCCACGGGCGTGCGCCGGACCATCCTCACGATCGCCACCCGTGACGCGGCGCAGAGCTGGGACGGTCTGCTCGACGACGGCACGGCCGCACCTCTCGGCGACTACACCTGGCGGATGACGACAGAACCCACCAACGGCATCGGCCCGACGACCGAGCGGCAGGGCACGCTGAAGGTCGTCGGCGAGCCGGGGCCGCACGACTTCTCGAACAGCACCGCGCCCGATCTGCTCTTCCGCAGCGGTGGCCGGCTCTCCGTCTTCGACGCCCGGCAGATCCTCGGCACCGATGACCGAGACACCCTGTCGGAGGTCGTCGTCGGATCCGGATGGGACACGTACGACCGGATTGTCACTCCTGGAAATCTGGGCGGCACCGCCCACGCCGATCTGCTCGGCCGGGACAAGAGCGGCGTGCTGTGGTCGTACGCGGGCACCGGCAAGGCCTCGGCCCCGTTCGCGACCCGGGTGAGGGTCGGCGGCGGCTGGGGAATCTACAACCAGCTCACCGCGGGCCTCGACGTCAGCGGTGACGGCCACCGCGACCTCCTCGCCACCGACATGGACGGCGTCCTGTGGCTCTACAAGGGCACGGGCTCCCTCAGCTCGCCCTTCTGGCCGCGCGTGCGGGTCGGCGGTGGCTGGGGGATCTACAACAAGGTCACCGCCACGGGGAACGTCGGTGGCGGCCCGGCCGGAGACCTCATAGCCCGCGACGCGAACGGTGTCGACTGGCTCTACCTCGGCAAGGGCGACGGCACCTTCGCCGGCCGGACCCGGGTGAACAGCACCTGGGGCTACTACACCGACCTGATCCCGCTCGGCGACGCCGACCGCGACGGCCGTGCCGACCTCGTCGTCCGTCATGTGACCGGCGGCGGCTCGGGCAGCCTCAGCTTTTACCGTGGCAGTGGCGACTGGCGGGACCCCTTCCCGAATGTGGAAGACATCGACGCATCGTGGCGCTTCATCGGCGACGGCTCCCTGCTGTTCTGACCCGCTGCCCGCCCCGTGCACCCCAAGAGAGCGGAGCCGCCACCCCGCTCGACTCGCCCACCTGGTGTCTGGGGCGTCGGCGGTTGCCTCCGGCAGGGTGACGCTGTCGGCCGCCGGCAGAAAGGCGGGAAACAGGGGGAGGGTGGTGAGAAGAAGAGCGGGCAGACCGCGTCGCATCAGGGTGGAGAGGGAGGATGACCGGCCGGTGCCCCGTGTGCACGGCGAGGAGATCACGGTCGACGGCGAGACGCAGCCGGTGACCGTGAAACCAGGCGTATGGATCTCCAACACCAAGAGCCGGCGAGACAAGCCCACCACCGACCAGCTCGCCGTCCTCGCCAAGCTTGGCAGGGACTGGACGAAGCCTGTTGCGGTCCCCCAGCCGCCCCGGACACCTCTTGACCACCTCATTGATCATTTCAGGATGAGGTTCGGAGGCGACGGAGGCGTACGGGGCCACCAGCCCGGCTGAGGCCACCGTCCCCGTCCCGTCCAGGCTGGAGGGCGGGGAGGGGGCGAGCGTGGTGCAGTTGGAGAAGGCGTCGGCGCGGGTGAGATCCACGTACCGGCGGAGTGCGTGGACCACGCTCACCGGTTGGGGGATGCTGCTCAGCGGCGCGGGGGCGGTCGGCTGCGTGTTGTGGGGCGTCAGCCCGTACCCGCCGCTGGTCACCGAGACGGGGCTGGCCGCGCTGGCCGTGGTTTTTGCCGTTGCCTGGATCGTGGCCTCCCGTCGGGCCCCGCAGCGCACCGGTCTTCCTCCGGACAGAGGCCGCGCGCTGGTGTGGTTGGTCGCCTGGCTGGTGCCGCTGGCCACGATGGCCTGCTTCAACCTCAGGTTCATGGTGTCCCCGGAGTACGGGCGGGAGACCGAGCGTCTGGAAGCGGCCCGGTACGGGGAGTATTCCGTCACCGTCGTCCGGCTAGCGGGGAACCCGGTCCGTGGCGACAACGCCTCCGACGAGCCGGTGTTCTTCGAGACCGACCTGGTCCTGCGCATCCCGTACGACAGCGGTCCGCGCGAAGTGACCGTGCCCAAGATGTACACCCGTCACAAGCCGCCGAAGGCGGGCATGAGGATCGACGTCTCCTACGCGCCGGGCGACCCCCGCCCGGACTCGCCGGTCCTGGAGGACGGTCGCCGCTGGGGCACGGGGGTGATCGGCTCCCGAATGCTCGTCCTCACCATCGTCCCGGTCATCTGTGCGGGAGCCATTCTGACGGGGGCGCTCTCGTACGGAACGCCGCGCGCGGCAGGGCGATTCACCCCGTCCGTACACCTGCCCGCCTTCGGCATCCTCCTCCTCGGTCTGCTCCTCCTCCTGCCGACGGCCCTGGGCCGGGAGGCCGGCGGCCCGGCCGGCCTGGCGGCCTTCCTGTCCTGCGTGACGCCGGGGGCCGCGCTGGCGTGGATCTGGTGCTCGTCCTTCCGACTGATCGATTCGGAATGAGTCGAGCTGCAGGTCCTGTACTCGCCGATCCGGGCCGTACCCCGGGCTGCCGCCTTCGCATGAATGCGGAGCTCCGCATTCGAACCGCGACAGTGAGGGTATGCAGCGCGCAGCCTCCGCCGGTGCTCCGGTGGGGGCTGCGTGCTGCTCAAGGGACTGGAAGGGCGGAGGGCGAGGGCTTCAGCCGCCCGGGGTGACGACCTCTCCGCCGAGGCCGACGTACACGGTGTCGAAGACCGGGCGGTGCTTGAGGTCCGTCAGGCCGCTGTACCGCCGGTAGTTCGCCGCCGTGTCGGCCGGGTTGGTGTTCTTCTGCCGGATGAGGAGGGTGGTGGAGCCGCCGCCGTCCAGGTTGATCGCGTCCATCACGCCCAGCTCCCTCAGCGGCTTGGTGACGTCCACGAAGAACCCACCGTCGTAGACCGCGATGTCGGCCTCACCCGTCACGGGGTTCTCGTCGCGGGGGCCGGTGAGCGTCGCGAGCACGGTGCGGCCCCGGCCGTCCACGCCCACGACCGTTCGGGAGTCCTTGCATATGATCTGCTCGTCTTGGCTGACCAGGCGCGCGCACGATGTCGGATCGCCCTGTCCGTCACGGTTGCTCGGGAACTTGTTCATCCCGTTCATGATCAGACGGTGGCCGCCGGAGACGATGTCCACGGACTCGTCGAGCGGTATGTCACGGCCGTCGAAGATGTCGGTGACCCTCTGCTCCAGCGTGAGCTTGGCACCCGCGGCGTACATCTCCTTCAGCCACGCGGTCGGCTGCGTACCGACGGTCTGGAGGACGTGCTTGCCCCTGGGAACGTCCTTGCCGCCGCGGACGGTGCTCCAGGTGGAGGGACGGGTCAGACTGCCGTCCGGCTCGATGACCACCTCGAAGCCCTCGGAGTTGTCCGAGCCGATCGCGGGGTTCAGGTCCGGCTTCGGGGTCTTCATCCCGTACCGGTCGTTGAAGAGGACGAATTCCGTCGGGTCCTGGTAGGCGGTCATCGACCGGCCCTCGGAGTCCGTGTACTTGCGTCCCTCCGCGTCGTTCGGGTCGTCGGGGTCCTTGTCGCCGACCCCGTCCGTCTCGTCGCGCGGGCAGGCCAGTGCACCGCCGGGGTTGCGGTTGACGTCGTCGACGACCTGACGGGTGGGGCCCCCGGCCGCCGGAGCCCGGTCACTGGTGACGGCGATGCTCGTCGACACCTCCGTGATGTACGGGATGCCGTACTGGAGGACGAGGGACCGGCGGCTGGTCTTGTCGGGGTTGCAGGCCGCGCCCAGCAGGACCCCGTCCCGGACCGTCGCACCGTAGCTCTGCACCGACTCCTCCTCCCCCACGACGGCTTGGGCATGGCGGCCCTCGGGGGAGAAGAAACTGCCGTTGATCCCGGCAACGGGGAGATTCTTGTTGAGGTTGAGCTGGTCGCGGACGATCTCGGCGTCGCCGGCGGCGCGCCCGTACGAGCTCTCGATCCGCAGGGCACCCCCGGCGGGGTCGATGCGCAGGACGTTGAGTTCGCGGCGCGGCTTTCCGTGGCGGAGATCCCCCGGCGGCGAGGCGGCCTCCTGGTAACGGAAGTGCTCGACGCCGGGGGCGAGGATCTTGTTGCTGTCCGTGGCGGTGATCGCTTCCCAGCCGGCCAGCGGCGGTGCGGCCGTGGTGGCGACGGCGGCGGAAGGGCCGGGAAGGGGCGCGACGAGCAGGGCGGTCGCCAGAGCGGTGACACCGGCCAGCGCGGCACGGCGGGTGCCGCTCCCGGCAGTGCGGCGGAGGACTGTGCTCACGAGCAGTTCTCCTCGGCGCTGAATCGGTGGGAGTTGAAGGTGTTGGCGTGGCTCCCGCTGATCGAGGTCGCATCGCCGGGCAGTACGCGGAAGGGCTGGTCCGCCGCGGTGAGCTGGTCGAGGTGCTTGGTGTAGAAGCACACCGTCTTGTCGGTGCGGTTCACGACCGACTCGACCTGGTTGCCCCAGACGTCGGGGTGGTAGGCGCGGTAGTCCTGGGTGACGCCGGTCGTCCGGCCCCGGCCGGACGGCTCCTGGAAGAGGCACAGCATGCCGTCGGCGCAGCGCTCGAACCCGGTGAAGCAGTGGCCCTGTGAGGGAGCCAGCTTGTGCGAGCTCACCTTGCCGCCGAGGTTCGGGGCGAGGGCTGCCAGGTTGCCCTTGGTCCCGGGCGCCACGGCCTTCACCTCACCGCCGTAGCCGGATTCGGCATAGAGGCAGGCCCAGTAGGGGGAGTTGTTGTACAGGGACTCGGCGCGGTTGCTCCACGCACCGTAGGACTGGGCATCGGAGTTCGCGGTCACTCCGTACGCGTGCACCGCATCGCCCTCGTCACTGGTGCCGTCGGCGGCACTGTAGAGGCAGAGGGAAGCAGTCGGACAGGCCTCGTAGCCGGCGGCACTCGCGGGCCAGGCCACGAGCGCCGATCCGAACAGGGCCAGGACGCTCGCCGTCAGGGCGGCGCGCAGTGTGGTGATCTTCAAAGCTCTCCTACGTGGTTTCCGGGGCGTTCGCACGAGCCGGGTCCCCAGGTCCGGCAGGACCCGTGACGGACTCCGGCCGCACTGCGGTGAGCGGCACGCGGCATGTGATCGCAGCGCGCGCGGCAGGAACTGCGCCCACGCGGCCGGCGAAGGTGCGACATCGGCGGCGTGGCTCGGCGCAGGCTGTGTGAACAGGCACATTGTCGTTCGCCCGGACGTACGGAACAAGTGGCTTTGTCGACGAGCGAGGCGCAGGACCGGGCCTCCGCCGACCTGAAGGAGCAGGTCGGGTCCGCGGCTCCTGGTTCAGGGCGAGGTATCCGCCGAAGGCGCCCTCGCCGGATGTCTCCACCGTGCGTTTGTAATCGCCGGGAAGGCGCGTGCCCACCTCTGCCTCGATCTGCGACCAGCCCACGTCCGGCCGCTGCGGGGGGAAAGGTCCAGGCCGTGATGCCGATGAGCCGCTCCGCCCAGTCCTCGTCCTGTCCGGTCGCTCCTGGAGGCGGCACCTGTACCCGCCTCGGCGCGACCGCCAGCACCGGCCGGCGTCGTCTACCCGGTGTACACGACGATCCGTCTTCCGCTGCCTCTGGACCGCGCCCTGCAAAAGGTCCCGCCTACCATCGGCACACACAGTCCCGACGGGCCCGAAGCCACCGTGGTCCGGATCGGTGGCAACAGTACGGACTGCCTCGTCACCTACCTCCTCGGCCTGGCCACACCCCTCACGGTGCTGTCCCCGGACGAAGTACGCCAGGAACTCGTCCGGCACGCCCAGGCCCTCCTGGCAGCCAATCGCTGAAAGCGACGGACGCCGAGGTGAAGGACGTCGCATTCTTCGGAGCGAATCCACGGGAACGCGGTCGCACAGCCCGCAGTGGGTTCGGCCCGCCCCGGGGTACTGCCGCTTCACACGGCCGTCGTGTCGCGCTGGAAGGTCCGGTCACGAGGGATCTTTCTCGTGCGTCGAGAGCAGGGCGTCGGAGTAGAGGGCGAACAGGAGGGGGGTGTCGGTGCCGTCGGGAGAGGTTTGCCGGAGGTGGTTCCAGCAGGTGGCCGCCAGGCTGCGGGCGCGTGCCCCGGACCAGGGTCGGGGCAGGAGTTCCGGTGGCAGGAGGGGGTCGGGCTTCATCGCCGTGGTGAAGTGGGCGGCGAGTTCGACGGCCATGGTGAGTCGTTCGGTGCCGGAGAGGGCCGGTTCCTCGGTGAGCCTGGCCAGGCAGCCTTCGGTGAAGGCTGCGAGGTGGTCGTGCTTTTGAGCGATCTCGGTGAGCGGCCACAGTGCGGCGGCCAGCGCGCGGGGTTCGTCGGTGTCCCCGATTCTCAGGTCCGTCGTGGTGAGGCAGGTGAGGGTGTCGATGACGCCGAGGTGCCGGGCGTGGGCCTCGACGACCTCGGCGACGGGGTTGGCGGCGACGTACAGGCCGTTCTGGATCGAAGCGGCGCCGAGGTGGAGCAGGTGTTCGCGCAGCGTGTCGCGGGCGGTGCGGCGCGATTCGGGGACGGCGAAGGCGAACAGGTGCCAGGTTCCGTCCCAGGGGTTGTGCCCGGCGTCCTGTCGATAGGCATGGCGGACATAGGCGGCGTCGGGTGCGAGGGAGCCGGTGACGTCGGTCAGGGCGCGGAGGGTGGCCCTGCGGCCGCGGCCTTCCTGGGTGAAGCGGCCCTCGGCCACGAGGCGCTTGACGCAGAGTCTGATCTGCGTCTCGCTCATGCTGAGCAGGTAGGCGACGTCGTACAGCTGGTCGGCGTCGACGGTGCCGTCCTTGCGGACCAGGGAGTGGACGACCAGCCGGGTGGGGATCTCCGGCCGCTCGGTGCGGCCACCGGTGTGGGTGCTGTCGGTCATCGGGTCTTCCGTTCGCCGGTTCCGTCCGTCGCGGTGATCGGGCGGTGCATGGTGGTGACCGCGCCGAAGCCCATCAGGCGCCGCAGGTAGGGGGTCTGTTCGGTGCGGTGGGTGGTGAAGCCGTGCCGTTCGTACAGTGCGCGGGCGCGGGGGTTGGTGTCGATGACGTCCAGGCGGATGCGACGGCAGCCGTGCTCGGCGGCGACCGCCGTGATCTCCGCGAGGAGGAGACCGCCGACGCCCCGGCCCCGGTGTGCCGCGTCGACGGCGATCCCGTCCATGACGAGTTCACCGGCGGCGGGAGTACGTTCGAACAGGGCGAGTACCGCCAGTCGGGGCAGGCCGCGGAGCGGACCGTAGGCGGACAGGACGTCTCCCGCACCGCCTCCGGTGAGCGCCCTGCCGCCGAGCCGGTAGCCGGCCACGCCGATCACCCGGTCTCCCGCGAGTGCGACGACGCCTCGATCGTGCTGGAGGTGGGCGGCGATGAACGCGCGTCCCTTCTCCGGCGGGTCGAGCGCCGGGGCCAGCTTGCGGCCGAACGCCTCCCAGTACAGGGCTGCCACCCGGTCTTCGCTGCCGGCGGGGACACCCCGGCGCACCGCCGTTCCGTCGCTTCTCGCAGGACTTCTGCGCTCTGTCATCTCCGTACCGGTCCTTCCATCGGGAGGATCACCCTTGCACGATCAACTCTAGTACGTTCATTGTGGGAACGATCGTTGTTGAGTTGATCGTATGATGAGGAGTGTTCATGGGGCTGCGGATGCCGAAGCGACGCGGATGGCGCTGGACGGTGTGGGCGCTGGTGGGCGTTCTGGTGGCGGGCGCGGGTCTCACCGGGTTGACGGTCTGGCAGAACACCTACGCCCTGCGCGAGGAGACGGTGGCGCTGCGGTACGAAGGGAAGTCGCTCAAGGGGGTGCTGGCCCGGCCCGATCGGGGCCCGGGGCCGTTCGGGCTGGTGGTGTTCGTTCACGGTGACGGGCCGGTCGATGCGACGCACGAGACGTTCTACCGGCCGTTGTGGGAGGCCTTCGCCCGCGCCGGGTACGCGTCGCTGTCGTTCAGCAAGCCCGGCGTCGGGGACTCGGAGGGCGCCTGGCTGGAGCAGAGCATGGACGACCGGGCCGAGGAGACGCTGGCCGCTGTGAGGTGGGCCCGCAGCAGGCCGGACATCGACGGCCGCCGTATCGGTCTGTGGGGAGCGAGCCAGGCGGGCTGGGTACTGCCCAAGGTCGCCGTACGGGATCGGCGGCTTCAGTTCGTCATCGCCGTGTCTCCGGCCGTCAACTGGCTGCGGCAGGGCCGTTACAACCTCCTTGCCGAACTGGATCGGGACGGCGCGAGCGACCGGGAGAAGGAGACTGCGCTGCGCCGGCGCGACGTCGTCCTGGACCTGCTGAGGAGGAGGGCGTCCTTCGCCGAGTACCGGGCCACGGTCGGTGATGCGGAGGGCATGACGGCGGCACGGTGGGCATTCATCGCCAAGAACCACCGGTCGGACGCGACCGCCGATCTGCGGGCCGTGCCCGGCACGCCGATGCTGCTCGTGCTGGCCGGCCACGACGTCAACGTGGACGTCGCCGAGACCGAAGCCGTCTACCGTGAAGCGCTGCCCGGAACGTCCTTGAGCATCGCTCACTATCCGAACGCCACGCACTCCCTGGTCGACCACGACGTGGAGAGGTCGGACTGGCGCCTGACGGCGACCGCGATTTTTGCACCTCGCAGGCTGTACACCGATCACTTCCTCGCGGATCAAGCCCGTTTCGTAGAGCAGTTGAACTCCGGCGAGGGTGTGCGGTGACCGGGATCGGAGCACGCCGCCCCATGGGCGTAAGTACGTGTCCTTGAACGTCGACCGCAGTCAGCCGGAGGGTGTCGCCGGTGCAGCAGAAGCGGCGGACGACGCCCGGGCCGGGCTCGCGCGGCTCGCCGGGGCACGGGTCGTACAGCGCCCGCCCGCCGGGCCACCTCGACAGCTCGGTGGCCAGGGCGACTCCGTCGTCGGTCTCCTCGGTCCGCCGGCCGTGGCGCTGCCGTTGAACGCCCCGGCGCGAGGTGTCCTGAGCGCGGTTCTCCTCCGGGCGGCGACGTTCGATTCCGCCGGTCCGTTCAGGCAGTCTCCGCCGTCCCCGCCGCCTCTCAGACACTCATACGGTTGGCGCCGTGAGCGGTGTCATACAGGCCTGGACCCGTATCGAGAACTGGCTTCATCAGCACCGATGCACCGTCGATCTCGAAGCTCTGCATCCTCCTGTCTCCGAAGAGGCACTCCAGTCCCTCCAGAGCACCGTCCCGTACCCGCTTCATCCACACCTCGTGGAGTGGCTCCGGATTCATGACGGCGCCCTTCAAGATCGTTCCGTCTGGCCGTTCCGTTACTTCCCCATCAGGGCTGAGGGGATGGAGGACGGGCCGCAGTATTTCGGGGAGGCTTTCGAGGATTTCCGCGCCGAGTTCACGGATGACGGTTTGGAACCCGAAGGGCCTGAGGGGGCATGGGACCCGCCGAATGCGTACGAGTTCTGGGTGCCCATCGCGATCACCGTCACCGGAGAGTACCTCGCGGTGGACCACCGGCCCGGTGACACCTACGGAACGGTCCGGGAGATCGACTACGAGTGCTCCTACATGTGGGGCGTGATCCTCTGGGAGAATCTGGGGAAGATGTTCGAGGAGATCGCGGACGGTCCGGAATCCGGCTCCGGTGTCCGGGGCCGCGGGCGAACGTACCGGCACGTCCCGCTGGTGGTCGAAGTTCCTCCGACCACCAGCATGCCGGAGTCGTACAGCACGCCTGTCGTGGTCGACGGCGATCCGGTGAAACGCCTGCAGTGGCGCATCGAGTGACCCGGGGGCGCCGATGAAGTACGGGGCGTTGTCCGGCGTCCTCTCCACGGAAGCCCGCGCCCCGGGCGTCCTCGGCCCCTCGTGCGGCATGCCGGGGCCCAGCCTGCATCAGTGCGTACAAGGCCGTGTGCCGCCTGGCCGCGATCCGACGACTGCCGAAGGAGACGTTGCCGGGGTCGTCGGACTTCCGGTACGTGCCCGCGCGGACGGGGAGCAGAGGACGCACCCCCTCCGCACGACCGACGGGACGGATCCGCTCCCGCGCGGGCCGGCCGCGCTCAGTAGCGGAGCAGTTCCGCGTCGACGCGCTCCCAGGCCGTCCGTAGCTCGGCGAGCCGTGCCTGTTCGAAGGGTGCTCGGTCCGCCTGTTCGCGAGCGTCCTCGGACAGGTGGAAGAGCTGGTCCCGGCCGGACTTGCCGCGGTAGTACTTCCAGTCCCCACGGCGCAGGGCCCGCTCGCCCCGTACCCGCCAGAAGAGGTCTCGCTCGGGCACCTCGGCTCCGCGCAGCAGGTACCCGGCAAGGCTGGAGCCGTCGAGGGGGTACGCGGGGTGGGCGCGGGCGCCGGCCAGGTCGAGGAGGGTCGCCGTCCAGTCGGGCGTGAACACCGGCAGGTCGCTGACCTGTCCGCCGTCGATCCGCGCCGGCCAGCGCAGGATCGACGGGACCCGGATCCCACCCTCCTGGAGGGAGCCCTTGTTTCCGGCGAGCGGCCAGTTGTAGGAGAAACGCTCCCCGCCGTTGTCGCTGGCGAAGAAGACGAGGGTGTCCTGCTCCTGGCCGGAACGCTTCAACGCGTTGAGGACCTGCCCGATCGAGCGGTCGAGATCCTCGACCATCTCCTTGTACTTCTCGATCGAACCACCGTCCTGGTGCCAAAGGGCGGAGCGGTCGCCGGCCTTGATCCGGCGGACGATCTCGGCGCTCGCGTCCTCGTCGCCATCGGCGATCCAGGGCCAGTGCGGGGTGGTGAAGTTGAGGTTGAGCAGCCAGGGCTTGTCGTGGTCGCGGCTGACGTACTCGCTCGCCCGCTCGGTGAGGATCCGTGTGTAGTAACGCAGGTCCTTGTACTCGGCGTCCCCCTCGTAGAGGTCGTACTCACCGGCGAGGCCGAGCTTGGAGTAGTACTCCAGGGCTCCGCCGAAGTTGCCGAAGAACTCGTCCCAGCCGGAGCGGGTGGGAGAGTAGTCGGGAAGGTGTCCGCAGTGCCACTTGCCGATGAGGGCGGTGGCGTAACCGGAGTTTCGCAGCAGCGAGGCGAGCGTGGGATGGGTGGGCTCGAGGCCTGCCGACTTGTCGGCGATCGGCTCGGCGAGTCCTCCCTTCGTACGGCCCGGGTAGCGGCCGGTGTAGAGGCTGAAGCGGGTGGGCGAGCAGGTGGCGGAGCCGGAGTAGGCGTTGGTGAAGCGGATGCCGCCGCGCGCGAGGCGGTCCAGGTGGGGGGTGCGGATGTGCGGAGACCCGTAGGAGGAGAGGTCCGCCCAGCCCAGGTCGTCGCCGAGGACGAAGAGGATGTTGGGCCGCCGGGAGTGGCGGCGCGGGCGCGCGGCGCGGAAGGGGCGCTCCCTCAGGTCGTTCGGGGTCGCCTGCGCGGAGGGCGCGGTGGCACCCAGGACGGCCGCGGCGGCGACACCGGCGGCGGCCCCGCCGAGGACGCGGCGGGACAGGGGCGTGGACATACGGATCTCCAGAAGGACGTGCGGATGACGGGCATGCCTCCGAACCCGGCGTGCGGGGACGGCACCGCGGGCGATGCGGGCGGAGGGGAATGCGACTGTGACCGGTGGAGCGGGAAGACCGGACGGTCAGGGGCAGCGACAGGCCGCGCTCGTGACACGGACGAGATCCACGTGCCGGCGCTGGACGAGGGTGACCGAGTGGCCACGCGGGGGCTGCATGAGCCAGGAGTCTCGCCGGGGTGGGCGGGGGCGTCAACCGTGCCGGGGCAGGTCGACGCGCGTAGTTCGCATGATCGACATGCCACCGCGCGCCGGCTGCTCCACGCCCTCCTCGTGATCCGCGTGTTCCTGGCGCGCCGCCGTTCGGCCGGCCGGCTCGAAGACCTTCGGCCTTCCCGGGCACGCTTCGCCGTGCGGGAAGCCTCAGTACGTCCCGGACACGTCCGGGTAGACGTATCCCCCGCGGAGCATCGCGGCCCGGGTGGCGGTCGCCATGACGCCGTACCGGTACAGCCGGCGTTTCCGCCGCGCGCGGATCACCCCGTACAGGCCCGTCCACGGACCCAGCCGGCTCAGGCAGCCGAACAGGATCGTGACGACCAGCACGCCCCACTCGTCCAGCACGCCGGTACCGCACAGACGGTGACGAGCACCAACAGGTGCCACGGCGCGTCCCGCAGGATCCGGCGGTGGAACCCGGTACGCCGGGCGGGGGCAAGCGAACGGGGCCCCACCGAGCGGCCCTCGATGCGTGTCCGGCCCGGCCCATCGGGAGTGGAAGTGGCCTGCTCGCGCGGGATGTCGAGGACCAGACCGACGTCTCCGGCGGACAAGGCGGCCCCGCCCGGCTGGTCTACCTCGGCCTGGTGGCCGCGGCTGCGCTTCCCATGGTGTTCGCCCCGGCGACCGCGGACAGCGGCTTCGCAGCCGCCCGGATCCTCTTCACCACCGCGCCCACCAGCATGATCCCGCTCCTTCCCGACTTCGCGAACGGCGACTCCGGGGAAACCCGGCGCAGCAGGCCCGCACCACCATGTGAAAACCCTCCCCCGGCTTCGTGAAGCGCCGTGCTGTTCAATCCACGGGGAGCAGAGGCCGTGTCCTCCACGCGGACAACAGCTTCCGCGCCACGTGCGGGACCGGATGACGGCGCGGTCGCGGCGGTGACGGTGAATGCGCGGGCCGGTCACCCGGCTGCCGGTCTTCCCGCACGGCCGCCCCTGGCCGGGTCCGGGCACCTCGGTCGTGCTCGACCGGGGGGCCACCGTGCAGGTCTTCCGTCGACGGCATCATGGTCCGGTGGCCGGCGGTGAGGACCATCGTCTCGTGGGCCGTCACCGAGGGGGAACAACGGCCCGCCCCGACCTGGCCGTCACCCGGTCCGGCATGACGCGTCCATTGGATCAGCGCCGCTCGTACAGCGCCAGTTCGGGCAGGAGGCGGAACGCCTCACGGACCGCGGCAAGCGCCTCGTCCCACCGGTGCAGCCCTTCCAGCCTGCGGGAGAGGGCGTACAGGGCCCTGGCGAGGTCGGGGACGTGGGCAGGACGGGTCGCGGCCAGGGTGCGGTAGACGGCGACGGCTTCCTCGACGGCGGCGAGGGCCTCCCCCGGCCGGGCGGACTGTTCCCGCCGTACCGTTACGGCGATCAGGCTGCTCGCCAGGCCGGGCAGATGGGCGTCCGGATCGCGGGAGGCGAGGGTACGACGGATGCTCAGAGCCTCCTCGACGGCCGCCAGGGCTTGCTCCGTACGGCCCACTGCCGCCAGCCGAGTGCCCAGGGTGTGCAGTTGTACCGGCAGGTGGGGCGTGTGGGCGTCAGGGTAAGCGCGCGTCAGGCCACGGAGGATCCGTACGCATTCCTCGGTGGCGGCGAGAGCCCGGTCGGGCCGGCCCATGGTCGCGTGGAGCGCCGCGACCGTGCTCAGGCTCGCGTTGAGCGCCATGAGGTGGGCGTCGGGATGGACGGCGACCAGGTCACGGTGAATGGCCAGCGCCTCTTCGGCGGCGGCCAGGGCCTCTTCCTGTCGGCCCGAGTCCTCCAGGGCCCAGGCCAGTCGGCCCAGGCCCTGGGCCAGCTGGGGCAGGTAGGCGTCGGGACGGGTTCTGGCCATGACGCGACTGAGTTGCACCACATGCTCGGCCACCGAGAGGGCGCCTTTCAGCCAGCCCATCTCCGCGCCTTTGACCGCCATCTCGCTCAGCGTCGCGACGTGGGCGGAGGAGTACGCGGAGCCCGCACCGGCCATGTGGTCGTGCAGGCGGGCGGCTTCGATGAGCACTTCCATGGCCTCCTCCTTCCGGCCCAGGTCCCACAGGCGTCCGGAGTGGGTGTTCAGGCTCCGGGCGAGCTGACGGACGTCGGCGTTCGAACCGGTCGCGGCATCACGGCGCAGGCGCACCGCTTCTCCGGACGCGGCCAGCGCCGCTTCCCGCCGTCCGAGATCCCCCAGCAGGGCGGCGAGCCCGTTCAGACTCTCGACGAGATCGGGGATGTGGCCGTCGCCCAGGCCGCGGGAGAGGGCCACGGCCTCCGTGATCATGGTCATGGCCTCCTCACGGCGTCCCAGGTCACGCAGCCGGTCGGCATACGTGTTCAGGCTCGCGACCAGGGGGATGGCGTCAGCCAGGGAGCGGGCGACCGCGACCGCTTCCCCGGCGGGGACCAGGGCCTCCTCACGACGGTCCAGGGCCGCCAGGCGCGACGAGAGGGAGTGCAGGCTCCACACCAGGTCGGGGGTGCGGGAGAGGTCCCGGTGGCGGGAGACCAGGCACCGGGCCAGGTCACAGGCCCAGACGGCCAGACGCTGGCTGCGCGGGAGCCGGTCGTCGAGCTGTCCGAGGGTCTCCAGCGGGGTCCGGGGGTCCGCGACGATCTGCTGCAGTGCGACCACGAGCGGGCCGGGGCGCTCCACTTGGGTGGCGGCGGCCATCGCCGCGGGCGCCAGGACGGTGCGGTGCCGGACGCACAGTGCGGTCAGCCGGTCGTCTAGCCGTCCCGCGAAGACGGCGTGTGCGGCCGCGCGGCTGTAGAGGGTCAGCAGTCGGCCCGCCTGCTCCTCGGTGATGCCCGGTACGAGGTCGTGGGCGAGCCCGGGGTGCGCTTCCAGACGACGGCCGATCAGTCGCTCCGTCAGCCGGTCGGGCTGCAGGCTCCCCCACGGACCCTCATCGGACGGTGGGTAGAGAGCGGCGATCCAGGCCAGGACGGCATCGCGGCGGTCGCGCGGCTGGTCGGTCAGCCCACCCACCCTGCGCAGGACCCCTGCGGCCTGATCGCGATCGGCCGCCCCCACCAGCAGGGCGGCGGCAAGCGCGGCGTCGAGGGTGGCCGTGCTCAGCGCCGGACCGAGACCCGAGGCGGTCGCGCTCTGCTCCCAGTAACGGCGCTCGTGCAGGAGGAGGCGGTCCTCGACGCCGGCGGCGGGTCGCGCCGCGTCCTCGGCCGAACCGGGGTCGGCGGCATCCAACAGGTCGGCCAGGGCCGTCATGTGCAGGGTCAGCGCGTTGTCCATGCCCGCCCGGTCCACGTCCGGAAGGGGAAGAGCGGCGGCCAGCGCCGGCCAGTCGGGACCCTGCCGGCCGCGAACGCCGGGCAACGCGGCCGCGAAGGCCTCCGCCGCCCGCCGGTACGCCTTCGGACGTACGGCCGTATCGCTCTCCAGCACCGGCAGCGCGACCACCGGGGTGCCGTCGAGCAGTTCTTCGGCATGACGACTCACCGCCTGCGCGCTGGTCCACCAGTCTCCGGCCGTCCGGGCCAGCAGGAGGACCTTGAACGGCGTGGCGCCCCCGTGCTCGGCGGCGGCCTCCAGGAGCGCGGCGAGCTGTGCCGCGCGGGTCTCCGCGTAGTCCAGCACCACCAGCAGCGGCTTGGCGGCCCGGCCCACCGCCCGCAGCTCTGCCGGAGTGGCGGTGGCGCGCGGCCGGAGCACCGCCCAGCCGTCCGGAGCCATGGTGTTGGCGAGCTGGTGAGCCAGCCTGGTCTTCCCCTGTCCGGCCGGACCGTGCAGCAGCCAGCTGCCGAACCCCTCCTGTCGGCACCAGCGAGCCAGCCGGTCCAGCAGTTCCTCCCGGCCGTGGAACGCCACGACCTGCCGACCCGCCTGCAGCAGCGCCGCCGCCGAACCCAGACCGCCGGCCGACGCCACCGGGTCGGCCTCGGCGACGTCCTGGAACTCGACCGCTTCGAGCATCGTCGCACCGGCGCAGTGCTCGGCCAGCACGGCCCGGAAGTCCGCGTCGTGGTGCAGTACGTACGCCGGCACCACCGAGAGCGCGGCGTGTCCGGAGCGGCCCGCGTCGGCCGCGACCACCCCGGCCAGCAGGCGGCCGCAGAACACGGCGGCCCCCGACAGGCCGCCCCAGGGCGACGACCCGTCGGCCGGCCAGACCGGCGGAAACGAACCGAGGTCCATCAGGTGCCGGTTGGCCACGAAGCCGCTGCCCGGATTCACCGTCCCCGCCAACTGTGCGGCCTCCACCGCCGCTCCCGGCCGCTGCACCACGTCCGGTACGCCCCAGGTCGTACAGGGCTGCCCGGGCTGCTCGGTCACCAGGCGGCCCCAGTGCACCCCCGCGCCCGCCGGTGGTCGCCACCCGGCGTCGTCCACTTCCACCAGGGCGGCATCGTCGCGCCCACCGGGCGTGCCGCACCACACCACGGTGCCGCCGGACACCGCGTCGCCGCCCGGCCGGAACACCTGCACCGGCGTGCCGCGCCGACCGGTCACGTGTGCCGAGGTGAGCACCAGCCGGGGGCCGATCACGTACCCCGATCCCGGCCCGCCCGGTCCTCCGACCGCGACCAGACGATCCCGCCTCACCGCATCCTCCGTTTCCCGCGCCGACGCCCGGTCAGTCCTGGATCCGCCCGCTCACGTCACCGGGGCCGGCCTGCCGGTCCGCACTCCCGCCGACCAGCAGATCGCCGCCGGTGGAATTCCTCGGGGTGAGGGTGAACGACACCCGGTGCGTGCGGCCGCGGGCCACTCCGGCCTCCGCGTCCGCCGTCACGGCCCACACCCGGAAGCCCGCCCTGGCCCGCGCATCGGCGCGCAGCTCGACTTCGAACTCCATCTCCACCGGCCCGACCACGAACGAGACCTCGTGCCCCGCACCGCGCGCCGCGGCATCCAACAGCTCGTCCCGTACCGCCGCCACCGCGTCCGCCAAGCCGATCTCCACGCATCCCACCCCGTTCCCGTCGACCGCACGCCTTCCCCGGGCCGAGCGTAGAGGCACGGCATCGCTCGGCGCAGGCGGTCATGAACAGTCGTCCGATTCCGGGTGGGGGCAGAGCGGCTGCCCGCTGCGCCGGCGGGACGGACGGCGCGAGGGACATGCGGACGCCGTGGACGGCGGCGAAGCCGTGGCCGGACCCGTTCCCGTGCGGGTGGAGCGGGAGGAGTTCTCGGCCGCAGGCGTCTTCTCCGCGCTTCGGGGGGTGACCGCCGTCTTGCCGTCGGGCTTCGGCGTGCCGGTCAGGTGGTGCTTGCGCGTGGGCAGGCCGAAGGTGGGACGGGAGGTGATCCACAGGGACATGCGAAGAACGGCGGCCTTGATCCGTGCGGCTTTCCGGCCGCCCAGGTATTTCGGCTTCGCCCGCGCTTCGTGGTCGACTATCTGCAGGATGCCGTCACGCCGCCCGAGGCTGATGTGGTTGCCGATGTACTCCAGCCCGGTGTGCTCGACCTCGCGGCCGGTCAGGCACGCCACGATCGAGGCCGCGGCCTGCCGGCCGGTGCAGCCGGCCGAAGCACAGGACATCGGCAGAGGCAAACAGTTGTCGCCCATGGCGCGGGCGCTGTCACCCACGGCGTAGACATTCGGGTGCGAGACGGAGCGCATGGTGCGGTCGACGAGGATTCGGCCGTCGTCGGCGACCTCGAGGCCCGCGGCGGCGGCAATCGGGGCGACTGCGAACCCGGCCGCCCACACGGTCGCGTCGGACGCCAGAACGGTGCCGCCCGCACACAGGACCCGCCCGGCCTCGACGGCTTCCACACCGGCCTGTTCCAGGACCGTGACGCCGAGCCGGTCGCAGGCCCGGCGCAGGTGGTCGCGCGCTCCGGCGGAGAGCGAGGCGCCCAGCTCGCCACGAGCGATCAGCGTCACCGCCGACCCCGGACGGGATTCGGCGATCTCGGTGGCGGTCTCGATCCCGGTCGGCCCGTCGCCGACGATCACCACCTTCCCTCCCCCGCTCCGCAGGTCCAGACCGTCCAGGTGTTCACGCAGCCGTAGCGCGGAGGGCCGGCCGGCGACGTCGAAGGCGTGCTCGGCGACACCGGGGACGCCGCGGTCGTCGCTGCGGCTGCCGAGTGCGTAGACGAGCGTGTCGTAGCCGATCTCGTCGGCGCCGCCGTCGGTGTCCGCCACGGCAACGATCCGGCGCTCGGGGTCCAGGGCGGTGACACGGGCCAACCGGAGCCGGATCCCCGTTCCGGCAAAGACATCGGCGAGCCGTGGGGCCTCGATCTCCTGGCCGGCTGCGAGTTGGTGCAACCGCAGCCGCTGGACGAAGTCCGGCTCTGCGTTCACCACGACGACCTCGGCGCCCTCCGGCGTCAACCGTCGCGCCAGGGTCCCGGCCACGTAGGCGCCGGCGTAACCGGCACCGAGGACGACGATGCGGTGTTTCACGCCACTCCTGCTGGACATGGTCTCCTCCTCTGCTCCGAACCGCTCGAGCACAGGACACCGCGTCACCAGGCAACGTGACACGAAGCGACCCGAAGTGACCCGGATCACATCCTTGTCGAACACGTAGTCCTTTCACCGAAGCCCGGGGGTCCACCGCCGGTTTCTGCCGATGCCCCATACCGCCGCGTCGGCGCACCGACTGTCATCGGGCCGCGCCGGGGCCACCGTCGACCGGGCCGAAGCCCGTACGGCTGCGCACAGGCGGGCTCGGCGTGGTCCGGCGGTCCCGTCACCACTTCCGGTGCACGGTCGCCTTGCTCCCGGTCACCAGGCTCGCCGGCGGAACGTCGTCGGCCACGACCGCGCCCGCCGCGATCACGGCGTCGCGACCGATGCTGACGCCGGGCAGGATCGTCGCACCCGCCCCGATCCATACGTTCTCCGCGATGTCGATGGGTGCGCCGGTGAGGTACAGCCGCCGTTCCCCGGGATCGACCGGGTGGCCGCTGGTGATGAAGGTGACCTTCGGGCCGATCATCACGCGTTCGCCGACACGGATGCCGGCGTAGTCCAGGAACGTGCAGTTCTGGTTGATGAAGACGCGTTCGGCGAGGTCGAGGTTCAGGCCGTGGTCCGTGTAGAAGGGCGGGTAGATCGTGACCCTGTGCGGCAGCGGCTTGCCGAGGATCCGCTCGAACAGTTCCGCCTTTCCCGCTTCGTCCGCGAAGGGCAGAACGTTCAGGCGGGAGGTGAGCTCGGTGACCTCCAGGACCCTCTCGGCCATGGCCCGGAACTCGGCACTGTGGATGCGCATGAGACGTTCGCCGGTCATGCCGTGATTCTTTCCGCGTACCGGCGGCCGGGCAAGACGGGCCGGACGGCCGGGCCCGGGAGGTGCCGGTGACGGTGTTCCGGTGGGCGCGGCTTCGGCCGACGGGGGCGCGGCGCAGGATGATGGAGGTATGCGTTCTCGACCTGTGCTCGTCTATGACGGAGACTGCGGATTCTGCACGACGGCGGCGCGTTTCACCGAACGGCGTGTGCGGCCCCGCTGCGATGTCGTCCCGTGGCAGTTCGCAGACCTCGGCGCCCTCGGCGTCACCCGGGAGCGTGCCGCGTACGAGGTGTTGTGGGTGACGCCGGGCGGAGGGGTCGACGGAGGCGCGCGGGCCGTCGCGAAGGCGCTTGTGAGCGCGGGGGGAACCTGGGCGCTGCTGGGCCGGACGCTCTTGTTGCCCGGCGCGCGGTGGATCGCTCGGCGGGTCTACCGGGTCGTGGCGGCCCATCGCCACCGACTGCCGGGTGGGACGCCGGCTTGTGCGGTGCCTCGTCGGGACCGGTGATCCGGGCCGGGAGTCCGGTAGGCGGGGTTCGAGCGGGGCGGTTTTCCCCCGGGGGACAGTTGCCGGGCGGCGGGCGGGTGTGCGTGCGGTCGCCGCCCGGGGCTGTCGGGGCGTTTCCGTGCGCTGTGCCGGGGTCCGCGGCGACGGAGGCCGGCGATCTGCCGGAGTCGGATGCCGGAGGACGGACGGTTCTCCTCGATGGCCGGTCCGGCGGTGCGGGTGTTCAGGCCGGTGGCCTCGTGCGTGTACAGGCCCGCCACCGCGCGTGCGCGGCGGCGCCGCCGACCGGGCGCTCGGGCAGCGTCGCGCGGACCGCCGGAAGGACAGCCCGGTCAGGTCGTGGTCGGCGCCTTCATGTGGGCTCGTGGAGGCCGTCGGAGGCGAGCAGTAGCCCGGGACGCACCGGTCGCGCAGGTACTCGATCACCGGACGGACCCGGTGACGTCCGGTCTCCGCATCGTCGCGGGTTCCGCCTGGGTGCGGCGGGCGGGGCCGGCGGCGTGACGGCCGCACGCGGCCCGTGGGCAGGCCTCCACATCGCCCTCTCCGGCGGCCGTGCGGGGCGGTTCGGACCGGTTCGCGCCTCCGGTGCGGCCGGGACCGTCCCGTACCGCACCGGAGGGCCCGTCAGCCGGGGAAGGAGAAGTAGAGCGCGTCGCCGTAGAAGGAAGCGAAGTGACTCGCCCAGTCGGACCGGACCGAGGCGAGCCAGTCGTCGTTCCGGCCGGCGATCGCCGCCTCGGCGTTCGCGACGGCGTCGGGGATGCCCCCGGACACGAGGTTCCGCACGCTCGCCGCCGGATCGTCGTCGGTCATCGAGACGATCTCCCCGGTCTCGAGGACGAAGTACTTCGCCTGCTGCTTCTCCAGGTGGGCCGTGGTCCTGACGACGCATTCGGCGAACTCGGCGTCGTCCTCCAGACCCTCGCCGACCACGCTCAGGAGGCCCAGGACCAGGGCCGCCCCGTCGGCATAATCCGCGGCGATGCCGATCGGGGGATTCCAGATCATGGACGGGACGATCGTCGTTCCGCTGCCCGCCATGAGCTTGTGCGCGAGCGGGACGTCCCAGTTGTGCTCGGATACGCATCGGATCCGTTGAGGTATCTCCGCCTCGCTCGGCATCGAGTCCGCGGAGTAGAGGTACGAACGGTTGGCCATGGTGGCGAAGTTAGCACCGGGGACCGACAACGCCGGTGCCGTCGGGCCCCTCTCGTACGGGCGGACCCCGCGGGAGGGCCGTGCGTGGCCCGGCGGGCCGTACCCGTTCGAAGGGCGATCGGCCCGCCTGCTCGATCTCGCCCGGCGTCCATGGAACACGGCGGAGAGGACGGCTCACGCGTGGTCAGGTCGCTCCGGCCCAGGTCGCGTCGTGTCGATCCGTACGGGAGGCATCACCGCTCGGGGCGGTGAGATGATCCATCACATTGGTGAGACGGAGCAGGCGGTCGAGGAAGTCGGGCCTGTGGTCCAGGCGCAGGGTGAGACCGGCAGCGCTGGTGCGGCGGTGGATCATCAGCAGAGCGGAAAGGCCTGAGGAGTCGATCCAGCTCAGATCCCGGAAGTCCATGCGCATGCCGCGCAGTGCCGTGGCGCGCGGCAGGTGCTCGGTGACGGCGGCGAGGAGTTCGTCACCGGTGTCGTAGTCGAGTTCGCCGGTGACCCGCACGGTCAGTGCGGGGGGTTCGTGGTGAAAGGTGACGGTGAACCGCGTGGGTGGCAATGTCGTCATGCGTGGCTGTCGGGGTCGAGGGCGGGGACGGGGAACGCCGGTGGAGGACTTGGGCCCTGCCGGGCACGGGTGAGGGCGTGGAACCGAACGGCCGGGGCATCCGGGCCGGCGGCCCGGAAGAGGACGGGGACGTCGCGGACCCGGAGGACGTCGTCGGCCTTCACCCGTACTCCTCCTGATCGCTGTCCGCGGCGTGGCCGGTGACCACGGACAGGACGCCCGCCCTGGGCGCGCTGATGGCGACGACGGCCATGTCGTCGTGTCGACCTGTACCCAGCCACTGGGCCGCTAACATCTGTACCCGCTCCACGACGGCTTGCGCGAGCATGCCCGCGCATTCCGACAACGCCCGCTTCAGACGTTCCTCACCGAACAGTTCGTCGCCCGAAGGTCCGCCGCGGGCCTCGGTGATGCCGTCGGTGTAGAGCAGGCACGTCTCTCCCGGTTTCAGCACCGTCCTCGTCGTGTGCGTGGTCACACTCGGCAGAGCGCCGACCAATGTGCCGCGGGTGGCCGCCTCCTCCACGTCGCCGTTGGCGCGGATGAGGAGCGGCGCCATGTGTCCGGCGCTGGTCAGACGCAGCCGTGCCGTGCCGGCGCAGCGGCGTACCGAGGCCAGGACGAGGGTGGCGAAGCGGGTGTGGTGGGAGGAGAGCAGGGCGCCGTTGAGCAGTTCCAGGACGCGCTGGTGATCACCGGTCAGGGGCAGCAGGGCGTGCAGGGTGTTGCGGATCTTCCCGGTGAGCACGGCGGCCTCCAGCCCCTTACCGGCCACGTCCCCGAGAACGACGAGGGTCTCCTGGGAGGGGTCGGATCCGGGGTGGACGTCGTAGAAGTCCCCACCGACGCGCTCGTGGTCCTCGGCCGCCCGGTAACTGCCGGCGTAGTCCACCCCGTGCACGCGGTGCAGAGCCGGAGGCAACAGTTCCCTCATCAGGACGGCGGTGACGGCGGCCTGCTCGGTGTGCAGGTGGGCCGCCGACAGAGCGGCGCCCGCGCGGGCGGCGAAGAGACGGGCGAAGACCTCCTCGCCCTCGGTGAACCTCTGCTCGGTACTGGAACGCAGCAGGATCAGGGCGCCCGCGGGTACTCCGTGGCCGGGCAGCGGGCTGACGATCACCGATCCCAGGGGTTTGGTGAAGCCGGCCGGGACGATCCAGTCGGGGATCCGTGCGGGGTCGATCCACCGTGCGGGCACCGGGGGGAAACCCTGAAGCGCTTCGGCCAGGCCGGGCAGGGAGTACGGATCGATCTGCTGGATGCCCTGCGTGACAGGGCCGCCCCGCAGTGCGTGGGTCAAAGGGTGGTGTCGGCCCTGTGCGGGGGCGACGAGGACGGCGGCCTCCGCGAGGTGTTGCGCGGCCATGGACGTGGTGACCTCCATGCAGCGCGGCACGTTCAGCGTCGACAGCAGGACGGACGACACCTCGGACAGGACCTCGGAGCGGGCCCGCAACGCGTGCAGGGCTTTCTCGACCAACCGGTGGTCGGTGTCGTCGATCAGCCACCACACCACGTCACCGTCGGCGACCGCCGTGGCGTGTGCCTCGAAGAACCGGTCGTCGATGCATCCCCTCGACGGTGCGGAATCCGCGCGGTGGAGACCGTCGCCGATGCGGGTGTGGGCGTTCGACAGCCATGACGGCACCGTCTCGTGCAGCCGGTCGCCGCTCGACGCGTCCGGCCACAGCAGCCGTGCGGCCTCGTTGAACTGGACCAGACCGCCGTACCGATCGACCACCAGAACGGGATAGGGGGCATTGCCCCACGACGCACCGACCAGGGTGTCAGCGCCGCGGGAGCGGGAGGAAGAACCACGGGAAGCGGTCACAAGCGGGGGTACGCATCGCGCACCCCACCACCTTCCTGCTCTGGAAAACAAGTTGTCGTCCAGCAACCGTCCCGCATCCACCTATCCGATGCAAGCCATCCCCTGAACTCACGCCCGAGCGTCACAAACTGCGCACGGACCGGGCCGACGGCACTAGAGTGGGAATCGCAGCACCGGGAATACCTGACCGCAGGTTCACCGGCCCCCAAGGCAGAGGATCCCGCTGTGCTCCATGTCACGGCGCGTGCCGGCAACCGAGTCACCGCCCGTTTGCCCGAAGACGTCGACCTCCACACCGCTCCCCTGCTGCGTGCCGTCGGTGACCGGGTGATCGACGAAGGCTGCCGTCACCTCACACTGGACGCTTCCCGCACATCCTGCATGGACTCCAGCGGCGTCACGCTCCTCATCACCTGGTACCAGCGCCTGGACCGGCTCGAAGGCACCGTGGAACTGATCCAGGTCAGCACCAACATGTACGAGCTGCTCCACCGCCTCGGCCTGCACACCGCCATGACCATCACCCCTCGCACGCCCGCCCCCGGCACCCCGGGTCCGTAGAACACCGCTTCGGCCCGCAAACGGCTGGACCGAGCCGGCGGGACCGCCGGTTCGTGCGAGCCCTCGGAGCGCAGACGCCGAGGTCGTTCGGATGCTTCTCCGAACCGGGTCCTGCGCGGGGGCGCACCGGGCCCACCACAGGCGCATGAACGTCGGCACCGCGGTCGCGGACGTGATCAAGGAATTCGAGCAATCCGCCGGAGCGAGACGGCAGAACGTCTCCTCCGCGCGACCAGCCGTCCGAGCCCCTCCGGAAGACTCCGGCCACAAGATGCTTACGGTCGGCCCGTTGCCTTCGGACGCCGAATGCTTGAGCTTTGACGTGATTTTCCGTCCCTTTCCTCCGGTCCGGAGCCGAGCCATCGGAATCGGACAACCGAGCGCTCGAACAAACGACTTGCCCGCACCACCTTCGTGAGGGAATTCCGATCTCCTGCGCATACACGCTTAAGATAACGGCGTGATTACAGCCCAGCCGCACTCGCGTGCCGCCCGTTCCCGCCTCGTGGCGGATCTGTGGCGACTGCTCGGCACGGCTGCGCTGTTCTTCGGTCTGCTCGTCGCCCACGGAGCCGGCGCGGAAGCGCACGCCGGGTGCACCGTCCCGGCTCGGGTCACCGCCTCCCAGACCGGTGGGACGTCCGACGAGCACGCGCCGGTCCGTCCGGGCCACGACTGTTCGCCGATGCCGGCGCAGGCGAGCGCGGCTCCTCCGGCATCCGTCACCAGATCCACGCCGGTCCTCCGGGCGTAGTCCCTCCCGCGCCGGGCCGGAACCGGCCGACGCGTTCCGCTCACCCCCCTGATCTCTCGCGGACAACGCTCTCTCCTGCCCTCGGCGGATCGAGGCGGTACGTGCCGCCCGGAGGAACCGTGCGACGTCATCCCCACCGTTCCGTACTCGCCGCTGTCGTCGGCGCGCTGCTGATGTCGGTGGCCCTCTGCTTTCCACCGCTCGACGGGGCCGCCCACACACGCGCCGTCGGTCACGTCGCCACGGCCGCGACGGTCGCCCCGCACTCCGGCCATACCGGGGAACCGGCCCCCCGTCACCACCATCACCACCACGGAGCGGACTGCGCGGCGCCCGGCCTCGCACCCCAGACCGCCGCCGCGCAGTACGAGGCGGAAGCCGCCGCCACGGAGCCGGCCTTCGACGACAGCCCCACCCCGCTCCGTCTGCGCGTCCCGACGTTCGCCGGGTCCCGAAAGGCCGTGGCCGACACGGGTCGCTCGACGCTGATCAGAGTCCGCAGGTGGCGCGTCTAGGCCGTTTCGCACGCGAGCCGCGGACCCCGCGGCCGCTCCCGGACGGCATCTTGACGTGCACCACCGAAACGAGAAGCGGAACATGTCCCTTCCCCTCACCGACGTCACACCCCCCACCCGCTCAGCCCTGTCCGGGCTGGTGGGCGACACCCCTCTGCTCCACGTCTCCGAGCCGCTCGCTTCCGCGGGCCGCGGGTTCTGGGCCAAGCTGGAGGGCTTCAACCCCGGCGGCATCAAGGACCGCCCCGGGCTGCACATGGTCGAACGGGCCCGTGCTCGCGGCGACCTGCTCCCCGGCACCCGCATCATCGAGTCCACCAGCGGCACGCTCGGTCTCGGGCTCGCCCTCGCCGGCATGGTCCACGGCCACCCGGTCACCCTGGTCACCGATCCGGGCCTGGAGGTGCCCATGACGCGGCTTCTCACCGCGTACGGCGCCCGGGTCGACGTGGTCGCCGAACCCCACCCCACCGGCGGCTGGCAGCAGGCCCGCCGCGACCGCGTCGCCCAGCTCCTCGCGCAGCACCCCGGCTCCTGGTGCCCGGACCAGTACAACAACCCGGACAACGCCACCGCCTACACACCGCTCGCCCTCGAACTCGCCGGCCGGCTCGGCCACATCGACGTCCTGGTGTGCAGCGTCGGCACCGGCGGGCACTCGGCGGGGGTCTCGCGCGTCCTGCGCCATCTGTATCCCGACCTGACCGTGGTGGGCGTCGACACCATCGGCTCGACCATCTTCGGCCAGCCCGCCCGACCCCGGCTCATGCGCGGTCTCGGGTCCAGCATCCACCCCCGCAACGTCGCCTACGACCAGTTCGACGAGGTGCACTGGGTGGCCCCGCGCGAGGCGGTGTGGACCTGCCGCCGGCTCGCCGCCTCCCACTACGCCACCGGCGGCTGGAGCGTCGGCGCCGTCGCCCTGGTGGCCGGCTGGCTGGCCCGCACCATGCCGGAGCGGGCCCGGATCGTCGCCGTCTTTCCCGACGGCCCCCAGCGGTACCTCGGCACCGTGTACGACGACGACTACTGCGCCGCCCACGGCCTGCTCGACGGGGCGCCCGCCCCCGAACCGGACGTGATCGGCCGCCTCGACGAGAAGGAGGTCACCCGCTGGACCCGGTGCGCCGCCGTGGTCGACCCGCTCACCCTCGGCGGCGAAGGCACTCCGGCCACCGGGACCGGGACCGTGGACTCCACCGAGGGGCGGGTCCGGTGACGAACGGCTTCTCCCAGTTCCGTTCGTACGAACGGAGCGTGCGGTTGCTGATGGTGAACCAGTTCGCCATCAACCTCGGCTTCTACATGCTGATGCCGTACCTCGCGACGCACCTCGCCGGACCGCTCGGGCTCGCGGGCTGGCTGGTCGGGCTGATCCTCGGCGTCCGCAACTTCAGCCAGCAGGGCATGTTCCTCGTCGGCGGCACGCTCGCGGACCGGCTCGGCTACAAGCCGATGATCATCGCCGGCCTCGTCCTGCGCACCGTCGGCTTCACGACCCTGGGCCTGGTGGACTCCGTACCCGCGCTGATCGCCGCCTCCGCCGCCACCGGCCTGGCCGGCGCCCTGTTCAACCCCGCCACCCGCGCCTACCTCGCCCTCGACGCGGGCGGGCGCCGGGTCGAGGCGTTCGCGCTGTTCAACGTCTTCTACCAGGCCGGCATCCTGCTCGGCCCCCTCGTCGGCATGGTGCTGACCGGCGCCGGCTTCCGCGTCACGTGCCTCGTCGCGGCCGGCACCTTCGCCGTGCTCGGCGTGGTGCAGATCCGCGCCCTGCCCGCCCGCCGTGCCGAGGAGACGAAGGCGGAAGGGGGACGGGGCGTCCTCGCGGAGTGGCGCGGCATCCTGGCCAACCGTCCCTTCCTGCTCTTCTCCACGGCCATGATCGGCTCGTACGTCATGTCCTTCCAGGTGTACCTGGCGCTCCCCCTGGAAGTACGGCGGCTCGGCGGCGGGGGCGCCTTCGGCGTGGCGGCCGTGGCCGTCATGTTCGTCGTGTCGGGTCTCAGTACGATCCTGTTCCAGACCGGGGTGACCACGTGGTGCAGGGCCCGGATGGAACCGGGGCGCGCCCTCGCCCTGGGCGTGCTCGTGATGGGCACGGCGTTCCTGCCGCTCCTCGTCGCCACGGCCGTGCCCGTGCCGGACCACGGCATCGGCCTCCGGCTCCTGGCCTCCGTACCCCCGACGCTGTCGGCACTCCTCCTGTCGGTCGGGACGATGATCGCGTACCCCTTCGAGATGGACACCGTCATCCGGCTCTCGGGTGATCGTCTCGTCGCCACGCACTACGGCCTCCACAACACCGTCTGCGGGGTGGGCATCACGCTCGGCAACCTGTTGACCGGCGCGGCGCTCGACGCGGCACGGCGGGCCGGGATGTCGGCCCTGCCCTGGCTGGCGCTCGTCGCGCTCGGTCTGGTGTGCACGGTGGCGCTCCATCGGCTGCACAGGACCGGCCGGCTCTCCGCGCCTCCGGCGAAGACCGGTACGCGGCCGCTGACCGTCTGACCCGACACCCGGTACGAGGGGGGAGCGCCCGCCCGGCGCCCGCCCCTCGTACCGGGGAGCGTCGACGGTCCGGCGGGGCCCGCGTCGACGTCATACGGGGTCGTGGGCGGCGCCCTCCACCGCGGGAGGCGGCGCCGCGTCCGTCAGGGCGCGGGCCGCGGCCAGTTCGTCGCGGGCCGCCTGTTCCACGGCTTCGAGGTAGGAGAAGGCGTCCTGGCCGATCGGGACCCGCAGCGGTGTGGCGCTCCCCGCGGCGACGAGGGCGAGTACCCGGGCCGCGAAGTCCTCGGGCCGGCCCAGCGCCGTGTCGTCGGCCATGCCGCGCAGTCCGTCCAGCATCCCCGCGGTCGCGGGGGCGTACTCGGGCAGCTGTCGCGCGGACCGGACGAGCGAGGTGCCGTAGCGCGTGGCGAAGCCGCCCGGTTCGACCACGGTGACCCGGACGCCGAGGGCGGCGACCTCGGCGGCGAGTGCCTGGCTCATGCCCTCCAGGGCGAACTTCCCCGCGACGTAGGCGCCGAGGCCGGGGAACGCCATCCGGCCGGCGAGCGAGGAGACGTTGACGATGTGGCCGTGGCCCTGGGCGCGCATCGCCGGCAGGACGAGGCGGATCAGCCGCCACGGGCCGATCAGCAGGGTCTCCGTCTGGTCGCGGATCTCGGCGTCGGAGATCTCCTCGACGGCGCCGAAAAGCCCGGCCCCGGCGTTGTTGACCAGGACGTCGATGCCGCCGAGCCGTGCGGTGGCGTGACGGACGGCCTCCTCGCACTGGGCAGCGTCACGCAGTTCCAGTGGGATCGGCACGATCCGCCCCGGATGGCGGGCGGCCGTCTCCTCCAGCGCCGCGGTGTTCCGGGCGGTGACCGCGACCTCGTGCCCGGCGGCGGCGGCCGCCTCCGCCAGTGCCCGTCCCAGACCCGACGAGCCTCCGGTCACCAGCCAGCGTCGTCCCATACGTCCCCCCGGGGTGTGCGGCACCGCCGCCGGTCCTCGTCCGGTGCGCGGTGTGGTCCGCGCCCCGGTGCCGGTGCTCATGGTGGAGCCGTACGGAGCCGCGGACCATGCCCCTGCGGGGGGCGCGCGGACGCACGGAAGGAGCGCGCCCGGCGCGTCCGGGCACGGCGGATGCCTCCCGTGTCACCCGCGTCCCCTGTGCCCCGTGCCCCTACGGCCCTCGGTCCCGGTGCCACCTGTGTGCGCGGCGGCCGTTCTCCGCCGTTCACGCCGCCCGTTCCCCACGGTCGCGTCCGACCGGGGCATCCCACCAGGATCGGGCCAAGATCCCGTGGGAGCCGTCGAGCGATCGGAGATTGGACAGCACGCCATCTTTCGTTCGGATTTCAACCGGGAATTTCAACCGGAAATTCCAATCGATTCCCTCCGCTTCCGGTACCCCCTGGGGCTCACCCCGTACCGGTCCCGGAAAAGACGACTGAAATGGGATGCCTCATGGAACCCCGATCTCTCTCCGATCAGCGCGATGGAGAGATGATCGAGTCCCGGATCGTTCAATTCGGAACGACAACGGGCCAGCCTTTCGTCCCTGATCCATCGCGCCGGGCTGGTGCCGCGCTCGTGGAACATCTTCTGGAGATAGCGGAGCGACACCTTGTGGAACCTGGCCACCGACATCGGGCTGAGGTCGGGGTCGGCCAGCCGGGCGCGGATGTGGGCCTGGATCGTGATCATCAGGGCGTTCCTGCCGACGTCCGGGTCGGAGGCGACCGAGCGGATGCGCTCCGCGAACAGGGCCGCGGCCAGGCCCGCCATGCCACCGCCCAGAAAGTCGATCGAGGCCTCGATCTCCTCGCCGTACCCCTCCAGGCCCACGAGCAGGTCCGACATCAGCGCGCCCAGCCCCTGGGACCCGTACCACGCCCTGGCGGTGATCAGCTCGGCCTCCTCGACGTCGAGGCCGATCAGCCGGTGCGGCAGCAGGAGCGTCACCATGCGGAAGGGTCCCGGCATGACGATCCGGTAGGGGCGGGAGCTGTCGTAACAGACGATCCGGGTGCCGGAGGCCACCGACTCCCGGCCGTCCTGGAAGACCCGCACCTCGCCGGAGAGCGGCCGGCACACCCTCACGTACGGTTCGGCCGGGGGCCCGGTTCCGATCCACTCGCACGGGCCCCCCTCGACCACGGAGACCTGGACCTGCCCGAACCGTCTGCACAGCGTGGTCCCTTCGAACTCCTCACCACGGCTCCGGATGACCCGCGCACGTCCCCGTACCGTGCCCACCGTCCCGGGACGGGCGGTGTCCCGGCGGACACGCGGCATGTCAAGACGCTGCATCGGCCCCCCTCGAAGGCTGAGGACTCCGGGGATGCCTGCCATCCGCCGGACCGTCGAGATGGGAACACATCGACGGGTCGACATTCCATGCTGATCGGAACCTCCGATGGCATGTTTGAGCGCCGTCCAGAAGCCGTGCGCGATTCGTCAACTATCGACCGGGAAACCCCGCTAGCCTCACCCATCACAACGGCCCGTCGCTTCCCCGGCGAATCGTCCGGGGCTCCGACCGCTCTCGGGCGGGTTTCGAAAGGGAGTTTTCTTGTGCGTTCCGCTTCGGGAGCGATCGACTGACGGGCGTGCCATCCGAACCACCTTTCGACCGGGCGTTTTTCGGAGCTGCCGGCAATGGATCAGTGGCGAGCCCGGGAATTCGTCCGCCGATGTCAACAGCCACGACCCAGAGGGAACACATGGGAGACGACGGCATGCCACTCATACCCGAACGGTTCGCCCTCCGCGCCGCTGCCGACCCCGGCGCCCTCGCGGTGGTCCAGGGAGATCGCCGGGTCACCTACGCCGAACTCGACGAGCGGGCCGATGAGATCGCCGCCCGGCTGCGGCAGCACGCCGTCACCCGCGGCGACGTCGTCATGGTGCACCTCGAGCGCTCACCGGATCTGATCGCGGCCATGTTCGCCGTCTGGAAGGTCGGCGCCGTATACCTCCCGACGGATCCCGGCATGCCGGTGGACCGCACGAAAAGGATCCTGAGCGAATCGAAGGCTTCGGTCGTCGTCACCGACGGCGCGCCCTTACCGGACATCGGCCCGCCCGGGATCGACCTCCGCACCCGCTCGCCGAAGCCGACGCCACGACACGCCGACACGTCCTCGCGCGGTGACGACCCGGCCTACCTGATCTACACCTCCGGTTCCACCGGGGCGCCCAAGGGCGTCGAGGTCGAACACGCCTCCCTGGCCTACCTGCTCGACCACATCAACGACCGCTACGGCATCACCGCCGACGACAGGGTGCTGCAGTTCGCGGCCACCACTTTCGACACCTCGATCGAACAGATCCTCGTGACCCTCCTCAACGGAGCCACGCTGGTCCTGCCCGACCGCCTGTGGGCCGCCGGCGAACTGGCGGAGGAGCTGCACCGGTACGACGTCACGGTCATGGACCTCACCCCGTCCTACTGGCGGGCGTTCCTCGCCGAGCTGCGGCGGGATCCCCGGGACCTCCCCGTGCGCCTGACCGTCGTGGGTGGCAGCGCCGTGCACGCCGCCGACTGCCGCACCGCCCTGGAACTGCTCCCCCGCACCCGTCTGGTCAACGCCTACGGGCTCACGGAGGTCACCATCACCTCCTGCACCAAGGAGATCACGTACGACGCGTTGCCGGAGCAGGGCGTCGCGCCCGTCGGCCGGCCCCTGCCCGGCACGAGCGTCCACGTCCTCGACGAGGCACTTCAGCCGCTGCCCGGGGGAAGCCAGGGGGAGGTCTACCTCGCGGGTCCCGGTCTTGCCCGCGGCTACGTCAGCCCCGGGGCGGCCGGCACCCGCTTCGTCGAGGGCACCGGTTCCCTGGCCGGTCAGCGGCTCTACCGCACCGGAGACCTGGGGCGCCTCCTCGACGGCGAGCTCGTCGTCACGGGCCGCGTCGACCGGCAGCTCAAGCTCCGCGGGTTCCGCGTCGAGCCGGCCGAGGTGGAGGAGGCGCTCACCGCGCATCCCGGTGTCGCGGACGCCGCGGTCAAGACCTTCGAACAGCACGGCGACCTCGCCCTGGCGGCCTACTACACCGTTTCCCGGTCCGACCGGCCGGACACCGGGGAGCTGCGCGAGCACCTGCGTGAACGGCTGCCGTCGTACATGGTCCCCACCGCGTTCGTCGCCCTGCCGGCCATGCCGGTGAAGCCCAACGGGAAGATCGACCTCGACGCCCTGCCCGAAGTGCCCGCGGCACGGCCCTCCTCCGAGACCCGTGACGACCCGACGCGGGAGGACGTCACGCCGGTCGAACGCGCGGTGGCCGGGATCTGGCGCAACGTCCTCTCGCTGGACCACGTCGCCCGTACCGACAGCTTCTTCGCCCTCGGCGGCAACTCCCTCCTGGCGGCCCAGCTGCTCGCCAAGGTCCGCGCCTCTCTCGGCATCATGATCACCCAGGTGCGGCCGCTCATCAGGACCCTGCTCGACGGCGCCACCTTGCAGGAGTTCGCCCTGGCAGTGGCGTCCGCCCGGGCCGGGACCTTCGCCGACACCGGGGCCAAGGCGATCGACTTCGAGGCCGAGAGCGCCCTCGGCCTCACCATCGGCGCTCCGGTCGACCCCGCCGACTGGCAGACGCCCCGGACCATCCTGCTGACCGGTGCCACCGGCTTCCTCGGCGTCTACCTGCTGCGCGAACTGCTGGCCACGACCGAGGCGACCGTTCACTGCCTGGTCCGTGCGCAGAATCCCGAGCACGCCATGCGGCGCGTGCAGGACAACGCCCGGCACTACTTCCAGGACGATCTGGCCGAATACCGCGACCGGGGTCGCATCGTCGCGATCCCCGGCGACCTCGCCGAGCCCGGCCTGGGCCTGTCGGAGGAGCACTTCGACGACCTGGCCGCGACGGTGGACGTCATCCACCATCCGGGCGGCCTGGTCAACTTCATCTATCCCTACAGCCACATGCGCGCGGCCAACGTCGAAGGCACGCGGGAGATCATCCGGCTGGCGGCGCGCTACCGGCACGCCCCGATCCACTACACCTCGACCATGGCCGTCATCTCCGGCTTCGGCACCGCCGGCGTGCGGCACGTCGACGAGAGCACGCCGCTCGCACACGCCGACCGGCTGTCCGTGGGCTACGTGGAGAGCAAGTGGGTCGCCGAGGCCCTCCTGAGGAACGCCGCCGAAGCCGGGCTCCCCGTCGCCGTCTACCGCGCGGCCGACATCTCCGGCGACCAGCGCAGCGGTGCGTGGAACACCTCCACCGAGATGTGCGCCATGAAGCGCTTCATCGTCGACACCGGCACCTCGCCGCTCGCCGAACTCCCCCTCGACTACACCCCGGTGGACGTCTTCGCCGCGGCGGTCGCCCACACCGCCCGGACCCGGCCCGCCGACGGACGGGTCTACCACCTGACCAACCCCGGCAAGGTCAACGTCGCCCGGCTCACCGACCGCCTGCGCGCCCACGGCCACACGATCAGGGACGTCGCCTGGAGCGAGTGGCTGGAGCACGTCGTACGCATCGCGGTCGAGGAGCCGGACCACCCCATGACCCCCTTCGCCCCGCTGTTCATCGACCGCTGCTCCACCGGTGAGATGAGCGTGGCGGAGATGTACCTGGAGACGACCTTCCCCGTCTTCAGCCGTCACCACGTCGACGCGGCCCTCGAGGGGAGCGGCATCCGCATCCCGCCCGTCGACGACGCGATGCTCGACCGCTACATCCGCTACCTGACCGACATCGACTTCCTGTGAGACGCGGATGCTGACCACCACCTCGAACCGGATGGCCTCGGTCTGGGACCGACTCGATCTGGCCTCCGCGCCCGCCGACGGCCCCCTCGCCTTCGGCGACGACCTGAGTCCCCAGACCCTGCTCGGCGCCTACCGGCGCGGCCTCTACCCGTTCCCCGCCGAAACCGTCGAGCACGAGCTGCTCAACGAACTGGGTTACGAGGCGGACGTCGCGGCCGGCCGCGTCCACCTGGTCGACACGGGCCGCTCCCCCTTCTCCGTCGCCTGGTGCTCGCCCGACCCCCGCCCCCTGATCAGGACCGACCGGTGGCGTCCGGCACGGAGCCTGCGCAGGTTCCTGCGCGGGTCGACCTGGACGACGACGCTGGACGCGTGCTTCCCGCGCGTGGTGGACCTGTGCGGTCGTGGACGCTCCGAACGGTGGCTCACCGGCACGCTCACCGCGAGTCTGCGGCGCCTGCACGAGTGCGGTTACGCCCACAGCGTGGAGGTCTGGGACGGGGACGAGCTCATCGGCGGGACCTTCGGAGTGCGCATCGGCCGCGTCTTCAGCGCCGACTCCCAGTTCACCCTCCGCAGCGGTGCCGGAAAGGCGGCCGTCACCGACCTGTGCCGGCGGGTGGCCGACGCCGGCGGCACGGCCGTCGACGTCCAGCGCGACAGCGAGCACGTCCGGCTCCTGGGGGCCGAACCCGTCCCGCGCGCCGATTTCCTCCGCCTTCTCGGCTCGTCGGGAACGCTCGCCCTTCCCACCGGGGCGCTGCCGGCGCGGCGCCTCGCCGTCTGAACCACCGGGGCGCTGCCGGCGCGGCGCCCCGCCGTCCGAACCACCGACGGACGCACCCCATGGACCACCGACGGAAGCAACCCACAGGAGCACCTCCGTGTCGTCAGCCACCGACATCCCCCTCAAGGTCGCCAGCCTCGCCGAACGGCCCGACCTGGAAGAGGCCATGCTCACGATGGACTCCACCTGGCCGGCCTACATCCGGCCCGACCCCGTCCTCGTCCACTGGGTCTTCGAGCGGCACGCCCGGTTCCAGCTCGTCGTGCTCGACGAGGAGGAGCGTGTCGTCGCCCGGGCCGCGAGCGTCCCCGTGTCCTGGGACGGCACCGACGCCTCCCTGCCGGACACCGGCTGGGACGGCATCCTGCGCCAGTGCGTGGAGGACACCTACCGGGGCGCACCGCTCAACACCCTGTGCGCCCTGGAGATCGCCGTGGACCCGCACCACAAGGCGCGGCGGCTGTCCGGCCGGGTGCTGGACGCGCTCAAGGAAGCCGGACGCGGGGCCGGGCACGGCGACATGATCGCGCCGGTGCGGCCCAGCGGGAAACACGCCCGGCCCCGGCTCTCCATGGAGGAGTACGTCCGGCACACCCGCGAGGACGGGCTCCCCGACGACCCCTGGCTGCGCGTCCACGTCCGGTCGGGCGCCCGCGTCGTCAAGGTCTGCCCCGTCTCCATGACGATCTCCGGATCGCTCGACCAGTGGCGGGGGTGGACCGGGCTGCCCCTGGACCACAGCGGGACGGTCGACGTTCCCGGGGCGCTCTCCCCCCTGCGCGTCGACACCGGCCACGACCACGCCGTCTACATCGAGCCCAACGTGTGGGTCCACCACCCCCTGGCCCGCACCTGAGCACCCGTACCGCCGAATCCACCGCCCCGAAAGGCCACACCATGACGACGCACACCGACTCCGCGGACAAGCTGGCTCTGCGCAACACCCTCATCGAGGGCATCGGCGGCTACATGACCGCCCACTCCATCGGAGTCTTCGCCGAGCTGGGGATCGCCGACCTGATCAAGGACGGGGTCCGCGGCAGCGACGAGCTCGCCGCCGAGAGCAACACCCACGAGCCCTCCCTGCGCCGCCTCCTGCGCACGCTCACCGCCGTCGGACTGGCCACCGAGCCCGAGCCCGGCCGGTTCGGCCTGACCGCCGTCGGCTCCCAGCTGCGCAGCGACTCCCCCGACTCGCTGCGGGCCTTCTCCCGCATGTTCTGCCACCCCATCCTGCTGCGCGCCTGGCAGGGGCTGGAGCATTCCGTCACCACCGGCGAGCGCGCCTTCGACCACGTCTACGGCAAGGACTTCTACACCTACGTCGCGGAGCAGGGCGCGGCCAACAAGCTCTTCAACGAGGCCATGGGAGAGGAGTCCCGGATAGCCGCGGCCCGTCTCGCGGCCGGCTACGACTTCTCCCGCGCGGAGAAGATCGTGGACCTCGGCGGCGGCGACGGCACGCTCCTGGCCGCCGTCCTCCCCGCCCATCCGCACCTGAAGGGCATCGTCTTCGACAGTCCCGGCGGCGTCGCCGAGGCCCCCGAGGTCCTGAAGAGGGCCGGCATCGAAGAGCGCTGCGAGGCCCGCGCCGGCGACTTCTTCCAGGACATCCCCGGCGACGGCGACCTCTACGTCATCAAGTCCGTCTTCCAGGACTGGAGCGACGAGGACTCCTACGCCCTGCTGCGCTCCTGCCGCGCGCAGATCCCCGCCTCCGCCACCCTCCTGATCGTCGGGACGGTGATGCCGGAGACCTCCTCGCCGGAGAACCCCATCATGTTCTTCACCGACCTGAACATGCTGGTCAACACCGGTGGCAGGGAGCGCACCGAGAACGAGTTCCGCACCATGCTGGAAGAGACCGGCTTCAGCGTCGAGCGGGTCCTCCTCGGCGCCGCCGGTCCGCTGTCGGTCATCGAGGCCCGCCCGGCGGCGGCCCGGTGACCGAGCCCGTCAGCTACGGTGCGCAGCTGTTCCGGGGCCGGCTGCGCACCGACCTCCTGCGACTTCCGGCCGGTGACCCCCGCAGGCTGCCGGCCGGGGAAGAGGCCTTCCTGGAGAGGCTGCGCCGTTACTGCGCGCAGGACATCGACGCCGAGGCCATCGAACGCGACGACCGGATCCCCGACGAGGTGATCGAGCGGCTCAAGGACCTGGGAGCCATGAGCATCAAGCTGCCCACCCGCTGGGGAGGGCAGGGGCTGTCCAACCTCTGTTACCTGCGCGCCCTCATGATCGTGAACAGCGTGCACGCCTCCCTGGGCGAACTCCTCGCCGCGCATCAGGCCATCGGCCTGATCCAGCCCCTCCTCCTGTTCGGCACTCCCCCTCAGCAGGACGCCTTCCTGCCGCGCTGCGTGCGCGGGATATCGGCCTTCGCACTGACCGAGCCCGAGACCGGCAACGGGCTCGAACGCCTGCGGACCACCGCCGTCCTCGATCCGGCCCGCGGCACGTACACCCTCAACGGCACCAAACTGTGGACCACGAACGGCGTCATCGCCGACCTGCTGGTCGTCATGGCCGACGTCCCCGCCACCGCCTCCACCAAGGGCGGCACGAGCGTCTTCGTCGTCGACGCGGACGCTCCCGGGGTCGGCGTCGAGCACCGCAGCACCTTCCTTGGCCTGCGGGGGCTGGAGAACGGTGTCATCCGCCTGCGCGACGTCGTCGTACCGGCGGACCACCGCATCGGGGAGGAGGGGGACGGACTCGAAGTGGCCCTCGCGGCCCAGGACACCGGGCGTCTGTCGCTGCCCGCCGTCAGCGCCGCCTCCGCCAAATGGAGCCTGCGGATCGCCCGTGAATGGGCCTGCGCCCGACTCCAGCAGGGGCGCCCCATCGGCCGGTTCGAACCGGTCGCCGCCAAGGTGGCCTCCATCGGCGCCACCGCCTTCGCCCTCGAGGCCGTCGTCGAGGTCACGGCCCGCAACGCCGAGCGGGACGTGTGCGACACCCGCTTCGACGCGGAACTGGCCAAACTCTTCGCGGCCGAACACAGCTGGCGGATCGCCGACGAACTCCTGCAACTGCGCGGCGGACGGGGCTACGAGACCGCCTCCTCGGCCGCCGCGCGCGGGGAACGCGGCGTGCCCGTCGAGAGACACGCGCGCGACGTCCGCATCGGCCGCATCTTCGACGGGTCCACCGAGGCACTGCGTCACTTCCTCGCGGACGCCGTCCTGCTCCGGCGGGCGGAGGAGGGACCCGCCGTCCGTCCGGACGCCGCACCGGAAGAGGCCGGCGCGGCACCGCGCACGGTGCTGGACGACCACCGTGACCGGGCCCTGCGGGCCGCCGAACGGCTGGCGTCGCTGACCGACCGGCTGCACGCGGATCCGACGGCGCGCCGGAGCCGGCAACGCGGCCTCGGCCGGCTCGTCGACATCGCCGCCGAGCTGTACGCCGTCGGCGCCTCCTGCGCCTACGCGGAGGCCCTGCGGGCCCACGAGCCGGGCTCCGTCCGCCTGGCCGACGTCTTCTGCCGCCAGGCCCTCCAGCGCGTCGAGCACCTCTTCGCCAGGTTCGACCGGAACACGGACGCCGACGACCTGGCGCTGGCGCAGGAGGTGTTCGAAGCCGGCCATCTGTGGCTCGAGGACGGGGTGATCGACACCTCGCTCGACGGGCCCTGGGTCGCCGCGCTCCCCCACGACAGCAGCCGGCCCGACCTTCGCCGCCGTGTCCCGCGGCGTACGACGGCGGCCCACGAGCGACCCGGGAACCCCGATGGATGACATCACCCAGTTGATCGAGGCGGCGCGGACCGGACCGCCGGAGAACGCGGGAGGGGACCGCTTCCAGCGCCTTCTGCGGGACCGCCGCGTCACCGAGGGCACCTTGACGGTGCTGGCCTGCGAGCTGTACCACCTGGTGCGCAGCGACCGGAGGAGCTTCGCCCTGCTGGCGTCCCGGTTCCCCTCCGGCACTGCGGGAGAGCTCTTCCTGGAGATGGCCCGGGGAGAGGGCGAGGCCCTCCGGCTGCTCCTGGACTTCGCCGGGGCCCTGGGCCGGGACGAGGCGTACCTGCGCGCCCACGCCCCCCGGCCCCTGGCGCACGCCTATCCGGCCTATCTCACCCAGGCCTCGCTGTACGGGTCGCGGAGTTCGGTGGCGCTGGCGCTGCTGGCCAACTCCGAGGAGTCCGGCGAGCAGTACGCCCGCGTGGCCGACGCCCTCCGGGACCACTACGGCCACGACGACAAGGCGCTCGGCCACTTCCGCTACTTCGCCGAGACCCCCCGGGAACTCGTCGACATGGCCGTCGCCGCGGTCGGAGAAGGGCTGGCCGCCGGTGAGGACCCCGAGGAGGCCGTACGGACGGCCAGAACGGTCCGGGCCTACGAGGACCTGTTCTGGTCCTGCCTGGCCGACGGCGTGGAACCGCTCTGACCGCGCGCGGCTCCCGCCGCTCCCGCGAGTACACCGACCGACCGGAGGACCCACCCCATGATTGGCTTCAGCACGCCGGCCACCGAACCCCTCGACAGCTCGGGCGGCACGTGCATGTACGCACAGGTCGACCGGCTGCGCACGATGGGCCCCGCGGTGCCCGTCCAGCTCCCCGAGGGCGTCTCGGCCTGGTCCGTCACACGCGGCGACGTCGTCCGCCTGCTGCTCACCCACCCCGGCGTCTCCCGGAACCTGAAGAAGAACTTCCCCGCCTACGTGCCCGGTTCGGTGCCGTGGCTGGCCCCCTGGGTGGACGTGGACTCCATGGCGACGGCGGAGGGCCAGGAGCACCTGCGGCTGCGCAGGCTCATCACCCCCGCCTTCACCCCCCGCCGGGTGGAGGAGATGCGCTCCCAGGTCGAGGACATAGTCCACCGTCTCCTCGACGAACTGCAGCGGCAGCCGGCGACCGAGGCGATCGACCTGCACGCCCTCTTCTCCTACCGGGTGCCCACCGAGATGATCTGCGATCTGTTCGGCGTCCCCGCCGAACAGCGGGCCCGGGTCCTGCGGCTCTTCGTGGCCGTGGGGGAGACCGGTGTCTCGGAGGAGGAGTCCCTGGCCATCAACGACGACCTGGTCGCCACCATGCGCACGCTCATCGACTCCAAGAGGAAGGAGCCCGGCAACGACCTGACGAGTTTCCTGCTGGCCGCGCGCGAGGCCGGCAGCGAGCCGCTGACGGAGCACGAGCTCATCTCCACCCTGCTGCTGATGCTCGGCGGCGGCAGCACCACCACCATCAACCTCATCGACCACACGGTCCGCGAGCTGCTCGCGCGGCCCGAACACCTGCGGACGCTGCGCCGGCATCCGGAGCGCTGGGGCGAGGCCGTCGAGGAGTCGCTGCGCGTGCACTGCCCGGTGATGCACCTGCCCATGCGCTGGGCCGTCGAGGACATCGACCTCGGCGAGGGCGTCACGATCCGCAAGGGCGACGCCATCCTGATCTGTTACGGAGCCCACGGCAGGGATCCCGGTGTGCACGAGGAGCCGGAGACCTTCGACCTGGACCGGGCCGACAAGGACCACTTGGCGTTCGGTGCCGGTGCGCACTTCTGCCCGGGCTCCCACCTGGCCCGGCTGGAGGCCCTGGTCGCCCTGCCCGCGCTGTTCGACCGGTTCCCCCACATGCGGCTCGCGGTCGCCCCGGAGGAGACGGAGCACGAGCACACCTTCATCGGGAACGGTCTGACGAGCCTGCCCGTCGTCCTCAGCCACGTCTGACCCCGGCGCCGCGACCCCATTCCTCCCGACCGCCCCGCCGCCACGCCCGCACACGCGCGGGCGTGGCGGCGCCACTCCCCCGGAGACGCCGTGCGCAGCCCCGAAGAAACTCCCGCCGTGCCGAACGAGGAGCTGACCGAACGCGTCCTGCGCCTCCTGGAACAGGCCCGTTACGTCAGTCTCGCCACCACCTCCTCTCAGGGGTCCCCGTGGGTCTCCGTCCTGGAGTACGCGTGGTTCGCCCGGCCCCTGCGTCTGGTCTTCGGCTCCCCCGCCCAGTCCCTGCACAGCCGTCACATCGCCGAGCGCCTCCAGGTCGCCGGCGCGCTCTTCACCGCGGGCGGCGGACCGGAGCTGGACGTGGACGCGATCGACGGGGCCCAGTTCTCCGGCAGGTGCCGCGAACTGTCCGGCGAGGACCTGCTCGCCCACCACCGGCCCTACTACGAGAAGCTCTTCTCCGAGGAGGAGGAACGGGCCCGGTGGATGCTGCCGAGCTCCTCGCTGCGGCACCCCGCCGCCCACCGCCTCTACCTGATCGAGGTGGACCGGCTGTGGCTGGTGGACACCCGCACCTGGGAGGAGGACCGCGTCGAACGGCGCGTGGAGGTCCCCCTCACCGGCCTGTAGGGCGGGTTCCGTCCCGGTCAGCGCCGGGCACAGGCGCCGAGGAACGTCTCGGCGATGAAGCGCGGGGCGTCCTGTTCGTCTAGGCGCCCCGCACCCACGTCCCCGGCCGCTCCGTTGATGACGTGGTGGAGCACGCCGGTCAGCCATGACGTCGGCAGGTCGGTGCGGAAGACGCCCTCGCGCCGGCCCCGCTCGATCAGCTCGCTCACCCTCTGCTCGGGCCGGGCGTGGAGGGCCTGGACGCGGCCGGCGGGGAGGGCGCTCTGCGCCGCCTCCAGCACCGCGCGGTACTGCGCGAGCATGAGCCAGCTCGACGTGATGAGCGTCCTCAGTGCCTCCTGTGGAGAGCCGGACAGTTCGAGCCCTTCCAGGACCCGGTCGCCGCGGTCGATGAGGCGCTTGACCGCCGCCTCCACCAGGTCGTCCCGCGTGGCGAAGTGGCCGTACAGCGTCACGCGTCCCATCCCGGCCCGTTTGGCGATCTCGCTCATGCTCGCCGCCGGGTCCCGGGCCAGGCAGACGATCGCCGTCTCGACGATCGTCTCCGCGTTCTGCTGCGCGTCCGCCCTGCGTGGGGACCGTGCTGCCGCGTCGGACATGCGAATTCCTTATGTCGAACAGCCTTGTATGAGTTATCGTAACCGAAATAACTCGTACAGCCCTGTTCGACTTGTCACGGAGGAGTGTTCCGCCATGGCCGATCCCCTGGCCGCCGAGACGCCCGCACAAGCCCCTCACCCCGGACGCTGGAAGATCCTCGCTCTCGTCGGCGTCGCCCAGCTGATGCTGATCCTCGACGTCACCGTGGTGGCCATCGCCCTGCCCAGCATCGGCGCCGACCTCGGCCAGGGACGCGAGACCCTCACCTGGGTCGTCAGCGGATACACCCTCGCCTTCGGCGGCCTGCTCCTGCTGGGCGGCCGCGCGGCGGACCTCTTCGGCGCACGCCGGCTCGTACTCGCGGGCGTGCTCCTGTTCACCCTCGCCTCACTGGCGGCCGGCCTCGCCGCGACCGGTCCCGTGCTCCTCGGCGCGCGCGTCGCCCAGGGCCTGTCGGCCGCCCTGCTCTCACCGGCGGCCCTCTCCCTCGTCGTCACCCTCTTCGAGGGCGAGGAGCGCAACAAGGCCCTCGGCATCTGGTCGTCCCTCGGCGGCAGCGGCGCGGCGCTCGGCGTCCTGCTCGGCGGTCTGCTCACCGCGGGCGCCGGCTGGCCCTGGGTCTTCTTCGTCAACGTGCCGGTCGGTGTCGTCCTGCTCGTCGCCCTCGCCCTCCGGCTCCCCAAGCCGCAGCCCGCCGCCGCACGGGGCACGCTCGACGTACTGGGCGCCGTTCTCGTCACCGCGGCCACCGGCACCCTGACCTTCTCCCTCGTACGGGCGGGCGACAAGGGCTGGCTCACCGCGAGCACCCTCGGCCTCGTCCTCGCCGCCGCCGTGCTCTACGCCCTGTTCGTGTGGCGCCAGAAGTCGGCGGCCGCTCCGCTGATGGACATCGGCCTCCTCACCCGCCGTCCCGTCGCCACCGGCACCCTGCTGATCCTCGTCGCCACCGCGCTGATGATCACCGTGTTCTTCCTCGGCACCTTCTACCTGCAGGACGTCCGGGGTCACAACGCCCTGACCACGGGGCTGCTCTTCCTTCCGGTCGCCGCGGCGACCATGGTCGGGGCGAACGCGGCCGGACGCGTCATCGGGCGGACGGGGCCGCGCGCCCTCGGCTCCATCGGTCTCCTGCTCGCCGCCCTGGGCATGGCCGTGCCCGCCCTCTGGGACGGCACCGCGCTCATGGTCGTCGGTGTGGCCCTGGCCGCCGCCGGTACCGGAGTCGTCTTCGTCGTGGCGTCCGCCACCGCACTCGGCCAGGTCGAGCCCCACGAGGCCGGTCTCGCCTCGGGCATCGTCAGCACCTTCCACGAGTTCGGTGCCTCCCTCGGCGCCGCCGTCGTGTCCAGCATGGCAGCGGCGGGCATCGCCGGAACGGACGCCTCCGGGTTCTCCCGCGGCTTCGCGGCGGGAGCCCTCGCGGCGGTCGTCAGCGCGGCGCTGGTCCTCCTGATCGCCCCTGCTCCGCGCCCGCAGAGCGCCCCGGCGACATCGTGAACCGGGCCGCGGCGCTCACCTGGTGACGTCGTCCCGTACAGGACGGCTCGCCTTCGCCGGCACGGAGGGCGACGGTCGTCCCGGCGGTCCTCGCCCCCGCACCCTCCCGGCCTCTGGGTCCGAGTGGCGTATCCCGGGATGCGGGTGGAGACGGGCACTGGTGAAGTCTGCAGTGTCCCCGACCTCCACTTCCTGGAGAAAGATCATGCTGCTTTTCCGTAGGACCTTCGTGGCCGTCGCCCTCTCCGCCGCCGCGGTGATGGCCGGTCCGGGCATCGCCTCGGCCGACCACCACCTCGAGCGCGGGGAGGAGTCGGCGCCCCACGGGCTGTGCAACGACTTCACCACGCAGGTCGGCGCGGTGAACGTCAACCAGGGTCCGGTCTGCATCGACTTCGGTCCCCTCGACGAAGCGGGCGAGAGCAAGGGCGGTGACGGCGGCGGTGACACGGACTTCACCTGCAACGCCGCCGTCACGCAGGTCGGCCTGATCAACGTGAACCAGGGCCCGGTCTGCATCGACTTCTGACCCGCTCGAAGAACAGACTGCTCCCGGGCCCGTCTCAGCGGTGTGTCCGTCTCGGCGCGTACCGACGAGCGGCCGGGAGCAGTCGCGTGCGGCGCGGGAAAAGCGAAGTGGTCCGGGGTCGTACGGCCGGCCCGCGCCACCCCCACGCTCACCGCCCCCGGCCCACCGCCGTTGCCCGCACAGCTGTGGCCACACCGTGTCCCCCGCCCTGCTCCCCCTCCGGGGGTGCTCTCACAAGCAGGGTCGAACGGCCCTACACATGCGGATGGGCATATGCCAGGATCACGATCATGGCTATGGGAGAGACGACAGGTACCGGGCACGCGGGACAGTCCGAACGGTTCTGGGCGACAGCCGCCGATGTCGACGGCGTGCGTGTGGTCACCTTGGCCGGAGAGATCGACCACACGACCGGTGACATCCTGCGCCGGGCCCTGGCCCTTCCCGACACCCCCCGTCCCCACGTCGTGGCCGACATGCGGCAGGTCACCTTCATGGACTCCAGCGGCATCAACATCCTCATCACCGCCCACCAGGACCTCGTCGAGAACGGCGGCCGGCTCCGCCTGGCCGGAACCACTCCCCCCGTGACGCGCACCATCGGTCTCGTGGGCCTCGACACCGTCATCGAATGCCACCGCACCCTCGCGCAGGCCCTCGGCGCCTGACCCTCCTCACGGTTGGTCGGCCCCGGGCGACCGCCGGAAGAACGGGCCTGCCGGAAGAGGGGAAAGCGTCAGTCCCGTGCCGAGAAGTCTGCGCAGGACGACGACCGCCGCCGCCTGCAGGATGCTGTCCCACGACGGGTCGCCGGCCAGTCCGACCAGACCGGCCGCGGTCAGGAAATCGAGAAGAACCGCCAGGGCGGAGCGGAAGGCGCGCGAGATGCGATAGGCGGCTGCCGCGCAGAGCAGCCCGCAGGCGGTGATCAGGACGGACGCGGCGTGCAGCCACGTGTTCACGTCGGCAGGCCCTTGGAAGAGGGCGGGGGCGTCGTGTCGCTCCGTTCGATCTCGGCCCGCTCCTGAGCGATCTCCCGGCCCAGGAAGTAGTTGAGCGCGGTCCGGATGGCCGCGATGGCGGCCAGTTGGCCGATCTCGGTGAAGCTCGGCGCGACCGCCGTACGCAGCACATCACCCGCGAGCTGGAACTCCAGCCCCAGTACGAGGAAGCGGCCCAGGCTCAGCCGGATCCGGTTGAAGCCCTCCACCTTCCTGCGGCCGCCCGCCCCGGCCCTCAGGAACTGCACGAACGCCCACACGGCACCGATGAAGATGATCAGAGCACCGGCGAACTCGATCAACCGGACCATGAAACCGATGACCTCACGCAAGGCCGACTCGGGCAACACTTCCGACGACAAGATCATGCATGACCTTCTACCCCTTGAAGACCCTCCTCGGGGACTTCCGGCCACGGTGTGACGCGTGTCGGCGATTCGCCCGGTAGACGGCCTCGCCGCGACAGAGGCTTGGCGAGGTGCGAGCCGGGTCTACCACGGGAAGGAACCCAGGACTGGGGTCGGCGTCTGCAAGGGGTGCGGGGGTTCAGGCTTGCTGGGGGTGGCCTGCGTCGCCTTCGACGACCAGGCGGTCGGTGCCCGGCTCTTCGGCGCGTTCGACGATGGTGACGTCGATCTGCCCGTCACCGGTGGTGTCGAACTGGTAGAGGTCGGGCTTCCCGTCACCGGTGGTGTCGGTCATCCACACATCGGTCTTGCCGTCACCGTTGGTGTCGGCGCTGAGGACGACATGGTGTTCGTCACCTCGGGGCTCGACCGCTTCTCCTGTACGTGCTGAGGTGTCCATGACGCCCGGATGCCCCGGGGTGAAAAAGTGAAACCGGCGCAGACCGGTGTGCGGTGCGGGAGCGGCACTCGGTTCGCCGTGCCTGCCGGAGGAGCGGATGTCCGTCGAGGGCTCGGGCTTCCGCCGCGCTTCGGCCGGGGGACGGCCGAAAACCGCTGCGCTCCCCCGTCTCGACGGAGTCTTCCGGCGACGCACGCGGTCCCCTTCGGCCCACTCGCCCGGGCAGGTCCGGCCGGGGCCCGTGGGGCGGTCAGCTCTGATCGGCCTCGTCCCCGGGTGGCCAGGCCCAGGGCCTCGCCGCGGGCGGTGGGCCCTCCACGGCGCTGCGGAACTTCTCCTTCAGGCTCTTCGGCGGCGCCTCCTTCTCTTCTCGCGAGTGCACGAGCCGGGCCGTGGTCACCCGTATGTGGCACTCGCGGTGACGTTGCTTCACCAGCACCACCCACGCGCCGTCCTGCGTGAGCAGGGCATGACGAGCGGGCTCGTCTCCCGGGCGCGCGTGCCGGGCCAGAAGGCCCGGCAGGTAGCGCAACGCCGCGTCCTCGGCGGCCGCGACCGCCTCCGTACGGTCCGGGCCGATGCGGTGCGTGCCGGTGAGCATCCACCGGTGCAGCCTGAGCTCCTTGCCGTCGGCGCGTTCGGTGGTCCGGGTGTCCTCCTCGATGAGGACGTACCAGTCGGCGGTCATGGCCGGACCCTATCCACTGCCCCGGAGAGCTACACCATCGAAGCGGGCAAGGCCGTTCCGGTGCCGTGGGCACATGATGTCGTCGGGTGGTCGGCACGAGCCCTCCCGACCCGTACCTGGACGGGGTGGGCCCCGGGTCGCCCGCTCGGCCTCCGCCACCGGCCTCAGAAGGCCGCTCGGGCCGCCTCGCGTACGGCGCCGATGGTGGGCTCGTCGCGTCTTCGGGCGAGCCAGGCCAGGGCGGCGGTGCAGGGAGGGAGGTCGGTGACGTCGACGTAGCGGATGCCGGGGCGGGGGAACAGGTCACGCGCGGCCGCGGGGAGGAAGCACATCGCCTCTCCCCCCGCCACGGCGTGCAACAGGGACTCCATGTCGGTGACGACCGGCCCGTACCTGACGGGGCTGCCGTCGGGGCGCGGATTCACCGTCCAGAAGTCCCACCACACCCGCGGCACCTTCTCGGGCACGGCGACCACGGGCCGGTCGGCGAGCTGCGCCAGGGTGACGGCGGGCAGGGCGGCCAGCGGGTCGTCGGCGGAAAGACAGGCCACGCGGGGCTCGGTGGCGAGATGGCACACCTCCACGCCGGCGGGGACGGGAGGCCGCAGGAACATCACGTCGACCTCCTGCCGGACGAGGGCGGTGAGGTGGTCGGCGATGCTGAGGCTGACCATCTGCAACGTCATCCGCGGGTTCCGGACCGTCAGCGCGCGCAGGACGGCACGGGTGTGCGGCATGGCCGCCTCCGCCCCGACGCTCCCCACGACCAGTCGGCCCGACACCTGGCGCGCCTGGGCGTCGGCGATCCTCCGGATCCTGGCCACGGCGTCGACGGCCGCCCGCGCCTCGGGGAGCAGGGCCCGCCCGGCGGCGGTGAGGGCGACCGCGCGGCTGGTGCGCTCGAACAGCCTCACTCCCAGGCGCCGTTCCACGTCCCGGATCTGCTGGCTCAGCGCCGACTGCGTGATGAACAGGCGTGCGGCGGCGCGGCTGAAATGGAGTTCCTCGCCGAGCACGACGAACAGGCGCAGCTGGTGAAGGCTCGGTGCCGGCCCCTCTACTCCGCCGCCGGCCATGGCAGTCGCCCGCTTTCCCCATGCATGAGGTTCACCTTATCGATCCGTCGGGATTCCGCACGCCCGAACCCCATGACAACGAGGGCGCTGCCGTGTGAGTGTTCTGAGCGCCGCCCCGGCCGCCGGACCGACCCTCCGGCTCGAGGCCGGGCCGTGCGTCGTCGCACTCGCGTGCGGCGGGGAACCGGACGGGGGAACGACCTTGAGACCGTGAACAGGACGCCGTCGCCGGAGCACGGCCGATCCGCGGGTTCGGTCCCCTCCCGCGGGCGGGCCCGGTCCGAGGGCCGTCCCACCGCGCGCCACACACCGCGCACCGCGCGTTCCGGCCCGGTGCTCGCCTCCGGCACGCCGGACGGCCGGACCGGACCCGTCGTCCCCGCGACCGGCGCGGCACGCTCGCGTCCGCGTCCGCTCGCGGGACGCACCCGCGACATCTCCGTGACGGTCGCCGGGAGGAGACGATTCACTCCTTCGGGGCGACTCCACGGACAACGCCCACGAGCTGGAACCGGTACCGTCGCCGTCGCCTCTTAGGTGCGGAACAGACCGAACGCCTCCGGTCGTCGCGGCCTCCCGGACGACCGGCCACCGAGCCCCCACCCGAACCCCGTATCCCCTGTTCCGCCCCTGCTGCTCCGGAGCGCTCCGTCCCGGCGGAGCCGGGGGCACCAGGATCTCGATGATGGAGAAGGAGACCATGAGCGGCGTACTGGTTCACCTGTCGTCGGACGGGAGGGCGGACACCGCGTCCGCCCCGGAGCCGGTGAGCCTCCGGCTCGGACCGGGGGACGTCGCCCGCTTCGGGCGCGGCTCCGCGTCCGTCCCCGTCGACCTGCCGCTGGCGAATCCGGCGGTCTCCCGGCTCGCGGGCGAGATCCGGGTGACGGAGGACCACTGGCAGCTGAGCAACTTCAGCGCGTCCCAGACCTATCTGGTGGAGAACCCGGAAGGGGCCGGGGAGTACTTCAGGGTTCCGCCCCGCAGGGCTGGGGCGCCCGTGCCCTTCGAGTTCGCCCGCGTCATCCTGCCGGCCCGGGGCTCCGCCGTGAGCTTCCAGGTGTTCGCCCCCGACCACGTGTACCTCGGGGGGACCGGCACGGCGGGCCTGGCGGGCACCGGAACGCTCGCCGGCTTCTCCCTGGACGAGACCTCCACATACTTCCTCGTCCTGGTCGCGCTGTGCGAGCCGCGCCTGCGCGACGAGTCCACGGTGGCGGTGGCGACCACCCCCCGGATCGTCGAGCGGCTGCGGAGCCGGCCGGGCTGCGAGCGGCTGACCGCCAGGGCGGTCAACTCGCACATCGACTACCTGGCGGACGAGAAGCTGCGGATCACCACCCCGGCGACCGGGCAGGGCAGGGCCGTTCGGCACAACGGCAAGCGGGAGGCGGTGGCCGGACTCGCCCTGCGTTTCGGGCTCGTGCGCGAGGAGCACCTGGGTCTTCTGCCGTCGAGGGCGGCCGCCCTCCACCGGGCGGGGGTCGCGGGAGGATGAGCGGCGGATCCGTGGAAGTGGTCCCGGCCGGCTACCGGGTCGGCGCGTGGGAGGTCACCCGTCTGATCGGGGTGGGTGGATGGGGAACGGTGTACGCGGCCAGGCGGGCCGACGTTCCGGACGGTGGCGAAGGCGCGCACGGGGAACCGGCCGGACCGGCCGCCGACGACAACGACGACAATGGCGGCGACGGGGAGACGGCTCCGACGGAGGTCGCCCTCAAGTTCCTGCCCACGGCCGGACTCGCCCCGCGCCAGGCGCGCGGTCTGGTGGAGACCGCCCGGCGCGAGACCGAACTGAGCCGGCGCGTCCGGCACTCCCGGCTGATCAGGCTGTTCGACTCCGTCACGCTCGACGAGTCCGCCGGCCCGGCGCTCGACGGGACCGTGGTGCTCGTGATGGAGCGGGCCGAACGGAGCCTGCGCGAACGGTTGACGGCGCCCTCCCCCTCCGGCCGGGTTCCCGCCCCGTCGTCCGGTGCGCGGTCCGCCGTCCCGCCCGGAGGGGAACCCCTGACGGTGGACGAGGGGGCGCGGCTGCTCACCGAGGTCTGCGAAGGGCTGGCGCACCTGCACGGGCTCGGCTGGGTCCACGGGGACCTCAAACCCGACAACGTCCTGATCATGGCGGACGGGTCGGTGCGGCTGGCGGACTTCGGCCTTTCGGTGGAGCTGTCCGGTACCCACGCCTACGCCCCGCCCCTCGGCACCCCCGACTACCTGCCGCCGGAACGCTGGCGGGCGCCGCTGGGCGAACAGGGCGTACAGGTGCGGCAGAGCGCCGACGTCTGGGCCCTGGGTGTGATGATCCACCAGGTCTTCACCGGGGGCGCCTCGCCGTTCCCCGGAGCCACGCCGACGGCCCGTGCGGCCGCCGCCCAGGAGTACGCCGACGGACGCGCGCCACTGCGGATGGACCTGCGCGTGCCGCCCTTCTGGCGCGATCTGGCGGCCGACTGTCTCGGCCCGACCCACGACGACCGCGCCGCCCACACCGTCGAGAGCCTGCTGGGCCGCATCCGGGCGGAGCGGGAGCGGCCCCGGGCGTCCTCGGGGGTACGGCGCGGGCGCACGGTCCTGCTGGTCGCCGCGCTGGCGGTGACGGTGGGCGGAGCCGGTGCCGCCGGGTGGCTCCAGTCCGGCGACGACCGGTCACCGGGCGGCGGCGCGCCCCGGCCGGGCGGGGCGTCCGCGGTCACCGTGCCGAACGCGCGCATCGAGGTGTACAACGCCGAACGGTCGTGTCACGGGCTGGGTGCGCGGGACAACCTGTGCAGCCTCGGACTCGCCGTCGACCCCTCGCTGCCGTACGACATCGACAACGTCGTGCGGACCAGGGTGTGGGACGGCGACGTGTTGGTCGCCGACTGCCAGCTCCCCCAGGGAATGCCGGTCGCCGACGAGGCGGGCACGCGCTCGGTGCGGTGGTACAGGGTGCGTCTCACGGCGGAGAAGGGCCGGACCGCGGCCTGGCTGCCGGCCGTGCGGACGAAGGACCGCCCCGCGCTCGCGGAGTGTCCGGCCCGGCCCTCTCCCGGTTGACTCCGGTCAGCACGGCCGGATGTCGCGCCCCTCGTTGTCCTTCGCCTCGTCGTTCCCCCACCGCTGGAGGAAGTAGGCGGAGACGTACGCGCGGCCCGAGCCGCCCGGTGACACCTCGTCGAGGTCGGTGAGCAGCCACCAGTGGTTGAAGGAGCTTCCCACGCGCACCTCGTCGCCCCACTTCTTGCAGAGGACGTAGTTGGTGCCCTTGAACAGCTTTCCCTGGACCGCGCAGCGGGGGCCGGTGTCGCCGACGCAGTCGACCGCCGCGTAACCGGGGGCGTCGGCGAAGGTGTCCACCCAGAACCGCTCCGGAGTGGTGCCCCCGCCGCAGGCGTTGGTGCTGGTGACGCGGGGGAACGGCCCGGAGGGGGAGAGCCGGTGTTCGGTGCCCTGGATCACCGGGTAGACCATCTCGTTCGTCTCGCCGTCGTTGTCGCCGTTGGTGTCGTACAGCTGCTCGTAGTGCAGGTGCGCCGAGGTGGTGCCGACCAGTCCGAGCCTGCCGAGCGGCGTGCCCGAGGGGACCTGCTGGCCCAGGCGCACGTCGATGCGGTCCATGTGCAGGTAGACCGAGAACCAGCCGCCTCCGTGGTTGATCTCCAGGCCTCCGGGCTCGAAGAACTCGGTGACGGTGCCGGCGGCCGAGGCGACGACCGGAGCGCCGAGGGTCGGTCCGCCGACGCGGTACATGTCGAGTTTCTTGTCGTCGGGCGCGTGTCCCGCGTAGGTCTGCAACTGCCAGGTCTCGCCGCAGGCGAAGGGCAGCCGGAAGTCGGGGCGGGCGCCCGCGGGAGCCCGTGTCGGCGCGGCGGCCGCCGGTACCGCGCCGGAGGCCGCCCACAGGCCGAACACCGCGAGGACGGCCACGACGGCGAGAGCGAACGACTCGGGCAGCGGCGACCCGGAGGCGCGTCCGCCGGGGAACGTGTGCATGGAGATCCTCCCTGTCCGCCCGGCTCGGTGCCGGGCGGTCGTTTCGTACGGTGTTCCGGGGCGGACCGGCGTCAGCACCGCCGTGTGACGCCTCCGGTCGCGTCCCCCTTGAGGTGGATGCCGCTCACGCAGCCGATCCCGCCCGCGTCGAGCGGCAGTCGGACCCACGTGTCGCTCGTGTGTCCCTCGGCCGTGACCTCCTGGCCGGTCGTCCGTCCGGCAGTTCGCGGGGCAGGACTCGCCGGCGCGTGGAGACGTGTGCGTGCGGTCTGTTCCGGAGGACGAGGGCGGGAGAGGACGGGAACGGCCGCGCGGGCGCGGGGCCCGGTGCGCGCCGGCCGGAGTCGGCGCGCACCGGGGCGTCCGTCGGCGGATCAGCAGCCGTTGACCCAGCGGTTGGCCTCGCCCTGGTCGTTGGCGACGCTGTCCCAGGTGTTGCCCCAGCCCTTGTCGAGGCAGAAGGACCGCCCGCCGTACCCGTTGTCGTGGTAGACGACGACGGAGCTGTACGAGGTGCCGGTGCCGTTGTTGTACCAGGAGGAGTCCTCGTGGGCGATGTAGGCGTTGGCGGTGTCCGACCAGATGGGGTTGTCGTACTTGAACCGGGCGATGCCCACGCCCGCCTGGTCGTAGTTGATGCCCTTGTACACGCACAGGTAGCCGGAGTCGCAGTTCCCCGGGTTCCGGGTGGAGTAGGTGGGGTTGGTGCCGTCCGCGTGCGCGGTGGCGGCGGCGAGGGGAAGCATCACGGAAGCGAGGGCCAGGCCCAGGGTGACGCGTGTCGACTTGCGCATGGTGTCCGATCCTTGTCTGTCGGGTGCCGGCCTCCGGGGTGCCGGAGGCGCCTGCGGGACCGTGTCGCGGTGGCGGCACGGGGTCTTCGGGGAGGTGAGGCCGCCGGAGCGGGCCTCACCGGTGTCGGGTCAGGGCGCGTGCCTCGGCCAGCGCTCCGGTGACCGCGTCGGTGAAGTGCCGTGCCTGCCGGGCGAAACGGGTCCTCGCGGCGGCGCGGATCCGTTCGCGTTGGAGCCGGGTGCCGGTCCGGGCGAGTCCGGCGTCGCGGTTGCACTCGGCGTCCGCCACGGCGGTGCGTCTCTCGCGCTCGCGGGCGGTTCCCGCGGACCCGGCGCGTCCGCGGGCGGCGACGTCGCCGATGGCCTCGGAGGAATCCGCGTAGGCGAACCCCTTGCCGGCCATGCAGGTGCGCCACGATTCCAGGGCCGTCGTGTACTCCGGGGCGGAGACCACCTGGTCCCAGGTGAGATAGCCGAGGTTGACGACGATCGCCTTGGCCTCGGTCCAGGACCGCAGGTCTCCGTACAGCCGGCGGCGGGCGTCGGCCTGACACCCGTCGGCGCTGGTGAAGACCTGACCGCGTCCCGGTACCTCCACGGTGATCGCCGCCCGGTCCGTGCCGTCCAGCGCCCGGTCGAAGGCGCGTCTGCGTTCGGGCGTGAGGGAGGCGAGGTAGCGTTCCTGCGTGCTCACCCGGACGGCGGCCCTGCCGTCGTCCCTCGGCCCGTCGGTGTCGAGTCCGTACCCGTGGTGGCGCGCCCAGGCGACGTCGTCGAGGCCGAAGGGGCGGTCGGGCGCCCGGTCGCGGTCCTCGGGCAGGACGTCGACCGTGTAGGCGAAACCCTTCTCCTTCATGCACGTGGTGATCAGCCGCCGCTCGGCGTCGGCGAGGAGGCCGTTCTCCACGTCGGTCAGCCCGGTGCGCACGCCCGTGGCCGGGGCCGGCGGGCCGGGTGCGGCGGCCGGGGCCGAGCAGGCCGTGACGAGCACCAGGAGCAGGGTGGTGAGGGCGGGCCGCGGGTCCTTCCCGGGCATGGCGGGCTCCCTTGCTGTGGAAACGGTGTGAGGGGCCGGTGGACCGGCGGTACGGAGGGGACGGGGGGGCTCGTCGGAGCGGTGACCGGACGTCCGTGGAAGGGCTGCCTCCGGGTCGGTACCGGTCCCGGCCCCGGGCTTCCGCCGTCGTTCACGGACGGCCTCCCGGCGTCCGTCGCGAAGCGGAACACGGTGTGTTCTAGCAGGCGTTGGGCACGTTGCCCTTGTCGTCGCCCTTGAGGTAGATGGCACTGACGTAGCCCACGCCGCCCGCGTTGAGGCGCAGTTGGACCCAGTTGTCGTTGCGGTAGCCCTCGGCCTCGACGAGCTGGCCCTTGACCCAGCAGTTCGCCGGATAGCTCTGGCCGGCGTAGACGTCACTGATGTCCTCGCAGGTGGTGGAGGCGCACCTGCGGACGTTGGCGTCGGCCCAGGCGGTGACGGTGGAGCCGCCACCGCCTCCGCCGCCGGGTGTGCAGGGCAGGCCGACCCCGCGGTCGCGGAGGTAGGGAACGGGGTCGATGCCCCGGACGCCGGTGGAGGTGCCGACGCGGATCCGCAGGTGCAGGTGGTTGCCCGAGGAGTCGCCCTCACTGCCCATGAGCGCGATGCGCTGGCCGGCCGCGACGGTGTCCCCCACGGCGACGTCGCGCTGGTACATGTGGCCGTACTCGCTGACGGTCCCGTCGGGGTGCTCGATGCGGATCCACTGGCCGTAGCCCTGTGCCGGACCCGAGTTGATCACCCGGCCGGGGCCCACCGCGTGGATCGGGGTACCGCGGCCGTTGGCGATGTCCACGCCGTCGTGGCCCGAGTGGTACCACTGAGAGACGACACCCGCGGCCGGGCACGCCCCGGTGTAGGCCGTCGCCGAGGTGGCCGACGCGGGCGCCGCCGGAGGGGCGGCGTGGCCGGGGGCCGCCGCCGCGAGCAGCAGGAGCGCCGTGGGGGCGAGAGGGAGGCCGCCGCGCAGGAAGCGGCCGAGCGGACGTGGATGCACGGGTGTTCCCCCTGGATGTTCCGGACGCGTTCGCGCACCGTGAGGTGGTCGGTACCGGCCCCTCGTCGTCGTGACCGGACCGGTGCCTGGAAGGTATCCGCGGGGGCGCGGGGGGCGACATCCGGAAGATTCCGGAGTGATGTCCGCCCGGGGCGGGCCGTCGGCCGCTCCCCGACGGAGGAGCCCTGGACGGGCCGGAGGTCTTCGGGGACCTCGGCCCGTACGTCGGCACGGTCTGTCGGGTGTCGGCGAGAAGACGCTCGTCCGGTGGCTGCGGGAGAGGAAGGAGGACGGCCTTGCGCAGCGCGAGGCGTACCCCGTGGTGCCGCCCGGGGTCGAGCGGCTCCCTGACAGAGCACGGGGTCTCCCCCGGCGCCGCGTGGGAATCCCCGGCGGTGTGGGGACAGGGGCAGATCCGGTGGATCTGCGCGGAGAGGACCACCGTCGAGCCCGCCTGACGAGCCGGGGCCCGACCGCGGTGGAGTCGCGACGGCTCGGTTCGGCTCGTCGCTCGACGAAGCGGCGCCCGGGCGCCCGCTCCACGGCCCGGGGGTCGCGGAAGCGGGCGTACTCCTCGTCCTGCCCCCGTCACGGGCAGGCTGCGGCCACCGCTCCCCCCGAGGTCCTACGACCCTGTCGGCCAGAGCAGCGCCTGGGCGACGACGACGTTCTCCCCGTCGAAGGCGATGGAGGGACCTTCGTACAGCTCGTAGCCGAGACCGAGCGCCTCGCTCACACGGTGGCAGAACGCGGCATCGTCCGGTCCGGTCAGAACCCGGTAGACGGGCAATCCATCAGGCGGTGTGCTCATGGGCGAAGGATCTCACGCGGGCCCGGTCGTGCCCGGGAGTTCCGCCCGATCCCCGACGGCCCGCAAGAGCGTGAGCGGCTCGGTCCGGTGCCCACGGGGGACAGCACGAGCGCGGCGCCGCCCGGGGTTCCGGGTACGGCATGACGCGCTCCTGCGGCAGGCCTTCACCGGCACGGTGGCTCTCGCCTCCGGCAGGTGGCATCGGGCTCGCGGACGGCCTCCACGCCCCGGCCCGTTCACCGGAGGACGACGTCGTGGCCCGGGCCGCCTTCGACGTGGTCTTCTCCGGGACCGCCGCTGACCAGGTCGTTGCCGTCCTCGCCGTACAGCGTGTCGTCACCGGGGCCGCCGAGGACGACGTCGTGGCCCTCTCCTCCCATGGCCCGGTCGTCGCCCGGGCCCGCGTCCATGACGTCCGCGCCACCGTACGCCTCGATCGTGTCGTCACCCGGGCCGCCCCGCATTCGCTGGTCACCGTCGTCGCCCATCAGACGGTCGGCGCCGTCGCCGCCGTCCAGGACCGCGCGCCCCATGACCATGTCGTCGCCCGTGTCGCCCCTTACCGTGTGCGCCGTGTGCGCGTGCAGGATGTCGTCGCCGGGGCCGCCGCTGACGAGGGCGACCCCCGGGTCACTGGTGACGATCGTGTCGTCGCGGTCGCCGAGGAAGACGTCGATCCTGTCCGCCCGGGAGCCGTCGGCGGGCAGTTCGCAGACGACGAAGGTGTCGTCCCCGGGTTCGAGGTACGCACAGTGGTCGCCGGGTTCGAGCGGGACCGCGTCGCGAAAGCCGATCCGCCGGACCCCGGCGTCGACGCCCATGGGGATCACGTGGAGGTCGTTGACCTGTCCCGTGCCGGCGGTGAAGACGACCGACCGGGTCTCCCGGTCCGCGTCGACGCGAGCCTTCGCCCCGGTGTCCGCGGGGGCCCCGGCTGACGAAGCGACGGCGGTAGTGGTGGTGAGACCGGTGGTGAGCAGCGCCACGGCGACCGCGCGGGCGGTGGCTCCGTATCGGTTCATGGTTGTCTCCTCGCGATGAGCGACTGGTGGGCCGACCTGTCGTCGCCATGGCCGTCGGAGCCTGGCGGACGGTCGTGCCGGTGGTGGCCGTTCCGTGGACCGTCCTTCGTGAACGGGGGCGGCGCGTGGGGGTGTTCCGGGCGGACCTCCGCGCCCGGTCGGCGTGTTCCGGCGCTTCGGACGTCCTCACGCTGGCGCCGTGCGGCCGCACTCGTCGGCCGCCACCACCAGACAGGCCGCGACCAGGACGATGTTCTTGATGACGCACTGGCCCTCCAGGGTGGGGACCGGCGCGTCGCCCTGCCACGAACGGTTGCCCGGGGCCTTCCGGTCGCCGGGCGACCGGGAGACGGGCAGGCACCCGGTGCCCGGAGCGGACGGTGCACCGTCCGCTCCGGGCACCGGGACATCGGTCGGCCCCTACGACGGGTTCACGCCGACGGGACCTGGTGGTACGGCACCGCTCAGCTCACGTTCACGTCCACGCAGGCGTAGAAGGCGTTGGGGGTGTCCGCGATGTTCCAGACCGCCAGCACCTTCTGCTTGCCCGTCAGGCTGCCGAAGTTCACCTGGTGGGTGACGGTGGCGCCCGGACGAGCACCGCCGTCGTTGAACTCCGCGATCTTCCGGCCACCCGCGTAGTACTGCCAGGTGCTGGTGGCGTGCTGTGCGGTCAGCCGCCAGTTGAAACTGGTCGTCCGGCCGACCGGGGTGACCTTCCAGCCCTTGCTGTCGTTGTCGAGCTCGGCGAAGGCGGCGTTTCCTCCGCTGCAGCTCGTCAGGCCCTTGGGGCCCTCGACGCTCTGCGGTTCGTACTTGATGGAACCGCAGGGGACGAGGCCGGCAGCGCACTGGGCCTGCCGACTGGGGGGTGAGGAGATGTAGCCGTGCGCACTCGCGTTGCCGGCCGGCAGGCTCACGGCCAGGAGCGGGGCGATCCCCGCTCCGATGACCGCGGCCAGCGTCTTCCTGCTCTTCATGACAACTCCTTTGTGGGGGTTCACGCCTGCCCGCCCGAAGGCGCTCAGGCATGAGCATGTCAATCCGGCCTTCCACGGCCGCGCGAACGGCCGAGGTCGGTGACGCAACCTTACCCCGCTTGGTCTAGACCAAACTGACCTCGTTTCCCGTCCCGCCGCCGACCGCCGGGGTCCGGCAGAAGAACGCCGACCGTATTTTTGCGGGGAGAACTGCCTGGGACCGTACTCGTCCACCGTGATCGACTGGGTTCGCCGCAGGGGGCCTCCTCGCGCCGGTGGACAGCTCGACCGCCGACGCACAGCGCCCCGGCCCGGCCCCTCGTTGGTTCGGGAACGAAGAGCGGGAAACGTCGAGCAGAGCGAAAGGCAAGAACCGACATGAAGCAGAAGCTCACCTCGTTCGCCGGTGCCATGGCCGTGGCCGGTGGCGTCGTCGTCGCGGCCGTGGCCGCGGCCACCGGCCCGGTGTCCGAAGTGGACCACGGACGGTCCGTCTCCGCCCCCACCCCGCACGCGACCGTGGTCTTCGGCCGGCAGTTGTCCGATTCCGACACCGTCGCGCCTCTCGGCGAGTGGGGTGCGGGCCGGCGGACGCCGCGCGCCTGAGCGGTCTCGTCCGCAGCAGCGGGACGACCGCGAGGGGGTCTCCGTCCGGAGGTTCCGAGAGTACGGCGTGACCGGCCACGGGCTGCCCGGCGGTGCGACCGCGAGCGGGAAGCGCTCACCGGGCCGTCATCACGCTCCCGACCGGTGGCCCGTCCCGTCGTACGTCGTCGGTGTGAGCCCGCGGAAGAACGTGGACGGGGGCGCCGCCCGACCCGCGTTGCGCGCGGTTCCCGCCGTTTCGGGCCGTGCGGCAGACCGTCCGACCCGGCCGCACGGTCCCGGGCCGAAAGCGCGACGGACGATCGGTTCCACCGGCCGCGGGGACGTGCGGGTGCCGACCGCGCGGCCTCACGTCCGTGTCGTGAGCCGTGTGACCGCCGTGTCGTATCGTGCCCGGAACCCCGCGTCCGCCGAGACCTTCAGCAGGGCACCGAGCGCGCGTACCGCGCCGTCGTCGTAGCCGGAGGACTCCGCCTCCCGGGCGGCGAGGTCGAGTTGCCCGATGCCCTCGGCTTCGTCGCCGAGACCCAGCAGGGCCTCTCCCCTCACCATGAGCAGCAGTATCCCGGGGATGTCGGCCGTGCCGGACCGGTCGTCGAAGGCCAATGCCTCCGTCGTCGTGTCGAGGGCCTCGCGCCACTTCCCGGCATCGGCCCGATGACGGGCCAGGTGCTGCAGCGCCAGTCTCTCGACGGTCCGGTCACCGGCCGTGCGGGCCAGCTCCACCGCCCGCTCGCATCCCCGCGCGGCCTCGTCCGGGCCGCCGAGTGCCGCTTGCGCCATGGCAAGGACGAGCAGGGCGTTCGCCTCGGCCACCGGATCGCCCGTCCCGGAGGCGAGCGCGGAGGCCGCCTCCAGGTGGGTGAGTGCCTCCTCGATGCGCCCTTCCTCGATCAGCACCCAGCCGAGCACGTTCAGCACGCGTGCCTCGCCGTGCCGGTCGGCGTCGGCCCGTGCCGCCTCCAGCCCGGTCTCCAGGAGCGGGATCCAGCCGTCCCGTACGCGCCACACGATCAGCGGCCACATCGTCAGCACGATCCGCCAGGTCCTGTCGTGCAGTCCGGCGGCACGCGCCGCGGCCACCGCGAGCGTGAGGTCGTCCCTCTCCGCCGCGTACCAGGCCACGGCGGCGGACCGATCACCGAACTCCCGGACGGCAGCGGGCGGCAGGTGGTCCGCCGGCAGCGGGAAGCACTCCTCGTTGCCGGGCTCGGCCGCCGCCACGGCCGCGAGCCCCGTGGTGACGTAGTGGTCGAGCACGCGTCTGAGCGTCTCGGGCACGACGTCCAGGCTCCGTGCGTAGAGCCGCACGAGATCGTGCATGGCCCATCGGCCGGGCGCCGTCTCCGTGACGAGGTGTGCGAGGGCCAGCCTCTCCAAGGCCGCTTCGGCGGCCGCCGGATCGACATCCGCCAGGGCTGCCGCCGTGTACCGGTCGACGTGCGTGCCGGGGTGGCGGCCGAGGTGGGCGAATTGGTGGGAGGCGTCCTGCGGGAGCCGCTGCAACGTCACGCGCAGCGCCGCCCGCACACCGGTGTCCTCCACGTCCAGCAGGCTCAGCCTGCGCGTCTCGTCGGACAGTTCGGCGGCCATCGCGTCCAGGGACAGGCCGGGTCGTTGCGCCAACCGGGCAGCCACCACCCGCAGGGCGAGGGGCAGTCCGTCGCACAGCTCGGCCAGCCGTCGGGCGGCCGCCGGCTCCGCGGCGACCCGTTCCGTGCCGAGTACCGCGGCGAGGAGCATCGTGCCGTCCTCCGGGCCGAGCACGTCCACCGCGACGGGTCGAGCGGTGTCGGTGACGATCAGCCCCGGCAGCCGGTGCCTGCTGGTGACGACGGTCACGCAGTGGCGACCGCCGGGAAGGAGTGGTCTGACCTGCTCGGAGGCCCGCGCGTTGTCGAGCACCACGAGGAGCCGGCGGTCGGCGGCGAGCGACCGGAACAGCGCGGCCGCGCCGTTGACCGACTCCGGTATCCGGTCGAGCGGCACACCGAGCGCCGGCAGGAACTCCCGCAGCACCTCCATGAGCGCGGGCTCGCCCGTGTCGCCGAAGCCTCTCAGGTCGGCGTAGAGCCGTCCGTCGGGGAATCCGGCACGGTTGTGGTGGGCCCACCGCAGCACGAGGGCGGTCTTCCCGACCCCGGCGGGTCCGACGACCAGACAGACGGGCGCCTCGCCTTCGGCGGCTCGGGACAGGGCGCCGAGTTCCACCACCCGTCCGTGGAAGCCGCGCGGTGCGCGCGGCAGCAGGTCGGACGCGTCGTTCCGTTCGACGGCATCCGGTACGACCGCGGGTGGTGGAACAGTGGCGCGGGTCCTCCGGGGGCGGCCCAGGCTCGCGGTGTGTTCCAGTTCCTGGGCACCGGCCCCGTCCAGGCGGAGGGCGGCGGCCAGTGCCTGCACGGTGCGACGCTGCGGCCCCCGGGACTGTCCGCGCTCCAGGTACGACAGGGCCCGCACACTCACCCCCGCGGCGTGTGCCAGTTCTTCCTGGCTCAGCCCGGCCCTCGTCCGCAGAAGGTGCAGAAGCGCGCCGAAGCCGCCGGTGACCGGCGTACCGGTGTCCATACCCGCGTGTCCCCTGGTCGGTGTGGCGCAGCCGGAACGCCGTACCCCGCCCGCAGAAGTATGCACGAAGCACTTCTGCGGGCGGAACGTGCCGGGTGGTGTGCGCCGTGAGTCGTCTCCTCGGACATCGTGTCCCACGGGGTGGGGCGGCCATCGGGTATCGGCCACGTGGGCGGGGCCGTGGAGCGGATCGTTCCGGACGGGCCGGGGAGGCCGCGAAACCGTCGGCCCCGCCGTCGGAGGCGCGGAAGTCCGGTGACGTCGGCGATCGGCTCCGGGATACTGGTCGGCCATGGAGGAAGTCAGCGTCGTCGTCGCCCATTCCGAGCGTGTGACCCTGCGCGTCGGTGACGTGTTCCTGAAGGTGGACGCCGATCAGGCGCGTATCGACGCCGAGGTCGAGGCGATGGCCCGCGCGCCGGTCCCGACCCCGGAGGTCCTGTGGCGCAAGCCGCCCGTGCTCGCGCTCGCCGCGCTCCCGGGGACGACGCTCGGCCGCCTCGGCGGGCCGTCGACCGGGTCGCCGGTGGCGTGGGCCGCGGCGGGTGCCGCCATCCGCAGGCTTCACGACGCGCCGCTGCCGGACCGGCCGGGGCGGGCCGGTCGGAGCGGCGTCGCGCTGGCGGCGGAACTCGACGCCGAGTGCGAGCTGCTCGTGACGAGGGGCCTTCTGCCCGCCGACCTGGTCGCCCGCAACCGCCGGGTCGCCCAGGCCGCGCTCCGGCCGTGGGCTCCGGCGTTCACGCACGGCGACCTGCAGATCGCGCACGTCTTCGTCGAGGACGACGAGGTGACGGGCGTCATCGACTGGTCCGAGGCGGGCCGGGGCGACGCCCTGTACGACCTCGCCACCTTCACGCTCGGCCACGAGGAGCACCTCGACGACGTCCTCGCCGGCTACGGCACCGGCGTCGACCTCGCCGTGGTCCGCGCGTGGTGGTCGTTGCGGAGCCTGCTGGCGGTTCGCTGGCTGGTCGAGCACGGCTTCGACCCGTTCGCGCCGGGTTGCGAGGTCGACGTACTGAGATCCCGGGCATGAGTCCGGTCGTGAGGCTGCGCGGGTACGACCGCCACATATGCGTTCCGACGCGTCGGGCAGGGCGTCCCCTCGGCGACCGCCCCCGCTCCCGGCCCACGGCCCGGCGGACAGGACGAGCCCGGTGAGCGTGTCGTGGACCCCGGCGTTCGGGGGCCGGGCGACGGATTCGTCCCCTCCGACGTCTTCAGGGCGTCAGCCCCGGGGCACCGCGACGTACGCCTCCCTGGGCATGGTGGTCGGCACGTAACGGGACGCGGCGGACGCGGTCGGGGTCAGATCCCGGTGGATCGTCTTGGACACGGCCTGGATCGTGGTCACGCCGTAGTTCATCGTGCTGTTGCCGTCGGTGAGCACGGAGATGGTGTAGTCGTGGCCGCCGCCCTTGAACGCGCCGACGCTGTGCACGCGCCAGCCGCGCGTGGCGCGCTGCAGCCAGCCGTTCTTGACGTGCTTGGACACGGAGGAGGGCGCGCCGGCCGGGGTGCCCCACCTCTGCGAGGTGACGACGTTCCCCATGAGCTTGAGGATGTAGGCGCGGGCGTTGTCGCTCAGGACGGTGTTCTTGGCGGTGATCAGCGAGAGCAGCCGCTGCTCGTCGGTGACGTTGATCCGGGTGAGCCCCCAGTATCCGCCGGATCCCGGCACCGTCCGCGTCATGCCGGCGGCCGCCAGGAAGCCCTTCACCTTGGTGACGCCGAGCTGCTTCCACAGGGAGGTGGTGGCGGCGTTGTCGGACTTGGTGATCATGGCGGTGGCGAGGGTGGTCTCGCGTGGGGTCAGGTACCGGTTGGTCTTCTTGGCGTCCCAGAGGAGCGCGGCGAGGACGGTCACCTTCACGACGCTGGCCGAGTCGTACGAGGTCGTGGCGCGCAGGGTGCAGGTGGTGTTCGTGGTGCGGTCGCGCAGGCCGACGGCGACGGTGCCGGTGCGCCCGGCGAGGGCGGCGGTGATGTCCTTCTGGAGCTTGGCGGCGAGCCCGGTCTTGCCCGACGTACAGCTGACCTGCGGCGCGGTGGCGGCGGAAGCGGGTGCCGCGCCCGCGACGACGGGCACGAGCATTCCGGCCGCGGCCACGGCCGGAAGCACGCGGGCGCGCAGGGATATGTGGTGAGTCATGCGGGTCCCCCCTGGAAACGAAACGCATGCGCCTACGGCGCACTCGCCTTACATGACTCCTGAGCGTGCGGATGGTTGTACGAATCCAGTACGGCGCGGTCCGGGGGGCGGGGGGACGCCGGTACGGCCGTGGGGGGGGGGCCGGGGGGGGGGGGGGGGGGGGGGGGGGGGGGGGGGGGGGGGGGGGGGGGGGCCGCCCCCGGGGGGGGGGGGGGGGGGGGGGCCACGGCCGTGGAGCGCGAGGGGGTCAAGGGCACGCCCGGCGTCCCCAGACGGCTGAAGCCTCACGTGCCGGGAGCAGCACCCGTCAGCGGTCGGCCTACGAGGCGTCGTCGAGGACCTGGCGCAGTCGGTGCGCGAACTCGTCCGGCTTCCCCGGATATCCGAACTCCCCGTCGCAGAAGCCGCCGTGATGGCTCGGGAACACCGTCACGCGCTGCCCGAGCAGTTCTGCGGTCGCGACGGAGGTACGTCCGGTCTGCACGCCTTCGGACTCCTCCCCCACGGCGATCACGACACGGGTCGGCGCGGCGGCGAGCGCGGCGGTGTCCGGCTGATAGCCGCTGACCGCCCACGACCGGTCGGACAGCAGCGGATCGTCACGTGAACCGTCGTCCTCCGTGGGCATCCCGAACGCGGCGGGATCGGGATGCGGCTGTGCGAAGTACGCGTCGGTGAACTCTCCCTCCCACGAGGTCATGGCCACGAACGCGGCCATCCCGGCCCCCCATCCCCGCTTCTCGTAGGCGTCCCGGACTCCGGCCCGCGCCCGCACGGCCGCCGGGCCGTCCGGGGTGAGGGTGATGAGCGGCGGCTCGTGCGCGACCAGGGTGGTCACGTCCCCGGGGTACTTCGCCACGAGCTCCAGTGCGGTGATCGCCCCGCCGCTGCTGGCGAACATCTCGACCGGCCCGCCCCCGACGGCCCCGATGACGGCGTGCACGTCGTCGGCCTGGGTCTGCGGCGTGTGGTCGGCCCGCCCGTCCTTGCGGATGCTGCGGCCGAGCCCGCGCGGGTCGTAGGTGACCACCGTCCGCCCGGGGAAGCGCGCGGCGAGCGCGGCGAAGCCGGTGGCGTCCATGGGCTGCCCGATCATGAACAGGGGCGGGCGTCCGTCTGTGGTCGGCAGCGGCCCGCGGACGTCGTAGACGAGGTCCGCGGCGGCTGTCTCGAGTGTGTGCGTCTCCATGCACGTACAGACCGGTCCCGCCCCGAGAACTCATCGGTGCGCTCGACCGGGATTCTCCGTGGCCGCGGGGTGCCACTGGGCGGCGTGCCGGTGCCGGTGCCGGTGCCGGTGCCGGTGCCGGTGAGAGACTCGGCGATCACCGGCACCCACCCCGAATTCGGCCGGTTCGGAGCGCGTATCGCGCTCCGCCGTGAGCCCTGGCGATGACCACCGCGCCGGTGGAACGGCGGATTTCGTGGCCCTGAGACGCATACGTCTTCCCGGGAGGGTGGCGGAGTCGCGACAGGTCCGTCCCCGTCTCCTGTGGCACCGGGGACGTTACCCGACTTCCCGGGCCATGCGCCCGGCGAGCCCGCAAGTCGCTCCGCCCCGCGTCGGGGGCAGCGCCGTGTGCGGCGGCCGACGTGGGGCGGAGCGGATCTTCGTGCGGGTCGGCGGGTCAGCCGCGGACGATGTTCTCGGCCTGCGGGCCCTTCTGTCCCTGCGTGACGTCGAAGGTGACCGTCTCGCCCTCGACGAGCTCGCGGTAGCCGTTGCCGGAGATGCTGGAGTAGTGGGCGAAGACGTCCGGGCCGCCGTCCTGGGCGATGAACCCGAAGCCCTTCTCGGAGTTGAACCACTTCACGGTACCGCTGGCCATGCTGCTGTCCTTCGATCGAGCCGGAGATCCCGGCCGGGTTGAGAAAGAGCGCCCTCCCCCTGTGGGAGGACACCCGGAACCCCTTCCGCCCCGCGCGTGGTTCGGTCGAGCCCCCGCGGGGCCGGAACGGGTGGTACGAGGGGGCGTTACGCGCCCTTGGCGGCTTCCTTGAGCTTGGAGCCCGCGGAGACCTTCACGCTGTAGCCGGCCGGGATGTCGATCGGGTCGCCGGTCTGGGGGTTACGAGCGGTGCGAGCGGCACGGTGGGTGCGCTCGAAGGTCAGGAAGCCGGGGACGGTGACCTTCTCGTCGCCCTTGGCGACGACCTCGCCGACGGTCTCGGCGAGAGCGGCCAGCACGGCGTCGGCGTCCTTGCGGGTCACCTCGGCGCGGTCGGCCAGGGCGGCGATCAGCTCACTACGGTTCATGGGTGGAGCACTCCGTATCTGTGGAACCCCCCGGCCGTCTGAATCGCGGGCGGGGCACCTCCTCGTTACCCTGCCATCGGACTTTGACACCTCCCGGCAATCAACACACCCGACATGACCCGTATGGGGCATCGCCCGGGCATCGCGCGACGGTGCGGAACGGCCGGCCCCCCTGCCTCCCGGCGGTCAGACCGGTACGCGTTCCTCGGCGACGAGCCTCTCCACGAACTCCAGGGCACGCCGGTCGAGATCGGCGTACTGCGCCTCTCGCTCGGCACCCGAGACCGCTTCGCCGACCAGGAGGTTGCCTTCGGCGTCGACGCGCTGCGGGCGCTCCTCCGCGTCCGTGAGCAGGCCGACGGTGGAACGGGAGAACCCGCAGTAGGAGGCGATGCCTTCGCTCAGGTTGGTCTCCAGGACGGTCTGCATGTCCGGCACGATGGGATCGTCGGAGGTGGCGCCGGCCAGGCCCAGCCACAGCATGCGCTTGCCGGCGAGGCGGGGCCTGCTGCGGCCGTAGGCGAACCCGTAGTTCCACACGCGGTCGATCCAGCCCTTGAGGATGGCGGGCACGCTCAGCCAGTACACCGGGAAGACGGCGACGACGACATCGGCGTCGAGGATCCGCCGCATGTGGGCGTGGACCTCGTCCGAGTACGGCTTCTCCCTGTCGCCCCAGTCCGGCTGGTCCGCCGTGTTCATCCGCGGGTCGAACCCCTCGGCGTGCAGGTCGAGCACGTCGACGCGGTATCCGGCGGTTTCGAGCCGGGCGGCGGCACGGCGGGCCGTGTGCGCGGTGAGGGAGTCGGTGCGGTGGTGCGCGACGACCACGAGGGCCGTCCTGGTGGAGCTGTCGTGCTGCGTCACGGGGTCTCCCGGCTGTTGCGGTGGATGCGGTGGATGCGGTGGATGCGGTGGATCCAGTACAGCCTCGGCGGCGTAGATGATCCATGGGAGAAAAGCTCCGGGGCATAGGAGATCGTCTACAGTGCCTTCCGTGGATCCCCTGAGTTCGCTCCTGAGCGGCATCCGGGCCGAGGGCTCGGTCGTCAGCCACGCCGTACTGACGGCGCCCTGGGTCATCGGCTTCGCCGACGGCGCGCCGCTCACCATGATCAGCGTGCTGCGCGGCGGAGGAACCCTGATGCTGCCCGACGGCACCGAGCAGGTGGTCGGCGCGGGTGACACGGCCATCGTGAGCGGGACCGCGCCGTTCCGCCTCGCGGACCGCTCCACCACCGTCCACGGCTCCCACGTCGCGTACGAGATCTCCTGCTTCGGCGCGGATGCCGAGTGCGGCGACCAGGAACTCGGCGGCATCCGCTGGGACGCCGGCTCGGAGGAGGCGACGGCGCTGATCGTGGGCGCCTACCGCGCCTCCGGCCACCGCCACGTGCGGCTCCTGCGTGCCCTGCCGCCCGTCCTGGTGATCAAGGAGGACGCCGAGGTCTGTGCCTGGCTGGAGACGGCCGCCGTCGACGCCGCCCGGTCCTCGGCCGGTTCGCAGGCGCTGATGGACCGGCTCCTCGACTGGGCTCTGGTGTGCACGTTGCGCAATTGGTTCGACCGGGTCGGCGCCGACGCGCCCAGCTGGTACCGGGGCCTCGCCGACCCGGTCCTCGCCCCCGCCCTGCAGGCCTTCCACGACCGGCCCGCCGAGACGTGGACGGTGGCGTCGCTGGCCACTCGGTCCGGCGTCTCCCGGGCGCTGTTCGCCAAGCGCTTCACCAGTCTGATGGGCCGTCCTCCCCTCGCCTACCTCACCGAATGCCGGATGGACGAGGCCGAGACCCTCCTGACCGACACCGACCTCAGCATCGCCCAGATCGGGAGGTCGGTCGGCTACGCCGACGCCTTCGGCTTCAGCGCCGCGTTCAAACGCCACAGGGGGCTGAGCCCCAGCACGTTTCGCGCCACGGCCGTCTGAGCCTTCGACGGCCCGGGGCGTGAAGGGCGACCGCGCTCCTTGTCTCGCCCCCGAAGGGTCGGCGCCGGGCGGAGAGCCCGGTCCGCCACGGCTCAGACTCTGCCCTCGGGTTTCGACAGGTGCGCCCGCAACCGCGCCCCGGCCTGCTCCGCCTCCAGGCGGGGGACGAGGGTGACGTACACCTCGGTGGGTTCCGGGCCGGGCTCGGGCGCGGTCACCGCCGCCCAGAGCAACACGCCCCAGAGCAGTACGGCGACTCCGTCCTGCCGCCGGACCCCGACCCCGACCGGCACGGCGGCGCCGATCCGCGACGGCGGCGGGCCGGCGAAGTCCGGCGGCGCGAAGGAGACCGGGTCCTCCCCCGCCAGGGCGACCGGTTCGGCCAGCACCTTCAGCCACTCCACGGTGACGCCCGGCACGAGCCGTTGCAGGACCACCTCGGTCCACGCGCGTACGGTGGCGGACGGATCGTCGAACATGTGCAACGGGCAGTCCGGGTCCGCCAGTCGGTCGAAGTCGTCCTTCGGTGGGCCGTAGTGCGGATTGTCGAAGGTCTCGCCGGTCTCGCGGCCCCGGTGGTCCACCTTCCAGCCGCGGCGGATCGTCTCGTTGGGCGTCCAGCCGTCCTCGCCCGCGTACTCCCCCGAGATCTCGTAGATCCAGCTGCCCTCCCCCGCCGGCTCCGGTGTGCGCCTGCGTAATCCGAACAATCCCATCCGTGCCCCCACCCCTCTCACGGGCCGTGCGCTTCCCGCCCCGGACCGACGCCCCGATCGCCCGAGGCCTCGGGATCCTGCCCGCTCGCCCGGCCCGGCAGTCCTGTGGGTCCGTCCCGCTGCTGTCCCCTACGTGCCCCTGCTCTCCTCGCCCGACCGGCGGACACGGTCATCCGCACGAGCAGCGGTCGTACGGCCTCCGGTCGCGCGGTTCACACGGCGGGGTGGCGGCCGGTGGTGGAGGCGAAGCCGAGCCAGGTGTGGCGGTTGTTCCACCAGCACCAGCCGATCTTGGGGGCGTCGCGCCGCTCGCGGCCGTCCCGCCCGGTGCCGTTGCTGATCCAGATCGCCGGAGTACGGGCGTCCCAGGTGCCGTTCGCCTTGCGCAAGCGGGAACCGATGGTCATGAAGCAGTGGTTGCGGACGAGGACGTCCGGCGTCTGGAGGACCCAGTGCATGCCCTCGGTGAGCAGCAGGGGGGTGCGGCCCTCGGCGGTGAGGGCGGGGAGTGCCTCGTCGGGGCTCCAGTTGGACATGCGGTCGCCTCGGTCGACGTCGCCGACGAGGTAGAGCGGCCCGTCGGGCAGTTCGACGGCCGTCGGGGCGAAGAGGTCGACGTCGGGCATGTCGGTGACGACGAAGCCGGGCCGTCCGGCGTGGCGCAGGAGCGGGGCGAGCGTCGAGGCGGGGAGGGCGCCGGGGTGGACGGCGAGGAGGGAGCCCTCGGCCGTGCCGCCGGCCTCCGTCGCGAAGGACCGCACCTCGTCGGCGGTCAGCCCGGCGAGTTCGGGCACTCCCAGGTCGATCAGCCGGTCCGCCTGGACCGCGAGGGAGGGAAGCGGCGGCAGGGGCGGGGGCGGGGTGGTGTCGGGCACGATGGGTCCGTTTCGCAGTCGGGGCGGGAAAAGGGGAGTGGGGCCGGGGCCGGGGGCGATTACCGTGCTGTGGATCAGGGACCGGTGGGGGGGACCGGGGCAAGATGATGCCCCGGCCCTCCACGTCCTCCCCGTACTCCCCCGTTCCCAGGACCCGGCCGCGACAGCGGCGGCGGCTTCGGCGCCTGTACGGCCCTCGTCTCCCCCCGTGACCTGGATGAACGCGTTCGATCATAGGGTCGGGACGATCACGGGCGAGGGGCATTTCACGCCTTCGACAGGGCCCTGCGTGCCAAAGTACCGCCGGGTTGATCCGGGTTCCCGCTGCTTGGTTTCAGCAGCGCTCGGAGGAACGAGTTCCTCCGCTCTCGGCCCGGCGCCTCGATCGCCGTCCTGGGCCGTACCGGGCCCGACTCCCCGGCCGGGTGACACGTACACGTCTATACGGCCGGTGCGGGGGCAGATGGATCAGCGCAGTGGAACCGTCCGTCCCCTCCTCTCAAGGGAGTTGCCCCATGGCCGCCATCGCCGCCGCCGTCCTGTTCTTCATCGCGTTCCTGATCAACGCCGTCGACATAAGCACCAATGCGGTGTTCTCCTCGGCCAACATCATGCTGCTCGGGCTCATGCTGCTGGCCCTGCATGTCGCGGGGATCGGCAACTCCCTGCGCACCGGTCGGCGGCGCTGAGCGGGCGGTGCCCCTCGGCGGGCCCTCGCCACCAGCATTCGGAGCTGTTCAGGACCACGTTCGGCCCGCACCGTCACCCGGTGCGGGCCGTTCAGCTGCCCAGGGGCCCGCCGGAGGGGGGAAGACCGGCAGGCCCCTGGACAATTGGAGCGGTCCCATGCGCTCCTCACTCGCCTCACCCCCCCCCCGATCCCGCCATCCATGCACGCCTCCGGTCCTGAAAAATTCGAGCGGTGGCGAGCGGAGGCCGCCCCCGCTCCATCCATGTCAACCTTGGTTGACGCATGCGACTTGTCAATGTAAGTTGACACCATGAGTGATGCGACCGATCTCGCCGAGCGGGCGGGCGACCGCGATCCACGGGTTGGACTGCGTGCCGTCTCCGCGCTGCGGCGTCTCCTCGAACAGCTGGAGGCCGTTCAGGTGCGCAGCGCGCGTGCCCAGGGCTGGTCGTGGCAGGAGATCGCGGCCGAACTGGGCGTGAGCCGACAGGCCGTCCACAAGAAGCACGGGAGGCATTGATGTTCGAGAAGTTCACGAAGGGGGCCCGGGCGGCGGTGACCGGAGCGGTGGCGGTGGCCGAGCGCGAGGGCGCGCCCGAGGTCACGGAGGAGCACCTCCTGCTGGCGCTGCTCGACGCGGAGGGGACCAAGGCGGCCTTCGCGCTGCGGGCACTGGGGACGACGGAGCGGCGCGCGTCGTTGGAGGCCGCGCTCGCGGCGGCCCGTCGCAGGGGCGGGCTCTCGGCGGTCGACGTGGACGCGCTGGCGGATCTCGGCATCGACGTGACGCGGATCGTCGCGCGGGTCGAGGAGACGCACGGTACGGGCGCGCTCGCCGCCGGTCCCGACGGCCGGGGCCGGGGCGCGAAGCGGCGGCCCTTCACCCGGGAGAGCAAGAAGGTGCTGGAGCAGTCGCTGCGCGTCTGCCTCGGCCGACGCGAGAAGGCCATCGGCGACGAGCACCTGCTCCTGGCCCTGACGGCCCGCCCCGGAGTCGTCTCCGAGGCCCTGGCGGATCACGGGGTCACCTACACGGCAGTGGAGCACGCGCTCGGCCGGGCCCGGAGCTGAGGGACGGGGCCGGTATGGGTACTGGCCGGGATTGTCAGTGCCCGTGCCTAGCATGGCGATCATGACGAAGACGCAGGTGGGGGCGGCGGGGACACTGCTGCGCGAGTTGATCGGGGCCGGTCGGAAGCCGGAGAAGGCAGGGCCGTCGAGAGGTGCCGCGCTGCGGGCGGTGGAGCGGGCGCGGCCCGCGCGCTCGGTGGCGGCCGAGGTCACCGCCGCGGGTGGGGTCGACGGCGAGGCGGCCGCTCTTCTCGGGGAGTTGACGGGGCGTCACCTCGGGGCGGGCACGGGCCGTTGGCGCGGGCTGTACGACGCGCTGACCGGGTACCGGGGCGGCCTGATCGAGCTGCTCGCCACGTCGCCGGCTCCGTCGGTGTCCGACGACACGCTTCGTCCGCCCGCGCCCCGCAGTGTCCACCGCACGCTCGGCCTGCTTCTCGCGCACGCGGAACCGCGGCACGCCGTGGCCGCGCTCGCCGCGCTTCCCGAGCGGATGACGACCGAGCTGCTCGCCGGTGGGAGCCCGCCGGCACCCACCCTCGTCGCCGCCGCCGTCGACCACGGCGACACCCGCGCCCGGACGGCCCTGGCCCGCCACCCCCGACTCGACAGTCGGGTGCTCGCGCGGCTGGTGGCGGTCGGTGACGCCCGGGTGGCCGCGGCCGTCTATCGGAATCCGCGCACCACGCAGTCCCTGCGCCGCACCGTCGTGGAGCGGCTCGACGCCGTTCCGCTCGACGACGCGTTGCGCGCCGAGCTGACGGCGCCGCACGGCCGGGCCCCGCGCACCTGGGTCGTCCCGCTGCTCGGCTCGGGCGACCCGCAGCTCGTACTGCCGGCGCTCCGGTGGGGTGTGCGCCAAGTCGCCCAGCAGTACGCCCTGGCGAAGGTCTGGGAGCGGAGCGGCCCGGACGCCGTCCGCGCCCTGCTCGACGATCCCGCCGCGGCCGCCTGGCTGAGCCGGGCCGTCATGGACACGGTCACCGAGGCCCTGGCCGCCTCGGGTGATGACGGGCCGCGCCGACTGCGCACGCGGGGCGAGCCGTACGAGGACCCCTCCCGATTGCCCGCGCTGCTCGCCACCGCCCGGGGCACCAGCACCCTGCGCGACCTGCTGTCGGAGCCGTACGTCCATGATCTCGACGCCCTCGCCGCCGCCCATGCCGCGACCCCGTTCATGCCCAAGGCCTGTGAGGAGCTGGCCCGCCACGAGGCGGCGAGCGACGCGCAGCGTCACGCGTTCCGGCTGAGCGTCCTCAACGAGCCGTGGCGGGCCGGAGGACGTCGCGCGGGGAACACCGTTCCACCCGCGCGGCGTCTCGCGGAGGAGGGGCTCGACGACAGTGCCGCCGTCTGGGCGGAGGGCATGGCAGTGGCCGGACTCCTCGATCCGGTGGGACTGGTCCGCACCGCGCGCCCCGCCGTCCACGCCCTGGCCGCACTCGCCCGTCTCGCCGAACGGGACCTGCTGGACGCGGCGACGGTCGCCGAGCTGTGCGCGTTGACGGAGGTTCACCTGGGAGAACGGGAGCGGGCCTGGGCGGCGTTCGACGCCCTGCTGCCCGAACATGGGGGAACGATTGCGGAGTTGATCTCCGAGGCGGGGAGGATCTCGGCCGGGACCGCCACCGGGGCCGAGCCGTCGCCCGAGGCCGAAGTGTCGACCAGGAACGAGGTGTCGGCCGGTACGGAGGTGTCGGCCTGTACTGAAGTGTCGGCCGGTACCGAGCCGCCGGTCGTGGCCGGCGGCGAGCCCGTGCCGTCGGCCTTCGAGTCCACGCCCCGCCCGGCCCTCCGCCGGAGTGAGCGTGTACACGCTCTGGCCGCGCTCGATCTGTTGTACTCCCTCGCTCCGGACGGTGCGCCCCGGCCGGAGGATCCCGAGGTGCTGCGCGCGCTCGCCGTGTACGAGCCGGCGACCGCGCCCGGCCTCGCCACTCCTCCCTGGTTCGCCGCCGCCTGCGCCGCCCACGGCGTTCCCGTGTCCGAGGACGGCTTCGCGTACGAGGCGCCCGGTCTCGCGCAGGTGCGCGCGCGACTCCCCGAGACGTACGAATCCGGCGCCCAGCACATCGAACGCGCCTATGTACAGGGCGTGTTGCCGACCGACGAGTTGCTCACCCTGCTGCCCGCGCGGCGCATGCTCCTGCTGCCCCACGACTGGGAGCGGCTCGCCTTCGCCGACGCGTGGCGGGGCGCGCTCGCCCGCCGACTGCGTACCGAGCTCGGTGCCGACCCCGGGGCGTGGCTCCGCCTGGCCGCGACCGTGACGGCGTCCGAAGCCGTCTCGGAGGGACTGACCTGGGCACGGCTGCTGGAGCGCGCGCGGTCCGGTGCCGTTCCGGTGGCGGACGCGGGCACGTCCGTCGGCAGGGCCGGTCCGGGTACTCCCGACGAGGCGATCGGGCTGCTGGAGCGCGGCGACCATCTGTGGGGATGGCCGGAGGGCACCCTGCTCTGCCTCGCCGACGCCGAGGTGGTCGACGCCGTACTGCCCCGGCTCGGCCACGACGGGTCCTGGCGGCTCGCCGCGTACCTGCTGCGCCACGAGCGCACACCGCTCGTCGTCCTCGACCGGCTGCTCGCGGGCCGCGACCGCGACGCGCTGCGTGTCCTCGCGGCCCAGTCCCGCTGGATGAAGCGGAGCGGTGCGGTGGAGCGTCTCGTCGACCTCGACGATCCCGAGGTCGACCTCGCCCTGTTGCGGGACTGGCTCCCCCGGCCCACCGTCCACCGGATCGTGACCCGGTCACGGCCCGGCGCCGGACGGCCGTCCCTGGGTGCCCGGGTGCTGGCCGACTGGCGTGCCGAGGGTTCCGCGTGGCCGGCCGGCGGTGCGATGTGGCTGTGCTCGGCCGAGCCCGACCTCGTGGAGGAGCTGCTCGGAAGAGAGGGGGCGCGGTTCGCCCTCGGGCACCAACTGCTGGGCTGTCTGCGGCTTTTCGAGTACGGCGGTGCAGACCGGCTGGCTCGGCTCGCGGGGCGGGACGTGCTGGGGCGCTCCGCCGTCACCGTGTGCGCGAAGGCCCTGGCGTCGGCCGATCCCGCCGCCGTCCTCCGCGCCCGTCTCGACCGCGAACTGGCGCCGGAGAAGCTCGTACGGAAGCTGCGGCGTGCCCGGCACGCCTGGCAGGCGCGGGATCTCGTCGAGTCCCTCCCCCCCGGCGAGTCCGTGGACTGGGCCGCTCTCGAAGCCGTCCACGCCCGGGAACCGCTCCCGCACTGGCAGGACATCGTCGGCGTGGACGGTGTCCCCGAGGACGTACGGCTGCGGCATGCGGCGCTGCTGTCCGAGCCGGGCCCCGACGGTCTGCCCGACGGCGCGCGGCTCACCCGGGAGCGGGCCCGGTACGGTCTCGGCGGCCTGTTCCACTGTGCGCCGTCCACCCAGTTGGACGGGTTGCTCGGGGCGGGCCTCCTCACCGGTGCGGACCTGGTGCGCCTCGCGGCTCCGGCCGTGCGGCTGCTCGCGTATCTGGGCGCCGCCGGCCGCCGTACGGACGCCCCGCCCGAGGCCGCCGAGGCCCGCGTCCTCCTCACGGACCTCGTGCGCTCCGGGCTCGGCACGGACGCGGCGGCCTGGCGCCGGGTCGCCGAGCGGCTGACCGGCCTCGACGCGGAGTGGGATCCGGTCTCGACGGTGGAGGCGCTGCTCGTCGGTCGGTGATCCGGGCCCGGCGCTCGAACGGGTCACGCCATCGCGTCCGGTCCGCTCCGGTACGAGCCGCCGGGTGCGTACGGCGGGAGGCTCGGCGTTTCGGCCAGTTGCGTGCCGTCTCCGCTCCTTGTGCCGCACGGGTGGATGTAGTTCGCATGTTCGTGCAGGCCCGGTGCCGTAAGGCGCGGAGCTCGGCCGAAACACAAGCGTTCGACTTCCGGCAGGAGTCGTTAGGCCTCACGACACAGCCGTGACGACATCCAAGGGGGACCACGTTGACCTCGGCCCGTACACCCGAACAGACCGGCACGGACACACTGGCGGAAGCAGCTCCCGAGGAGGAGGGCGCGAGTGCGGCGCGGGAGGAGTTCCTGTTCCGCGACGAGTCCCGGATCCGGGCCGGTGCCCTGCTGACGACCGGCACGATGGCGCGGCGGCTTCCCGCACTGGTGGTCCGGTCCCTGAGGATGGCGTGGCGGGTGGACCGGGGTGCGACCGCCGGGCTCCTCGTCTGCCAGGTCGGCACCGGAATCCTGGCCGCGCTGGGGCTGCTCGCGGTCACGAGGACCATCACCGCGCTGATCGCCCCGGGCGACCTCGCCGACCGGCTGTGGGGCGCGGCTCCCCAGCTGGCGGTCATCGCCGCGGCCGCCGGGACGCGGGCGCTGCTGGGGATCGCGGTGACGTGGCTGACCGGCCGGCTGCGGCCGGTCCTGGCCCGGGCGGCGGAGCTGACGATGATCGAGGCCGCGCTCGGCGCCGAGCTCGCGGCGAACAACGTGCCGGGTTACAACGACGCCTACGACATCGCCGACCGCGGCGCCCAGGTCACTCCCGACCTCGTCGCCGAGGCCCAGGACGTGCTGGCCGCCACCGCCACCCTCGTCGCCGGCGCGACCGTCCTGGCCGTCCTGCACCCCGTGCTCCTCCCGCTGCTCCTCGTCGCGTGCCTGCCGCAGGCCGCCGCGTACGTACGGGGTGCGCGCGTGCTGTACATGGCGGGGCTGGAGACCTCCGGGCGGCGGCGCATGCTGTCCAAGCTGCGCTGGCACATGGCGTACACGGAGTCCAGCGAGGAGATGCGGGCCTGCCTGGCCGGTCCGTTCCTCCTCACCCGCTACCGGCGGCTGGCCGACCAGGTCAGCGCCGCCGAGCGCAGGGCCGCCGGAACCGGGGCGTGGATGGGTCTGGCCGGTGCCGCAGTCGGCGGGGTCGCCTCGGCCGCCGTCTGGGCGGCCCTCCTCCACCTCCTGGCCTCGGGCCGCATGGACCTGGCGGCGGGAGGCGGCGCGGTGTTCGCCCTGCAGACGGCCACCGGGTCGGTGCGCGGCATCATCAACGGCGGTGCCCGGCTGGTGCGCACCGGCTGGTACGTACAGGACTGGCAGCGGTTCCTCGACAACGCCCACGGTCAGGCCATGGCCCTCTCCCGAGGCACCCGGGTGCTGCCGGCCGCGCCCGAACGGTTCGAGGTCCGTGACGTCTCCTACCGCTACGACGGCGCGCCCGCCGACAGCCTCGCTTCGGTCTCCCTGCACGTCGAGCGTGGCGAGATCGTGGCACTGGTCGGGGAGAACGGCTCGGGGAAGTCCACCCTGTCCCGGATCCTGGGGGGTCTGCTGCTCCCCACCTCCGGAGAGGTCGCGTGGGACCACGTCAGGACCGCCGACCTCGATCCGTGGAAGGCGTGGGAGCACGTCGCCCTGGTCCCGCAGAAGTTCACCTATCTGCCGCTGTCGTTGCGCGACAACATCACCTTCGGGCAGGGCGACACCGGCGACGCGGCCGTGCTCGCCGCCTGCTCGGCGTCCGGCGCCGACGACATGCTGCCCTCCCTGCGCTCCGGCCTCGACACGCTGCTGACCTCGGAGTGGTTCGGTGGCCAGCAGTTGTCCGGAGGGCAGTGGCAGCGGGTCGTCCTCACCCGCGCCTTCCACCGGCGGGCGTCCCTGCTGGTGATGGACGAGCCCACGGCCGCGCTCGACGCCCGCGCCGAGCACCGCGTCTTCACCGGGCTGCGGGAACTGGCCAAGGACCGCGCCGTCCTCCTGATCACCCATCGGCTCGCCAACGTGGCCGTCGCCGACCGGATCGTCGTCCTCGACCGCGGACGCGTCGTCCAGGAGGGCACCTACGACCGGCTCACCCGGGAGCCGGGTCTGTTCCGGTCCCTGTGGGAACTCCAGCAGCGCACGGGCGAAGGAGCCTCCTAGTCCTCGGTGCCACGGGCTTCTCCCGCCGCGTCGCGGTCCGTCGGGCTCCTCACCGCCACGGCCCTGTCCGCCGTGGCGAAGCCCCGGGTGGCCAGGCGCGTCAACGGGCCGCGCGTGCTTCGTCCACGGCCGACGCCCCCGCCCTCCCTCCCTTGTCCTCGTCCGCTCCCGCCGCACCCCATGAGGTCCTGCCCATGCCTCCGTCCCGCGCCCGGATCCGCCGCCTTCTCTCCGACTACCTCGGCCACCACCCCGGCGAGCGCGACGCCCTCGCCGGGTTGTCGGCCGCGCTCGACGCCGCTGCCGACGCCACCGCCGACGTCACCAGTCGCTCCACCTTGCCCGGGCACATCACGTGCAGCGGAGTGGTCGTCGGCGCCGACGGCCGCGTCCTGCACGTCCGCCACCGGACGACCCGGCTGCTGCTTCCGCCCGGCGGCCATGTCGAGGCCGGTGACGACACACTGCTGGGCACCGCACTGCGAGAGATCCAGGAGGAGACCGGTATCCCGCCCTCGGACCTCGTCCCGGCACCGGAGTTCGGACACGCGCTGATCGACGTCGGCGTCCACGCCGTCGACGCCGACCCGGTGAGGGGCGAGCCCGCGCACACGCACTACGACTTCCGGTTCGTCTTCCGCTCGGTGGGCGGCCCCGCCCCCGTCCACCGGCAGGAGGAGGGTGCCGGGTCCGCCTGGCTGCCGCAGGACGAGGTCCGGCCGCGGGCCCTGCGTACGAAGCTCCGCGCGGCCGTCCCGGACGGCGTGGTCACCCCGGTGAACGCCTCGGCGGTCGTCCACGACGGCCACGGCAGGTACCTGCTGCACCTTCGGGACGCGAACAAGCCGGGGATCTGGGCACCGGGCTGCTGGGACGTGCTCGGCGGCGGCCGGGAGCCCAGTGACGCCACCCTCCGCGACACGGTCGTCCGCGAGCTGCGCGAGGAAGCCGGCCTGGAGCCGGACGACCTGGAGCCGTACAGGGTCGAGCGTGTCGTCGGGACCGACGGGACCTGCGTTCCGATCCAGATCTTCACCGGCCGGTGGGACGGCGACCCGTCCACGCTCACGCTGACGGAAGGGCAGCTGCTCGCGTGGATCCACCCCGCTCAGCTGCCCCACCTGACCATGCTGCCCACCACCCGCGAACTCGTCGGGCGGCACGCCGCCGAGCATCCCGCGCCTACCGCCCGGGCCCGCCGGCGTACGGCGGACCCCGCCACCGCGGGCACCCCGTCCGGGACCGTGCCGCACGTCATCGGCGTCCACCTGCATCTGGAACACGAGGGCAAGGTCCTGCTGGGGCTGCGGCACCCGGACTCGGTGTACGCGGGCGGACGGTGGCACGCCCTCGCCGGACATCTGGAGGCGGAGGCGGCGACCGCGGGCCTCGCCCGCGAGGCCCGCGAGGAGGCCGGGCTCGTCATCGATCCGGCCGACCTCGACCTCGTCCACACCGTGCACACGGTGGACCGGCCCGGCGCGCGGCCGAGGATGCAGCTCTTCTTCCGGCCCCGCCGCTGGGAGGGCGTCCCCGAGGTGCGCGAACCCGACCGGTGTCTCGGCTGGCAGTGGTTCTCCCACGAGGACCTGCCGGAGTCGGTCGTGCCCTACACCCGGGTCGCGATCGAGGGAATCCGGGCCGGCCACTCCTACAGTGAACTGGGGTGGGCCCGTTGAGCGGCTTCTCGGCGGTCGATGCCGCCCGGACGGCCCGTTCGCGCGGTGCGCGGGGCCACTGTGTCCGCCCGGGTTCCGGTCCCGGGCGCGCCGTCCGTGCCCTTCCGGTTCGCGTTCCGTTCCGGTTGCCGCTCCGAGCTGTGTGAGTGAGCTTGTAAGGGGTACTGGGAGGTTCCGAGCGGGACCACCGATCCCCGGTCGTCCGATCTTCAGGAGGAAACATGACTCACCCGGAGCAGGACCCGAACCAGCAGGAGGGCCCCGCGGACGGTGGTGCGGCCGGTACGCCCGGTGTGCACGACGGCGGCGCCGACGGCGGCGCCGAAGGTCCTGCGGACGGCGGTGCGGCCGGTACGCCTGGCGTGCACGACGGCGGTGCGGACGGCGGCGCCGAAGGTCCTGCGGACGGTGGTGCGGCCGGTACGCCCGGTGTGCACGACGGCGGCGCCGACGGCGGCGCCGAGGGTCCCGCGGACGGCGGCGCGGCGGGTACGCCCGGCACGCACGACGGAGGCGCCGACGGCGCGGCCGACGAGTCCGGCCGCGGCGTTTGAGCACGGCTCCCACGACGCTTCGGGACACCGCCGCCGACACCGGCGGCGGTGTTCTCGGAGCACGTCTGACGAGACTCGGCCGTGAGGAGTTCGCCCGGGACGTCTGGGGGCGCACGCCGCTGCTCACGCGCGGGGCCGACGACTTCTCCGACCTGTTCTCGGCGTCCGCCGTGGACGAGCTGGTCTCCCGGCGCGGTTTGCGCACGCCGTTCCTGCGCGTCGCCAAGAACGGGTCCACCCTCCCCGAGTCCTCGTTCACCTCCTCCGGAGGGGTCGGCGCGACGGTATCGGACCAGCTCGACGACACCGCGCTGTGGCGGAGCTTCGCCGACGGCGCCACCCTGGTCCTGCAGGCCCTGCAGCGCACCTGGGAACCGGTCACGGACCTCGTGTCGCGGCTCGGTACGGAGCTGGGCCACCCGGTGCAGGCCAACGCGTACGTCACCCCGCCGCAGAACCGCGGGTTCGACGCCCACTACGACGTGCACGACGTCTTCGTCCTGCAGATCGCCGGCACCAAGCGCTGGATCGTCCACGAGCCCGTGCATCCGGACCCGCTGCGCGACCAGCCCTGGACCGACCACCGCGCCGCCGTCGCCGAGGCCGCCCGGGGCGAGGCGCACCTCGACACCGTGCTCGAACCCGGTGACGTCCTCTACCTGCCGCGCGGCTGGCTGCACGCCGCCGAGGCGCAGGGCGAGGTGTCGATCCACCTGACGCTCGGCGTCCACACGTGGACGCGGCACGCGCTGGCCGAACAGCTGACACGGGCCGCCCTCGCGCTGCTGCGCGACGACCCCGGGATGCGCGGCTCCCTCCCCCTGGGCGTGGACGGGCCGGAGGACGAACTCGCCCTCGTGCGCCGGCGTCTCGTCGCCGCCCTCGAAGAGGCCGACCCCGCGCCCCTGTTCCACCGTGCCCGTCGCGGTCAGGCGCGCCCCGGGCCCCTCGGGCCGCTGGCGCAGCTCGCGGCCGTCGACGGCCTCTCCGCCGGAACGCCGGTGCGCCTGCGCGGGGCGCTGGAAGCACGGCTCGACGGCGGGCGGCTCTCCACCCGCGTCGGCTGGCTCGACTTCCCGGACGCGGACCTGCCGCCGGTGCGCCGGATCCTCGACGGGGAGGCCCACCTCGCCGGCGACCTGGGGCTCCCCCTCGTCGAACGGCTTCTGCGGGCGGGCGTCCTGGTGCCCGCCGGGCGGTGAGGGGGCGGGATGGCGGCTCCGGCGCGCTTCTTCTGCGCCGAGGCCGCACGGCTGCGCGGTGACGCGCTCGCGGGCACGGCGCCGTACGGCTCGGTCTGGATCCTCATCGAGTACCGGGCCGGCTGGCCGGTCAACGGCTTCGACGGCCTCGATCTCGAACCGGAGGTCAAGGCACGGGTGTACGCCGCCGCCCAGGCGCTGCGCGCCCGCATGCTGCTGATCAGGCGTCACGGACGCCACAGGCCGGACGACCCGCCGCGCTGGGCCGTCCTGCGGTACGACGGGGACGGCGCCCACCGCCAGAGGTGGGGCGTCTGGCGGAACGACCAGGACCTGGCGGAGATCGTCGACGCCCTGGACTCGCCCGGAGAACGGGACCATCCGCCCGTCGTCCTCGTCTGCGCCCACGGCACGCACGACACCTGCTGTGCCGTCCGCGGCCGTCCGGTGGGGCGCGCGCTGAGCGAACGCTGGCCGGACCTGGTGTGGGAGTGCACGCACGTGGGGGGCGACCGGTTCGCCGCCAACGCCGTCGTCGTGCCCGACGGCGTCTACTACGGCAATCTCGACGCCGCCTCGGCGGTCACGGTGGTCGAGGGGCACTTGGCGGACCGCATCCGCGCGGACCACCTGCGCGGGTACACCGATCTCGTCCCTTCCCAGCAGGCGGCCCTGTCCGCCGTGCTCCGGCACGCGGGCCCGTCGGGGCGGCACGACTACGCGATCGGGGGGACGGTCCGCGAGGGCGACCGGTGGCGGATCCGTGTCACCGGCCGTCTCGCCGGTCTCTCGGCCTTCGAGGTCGAGGTCCGCGCCCACCGGTCCCCGCCCCACCGGCTCACCTGCCGCGGCCTGTCCGCCGCCTCGGCGGTGTCCTACGAGGTCGTGTCGCTCCACGTCGGCTGACCCGGCCGCCGACCACGGCCGGGGGTCACGCGGTCGTCGTCCCGCGGGCGGAGGGAGGGGCCGCTCGGCTCATCGACAGGGCGAAGGCGCAGCTGGTGAGGGTGAGGACGATGATCGGCGGAGGGGGCAGCAGGAGGACGGAGACCGCCAGGACGGCCAGGGAGGCCGCGAGGGCGGTCCATCCGAAGGCGGTGCGGTGCCGGACGAGCGCGGGGGCGTGCCGGACGGCCGCGAGGATCAGCAGGCCGCAGGTGATGCCGAAGAACGACATGGCGACGCTCAGGCCGTTGAAGAGGTCCAGGGTCGTGCGTTCCAGGCCCATGAGGGCGAACGCGGATTCCCGCATGGCCCTGTCGGTTTCACGCTGTTGGGGTGTCGGGGCGGTCAGTGCCGTGGCGGCGGAGAGGGCGAGGTGGCCGACGCCCAGGAGGACGAAGCCGTAGGCGCCGACGGTGAAGGGTCTCAAGGAGTCCGGCCGGGAGAGGGTGCGGGACGTGGTCGTGCTGGTCGTGGTGGTCATGGTTGCTCCTTGTCGCTGACGAGGGTGTGCGGGGCGACGGGGTCGAGGGGCGGTCGTCGGCCGAAAGTCGCGTCCGGGGCTTTCGGCGTGTCCGCTCGCGGCGCGGTCCGCACGGCAGGACGCCGGACGGATACGGCAAGAGGGCGGGAGGGTCTGCGAGTTCGCCGATGTGTCGGCGTCGGCGGCCGGTGCGAGTGGTTCGCCGGCGGCTGTCCTCGGTGGGGGGTGAGTCCGGCCCGGGGCCCCGACGCCCTCTCCAGCACCGCCCCCGAGGCCGCTTCCAATCGCTGAAGCGTGACGGACACCCGTACCGATCATCTTCCCCGCTCACCGTCCCGCCGCCTCTCGCCTCTACAGGTGTAGAGGCCGATGCTGCGCACTCTACACCTGTAGAGTGCGGGTGTGACCCTCCCCGATCGTCGAAACCTGATCGCCGATGCCGCCATCGGCACCGTGGCCGCCGCCGGGCTGCGCGGTCTGACCCATCGCGCGGTCGACGCCGCCGCGGGGCTGCCCGTGGGCAGCACGTCGTACTACTTCCGCACGCGCGGCGCTCTGATCGGCGCCTGTTACCTCCGGCTGGGCGAACTGTCGCTCGCGGACGTGGACCGGTGGGAGGCGGAGTACGGGAGCCCGGACCCGGACGCCGCCGCGGAGGCGCTGGCCGCGCTGCTGCACCACTGGCTGACGACGGAACGGGAGCGCCAGCTCGCCCGCTTCGAGCTCAGCCTGGAGGCGACCCGCCGCCCGGAACTGCGCGCCGACCTGGAGACCGCCGGTCTCGCCGCGCGGTCCAGGGCCGCCGCCCTGCTGGCGACGCTCGGTGCTCCTCGTCCGGCGCGGGCGGCGGACCTGCTCGTCGCCTGGACCGACGGCCTGCTCTACGACCGGCTCGCCGGCGCGACGGCCGCGACCCGGCCGGCGCCCGACATGGCCGAACTCGTCCCGGTCGTCGAGCGGATGCTGGCCGCCGCGCTCCTCGCCTGACCGGCCCCCGTCTCCCCTTCCGGCCCCGAACGAGCCGGGGCGACGGCGATGGCGCGAACGGGAGAACCCCGTCCGTCGTAACCGGTGGTCATGGCGGGGCCCGAAGCGGGTAGGCACAAGGGCAACGGCACCACGGCACACCTTTCGGAAAGTGATCCGCCATGACTGACGACGCCTACCTCTTCCTCGTCGACGCCCTTCCCGGCCCGGGCTGGCAGGGCACGCCCGTCTCCCTCGTCGGGGAGCTGGAATGCCTGCAGACCCCGGCCGTGCGGGCCTGGCTCGACGCCCACGAGACCGACGCGACCTCCGCGGCGCTGCGCATCGCGCCGCCCGAGCAGACCGGAATGATCCCCGAGGGGGCCGAGCGGCTGCCGGTGCCGCTGGACGGAGAGGAACTGGAGCGGGTGCGCCGGGCCGGCGCCACCGATCCGGTGGCGCTCGTCGAGGAGGAGCTGCTGACCTACCGCGACACCGAGGAGGGCCGCGACGCCCTGCTGCGCAAGGCCCTGGCCGCCGGTGTGCCGGTGCACCGCATCGTGGAGTTGTCCGGGGTGGACCCCACCGCCCTGCCTTCCACGCCCCGCCCCTGAACGGTCCCCCGCCGAACGGGACCTGCGCGCACACGGCGGGCGGGGGCCGGGGTGTCAGATCCCTTCGGTCTCGAAGGCGCGCAGCAGATCGGCGGCGACGCTCACGGCGATGGTCGCGGGTTCCTTGCCGGTGATGTCGGCCAGTCCGATCGGGGTCTTGATCCGGTCGACGGCGGTCTCGTCGTGACCGCCCTCCGTGAGGAGGCGCTTGCGGAACCGCCCCCATTTGGCCGCCGATCCGATCAGTCCGACGGAGCCCAGGTGGGGCGTGCGCAGGGCCGCGTCGCACAGGGCTGCGTCCTCGGCGTGGTCATGGGTCATGATCAGGACGTGGGCGCCGCGCGGCAGTTGTTCGAGGACCTCTTCGGGCAGCAGGGGCGTGTGGTGCACCCGTACCGCCGCCACCGCGTCCGCGAGGACGGCGAGCCGCTCCTCGGCGAGGACGGCGGAGCGGCTGTCGATCAGGTGGAGATCGAGGTCCTGGCGGGCCAGGACGCGCGCCAGTTCCATCCCGACGTGTCCGACGCCGAAGATCGCCACCGTCCGCACCACGGGGAGGGGTTCGAGCAGGATCGAGACCGTGCCCCCGCAGCACTGCACGCCGTGCCGGTTGGTCACCTTGTCGTTCAGGGCGAAGTCGATCAGCTCCGGTTCGGGCGCGGGCGCCGCGATCAGCTCCCGGGCCCGGTCGATCGCGACCGCCTCGACGTTGCCGCCGCCGATCGAGCCCCACGTCTCGGTCCGCCCCACGACGAGTTTCGCGCCGGCGTTGCGGGGGGCGTGGCCGCGCACGGTCGCGACGGTCACGAGCACGCCGGGCTCCCGGCGTGCTCGCAGCCGCGCGACCGCGGTGACCCAGGTCATGTCAGGCACGGTGCGACGCTTCTGCCCCGGTCCGGGCGGCGCCGCCGGCCCGGCGGGCCGCCCGGACCGCCCAGTACACCGCTTCCGGTGTGGCGGGCGAGGCGAGTTCCACGCAGGTCCCGGCGGGTCCGAAGGCCGCGGCGGCCTGCCGCAGCGCCTCGCGCACCGAGAACGCCAGCATCAGCGGGGGTTCGCCCACGGCCTTGGAGCCGTACACCGCGCCCTCCTCGGTGGCGTTCTCGAGGAGCCGGACGTGGAACTCCTCCGGCATCTCCGAGAAGCTGGGCAGCTTGTACGTGCTCGCCGCCTGGGTCAGCAGCCGGCCCCGGTTCGGTCCGTCGCCGGTGTCCCAGCGCAGGTCTTCGAGCGTCAGCCAGCCCGCGCCCTGGACGAAGCCGCCCTCGACCTGGCCGATGTCGATCATCGGGGAGAGGCTGTCGCCGACGTCGTGCACGATGTCCACCCGCCGGATGCGGTACGCGCCGGTGAAGCCGTCCACCTCGACCTCGGCCGCCGCGGCGCCGTAGGAGAAGTACTTGAACGGCGAGCCGCGGAACGTCTTCGCGTCCCAGTGCAGGCCCTCGGTGCGGTAGAAGCCGGCCGCCGACAGCTGGACCCGCTGGAAGTACGCGGTGCGCACCAGGTCGTCCCAGGGCAGTTCCCCGTCGCCGCCGAGGACGCGCGCGACGCCCTCGACGATGCGTACGTCCGAGGCGTTCGCCCCCAACCGGGTGGCGGCCACCCGCGTCAGCCGTTCGCGCAGCTGTTCGCAGGCGTTCTTCACGGCCCCGCCGTTGAGGTCCGCCCCGGCGCTGGCGGCGGTGGCGGAGGTGTTGGGCACCTTGTCGGTCCGCGTCGGGGCGAGGCGCACCTTGTGGAGCGGGATGCCCAGGGTGGTCGCGGCCACCTGCAGCATCTTGGTGTGCAGCCCCTGGCCCATCTCGGTGCCGCCGTGGTTGATCAGGACCGAGCCGTCCTTGTAGATCAGCACCAGCGCGCCGCCCTGGTTGAAGGCGGTGAGGTTGAACGAGATGCCGAACTTGATGCCGGTGACCGCGAGTCCCCGCTTGGTGTGCGGGTGCGCGGCGTTGAACGCGGCGATCTCGCGCCGGCGGTGGGCGACGTCGCCGTCGGCCCCGACCTGCCGCCAGACGGTGGAGATCCGTTCGGCGTGCGTGACCGGCTGTCCGTACGGCGTCGTCTGGCCCTGTCCGGGCCGGTAGAAGTTGCGCTCCCGCAGCTCCATGGGGTCGAGGCCGAGCAGCGGCGCGCACCTGCCCATGATGTCCTCGATCACCAGCATGCCCTGGGGGCCGCCGAAGCCGCGGAAGGCGGTGTTGGAGACCTTGTTGGTCCTGGCGATGCGGCCGGCGACGCGTGCGTTCGGGATCCAGTAGGTGTTGTCGATGTGGCACAGCGCGCGGGCGACCACCGGCTCGGAGAGGTCCAGGCTCCAGCCGCCGTCCGCGGTCAGGGTGGCGTCCAGGGCCTGGATGCGGCCGTCGGCGTCGAAGCCGATCCTCCACTCGGCGTGGAAGCCGTGGCGCTTGCCGGACATGGTCAGGTCCTGGGTCCTGTTGAGCCGGACCCGGACCGGTCGGCCGGTCAGCCTGGCGCCGAGCGCGGCGACGGCCGCGAAGCCGTGCGGCTGCATCTCCTTGCCGCCGAAGCCGCCGCCCATCCGGAGGCACTGCACGGTCACCTCGTGACTGGACAGTCCGAGCACGTGCGCGACGATCTCCTGCGTCTCGGACGGGTGCTGGGTGCTGCTCTGGACGAACATCTGCCCGTTCTCGTCGACCAGGGCCAGCGCCGTGTGCGTCTCCAGGTAGAAGTGTTCCTGGTCGGAGAACTGGAACTCGCCCGAGAACACGTGCGCGGAGTCGGCGAAGCCGGCGTCGACGTCGCCGGTGAGCATCACGGGCCGGGCGCCGTGGAAGCTCCCGGCGGCGATCGCGTCCCGCAGCGAGATCAGGGAGGGCCGTTCGTCGAGATCCACCTCGACGGCCGCCGCGCCGAGGCGCGCCGCCTCCAGGGTCTCGCCGAGCACCCAGGCGACCGCGTGGCCGTGGAACATGACCTCGTCGGGGAAGAGCGGTTCGTCGTGCTTCATCCCGGCGTCGTTGACCCCGGGCACGTCGGCGCCGGTCAGTACGCGGACCACGCCGGGTACGGCGAGCGCGGGCCCGGTGCGCAGTCCGGTGATACGGCCGTGGGCCTTCATGACCTGGACCGGACAGGCGTGCAGCACGTCCTTGGTGCGGTGCACCAGGTCGTCGGTGTAGAGCGCGGCGCCCGTGACGTGCTGGTAGGCGCTCTCGTGCGGCATCGAGACGCCGACGACGGGCTTCTCGGGGCGCTCGGACAACTGGCTCATGACGACACCGTCCCCATGGTTCGTACGGACGACTGGCTCATGACGACACCGTCCCGGTGGTTCGCACGTACAGCTTCCTCAGGCTCTGGCCGAGCATCTCGGCGCGGTAGGCGGCGCTGGCCCGGTGGTCGTCCATGGGGGTGCCCTGGGCCCGCAGCACCCGGGCCGCCGCCTCGACGGTCTCGGCGGTCCACGGCTCGCCCTCCAGGGCCGCCTCGGTGGCGAGGGCTCGGATCGGGGTGGCCGCCACGCCGCCCAGGCCGATGCGCGCCTTGCGGACCGTCCCGTCCTCGATGTCGAGCGCGAAGGCGACCGCCACGCTGGAGATGTCGTCGAAGCGCCGCTTGGCGATCTTCTGGAAGGAGGCCACCGGCGACAGGGGCAGCGGGACGCGCACCGCGCGGATCAGCTCGCCGGGGCGGCGCACGCTCTGCCGGTAGCCGGTGAAGTAGTCCGCCAGCGGGACCTCGCGCTGTCCGTCGGCGTCGGCGAGCACCAGCGACGCCTCGAGCGCGAGGAGGACCGGCGGGCTGTCCCCGATGGGGGATCCGGTGCCCAGGTTGCCGCCGAGGGTCGCGCCGTTGCGGATGAGCCGGGACGCGAACTGCGGGAAGAGTTCGGCGAGGAGGGGCACTTCGCCGTCGAGGCGGCGTTCGATCTCGGTGAGCGTCAGCGCCGCCCCGATCTCGATGTGGTCGGGCGCGATCCGCAGCTCGCGCAGTTCGGGCAGCCGGTCGACGGCGACGACGCAATCCGCCCTCCGGGAACGGATGTTGACCTCCACGCCCCAGTCGGTGGAGCCGGCGATCACCACCGCGTCGGGGCGCTCGCGCAGCAGCCGCAGCGTTTCGTCCAGGGTGTCCTTCCGCAGGAACGCGCCGTCGCCCCGGGTGTACTCGGTGGCCGCCGGTTCCGGCGGGGACTGCCTCCGGCGCCGGGCCAGGGGGTCCGCCTCGGTGGGCGTGCCGACGGCGAACGCGGCGTCGCGGATGGGGCGGTAGCCGGTACAGCGGCACAGGTTGCCGCTCAGCGCGTGCAGGTCGAAGCCGTTCGGCCCGTGTTCGGGGTCGGTGCGGCCGACCGGGTCCGCGTGCGCCCGGCGGTCGGGCCGGTAGTACTCGGCGGCCATGCTGCAGACGAATCCCGGTGTGCAGTAGCCGCACTGGGAGCCGCCGCGGACCGCCATCTCCTCCTGCACGGGGTGCAGGACGGCCGGGGTGCCGGCTTCGCCCGGGGTGGCGAGTCCCTCCGAGGTGACGACCTCCTGGCCGTCGAGGGCCGCGACCGGGAGCAGGCAGGCGTTGACGGCCACCCAGTCGGTGGGCTCGTGTGTTCCGGGGCGGGCGACCAGGACCGCGCAGGCTCCGCACTCGCCCTCGGCGCAGCCCTCCTTGGTGCCGGTGAGGCCGCGCTCGCGCAGGAAGTCCAGCACCGTGGTGTGGGGGGCGGCCGGCGAGATCGGTGCTTCGTCTCCGTTGACCGTGATCCGCGCCGCCGTCACGACAGGCCTGCGTTTCGGCGCGCGGTCGACCGGTTCTTCGTGTTCGTCAATTTTCAGGCAGCTTTCTGGATTCGGACGCGCCGCGCGAAAGGAGCGGGCGCAGGAAGGCATGCGTCAGCGGGGTGCTGGGGAAAGGAGGCGGGGGTTTGCGGGCCCCGCGATGTGCCGTGGAAGAGGGCGGGGAACTGCGGGACCCGCGATGTGCCGTGGACGGGCACAGGAGAGAGGGCGCGTTCAGCAGCCGTGCGCGATTTGGCCCGGGGCCCAGGCGGTGCGCTCGGTGGGGCGACCGAGGTCGGAGGGGGTGGACATCCGCCGGTCGCCTCCTTCCGGGAGCTGTGGGACGACGTTGACGGCAAGGTAGTGGCCGGTGCCGTGCAGGTCAAGGGGACAACCGCCACGTCACGGGAGGTGCGCCGTCTTCGCGACCTCGCCGGACCTGTTCGCCCTCGTGCCCTTGACGCCCCTCGGCGGCGTCTCCATACTGACGGCCAAATCGATTTGGCCAAATCGATTTGGCCCTCCGTTCGGGGCCGGATCACGGCTGATGTCCGAGCACGCCCCACGCCCGAATGGAGCTCGCACGTGTCCAGTCACCGACCGCCCGCAGCCGATACGGCACAACCACCGGCGCCGGAGCCCGCCCCGTCCGGCGCCGCGCACGACGGCACTCCGAAGCCCGCCGTCCACCCCGTCGACGAGTCCCGCCCCCTCGGCCGGATCGTCCTCTTCGGGATCCAGCACGTCCTCGTCATGGCCGCCACCCCCATCTCGGCGATCTTCCTGATGAGCGCCACCCTCCGGCTCGACCCCGGACTGACCGTCGACCTCCTCTCCGCCGCGTTCGTGCTCTCCGGCGTCGGGTCACTGATCCAGTCGCTGGGACCGTGGAAGTTCGGCCCCCGGCTGCCGTTCGTGATGCTGCCGGGCGGCGCGCCGCTCATCCTGTTCCTCGCCATCGCCGAGCAGCACGGTCTGCGGACCGCCACCGGCGCGGTCGTCCTCACGGCCGCGTTCTCCTTCGTCGTCCTGCCGCTCTTCTCGCGGCTGCTGAAGTTCTTCCCGGCCCTGGTCATCGGCACCATGATCGTCATCGTCGGCGTCAACCTGGTGAAGGTCGGCGCGGTCCTCCTCACCGGTCGGCCCGGCGAACCGGGGTTCGCGGACACGACGAACCTCGCGCTCGGCATGGCGACGATCGGGTTCACCGTCGTCTTCTACCTGGTGTTCACCGGCGTACTGCGGCAGCTCGCCGTCATGCTCGGGCTGGTCGCCGGCACCGTGACGGCCGGTCTCCTCGGCCGCTTCGACCTCGGCGGCGTCGCCGGGGGCGGCCTGATCAGCCTGCCACAGCCGATGCCGTTCGGTTCACCGCAGTTCAGCCTGGTCGCCGCGCTGCCGCTGATGCTCTACAGCCTCGCCTCCATGGCGGAGGCCACCGGCCAGACCGTCATCAACGCCGAGGCCGTCGGCAAGCGGATCGACCCGCGCACCGACGTCCCCCGGACCGTCCGCGGTGACGCGCTGACCTCCCTCTTCGGCGGCTTCTTCGGACTGCCCCTGATGGTGACCAGCGGCGAGAACATCGGGATCGTCCGCGTCACCGGCGTCCGCAGCCGCTTCGTCACGGCCGCCGCCGGCGTGGTCCTCGTCGTCATCGGATTCCTCACGCCGGTGACCCGCGCCATCAGCGTCGTCCCGTCCGCCGTGGTCGGCGGCACGGCCATGGTCGTCTTCGGCGTGATCACCGTGCTCGGCATCCAGATGCTCGGCCGTTCCGACCTGGACGGGCACACCAGCACGTTCGTCTGCGCCGTCGCCCTGGCGCTGGGTCTGCTGCCGATCCTCGTGCCCGGCGTGTACGGCGGCTTCCCGCCGAACGTCCGCATCCTCCTCGAAAGCGGCGTCGCCGTCGGCGCGTTCGTCGCCGCCGTGCTCAACGTCCTGTTCCACCACGTCAGACCGCGCTTCGGCGCCCGTCCGACCACCCCGCGCGCCGGAGGCGACCGATGAACGAGCCCACCCGTGAACTCCTGGCCTCCCCCGGCCCGCTCCTCCTCGTGCCCGACACCGTCCTCCTGCCGGAAGGACCCGTCGGCGGCCACGCGGTCGTCGTCGCCGACGGCTCCTTCCGGGCCGTCGGGCCCGCCGGGGAACTGGCCCGTACGCACCCCCGGCTCCACGCCGTACCGCTGCCCGGCCACCTCCTGATGCCCGGCTTCGTCGACGCCCACCACCATCTGACCCAGAGCTTCGGCTCCGCGCTCGCCTTCGGGGAGCCGTCGGAGATATTCCGCAGGGTGTGGGTTCCGCTGGAAGGGGCGCTGGACGAGGAATCGGCCTACGTCGCGGCGAAACTGGCGGCTCTGGAGGCCCTGCGGGGCGGTTTCACCACCGTCGCCGACGCCGGCACCCGCGCCTCCGTCGACACCGGCGTCGTCGCGTCGGCCGCCCGGGACGCCGGGATCCGCTGCGTGCTCGGACTCGTCTGCAACGACGTCCAGGACGGCTCCCCCGGCGGCGACGGGGACGCCCCGCGCGCCTCCGCCGTCCTCGAAAGCGCCGAGAAGCACCTCGCCCGGTACGACGGCGACCCGCTGATCCGTCCCTCACTCGCCGTCTCCATCCCCGAGGCCGCCACCTCCACGACCCTGCACGGCACCGCACGCCTCGCCGCGGAGGCCGGGGCCACCGTGCAGATCCACGTCAACGAGCATCTGGCCGCCGTCGAACGCTCCCTCGTACGGCACGGACTGCGCCCGCTCGAACACCTGCACGAGATCGGTGCGCTGGGCCCGCAGCTGCTCGCCGCCCACGCCACCCTGGTCACCCCCCGCGAACTGTCCCTCCTGGCCGACACCGGGACCGCCGTCAGCTACAACCCGGTCGCCAGCGCCTGGAAGGGCAACGCCGTCGCCCCGGCCACCGCCATGGCCGAGCGCGGCATCCGCTTCGGGCTCGGCACCGACGGCACCCGCGGCGACGGATTCCGGCTCGCGGACGCGGCCGAGTTCGCCCAGCGGATCGCCTACGGGCTGACCACCGGGGACTCGTCGTGCGGCGCCGGCTGGACCTGGCTCGAACACGCCACCGCCGGCGGTGCCGACGCGGTCGGCCTCGGCGCGCGCACCGGCGCCGTCGCCGAGGGCCTGGCCGCCGACTTCCTCCTCGTCGACGTCACCAATCCCGAGCTCGCGCTCTCCTGGGACGTGCCGTGGGAGCTGGTGCGCCGGGGCAACCGGGACCAGATCACCGCCGTGTTCGTCGCCGGGCGCATGCGGCTGTGGCGCGGCGGGCCCGTCGGCTGGGACGGCCCGGCACTCGTGCGGCAGGCGGCCGAACTGTCCCGCGCCGCCGTCGAAAGGGCTCCCATCACCCGCGTACACCCCACGTCCACGGTGGCACGGCGGCGGAGCGTGGCACGGTGAGCACGCAAGCGTTCGCGGTCCTCGCCGTCGCGGTGGCCGTCGCCTCGTTCGTCCAGGGCAGCAGCGGGCTGGGCTTCGCCCTGATCGTCGCGCCCGTCGCCGGGATCCTCGACCCCGGTCTGCTCCCGGTGTTCCTCCTGGCCGCCATGATCCCGCTCAACCTGTACGTCGCCTGGCGCGAACGGACCTCGATCGACCTGCGCGGCGCGGGCTGGATCACCGGGGCACGGCTGGCCGCCACCCCGGCCGGGCTCGCGCTGCTCTGGGTGATCCCGGACCGCGACATCGGCCTGTTCGTGGGCATCGCCACCGTGCTGGCCGCGGTCGTGAGCCTCGCCGCACCCGCCTTCACGCCCGGCCGGCCGGCCTACATCGGCGCGGGCGCGGTGACCGGGCTCACGGAGACCGCGACCGGCGTCGGCGGGCCCCCGCTCGCGCTCGTCTACCAGCACCGCCCGCCGGCGGAGCTGCGCTCGACCGTCGCGGTCTGCTTCCTCGTCGGGGAGATGGCGTCGCTGGTCCTGCTGTTCGCGACGGGCGAGGGGCGTCTCGCGGACCTGGGGCCGGCGGTGGCGATGCTGCCGGTGATCGCCGCGGGCGCATGGCTGAGCCGACTGGTGCACCACCGGCTGAACGCGCGCAGGACACGGCTGTTCGTGCTCGTCTTCGCCCTGGTCTCCGGGCTCGTGCTCATGCTCGGGCCGTGACCCGCAGCGACGACGCGCGCGGAACGACCCGCGGTTCGGGCGCCGTCGCCACGGTGACGGCGTCCTCGCCGCGCAGCCGGCCGAGCAGCAGCTCCACCGCGTCGGCCGCCGCACGGTCCAGGTGGAGGTCCACGGCGGTCAGCGGCGGTTCGCAGGTCCGGGCGCGCAGTCCGTCGTACCGGGTGGCGACCATGACGTCGTCCGGCACGGATCGCCCGCTGTCCCGGATCGCCCGCACCGCGCCCACCGCGAAGGCGTCCACCAGCGCGCAGACCGCGTCGGTCCCGGGGTGTGCGGCGAGCAGGGCGGCGCAGCACTCGTAGCCGGCCTGTTCACCGCCCGCCTCCGGCGCGCTCGCCACGACGGGCGGCCAGCCGAACCGCCCGGCGGCCCGCTCGTACGCCGCGAGCGCGTCGACCGACGAGTGCCGCGAGCCCGAGCCGACGATCAGCGCGGGCCGCTCGGCGCCCTGTTCGCGCAGGTGCGTGAGGAGCAGTTCGGCGACGAGCCCGCCGCGCAGGTCGACGTACGGCGACGTGTCGTCCGGCGACACCGGCCGGCCGAGCGACACGTAGGGCAGGCCCCGCTCCCTCAGCTGCGCCGCCGCCGGGTCGTTCACGTCCGGCTCGACGACGATGGCCCCGTCGATGTCGACGGAGTACAGCGCGGATCCCGACTGGGCGGGCGGGACGAGCACCAGCGCGTAGTCGTGCAGCAGGGCGCTCTCCGCGGCGGCGGCGGCGATCTGCATGTAGAACCCGAGCCTCGACGGCCCGCCGGCCACCGCGAACGGCATCGAGGAGGCGAGCGCGATGGCCTTCGCCTCTCCCCTGCGCAGCCGCTGGGCCCGCAGGTTGGGCCGGTAGCCGAGGTCGGCGGCGGTCTGCTTGATGCGCTCCCTCGTCCTCGGGTCGACCTTGCCGATCCCGTTGAGCGCGTGGGAGACCGTCGTGCGTGACACCCCGGCGACCCGCGCGACGTCGGCGATCGTCGGGGGCCGCGAGCCGGGACCGGGGGTTCGCATCGACGGGCACTCCTTGCGGGCTGGGGACGGGCACCCCCATCTTCGCCGACCGGGCTCCCCGGGACACCACCCCGGCGGGGGCCCGGGCCCCGTCAGGTGCGTCGCAGTGCGCAGCTCCCCTCGGTGCAGGAGCGGCGCAACCGCCCGGCCGAGACGGTCTCCACGAGGCCGACGGCCCAGCACACCGGGCAGCCGCGCAGGGCGACCAGGCCGATCGGGGCGAGCAGCAGGCTCGCGGGGCCGACGGCCGGCAGCAGGGCCAGTGATCCGGCGAGCGCGCCGAACCCGACCGCGCCGCGGGCCAGGTGGCGCGGGACGGTGGCACTGGAGAAACCACCGCGCCCCGGCACGCCGTCACCGGCGGGAGCGCCGGACGGGGCGGTGCTCGTCGTGGGTTCAGGTGTCACCGTCGTCTCCTTCCGTACGTGCCGGGTCCTCGCGCAGCGCCTCGCGTACCGCCGAACGGGCCCGGTGCAGGCGGGACTTCATCGCGGCGGTGCTCAGTCCGAGGCTGTGCGCGACGGTACGGCCGGGCAGGCCCCGGACGTCCCGCATGACCAGCACCTGCCGCTGGTCGGCGGGCAGGGCGGCGATCGCGGCGGCGACGCGTTCGGCCTCCAGGCGCAGCAGGACGTCCTCCTCGGCGGACCGCGCGGTGCCGCCGGACGCGCGCTCCCCGTCCGGCGGCTCGTGACGGTCCGGGTCGTCGCGGCGCCCGGGTCCTCCGGGGCCCGGGGCGGCCGGGTCGTGGGAGAGCAGGGCGCGGGTGCGGCGCAGACACTCGTTGCGGACGATGCGGAACATCCAGGACGCCAGCGCCCCGGAGGCCCGCAGCATGCCGATCTTGCGGTAGAGGATGATCAGGGCCTCCTGCGCGGCGTCCTCGGCGTCCTGGGGCGTGGCGCACAGCGTGCGCGCGAACCGGTGCACGTGCGGGTACGAGCCGTGCACCAGGCCGGTGAGCGCCTCCGCGTCGCCGCGCCGCGCCGCCGCGACCAGGGTCTCGCCGGGCCAGGTGTGGTCAGCCACGCCGACGCCTCCGGCGGTGCAGCACCGTGACGGTGCACGCGCACAGCAGCAGCGCGGCGGCCGCGGCGATGACGACGGTGGTCATGGGGTCCTCCCGGTGGGTCGCGGGGCGGACCGGATCGTCCGCCCCTTCATAGGAGCCGGGGAGGGCACGAAAGGATTCACCCCGTGCCGCGACGCGTCGTGTCGGCTCCCCCGTCGGCCCGGCGTCACGGCCCGGCGTCACGGTTCGTGGGCGGTGCTACGGGGTGAGCCAGCCGCGCAGGAGCCTGCTGACGGCCGGCATCGCCACGTACGTCATGAGCACGTTGAAGACGCAGGCCGTGACGGCGCTGCTGAGGAGGAGGGGCAGCGCGGTCAGGTGGGGCAGGAGGAAGAGGCCGCCGAGGACGGTGATCGGGTAGACGGCGAGGGTCGCGCCGATCGCCATCTTCCACCGGGGCGGCGCGGGACGGGTGGAGCCCGGTTCGGCGAACCAGGTCTCCATGCCGGTGAGGGTCCGCCGGGCGATCTCGGTGTGGTGGTGCCCGTCGCAGTCCGCGAACCAGGCCGCGCGTTCGGGCGACTCCTGCCAGGTCCGGCACGCCCCGGCGTCCCGGAAGCGGTGGACCAGGAACCAGGGGGCGTCGCCGCCGGAGGAACGGAAGAATCCGTACCCGAGGTGCCCGGGGAAGGCGGCGGCGGTGTCGAGGATGCCCTGCGCCCACCGCTCGAAGGCGGCCTCGTGGCCGGGGTCGACCCGGCGGGCTATCAGGAGGGTGACCTCGCCGGTGTCGGCGGGGACGGTGGCGTGCTCGAGACTGACGGCGGTCAAGACGGACTCCTCGTGATCTCGCCGCGCCCCCCGGTACTGTACGCGCCCGCCCCGGGGGAGGTCAGGCCAGGACGCGGAGGGACTTCGGCCGCACCCGGGCCGTCACCGGCAGGACCGAGTCGACCTCGCCGTCGGTGCCGTAGGGAAGCGGCCGGTCCGCCTCGATGCGGATCTCCCTCCCCCGCAGGATCTCCACCTGGGGGCGTCGTACGTGCGCGCCGGTCTTCAGCTCGTTCATCACCGCGAAGAAGTGCCGCTTCGAGGTGTCGTGGATGACGACGACGTCCAGGAGACCGTCGTCGAGCCGGGCGCCGGGGGCGATGTTCCTGCCGAAGCCGTAGAAGCCGGAGTTCGCGGCCACGACCGTGTAGCCGGTGCGCTCGTGCGCGACCCCGTCGACGGTGACGCGGTAGGTCGCGGGTTTCCAGGCGAGGACGGCCCGCAGGCCGCCCGCGTAGTACGACGCCGCTCCGCGCAGGAGTCGTGACGCGTTCGCGTGGCGGTTGGCGATCGCGTCGATGCCCGCGTACACGCTGCCCAGGACGGAGGTCCGCGCGTGTGCGGCGGACTCCACCTCGATCGTGTCCACCGGGCGCGGCTCGCCGTGGAGCAGTGTCCGCGCGAGTTCCCGGGTGTCGGCGGGCAGGCCGAGCGCGCGGGCGAAGTCGTTGCCCCGGCCGGCGGGGACCAGGCCGAAGAGCGTGTCCGTCCCGCTGAGCGCACCGCCGACGCAGCCGGCCATTCCGTCGCCGCCGACCGCGAGCACGACGTGTCCCCGTTCGCCCGCCCGGTGGGCGAGTTCGCGTGCGTGCTCGAGGCTCCGGCTGTACACGGTGTCGAGCCGTGCGCCCTCCTGCCGCAACGACCGGGCCAGGGGGAGCAGGGCCGCCACGCCGCTGGAACCGCCTGCGGCGGGGTTGACGACGGCGGTGAACTGTCGCATGGGTCGGGCCTCCGGGCGAGAGAGAGGTGTCGGCGGGCGGGATCCGCGGACCGGCGGGATCCGGGTTCAGCGGACGGGGACGAGGACGCCGGGGCTGAGGACGCCGGACGGGTCGATCTCGGCCTTGACGGCCTGGAGGAGGCGGACGCCCAGGGGGCCGATCTCGCGGACGTACCAGTCGCGGTGGTCCGTGCCGACGCCGTGGTGGTGGCTGATCGTGCCGCCCGCCGCGAGGATCGCGTCGTTCGCGGCGCGCTTCGCGGGCGCCCAGTGGGCGACCGCGTCCTCGCCCTGCGCGGAGACGACGGTGAAGTAGAGCGAGGCGCCGTTCTCGTAGGTGTGGGAGATGTGGCACATGACCAGGGGCGGGGTGCCGGCCTCGGTCAGGGTCGTCGTGAGCGCGTCGCGCACTCCGGCGTACAGCCGGGGCAGCGCGGACCAGAACGCCGCGGTCTCCAGGGTCTCGGCGAAGGCGCCGGCGTCGAGCAGCGCGTCGCGCAGGTACGGCGCGTTGTAGCGGCCGTGTTCCCAGCGGTCGCCGGGTTCCTCGCCGAGGTACTCGCCGCCGGCGTCGAGCAGGACCTCGCGGGCGGCGGCGCGGCGGTTCGCGGTGTCGATCTCGGTTCCCTCGTATCCGGCGACGGCCACGCAGCCCCCGCCCGGCGGGGTGTCGGAGGCGCCGATCGCGTCCGGCTGGGCGAGCCCGACGAAGGTCTCCGTCTCGTCGGAGAGCCGCAGCACCGTGGGGCGCGGGCCGTCCTGGGCGAGCCGGCGGAGGGCCGCGGTGCCCGCCTCGAAGGAGGAGAAGCGCCAGCCCTCGTAGACGCGGCGGCGGGGCAGCGGGCGGATGCGCACGGTCACGGCCGTGATGACGCCGAGGGCGCCTTCGGAGCCGAGGACCAGCTGGCGCAGGTCGGGGCCGGCGGCCGAGCGGGGCGCGCGCCCCGTGTCGAGGGTGCCCTCGGGGGTGGCGAGGGTGAGCGCGAGGACCATCTCGTCGAAGCGGCCGTACCCGGCCGAGGCCTGGCCGCTGGAGCGGGCGGCGGCGAAACCGCCGACGGACGCCCACTCGAAGGACTGCGGGAAGTGGCCGAGGGTCCAGCCCTTGTCGTTCAGGAGCGCCTCGACCCGCGGGCCGCGCAGTCCGGGTTCGAGGGTGGCGGTGCGGGAGACCTCGTCGATCGCCACCAGCCGGTCGAGGCGGCGCAGGTCCAGGGCGACGAACGGGCGTTTCGTCTCGGGCGCCAGGCCGCCGACGACGGAGGTGCCGCCGCCGAAGGGGACGGCCGACAGGCCGTGTGCGGCGCAGGCGCGCAGGACGGCCACCACTTCGTCGTGGCCGCCAGGGAGGACGACGGCGGCCGGCACGTCGTCGGCCTCGCCCGCGCGGATGCGCAGGAGGTCGGGGGTGGACTTGCCCCGGGTGTGGCGCAGGCGGCTCTCGGCGTCGTCGCGCAGGGCGTCCCCGGCGGCGAGCGCCCCGGCGAGCGCGGCGCGCGCCTCGTCGGTCAGGGGCGAGGGCGGTACGTCGACGGCGTCGAGGGTCGCCGGTCCGCTCGGGCGCGGGGTGACGCCGAGCAGGTCGCGCAGCAGACCGGTGACCGCGTCGGGCAGGGGGGCCGCCTTGGCCGGGTCTCCCCAGCCGCTCCACAACATGTCCACTTCGAGGCGTTCCTCTCGGTCTGTTCCACGGGCGGTGCTGCCGTTCGGCCCGCGCTGGCATTACACTGTGACAGATGACGCCCATTCGTCACAACCATTCCGGTCGAACGGAACCCGACCGGTCCGATCGCCACCGCTCGGACACCGACCTCCTCCTGGACGCGGCGCGCGACTGCGTGCTCGCCGTCGGCGTGCGCAGGACGACGCTGACCGACGTCGCCCGGCGCGCGGGCGTGTCCCGGATGACGCTGTACCGCCGGTGGCCCGACGTCCGCAGCCTGGTCGGCGACCTGATGACCCGTGAGTGGATCGCCGTCGCCACGGACGCCGTGCCGGTCGGCGCGGACGGCGGGCCCGTCCGGGCGCGGCTCGTCGACGGGCTCGTCGCGGCCGCCGCGGCGCTCAGGTCCCATCCGCTCTTCCACAAGATCCTCGACGTGGACCCCGAGCTGCTGCTGCCGTACGTCCTCGACCGCAGGGGGGCCAGTCAGGAGGCCTTCCTCGGGCTCCTGGTCACCGCGCTCGGCGCGGGCCACGAGGACGGGTCCGTACGCGGGGCGCCGGTGGACCTCCAGGCCCGGTCCCTGCTGCTCGTCGTGCAGTCGTTCACGCTCTCGCTGCGCACCATGACCGAAGAGACCGATCCCGACCTGAGCGAAGCCGCCTTCCTGGGCGAGCTGCGCACCCTGCTGGAGAGGACCCTCACCCCATGACCCCCACGAACAGCCCCTCCCCGCCCGGCTCCTCGCTGAACGCGGGACGCCGTACGCGCGAACTCGCCCGGCTCGCCGACGGCGAGGAGGTCGACGTCCTCGTCGTGGGGCTCGGCGCGACCGGCGCCGGCGTCGCGCTGGACGCGGCCGCGCGCGGACTGCGCGTGGCCGCGATCGACGCCCACGACCTCGCGTTCGGGACGTCGCGGTGGAGCTCGAAGCTGATCCACGGAGGACTGCGCTACCTCGCCACCGGGCAGCTCGACGTGGCCCACGAGAGCGCCGTCGAGCGCGGGGTCCTGATGGAGCGGACGGCGCCCCACCTGGTCCGCGCCCAGCCGTTCGTCCTCCCCCTCACCCCGCTCGTCGGCCGCGCCCAGGCCGCGCTCGTGCGGGCCGGCTTCCTCGCCGGTGACGCGCTCCGGGTCTCCGCCCGCACCTCGCGCCGCACGCTGCCCGCTCCGCGCACCCTGTCCGCCGTCGAGACGCGCCACCTCGCACCCGCCCTGCGGCCCGCCGGACTGCGCGGCGGCCTGCTCTCCTGGGACGGCCGGCTCACCGACGACGCGCGCCTGGTCACCGCGATCGCCCGTACCGCGGCGGCGCACGGCGCGCGGATCCTCACCCGGGTCCGCGCGCTCGAACTCGACGGCGGCGGCGCGCGGGTCCGGGACGAGACGACCGGCGAGGAGCTGCGCGTCCGCGCCCGCGCGGTCGTCAACGCGGCCGGGGTGTGGGCGGGCGGCCTCGTCGGCGACGTCCGGCTGCGGCCCTCCCGCGGCACCCATCTGGTCCTGCGCGACCGGGACCTCGGCGGGCTCTCCGCGGGGCTGCACATCCCGATCCCCGGCGAGACCAACCGCTTCGTCCTGGTCCTCCCCCAGGGCGACGGCCGGGTGTACGTCGGACTCACCGACGAACCCGTCGACGGCGAGGTCCCCGACGTCCCGGACGTGCCCGAGACCGACATCGGCTTCCTCCTCGACGTCCTCGGCTCCGCCCTCGACGTCACCCTCCACCGGGGGGACGTCGTCGGGGCCTTCGCGGGCCTGCGCCCCCTCCTGGACACGCGCGGCGAGGGGGGCCGCACCGCCGACATCTCGCGCAGGCACGCGATCCTCCACTCCCCCGACGGCGTCGTGACCGTGGTCGGCGGCAAGCTGACGACCTACCGGGGGATGGCGCAGGACGCCCTGGACGCCGCCGTGACGGCCCGAGCCCTGGACGCCGGCCCCTGCCGCACCGCTTCGGTGCCCCTCGTGGGCGCGGCGGCGCCACGCACCCTGGCCCGTCTCGACGCCCCGTCGCACCTCGTGCGGCGCTACGGGACCGAAGCCGTCGCCGTGCACGAGATCGGCCTCGGGCGGCCGGAGCTCGCGCTGCCCGTCGTCCCCGGACATCCCGTCACGCGCGCCGAGCTGCTGTGGGCGGTCCGCCACGAGGGCGCCCTCGACATTTCCGACCTCCTCGACCGCCGTACCCGCATCGGACTCGTGGCCGAGGACCGGGCCGTGGCGGAGGCCGAGGCGGCCGGGATACTGGCGCAAGCGACCTGAGGCCGCGCCGGAGGACACGCGCCGGGGCCGCGGGGATCCCCACGAGAACGTCCCGGCCGGACCGGTCGGCGGGAAGCCGCCCGGGGCCCGTCGGCCGCCGGTCCGGCCGGGCGCCGTCCCCGGCCGGTCCGGCGGGGCAGAATACGCGGCATGGACGACTACCCACCGGTGGACCGGTATCCCGCTCCGGAGCAGTACGGACGCCTGCGCGTGGAGACCGCCGATCTCGGCCCGGCCCGTTGGCTCACCGAACGCGCCCCGGGGTACGGCGACTTCGGGACGGTGGCGGGTGTCGCCGCGCCCGGTTTCGCCGCCTACGCCAGGATTCTGCATCCGGCTTCCCTCGACGAACGGCCGGTGCGGTGGGCGGCTGTGGCCGCCGCCCGGGGGCGCGCGATGACACCCGGCACGGACTGGCACGAGCTGATCGAGATGGACCGCTTCTACCAGAACGCCTCCGAGTACGGCCTGCCCGGCGTCTGGGACGAGCATCCCGCGGAGGGTCCGACCCCGCCGGACGTCGCCCGGGCCCTGATCCCCGTCCTGGCCCGGCACACCCGGACCCCCGAGCACTGCTGGTTCGGTCTGTGGAACGGCTACGGACGGTGGGACTTCGACCGGTTCCCCTCCTTCGAGACTCCCGGGCGGGACGAAGTGCTGCTCTCCGGGACGCTGGCCGACGCCGTCTCGCCGGTGTCCCTGGACGAGTTCGCCGAGCTGCCGGACCTGTGGTGGCCGCAGGACCGCGCGTGGTGCCTGGGCGGTGACGTGGACCTGGTCAGCACCTACGTCGGCGGGTCCCCGGAACTCGTCGCCGACCTGCTGGCCGCTCCGGGTCTGGAGGCGCATCCGACGGCGCCCGGAGAGGGGGTCGGCTGAACCCCCGCCGCGAGCGGTCTCCGGCTCGACCCGGCGGCCCGGCGCCCCCGCGACGGGGACGCCGGGCCGCGCTTCAGCTCAGCGTCCTCAGCGCGGCCGCGTCGTACGGCTTCAGCTCGTCGGTCCTGCCCGCGAGGATCTTGGACGCCCACTGCGGGTCCTGGAGCAGGGCGCGGCCGACGGCGACGAGGTCGAACTCGTCGCGCTCCAGTCGGTCGAGGAGGTTGTCGAGGCTGCCGAGTTCGGCGCCCTTGCCCGCGAAGGCGTGGAGGAAGTCGCCGTCGAGGCCGACCGAGCCGACGGTGATCGTGGGCCGGCCGGTGAGCTTCTTGGTCCAGCCGGCCAGGTTCAGGTCCGAGCCCTCGAACTCCGGGATCCAGTAACGGCGGGTGGAGGCGTGGAAGGCGTCGACGCCGGCCGAGGCGAGCGGGGCCAGGATCGCCTCCAGCTCCTGCGGGGTCCCGGCGAGACGCGCGTCGTAGGCCTCCTGCTTCCACTGCGAGTAGCGGAAGATCACCGGGAAGCCGGGCGAGACGGCCGCGCGGACCGCGGCCACGATCTCGGCCGCGAACCTCGTACGGGCCACGGAGTCGCCCCCGTAGGCGTCGGTGCGGCGGTTGGTCCGCTCCCACAGGAACTGGTCGACGAGGTAGCCGTGGGCACCGTGCAGTTCGACGCCGTCGAAGCCGATGCGCTCGGCGGCCGCGGCGGCCTCGGCGAAGGCGCCGATGACGTCGTCCAGGTCGCTCCGGGTCATCGCCCGGCCCGCGCCCTCGGTGCCGTCGACGCGGATGCCGGAGGGGCCCACGGCGGGGGCGTCGGCGTAGGGCGCCTGGCCCTGCTCGCGCACCATGCCGATGTGCCACAGCTGCGGCACGATCGTGCCGCCCGCCGCGTGCACGTCCTCGGCGACCTTCGCCCATCCCGCCAGCTGCTCCTCGCCGTGGAACCTCGGTACGCGGTCGCTCTGCCCGGCCGACTCGTGGCCGACGTAGGTCCCCTCCGTGACGATCAGGCCCACGCCGGCGGCGGCGCGGCGGGCGTAGTACGACCGCACGTCCTCACCGGGGACGCCACCGGGAGAGAACATGCGGGTCATCGGCGCCATCACGATGCGGTTCGGGACGGTCAGGCCGTTCAGTGCGACGGGCCGGGACAGGATCTCGGCCGCACGGGAGGCGGGGGACGCGGTGACGGTCACGGGGACGCTCCTCATGGCTACACGGCTGCGTGACTACTGCTTGACAACCTTGATGCTTGAGAACTTCAAGCAACAGGAAGAAGGTAGACATCGATATTTGAGATGGTCAAGTTTCCCGGGATAAAGTGGACTCATGACAGAAGCTCCCCGCGCGCGGGCACCCCGCGTCGGCACCGACCGGCTCATGGAGCTGCTCTCGGTGTCGCTCGGCGTCTACTACGGCGACTTCACCGTCGCGGCGGCGAGCGAGAACCTCACGGCCAGCCAGGGCAGGGCACTGACCGCGCTGCGCCGGGGACCGGCCGCGATGCGCGCCCTGGCCGAGAGCATGACCTGCGACGCCTCCAACATGACCGGCATCGTCGACCGGCTGGAGAAGCGCGGCCTCGTGCGCCGCGAGGCCGACGCCTCCGACCGGCGCGTCAAGAACGTCGTCCTCACGGCCGAGGGCGAACGCGTCACCGACGCGATCCGCGCGAGGATGTGCGCCACGCGGGACGGTCTGGACCGGCTCGACGACCGGGACCGGGACCGCCTGCACGCCCTGCTGGAAAGGGTCTTCGGGTCCGGGTCCACCGCCTGCTGACCAGGGGCGGACCGCGGCTCCCCTACCCGAGCGCGAGCATCGCCCCGGCGACCTCGTCGACCGCCGCGCCGGGGATCGCGGTGGCGGCCTCCTCGAGGACGAGGAGCCGCGCGCCGGGGATCTCGCGTGCGAGCGCCTCGCCGTTGCCGAGGGGGAAGAACCGGTCGTGGCGGCCGTGGACGACGAGGGCGGGGATCCCGAGTCCCGGCAGGCGCTCGCGCCAGCGGGGCGCGCAGTCGAGCGCGGAGAACACCGTGCCCAGGTGGTTGGCCGTCCGGACCGATGGCGAAGCGCCGGGCGTGCGGTCCCAGACGCGCGCGGCGACCGCCCGCGCGGCGGCGGGGTCGTCGCCGAGGACCTCCGCACCGGCGGCGGCGAACTCCGCGACCGCCTCGCGGTCGGTCCAGTCCGGCATCGGGTGCGCGAACAGCCGGCGCGTCGTCGCCCGGTCGTGGTCGGGAAGGTCGTCGTCGGGCGGGCCGGGGGCGACCGCGCGGGTGCCGACCAGGGTGAGTGCCGAGAACGTGTCCGGGTGGTCGAGCGCGGCCACCTGGGCGACCATCCCGCCGACGCCGATGCCCGCGAGGTGCGCGGGTCCTCCGCCGAGCACGCCGACGAGCGCCGCCGCGTCGGCGGCGAGGTCGCGCAGGGTGTAGGCGGGTGCTTCCGGATCCGCCGTCGTCGACTCCCCGCTGTCGCGCAGGTCGTAGCGGACCGCACGGCGGCCGCCGGCGGCGAGGCGCTCGCACAGCGCGTCGGGCCAGGAGAGCATCGTCGTCCCGCCGGCGAGCAGGACGAGGGGCGCGTCGCCGTCACCGAACGACTCGATGCCCAGGGTGACTCCGTCGAGATCGACCGTGGTCATCGGATCACCTCAGGACGTCGTAGGTCAGGTGAGTCGCGTTCGACGTCGGGAGCACGTCCGTCCGTACGAGCGTGTGGGGCGCTCCCCCGGCGAACAGCGGCGTCCCGGCGCCCAGCACGACGGGGGCGAGGTGCAGCGTCAGCACGTCGACGAGTCCGGCTTCGAGGGCCGAGGCGATCGTGGCGCCGCCGCCCATGAGGACGACGTCGAGGTCTTCGCCGCGACGCGACGACGCCGCCTCGGCGCGCTCGCGTGCGGCGGCGACGGCGTCGGGCAGACCGGTGGTGACGAACGTCCAGTCGAGGCCGGTGAGCCGTACCGACTCCGGCACGGAGCCCGTCACGACGACGAACGCGGGTCTGCCCGCCTCCTCGGCGCCGTAACCGATCTCGTCGTCCCATCCCCCGGGTCCGTCGACCAGGTCGAAGAGGCGGCGCCCGAGGACGACGGCGCCCGAGCGGGCGGTGCCCTCCCGCAGGCAGCGGCGCTCCTCGGGATCGTCGGAGAACGCCCAGGTGTGCAGGGCTTCGCCTCCGGTGCCCAGGCCGTTGCCCGGGCCGGGGTCGGGCCCCGTGACGAAGCCGTCCAGGGAGACCGAGATGTCGGCGATGATTCGAGTCATACCGGGGTGGACCCGGTCCGCCCCCGGAACTCATCGCTCGCCCGCGTACACGGTTCGGGACCCGGGGCCGGAACCCGTCATCCGGAACCCGTCATCCGGTGCTCGGACCCGGGGTGAGAGCGGTGACGCAGGGCAAGAGGACACCGTGGTAGCGAACACCCTCCGGACACGCCGGAGCACTCCGGGCAGCCGTGCCGCCGAGTCGTCGAGGCCGCTGCGCTCGGCCCTGCGCGGCACCGCCGTACGCCTCTGGCACGACAACATCGCCGACTACGCGGCGGCTCTCACCTACTACGCGGTGCTGGCGCTGGTGCCCGCCCTGCTCGTCTCGGTCTCCCTGGTGGGACTGGCCGGGGGCGGCACCCGTGAGCGGCTGATCCTCGACCTCACCGCCTACGCCCCGCCCCAGTCGGCGCAGGTGCTCCGCGAGGCGTTGGAGGGTCTCACCTCGACGCCGTCCTCCTTGTGGACGCTGCTCGTCAGCGGCGTCCTGAGCGCCCTGTGGTCGGCCTCCAGCTACCTGGCGGTCTTCCGCCGCGCCCTGCACACGATGTACCGGCTCCCCGACACGCGGCCGCCCCTGCGCGCGGCGCACGTCCTCGTCCTCACCGCCGGCGCGCTGCTGGCCCTGCTCGTGGCGGGCGCCGCGAGCCTTGTCGCGACCGGCCCCGTGGCCCGCAGGCTCGCGGCGGCCGTCGGCCATCCGAACACGGACGCCGTGGCGTTCCTGCGGTGGCCGGTGCTCCTGGCGATCGTGACGGGCCTCATTCTCATCCTCTACCGCACCGGGCCCGCCCGGGCCCGTGGAAGGCACCGGGGGTTCTCGGGCGGCTTCCTGGCGGCGTTCCTGTGGCTCGGCGCCTCGGTCGTCTTCACCCTCTACACGCAGTTCGGGACCTACAGCCGCCTCTACGGTTCCCTGGCGGGAATCGTCGTCTTCCTCGTGTGGCTGTGGTTCACCAACCTCGCCCTGCTCGCCGGCGCTCAGTTCAACGCGGTGCGCGCGCGGGCGGAGAGCTGAACGGGCCCGTGCCGGCGGGGTCCGGGCCGGCCGGCGGCACCGGCTGGAGTGGCGGCGGTGCTCCGGCCGGACCGGTCACCCGACGCGCTTGGTCGTCTCCTCCGGCTGGACCGGTACGGCGGGCAGGGGGGCGGTGCACGACGCGCAGCGGCGGGCCCGGGCGGGGACGGGGCTGAGGCATTCGGGGCAGTCCCGTTTGGGCGCCTGGACGTCCTGGTGCGGTGCGAGGCGCTCGTGCAGCTTGTTGATCGGCAGTACCACGAGGAAGTACAGGGCACTGGCGAGCAGGAGGAAGCTGATCAGCGCGTTGATGAAGGCGCCGTAGGGGAAATGGATGGCGCCCAGGGTGAAGGTCTTGCGATTCATGTCACCGGTGGCGCCGGCGGCCAGCCCGACCAGGGGCGTCAGGAAGGCGCTCACGAAGCCGTTGACGACGGCGGTGAACGCCGCCCCGATGACGATGCCGACGGCCAGATCGACCACGTTGCCGCGCAGGATGAAGCTGCGGAACCCTTTCACCTTCTCACTCCTCGGAGTTCTTCGACGTTGAGGGACGGCGCGGGGGTGCGACCGGCCCCTCCCCGGATGCCCGGCCGCGTCCCGCCCATGCCTGCCGGGTACCGGCCGGGATCGTGGCGACATCCGTTTCTCCGCTGTTCGAGGGGTAGGAGGGCCCTCGTCCATGGACAGCGTCGAGAGGGGCCGGTTGTGACGGGAGCGTTGGTTGCGGGTGGATGGGGTCTGTTCGCGGGGGCGGCCCTGCTGGTGGGGGCGGCCGTCGGCACGTTGGTGCGGGTCCCGCCCCGGCTGATCGCCCTGGTCATGGCCTTCGGCAGCGGTGTTCTGATGGCCGCGGTGTCGTTCGAACTCATCGCCGAGGCGTACGAACGCTCCGGCATGGTGCCCGTGGTCACCGGCGCCGTCGGCGGGGCCGCCGTCTACTCGGGGGCCAACGCCCTCCTGGCACGGCGCGGCGCGCGGCACCGGAAGCGTTCCGGGGAGGAGCAGCCCTCCGAGAGCGAGGAGCCGGGTTCGGGCAACGCCATAGCCCTGGGAGCGCTGTTGGACGGGGTCCCGGAATCCGTCGTCATCGGCACCAGCCTGCTGGGCGGCGGGCACCTGGGAGTGGCGACGGTGGGAGCGGTGTTCATCAGCAACCTGCCCGAGGGGCTCGCGAGCGCCGCCGGCATGCGTGACGCCGGACGCAGCCGCGGATACGTGTTCGCCCTGTGGGGAGGCATCGCGGTGATCAGCGGCCTGGCGGCACTGGCCGGGTACGCGTTGCTGGGCGGCGCATCCGCGGCCGTGATGGCGACGATCACGGCGGTGGCGGGCGGGGCGATACTGGCGATGATCGCGGACACGATGATCCCCGAGGCGTACGGCAGGGTGCACCTGCTGACGGGCCTGACCACGGTGGCCGGGTTTCTGTCGGCGTTCGCCCTGGCTCACCTCTAGGAGCTCCGGCTCACCTCCGGGAAGTGCCCGGCGCATCGGGACCGGGCAGGACGCGGCCCGGCGGTTCGGGACGTCAGACGTGCCGCAGGTGGTCGCGCAGTGTCCGGGCCGCCTCGCCCATCAGCGCGTCCGCGCCGGGCTGGACGGCGGCCGGGACCAGGGATTCGGTGAGCGCCGCGACGGCGTAGGCGCCGCCGTCGGTGTGTTCCACCACGCCGATCTCGTGCCGGAGGTTGAGCAGGGTGCCGGTCTTGGACCACCAGGTGGTCGCGTCCGAGGCGAAGTCCGGGGTGAGGCGCTGGCGGAGCATGTTGTGCAGCATCAGTCCGCGCACCGCTTCCGCGACCCCGGGGTGGAGGGCCGTGGGCGCCCAGAGCTCCTGGAGCAGGTCGACCCATGCCCTGGCGCTGCCGGTGTTGGCGCGTGTCGTGTCGAGCTGCGGCACCCGGTGACCGCGTCCGCCGGTGCCGGCGTCGATGGCCAGCGCGTGCGCGAGGTGCGCCTGGGCGGTGTCGAAGCGTTCGACGGGGGTGTCGCTGAGTTCGTCGACGGTGTGGCGCACGGAGATGCCGTGGACGTTGAACTCCCGCAGCAGCGAAGTGACCCGCGCGGGCGGGGTGAGGCCGAAGAGGGTGTCGGCGGCCCGCTCGTCGCTCAGGCAGGTGCTCAGGTAGAGCAGGTCGTCGACGGCGATCCGCGCGGGGTGGCGGAAGCGGGTCAGACCGGTGGGCCCGGGGACGGTGCTGCGTCCCGGGGCGACCTCGATCGGGGTGGCGCCGTCGAGTTCGCCGCGCCGGATGCGTTCGAGGGTCGCCACCGCCAGGGGGACCTTGACCAGGGAGGCCGAGGGGAGGACGGTGTCCGGGTCGATGCCGATCTCCTCGCCGGTGCGCAGGTCGCGCACCAGGAGGCAGCCCCGCAGTCCGCCGTCCCCCAGCCGCCGCTCCACCTCGTCGATCAGCGTGTCGGTACGCACGTGCCCGCCTTCCGTTCCCCGCCCGTGTCCGTATCCGTGTCCGTGTTCTCGTCGCCGGCTCCGTCCCCCGCCGGGGGCCCGTCCGCGCCCAGGCAGCGGGCGAGGGCGCGGCCCAGGCGGCTGGCCGTTCCGGCCGGGTCGCCGCCGTCCGCCGCGCAGAGCGCGAACCCCCGGACCGGGGACAGTTCGCCGAGCGGGCGCCAGTGCAGACCGAGCCCGGCGGCCTGCGCGGGCGAGCAGAGCAGCAGGTCCTCCCCGTACAGCACTTCGGCCACCGCGTCCGTCAGGTCGGTCGCCGCGGCGAACTGGGCGGGGCGCAGTCCGACCGCGTCCCGCAGCCGTGCCAGCGGGTCGCGGACGTGCGGCACGTCGTCCTCGGGCTGGATCCACAGCCTCCGCGCCGGGCCCCGGCCGGTCCGGCCGATCCGCAGGGTCTCCAGCCAGACGCGGCGCGTGCCGGGGTCCGCGGCCGTGGCGACGCCCAGCGGCACCGACCAGACCGCCTCGTCGGACGGCACCGCCAGCACCGCGGCCCGCACCTGCCGGGTCCGTACCAGGTCCCGGCGTTCGGCGGGCGGCTCGATCCGCAGGTCGAGGGCGATCCCGAGGGTCCGGGCGTCGGCGACGAGGCGCGCCAGCGCCGCCGTGCCGCAGACGGCGGGCACCGCGATCCGCCAGGGCCTGCGCCGTGCGGTCTCGGCCTCGTGGAGCAGGACGTCGGCGGCGCGCACCAGGGCCCGCGCCGACGGCAGCAGGTCACGGCCGAACGGGGTGAGCACCGCGCGGCGCGACGTGCGTTCGAAGAGCCGCTCGCCCACGTGCTCCTCCAGCGCGGCGACGCGGCGGCTGGCCACCGGCTGGGACATGCCGGCCGCGGCCGCTCCGACGGTGAAACCGCCGTGTTCACCGACGCTGACGAAGGCTCGACTCGCTGCCACCAGATCCACACCCCGCACCCTATGCGCCACCGTGTTCCATGCCGATTCCGCATGGAACGGCGCGTGGCGGCATTGGACCGCATGGCGGTGGCGGGCGAATGTGGTCGGGCACTCATGACACGCACCGGGCCGGTGCCGTACGGGACCGGCCCCTACGCGCCCCTGCCCGGGGCGCACCGGAGGTCCTGACCATGCAGCCCATCCGCGTCGGGCGCGCCCTCACGGGATTCGCCGCCGCGCTCGTCCTCGTCCCGCTGACCGCCTGCGCCGAACCGAAGGCGCAAGCCTCCCCGCCCACTTCCACCGTGTCCTTCGCCGGGACGACGTCCGGTCCGGACGCGGCCGGCGCGTCCCACCGACGTGAGTTCCGCGCCCTGGAGGACGCGTTCGACGCCCGCCTCGGTGTCTACGCGGTCGACACCGGCACCGGCCGCGAGATCGCCTACCGGGACGGCGAGCGGTTCCCCTACGCGTCCACCTTCAAGGCCCTGGCCGCCGGCGCCGTGCTGCGCGAGGAGGGGTTGAGCGGCATGGAGCGCGTCGTGCGCTACACGAGGGACGAGCTGGTCGACCCCTCGCCGGTCACCGAGAAGCACGTCGACACGGGGATGACTCTGGACGCCCTCGCCGACGCCGCCGTCCGCCACAGCGACAACACGGCGGGCAATCTGCTCTTCGAGGAGCTGGGCGGCCCGAAGGGCCTCCAGGCCGTGCTGCGGTCGATCGGCGACGACGTGACCCGGATGGACCGGATCGAGCCGGAGCTCGGCGACTGGCGGCCGGGCGAGGTCCGGGACACCAGTTCACCGCGGGCGCTCGCCGGCGACCTGCGCGCCCTCGTCCTCGGTGACGTCCTGCGCGCCCCTGAGCGGGAGCGGCTCACCACCTGGCTGAAGACCAACCTGACGGGTGACGAGACCATCCGCGCCGGGGTGCCCGGCACGTGGGTGGTCGGGGACAAGACGGGGACGGCGACGACGTACGGCGGACGCAACGACATGGCCGTGGTCTGGCCCCCGGACGGGGCGCCGATCGTGATGGCGATCCTGTCGACCCGCTCCGGCCGGGAGGCGGAGCCCGACAACCGGCTGGTCGCCCGGGCCGCCTCCGTGGTCGCCGGGGCACTGCGCTGAGCGGGCGCGCCGGGCGCCGGGACGCGTGCCGACGAGGGCGGGGGTGTCCGCCCGGCCCCGGAGGCGCGCGCCTCCGGGGCGGAGTGGAGGTCACTCCGTCGGGAGCCCCGGCGCGGAGGTGAGTTCGCGGAGCAGTTCCGCGTTCCATTCGACGTACTCGACGCCCGCTCCGTCCGCGTGGCGGGCGTAGAGGAACCGTCCGGTGGGGCCGTCGGTCGCGGGGGTGGTGAGGGTGGCGCCGGCGGCCTCCAGGGTTTCCCGGAGTGCGTCGAGGTCGTCGACGACGACGGTGGCGGAGGCGTGGCTGTACTTCGCGCGTTCCTCGGCCGGTCCCGCGATGACCAGGAAGTCGCCGATGGCCCCGAGGGTGACCTCGTGGAACGTCAGCCGCAGGTGGGGCCGTTCGCCCGTGAGTTGCTCCAGGAGCGGCAGCGCACGGTCCAGGTCGTCGGTCCACAGGCGCGCGTAGGTCTTCAGGATGGTCATGTCCTTGCTCCCCAGGTCGCTTCCGGTTGCCCGGCAACGGTAGACGAACGGGAACGCGGCGCCGCCCGCCGTCGACGCGTGCGGACCGGCCGTTCGCCGCACGCGGAGTCGGCCGGGAGCCCGGGCGGAGAACCCGTCGCGGGCGTGCCGGACGGGGGCGACCGGGCCGCAGGGGCGTGACCGGTGGCCCGGAGCACCCCCGTTTCCTTTCGTACGGACGACACGACGTCCGTACCGGGAGAATCCTCACGATACGGACTAGGTTCCCGTTGTCACGAGCGGACGGTGCGCGGGGCCCGGACCGGAGGTGTCGTACCGGGCGCGGCCTCCCGCCGTTCGGCACGCCCTTCCCCCGTCCCGACCCCCACGCCAGCGAGGTACGTCATGAGCCATGCGGACACCGGCGGCGACGCCGGGCCCTCCACCGGCGGGAACCCGCCGACGGCCAAGCTCACCCTGCTGACGCTCACCGCCATGGTCGTGGGCTCGATGGTCGGAGCCGGCTCTCCCCGCCACGGCGGTTCGCGCAGGAGACCGGGGTCGCCGGCGCCCTGATCGCCTGGACGGTCGCCGGCGTCGGCATGCTGATGCTCGCCTTCGTCTTCCAGACACTCGCGGTCCGGCGCCCCGACCTGGACGCCGGTGTCTACGCGTACGCCAAGGCCGGCTTCGGTGAGTACCTCGGCTTCTTCTCCGCCTTCGGCCACTGGGCCAGTGCCTGCGTCGGGAACGTGACCCACTGGGTCCTCATCATGTCGACGGTCGGTGCCGTCGCCCCGGCGCTCGGCGACGGTGACACCGTGCTCGCCGTCGTGCTGTCCTCGGCGGGCCTCTGGGGCTTCTTCCCGCTCGTCCGCCGCGGGGTGAGGGAAGCCGCCGCGATCAACCGGGTCGTCACCGTCGCCAAGATCGTCCCCATCCTCGTCTTCGTAGTCCTGGCCCTCTTCTTCTTCGAACCGGCCATCTTCGCCGACAACTTCGACGGCGCCGGCTACGCCGGCCCGCTGTTCGAACAGGTCCGCGGCACCATGCTCGCCACCGTCTTCGTCTTCCTCGGCGTCGAGGGCGCGAGCGTCTGCTCCCGGCACGCCAAGCGTCGCGAGGACGTCGGCCGGGCCACGGTCCTCGGCTTCCTCAGCGTCTTCGCGATCTTCGCCTCGGTGACCATCCTGTCGTACGGAATCATGCCCATGGGCGAGATCGCGGAGCTCCGGCAGCCCTCCATGCGGGGGTCCTGGAGGCCGCCGTCGGCACCTGGGGGAAGGTCTTCGCCAGCGTCGGCCTCGTCGTCTCCGTCCTCGGCGCCTACCTCGCCTGGACCCTGATGGCCGCCGAGGTGCTCTTCGTCGCCGCGAAGGACGAGGACATGCCCCGCTTCCTCGGGCGTGCGAGCGGTGACGACGTGCCCGTCCCGGCCCTGCTGATGACGACCTCGCTCAGTCAGGTCGTGCTGATCGTCACCGCCTTCTCGGACGACGCGTTCAACTTCGCCCTGGACCTGACGAGCGCCCTCAGCCTCATCCCGTTCCCGCTGGCCGCCGCCTTCGCCGTGAAGATCGCGCTGCGGCCCGGAGCGGAGGGAACGGCGGGACGCACCACCCGGCGCGAGACGGTCGTCGTCGCCCTCGCCCTCGGCTGGATCGAGCTCTGAGATCCCGACGGGAAGAGCCGCGGACCCGTACCCGACCAGCCCCGCCCATGGGCATGAGCGAGCGCACCTCGCGCCAGGCCATCACGCAGGTCGCCCGCGCCCTCTTCGAGAACGGCGCCGCCCGGTACGTGGTCGTCGCCGGCGTGCCGAGGCTGCGCTCCGCCATGCACCTCGACACCGTGTTCACCTTCGCCGACCGCGACGTCGTCACGCTCTACCCGAGGATCACGGACGCCGTCCACGCCTTCTCCCTCCGGCCGAGCGACAGGGCACCCGGCGTCGAGATCACCGACGAGGGCTCCACCCCCTTCGTCGACGTCGTCGCCCGCGCCCTCGGGCTGCCCGGACTCCGGGTGATCGAGACGGGCGGAGACGTGTACGCCTCCGAACGCCAGCAGTGGGACAGCGGCAACAACGCCGTCGCCCTCGAACCGGGGGTCGTCTTCACCTACGACCGCAACACCCAGACCGACGCCCTGCTGCGCGAGGCCGGGGTGGAGGTCATCACCATCGTCGGCGCCGAACTCGGCCGGGGGCGCGGCGGCGGCCACTGCATGACCTGCCCGCTGATCCGCGACGCCGTGGAGTTCTGAGAGCCTCGCGAACCGGCCGGCCGCCGGCGCTCCCCGTGCGGCGGCGAGACCGGTGGTCGCGCGGGCGCGCGTGTCGGGGTCCGGGTGGGTGGGCACACGCGGACCATGACCTCTTACTACGCCCAATCGGTACAGCTGGCGGAACGCTGGGACGGTCCGCCCTGGTTCAAGTGGGCGTTCCTGGGCGTGTGGGCGCTGCTCGGGGTGTTCGTCCTCGTCAAGCTCCGCCGGAGCGGCTGGAAGTCTCCCCGGCGGCGCTGAGGCCGCACGCGGGCGCCGGTGCGGCGAGCCGCGGCCCCCGGCGGCGCGTGGGAGACACGCGTCACCGGGGGCCGCGATCACGTCAGGACCTCGCTCCCCGTCAGGGCAGGGTCCACTTCTGGTTGGGGCCGGTGTGGCAGGTCCACAGGTGGACGGCCGTCCCGTCGTTCCAGACGCCGCCCGAGGCGTCGAGGCACTTGGCCGACTGCGGGTTGCGGACCGTGCCGTCGGCCTGGGGGGCCCACTTCTGCGCGGCCGTGCCGTTGCAGGTCCACAGCTGGACCTTCGTACCGTCCGCGCTGCCGCCGCCCGAGACGTCCAGGCACTTGCCGAGCGCCCTCACCGTGCCGTCGGCCGCGACCGTCCACTTCTGGGCGGCACTGCCGTTGCAGGTCCACAGCTGGATCTTCGTGCCGTCCGCGGTCCCGGCGTTGTCGACGTCCAGGCACTTGCCGTTGACGCCCTTGACCTCGCCGGTGCGGGGGCCGGGCTGTCCGCCGTTCTGCTTGATCCGGATGTTGCGGAAGGACACGTCGTCGCCGGTTCCGTGGTTCTGGAGGCCGATGTGCCCCTGGCGCAGGCTGCGGACCGGGTCGGTGTTGGTGAAGTCGTTGATCCTGGTGCCGTTCAGGAAGATCTCCAGGCGTTCGCCGGTGACCCGGAGTTCGTACGTGTTCCACTCGCCGGGCGGGTTCAGCGCGGCGTCGCGGGCGGCGACGTCGGCGGACTTGAAGCCGTAGACGGCTCCGGTGGTGCGGTCGGCCGCGTCGGTGGCGTCGATCTGGATCTCGTAGCCGTTGTTCACCGCGGACCAGGGGTCGTCGGAGGCCGGGAAGCCGAGGAAGACGCCGGAGTTGTCGTCGCCCGCGGCCTTCCAGTCGAGCTTGAGGGAGTAGTCGCCGGTGAACTCCTTGGCGGAGTACCACAGCATGCCGAGACCGCCCTGGGAGGTGAGGGTGCCGTCCGCGAGGGTGAACCCGCCCGGGCCGGCCTGCTTCCAGCCGGTGGTGGACGAGCCGTCGAAGAGGGACGTGTAGCCGGTCTCCGGGCGGCAGTCGGCCTCGGTCGTGCCGGCGGCCCAGCGGATCCCGCCCAACAGGTGGCGTCGGAAGGCGGGTTCGGCGTACGACTCGTCGGTGTGGCCGCCGCCGGTGTAGAAGGCCCGGCCGCCCTCGTAGCCCTTGCACCAGGCGATCGGGTGGTCGCCGGACATGTTCCCGCCCGTGTAGCTGGTCTCGTCGAGCGAGGCCAGGACGTGGGCGGTGGAGCGCGGGTTGGCGCGGTAGTTGTACCACTCGTCGGTGCGCTGCCAGGTGGCGCCCAGGTGGGCGGTGGCGTCGTGCGCCCGGTCCTCGACCCTGACGGTGGCGGACTGGACGGCCGGGTGCGAGTGGAAGAGGGCTCCGGCCAGGCCTTCGTAGAAGGGCCAGTCGTACTCGGTGTCGGCGGCGGCGTGGATGCCGACGTATCCGCCGCCACTCCGTACGTACTGCTCGAACGCGGTCTGCTGGGCGGCGTTCAGGACGTCGCCGGTGGTCGACAGGAAGACGACCGCCTCGTACTGGCCGAGGTTGCCGGTCGTGAAGGCCTGGGCGTCCTCGGTGGCGTCGACGGTGAAGCCGTTCGCCGTGCCGAGGTCGCGCAGGGCCGCGATGCCGGGGGCGATCGAGGAGTGCCGGAAGCCGGCCGTCTTGGAGAAGACGAGGACCTTGTAGGCCGGATCCGCGGCGGCGCGCGCCCCGGCGGCCCCGCCGGTCGCGGTCGTGGGGTGTGCCGGTGGCGCGGCCTGGGCCGCCGTCTGGGGGGTCAGGCAGAGCGCGGCGCCGGCCAGCAGGCCGAGGACCGCCTTCAGGGGGGTACGCATGGAACGGTCGTCTCCTTGTCTGTGGGGCCGCGCAGTCGCGGAGCCACGTGGCCGGGGAGCTACGGCAGGGTCCACTTCTGGTTGGTTCCGGTGTGGCAGGTCCACAGGTGGACGGCCGTCCCGTCGTTCCAGACGCCGCCCGAGGCGTCCAGGCACTTGCCGGACTGCGGGTTGCGGACGGTGCCGTCGGCCTGGGGCGCCCAGGTCTGGGCGGCGGTTCCGTTGCAGGTCCACAGCTGGACCTTCGTGCCGTCGGCCGTGGCGCCGCCCGAGACGTCCAGGCACTTGCCGAGGGCCCGCAGGGTGCCGTCGCCGGGGAGCGTCCAGTTCTGGGCGGTGCTGCCGTTGCAGGTCCAGAGCTGGATCCTCGTACCGTCCGCGGTGCCGGCGTTGTCGACGTCCAGGCACTTGGCGTTCACGCCCTTCACCGGGCCGGAGCGGGCGCCGCCACCGGAGGTCGTGAGGGAGAACTCGTCCACGTCGAACAGCGAACCGGTGCCGCCCTTGAAGACGAGGTACAGGGCCGTGGAGCCGGCGGGGCGATCGGTGAGCGCGGTGCTCACGTCCTGGAAGGTCTCCCAGCCGCCGGTGACCGGTGCGGCCACCGTGCCGAGGAGGGTTCCGGTCGGGGACCCGGCGCGCACCTCGATCGTGCCGCCCGTTCCCGCCGAGGAGATCCGGGCGGTGAACCGCTCGGCGTTCGCCAGGGCGTACGGCCGGAAGGCGATCCAGTCGCCGTTCTCGATGTGGCCGACGGTCCTGCCGCCGTGCGCGGGGGTGTGGGTGACGACCTGGACCCCGGAGGACTCTCCGTAGTGCTCGGCCTGGCGGTGGCCGGGCTGGGTGACGTGCTGGTCGTGCGCGGTCAGCGCGGGCTGGCCGTTGGCGCCCTTGTCGGTGTACTCGGCGTCGACGACGCCGAAGATGTTGGCGTTGGGGTCGTGCTCCCCGTCGGCGAGGGTCCGCAGGGTGCCCGTGCAGCCGGTGGCCGAGGTCTGCGGGTGTCCGTGGCTGTCGTGTCCGACGATGAAGGTGACCTTCACCCTGGAGCAGTCGATCGTGCCGTCCTCGGGGTCGGTCACCGTCACCGTGAAGGGGATCGCCGCGCCGAAGTCGTAGACGCTTCCGTCGGCGGGCAGGTCGAGGCGGACCGTGGGGGCCGTGTTCCCGACCGTGATCGGGACCGAGGCGGTCGCCGACTTTCCGGTGCCGTCGGTGACCTTGAGCGTGGCCGTGTACTGACCGTCGGCCGCGTACGTGTGGGAGGGGGCGGCGGTGGTGGCGGTGGCGCCGTCGCCGAAGGTCCAGGCGTAGGAGAGGGCGTCGCCGTCGGGGTCGGAGCTGCCGGCCGACGAGAAGGAGACGGCCAGCGGCGCCCTGCCGGAGGTGACGTTCGCGCGGGCCTGGGCGATCGGGGCGCGGCCGCCCGTGACGTGTTCGATCCGGTACAGGGCGGAGTTCTCGTCACCGTTGAAGTATCCGGTGCCGTAGTCGAGGACGTACAGGGCGCCGTCCGGGCCGAAGGCCGTGTCCATCACCTGGGTGCCGCTCCAGGGGAAGGGGTTGATCGACTGCACGGTGCCGTCTCCGGCGGCCTCGATCCGCTTGATCCACCGGCGGCCGAACTCGCCGGCGAAGAAGTCCCCGTCGTACTCCTGGGGGAACTTCACGTCGGAGGTCGAGGCGGCGTCGTAGCGGTAGACGGGGCCGGCCATGGGTGATTCGGAGCCGCCGCCGAACTCGGGGACGGAGCCGCCGTTGTAGGGGATCCAGGCGGGCTGGGCGGGCGGCAGGTCGGTGAGGCCGGTGTTGCGCGGGGAGGTGTTCTTCGGGGCGGTGCAGTTGAAGGCGGCTCCCGAGGTGCCGGTGGCGAAGTCGTAGTCGGTGTAGGGGTCGTTCCTGCCGGTGCAGTAGGGCCAGCCGTAGTTGCCCGCCTTGGTGATGCGGTTGAACTCGACCTGGCCCTCCGGCCCCCGGGCGGGGGACGCGGTGCCGGAGTCGGGGCCGTAGTCGCCCAGGTAGACGGTGCCGGTGGCCTTGTCGACGCTCATCCGGAAGGGGTTGCGGAAGCCCATCGCGTAGATCTCGGGACGGGTCCTCGCCGTGCCGGGCGCGAAGAGGTTGCCGGCGGGGATCGTGTAGGAGCCGTCGGCGTTCACCTTGATCCGCAGGACCTTGCCGCGCAGGTCGTTGGTGTTGCCGGCCGAGCGCTGGGCGTCGTAGGCGGGGTTGCGGTTCGCCCGTTCGTCGATCGGGGTGAAGCCGTCCGAGGCGAAGGGGTTGCTGTCGTCGCCGGTCGACAGGTAGAGGTTGCCGGCCGCGTCGAAGTCGATGTCGCCGCCGACGTGGCAGCACAGGCCGCGGGAGGCGGGCACGTCCAGGATCTTCTTCTCGCTGGCGAGGTCCAGGGTGCCGTCGGCCCTCAGGACGAACCGGGACAGCCGGTTGACCCCGTCGTACGGGGTGAAGTCGGCGGCCGTGCCGTCCGCGGGGGCGTCTCCGCCCGGGGTGGTGAGCCTGGGCGCGTAGTAGAGGTAGATCTGCCGGTTGGACGGGAAGCCCGGGTCCGCCGCGACGCCCTGCAGGCCCTCCTCGTCGTGGCTGTAGACGTCGAGCCTGCCCGCCACGGTGGTGGTGCCCGCGGCGTCGGTGCGCCGGAGCGTGCCGTCGCGCGAGGTGTGCAGGACCGAGCGGTCCGGGAGCACGGCCAGGGTCATGGGTTCGCCCGTCTCGGCCACGCCCTTGGCCAGCGTGACCTGCTGGAACTCCGGGGCGGCTGCGGCAGTGGCGGTCGCTTTGGCCGTGGTCGCGGCTGTGGTCGTCGTGCCGTGATCCCCGTGCGTGGGCGCGGAGTTGGCCGGGGACACCGGCAGGAGACAGCCGAGGGTGCATGCCACGGCGGTCAGCAGGAAGCGGGCGCGTCCGCGCCCGGGCGTTCTCATGCGCACAGAGGTCTCCCGACAGAGGTGGGGTGGTGGGGCAGCCTCAGCGTGCTGCCGAGGGGGCTACGGGCGTGCGCCGTCACGCCGTAGGGACCGGCCCGCAGCTCATGACCGGTTCATTTCAAGGAAGTTAGCGGGCTTTGTCGAAGTCCGTAACCCGGTGCGCGCGAGTTTCCGTCACTTTATTCACGACGGGGACAAAGCATGGACGGTGCCGGGAGAAGTCCCTACTGTGTCCGACGCGGCGACGCGGACCCGGTCCCGTCCCGCCCGCACCACCTCCGTGTCCGGGCCGACGACGCGTCCCGGCAGCGGTGGATCCCCCACTTGCCCGATCGAGTCCTTCATGCCCTGAAGGACCGTCAGGAGGTCACGTGCATCCACGGCTGTACCCCCACCGATCGGCCGGACGCCTGGCCGGAACACTCCTCGTCTCCTTCCTGACCGCCGTCCTGGCGGTCTCCCCCGCCTCTCCGGCCGCTCCCCCCTCCCCCACCGCGCCGGCCGCCCCGGTCTCCCGGGGCCCCGCGCCCGATCCCACCGACACGAACAAGCCCGCCCGCGTGAAGGGCTCCGCCGTCCCGGCCGGTGCGACCCTGAAGGGCCGCTCCGCCGCCGCACTCCCCCCGCAGACGCCCGGAGTCACGCTCCGCGTCTTCGACGTGCAGATCCCGCTGAACAACCTCTGCGTGCTGAAACCCGGGCAGACCCCCAACATCGACAAGCTGATGCCGGTGGTCGACTGGTCCACGGCCGCCGACTTCGGCCTGGAGACCCACTTCGTCACCCATGTCGTCGGCAACCTGAACGTCCCCCAGGGGGGCAGCCACACCCTCCGCCTCGCCAGCGACGACGGCTCCCGCCTCCTGATCGACGACCAGGTGGTGATCGACCACGACGGCCTGCACGGTCCCGACCCCAAGGACGCGACCGTGAACCTGACGGCGGGCGTCCACGCGCTGCGCATCGAGCACTTCGAGCGCGACGGCGGCCAGCAGATCACGCTCTCCTGGAAGCCGCCGGGCGCCACCGGCTTCAGCGTCGTGCCGAACTCGGCCCTGAGCACGGACGCCGACGTCGTCCGCGTGACCGCACCGGGCCGCAAGGAGTGCGAGGGCATCGCGGACACGCCCGGCGACGGCCTGCCGCTCACCGGCGTGCACCCGAACTACACCCTCACCGACCTCCGCCCCAAGGGCTTCGAGCCGCAGGTCTCCGCGATGGACTGGCTGCCGGACGGCCGCCTGGCCGTGACCACCTGGGGCGGCAGCAACAACACCACGGGCGAGGTCTACCTGCTCGGCAACGTCACGGGGAACACCGGCCCGGACAAGGTGACGGTGAAGAAGGTGGCCTCGGGCCTGAAGGAACCGATGGGCGTCAAACACGTCGACGGCAAGCTCTACGTCTCCCAGAAGCACGAGCTGACCGAGCTGAACGACACCAACGGCGACGAGGTCACCGACCAGTACCGGCGGGTCGCGACCTGGCCCTTCGGCGGCAACTTCCACGAGTTCGCCTTCGGCCTGCTGTACAAGGACGGGTTCTTCTACCTGAACCTGTCGGTCGCCATCAATTACGGCGGGGCGACCACGAACCCGCAGCCCGCACCGAACCGCGGCACCACCATCAAGGTGAACCGGCAGACCGGTGAGGTCTCGTACGTGGCCGGCGGGCTGCGCACCCCGAACGGCATCGGCTGGGGCCCCGAGGGCGGCCTCTTCGTCACCGACAACCAGGGCGGCTGGCTGCCCTCGTCGAAACTGGTGCACATCAAGCAGGACCGGTTCTTCCACCACTACATGAACCCGGCCGGCCCCTTCGACTCCCGGCCGGTGACCAGGCCGGTGCTCTGGCTGCCGCAGAACGAGATAGCCAACTCGCCCAGCACACCGCTCCAGTTGACCGACGGCCCGTTCGCCGGGCAGATGCTGTTCGGCGACGTGACGTACGGCGGCGTGCAGCGCGGCTTCCTGGAGAAGGTCGGCGGCGAGTACCAGGGCGCGGTCTTCCGGCTCACCCAGGGCCTGGAGGCGGGCGTGACCCGGATCAGCGTCGGCCCGGACGGCGCGCTGTACGCGGGCGGGCTCGGCGCGGGCGGCAACTGGGGCCAGGAGGGCAAACTCGCCTTCGGCCTGCAGAAACTGTCGCCGAACGGCGCCAACGCCTTCGACATCCGCGCCATGCGCGCCGTGCCGGGCGGCTTCGCCCTGGAGTACACCCAGCCGCTGTCGACGCAGACGGCCACCGACCTGGCCGAGCACTACCGGATCAAGCAGTGGCGTTACGCGCCGACCGCCGACTACGGCGGTCCGAAGATCGGCGAGGAGACGCTCACCGCGCAGTCGGCCGCCCTCTCCGCCGACCGGAAGACGGTCACCCTGACCGTCCCCGGCCTCAAGGCCGACCGGGTGGTGCACGTCCGCTCGCCGCGCCCCTTCACCTCGTCCACCGGCGAGTCCCTGTGGAGCACCGAGGCGTGGTACACGCTGAACCGGCTGGCCGGCGGGGTGCCCACGGGAGAGGTGCGGGGCCTCGGCAACAAGTGCCTGGACGTCGACGACTCCCAGACCGCGGACGGCACGAAGATCCAGGTGTGGGGGTGCAACAGCACCGGCGCCCAGCAGTGGACCGTGGCCGGGGACGGCATCCTGAAGGCGCTCGGCAAGTGCCTGGACGTCTCGGGCGGCGGCTCGGCGGACGGTACGAAGGTCCAGCTGTGGACCTGCAACGGATCGGGCGCCCAGACCTGGCAGGCGCAGGCCGACGGCAGTCTGCGCAATCCGCAGTCCGCCAAGTGCCTGGACGTCGCCGACGGCGCCACGGCGAACGGCACGAAGGTCCAGTTGTGGACGTGCAACGGGACGAGCGCACAGAAGTGGGCCCTTCCCTGACCTGAGACGAGGTGACGAAGGGGGAACGCGTGCGGCCCGCACACGTTCCCCCTTTGTCCTGCGCGTGGAAGAAGTCGCAGTGGAACTGTGCGCAACTTCTTCCCCTCCGGGTGAAGCGCTGCTACGTTCCCCTCGAAAGCGAAGAACGGACGAGGCACGGAAGAGGGGAGGAGGGGACGTGCGACGCATGACGGCCCGGCCCGCGAACGCCCATCAGGCCCGCCTGCTCCGGCTGTTGCGCGACGGAGGCCCCAACTCGCGTGCTCAGCTCGGCGATCAGGTCGACCTCTCCCGCTCCAAGCTCGCGGTCGAGGTGGACCGGCTCCTGGAGACGGGCCTCGTCGTCGCGGACGGGCTCGCCGCCTCCCGGGGCGGGCGCCGCTCGCACAACATCCGGCTCGCGCCCGGACTGCGCTTTCTCGGCGTCGACATCGGCGCGACCTCGATCGACGTCGCGGTGACCAACGCCGAACTGGAGGTCCTGGGGCACCTCAACCACTCCATGGACGTGCGCGAGGGCCCCGTCGCGGTCTTCGAGCAGGTCCTGTCGATGGTCGGGAAGCTCAAGGCGTCGGGGCTCACGGACGGGCTCGACGGCGCGGGCATCGGCGTGCCGGGCCCCGTCCGCTTCCCCGAGGGCGTCCCGGTGGCCCCGCCGATCATGCCCGGCTGGGACGGGTTCCCCGTCCGGGAGGCGCTCAGCCAGGACCTGGGGTGCCCGGTGATGGTCGACAACGACGCCAACCTGATGGCCATGGGCGAGCAGCACGCGGGCGTCGCCCGGTCCGTGGGCGACTTCCTGTACGTCAAGATCGGCACCGGCATCGGCTGCGGCATCGTCGTCGACGGAGAGGTCCACCGCGGTACGACGGGCAGCGCCGGCGACATCGGGCACATCCAGGTCGACCCGGAGGGCCGGGCCTGCGGCTGCGGGAACCGGGGCTGCCTGGAGGCCCACTTCGGTGGCGCGGCGCTCGCCCGTGACGCCGAGGACGCGGCGCGCGAGGGACGCTCGGTCGCCCTCGCCACCCGCCTGGAGGCCGCCGGCGCGCTGACCGCGGCGGACGTGTCCGCGGCCGCCGCGGCGGGGGACGCCACCGCCCTGGACCTGATCCGGGCGGGCGGTGACCGCGTCGGCCAGGTCGTCGCCGGCCTCGTGAGCTTCTTCAACCCGGGGATGGTCGTGATCGGAGGCGGGGTGACGGGACTCGGGCACACGCTCCTCGCGAGCGTGCGGACCCAGGTGTACCGGCGCTCCCTCCCCCTCGCGACCAGGAACCTGCCCATCGTCCTGGGCGAGCTCGGATCGATCGCCGGCGTGACCGGCGCGGCCCGGCTCATCAGCGACCACCTGTTCTCGCCGGCCTGATCCGGGCCGGCGGGCACCGCGAGGTGCCCAGTACACCGGCACCGTGAGGTGCCCAGTACACCGGTACCGCGAGGTACCCAGCACGTCGGCACCGTGAGGCGCCCAGTACACCGGCACCGCAAGGCGCCGAGCACGTGAGCACCGCGTGGTGCCCCGTACGTGAACACCGCGCAGCCTCCCACGTGTGAGCACCGCGAGGTGCCGCACGCCACGGGCACCCGTACGACCTGCCACACGCACGTCCCGTACCGCTCGCACCGCCCGTACCCCGTACGCCCGCACATCTGTACCGCTCGCACCGCCCGTACGTCCCGTACCGCTCGCACCGCCTGCACCCCGTACGTCCCCCACCCCCGCGGCCGTGCCGCCCGCGCGAAGCCACGGCACCGCACCTCCTTCGGAACACCCGGTCACGCCCCCGTTCTCGCGTCCGCCCTGTCCGCTCACGGCCCGCACCAGCCGAGGAATCGTCATGGCACCAGAACCGCCCCTGCTCACCATGTCCGGCATCACGAAGTCGTTTCCCGGAGTCCGCGCCCTCGACGGCGTCGACCTGGAGGTCCGGGCCGGAGAGGTCCACTGCGTCCTCGGCCAGAACGGCGCCGGCAAGTCCACCCTGATCAAGGTCCTCGCCGGCGCCCACCGGCCGGACGGGGGCACGATCACCTGGCGCGGGCAGGACGTGACGCCCGGCTCCCCGATCGCGGCCATGCGCCTCGGCATCGCCACCATCTACCAGGAACTCGACCTGGTCGAGGGGCTGTCCGTCGCCGAGAACGTCTTCCTCGGCCACGAACCCGCCTCCGCGGGCTTCGTCGTCCGCGCACGGACCGCCCGCGCCGCCACCGCGCGGCTGCTGGGGCGTCTCGGCCACGGTGAGATCGATCCCGCGCGCCGGGCCGGTGAACTCTCCGCCGCCCAGCGGCAGATCGTCTCCATGGCCCGCGCCCTCTCCCACGACGTACGCCTCATCGTGATGGACGAGCCGTCCGCCGCCCTCGACCCGGAAGAGGTCGACAACCTGTTCCGGACCGTCGCCGACCTGACCGCCGAGGGGGTCGCCGTCGTCTACATCTCCCACCGTCTGGAGGAGATCCGCCGGATCGGCGACCGGGTCACCGTCCTCAAGGACGGCCGGACCGTCGCGGGCGGACTGCCCGCGAAGTCCACCTCGACCGACGAGGTCGTCACGCTGATGACCGGCCGCAGCGTCGAGTACGTCTTCCCGGAGCGCCCCCGGCGGGCCGCCCCCGCCACGGCCGCGTCCGTCCTGCGCGTCGAAGGGCTCACCAGGGAGGGCGAGTTCGCCCCGCTCGACCTGGAGCTGCGTCCCGGTGAGATCGTCGGTCTCGCCGGGCTCGTCGGATCGGGGCGCTCCGAGATCCTGGAGACGGTCTACGGCGCGCGCCGGCCGACCGGCGGGCGCGTCCTCGTCGACGGGGTGCCCCTGCGGCCGGGCAGCGTCCGCGCGGCCGTCCGGGCCGGCGTCGGCCTCGCCCCCGAGGAGCGCAAGGCGCAGGCGCTGCTGCCGATGGAGTCCGTCACCCGGAACGTGACCCTCTCCACCCTCTCCCGCTTCTCGCGCGGCGGCCGGCTCGACCGGCGGCGGGAACGGGAGGACGCCCGGCGGGTCACCCGCGAACTGTCCCTGCGGCCCGACGATCCCGACGTCCGGATCCGGACCCTGTCCGGCGGCAACCAGCAGAAGGCGGTGCTCGCCCGCTGGCTCCTGCGCGGCTGCAAGGTCCTGCTGCTCGACGAGCCGACCCGGGGGGTCGACGTCGGCGCCCGCGCCGAGCTGTACGCCGTCGTCCGGCGGCTCGCCGACGAGGGCCTCGCCGTCCTCCTCGTGTCCAGCGAGGTGCCCGAGGTCCTGGGCCTCGCCGACCGCGTCCTCGTGCTGCGCGAGGGGACCGTCGTGCACACCGCCGACGCCCGGGAGCTCGACGAACACCGCGTACTCGACCTCGTGATGGAAGGAAGCCCGACGGCATGACGCAGTCGACCACTCCGGCGGGACACGACGCGCCGGTCACCCCCCTCACTCCCCCGCCGGGCGGGAAGACCGCCCCACGGAGGCCCCTGGGCCTCCGCCCGGACGTGCGGAACCTGTCCCTGCTCGGCGTCCTGGCCGCCCTGGTGGTCGTCGGGGGCCTCACCCGGCCCGACGAGTTCCTGGCCGCGAGCAACCTTCAGCTCGTCCTCACCCAGGCCTCGGTGATCGGCGTCGTCACCGTCGGCATGACCTTCGTCATCACCAGCGGCGGCATCGACCTGTCGGTCGGGGCCATCGTGGCGCTGGCGTCCGTCTGGGCCACCACGGTGGCGACCCAGGAGTTCGGCTTCGCCGGCATCCTCTTCACGGCGGTGGTCGTGGGCCTCGGCTGCGGCCTGGTGAACGGCCTCCTCGTCGCGTACGGCGGGATGGTCCCCTTCATCGCCACCCTCGCGATGTTCGCCTCCGCCCGCGGCCTCGCCCTCCAGATCACCGAGGGCAGGACCCAGATCGTCACCGTCGAGTCCGTCCTCGACCTGGGCCTCCCCGACTCCTACGTCCTCGGGATCCCGCCGCTCGTCCTCGTCTTCGCCGCCGTCACCGTCGCGGGCTGGTTCCTCTTCGACCGCACCACCTTCGGCCGCCGGACGGTGGCCGTGGGCGGCAACGCGGAGGCCGCCCGGCTCGCCGGCATCGACGTGCGCCGCCAGCGCCTCCACCTCTACCTGCTCTCCGGGCTGTGCTGCGGCATCGCCGCCTTCCTGCTGATCGTCCTCGCCGGCTCCGGCCAGAACACCAACGGCAACCTGTACGAGCTCGACGCCATCGCCGCCGCCATCATCGGCGGCACCCTCCTCAGCGGCGGCCGGGGCACCATCGTCGGCTCCGTCCTCGGCGTCCTCGTCTTCACCACGATCACCAACATCTTCGCCCTGAACAACCTGGAGAGCGCCGTCCAGCAGATCGCCAAGGGCGCGATCATCGTCGCCGCCGTCCTCGTCCAGCGCCGCGCCGCCCGCGACGCCTGACACTCCGTCAACTCGCCGCCCCCGAAACCCGCTCGAAGGGATCCACCGCCATGCCGGAAACCAGCCGCAGACACCTCCTCCTCGGCGGCGCCGCCGTCTCCGCCGGGGCCCTGCTCACCGCCTGCACCAGCAACGAACCCGGTAACACCGGCACGGTCCCCGCCGGGAGCGCCGCCCCCGCAGACGGCGACAAGCACGGCACCCCCGTCACCATCGGCTTCGCCGGCCCGCAGGCCGACCACGGCTGGCTCAACGCCATCAACGAGAACGCCAAGCGGCGCGCCGCGACGTACTCCGACGTCACCCTGGAGATCACCGAGGGCTCCAACGACACCGCCGCCCAGATCGGACAGGTCCAGACCCTCATCAACAAGAAGGTCGACGTCCTCGTCGTCCTCCCTGCCGACGGCAAGGCCCTCACCCAGGTCGGCCTCCAGGCCATGCGGGCCGGCATCCCCGTCGTCAACCTCGACCGGATCTTCGCCTCCCCGCAGGCCTACCGCTGCTGGATCGGCGGCGACAACTACGGCATGGGCCTCAACGCGGGCCGCTTCATCGGCGAGCGGCTCAAGGACAAGCCGAACGCCACCGTCGTCGAACTCGCCGGCATGGACAGCCTGGAGCTCACCAAGCAGCGCACCCAGGGCTTCGACGACGCCCTGAAGAACTACCCCAACATCCGCAAGGTCGCCCGCCAGGCCGCCGACTTCACCGTCGAGTCCGGTCAGGCCAAGATGGCCCAACTGCTCCAGGCGCAGCAGAAGTTCGACGCCCTCTGGAACCACGACGACGACCAGGGCGTCGGTGCGCTGCGCGCCGTCGCCCAGGCCGGCCGCAAGGACTTCCTCATGGTCGGCGGCGCCGGGGCCAAGTCCGCCATGGACGCCATCAAGGCCGACTCCGGCGTCCTCAAGGCCACCGTCCTCTACCCGCCGACCATGGCCGCCTCCGCGATCGACCTCGCCCGCGCCCTCGGTCGGAAGAAGGGCGTCGGCGGCCTGTCCGAGCTGGAGATCCCCGCCTCGATCACCCTCTACTCGGCCGTCGTCACCAAGGAGAACGTCGACCAGTACCTGCCCACCGGCTTCAACTGACCGGCACGAGCGCCGCCCGGACGGGCCCCCGCGGTCCGTCGGCCCTCCGCTCCCGTCCGGGCGGGGCCCGCTTCCGGCGCGCCACGGAACCGACGTCTCCACCGGCCGTGGCCGGTGCCTGCGAGAGGACACCAATGGAACAGAGCGACAGCGAGAGGGTCCCGCCGGCGCTCGGCATCGGCCTGATCGGTTACGCCTTCATGGGCGCCGCCCACTCCCAGGGCTGGCGCACGGCCGGCCGCGCCTTCGACCTGCCGCTGCGGCCGGTGCTCGCCGCGGTGGCCGGCCGTGACCCCGTCGCCGTGCGCGCGGCGGCCGCCCGACACGGCTGGGCGGCCGCCGAGACCGACTGGCGGGCCCTGATCGCCCGCGACGACGTCCACCTCGTCGACGTCTGCACACCGGGCGACAGCCACGCGGAGATCGCCGTCGCCGCCCTGGAGGCCGGCAAGCACGTGCTGTGCGAGAAGCCGCTCGCCAACTCGGTGGCCGAGGCCGAGGCGATGGCGGCCGCCGCCGAGGCCGCCGCCGCCCGGGGCCAGATCGCCATGGTCGGCTTCAACTACCGCCGGGTGCCGGCCCTCGCGCACGCCCGCCGGCTCGTCGCGGAGGGCCGGCTCGGCGCCCTGCGGCACGTCCGCGTCACGTACCTCCAGGACTGGCTCGTCGACCCCGGCTTCCCGCTGACCTGGCGCCTGGAGCGGGAGCGCGCCGGGTCGGGGGCGCTCGGGGACCTGGGGGCGCACATCGTGGACCTCGCCCAGTACCTGGCGGGCGAGCCGCTCGTCGGGGTGTCGGCGCTCACCGAGACCTTCGTACGGGAACGCCCCCTCCCGGCCGGGCCGCGCGCGTCCGGCGGCCGGGGGCGCGGGCCCGTCACGGTCGACGACGCGGCCGTCTTCACCGGGCGGCTCGCCTCCGGGGCACTCGCGACGTTCGAGGCGAGCCGGATGGCGCCCGGCCGCAAGAACGCGCTGCGCCTGGAGATCGACGGGGAGCACGGCTCCCTCGCCTTCGACCTGGAGCGGCTCAACGAACTGTCCTTCCACGACCACACCGAGCCCGCCGTCACGGCCGGCTTCCGCCGCATCCTCGTCACCGAGCCCGGCCACCCCTACCTGGAGGGCTGGTGGCCGCCCGGCCACACGCTCGGCTACGAGCACACCTTCGTCCACCAGGCCCGCGACCTGGTCCACGCCGTCGCGACCGGCACCGCCCCCGCGCCCTCCTTCGCCGACGGCCTCCAGGTCCAGCGGGTCCTGGCGGCGGTGGAGGAGAGCGCGGCGAAGAACGCCGTCTACACGCCCGTACCCGTGCTCGCCCCGGCGCCGGAGGCCGAGCGCGCGCGGGCACAGGTCTGAGGAGGAGACCCCATGCCACGACCCTTCACCCTCTTCACCGGCCAGTGGGCCGACCTGCCCCTGGAGGAGGTCTGCCGGCTCGCCCGCGACTTCGGCTACGACGGCCTCGAACTCGCCTGCTGGGGCGACCACTTCGAGGTGGACAAGGCCCTCGCCGACCCGGCGTACGTCAAGGGCAGGCGGGAACTGCTCGACGCGTACGGCCTGAAGTGCTGGGCGGTCTCCAACCACCTGGTGGGGCAGGCCGTCTGCGACGACCCGATCGACGAGCGCCACCGGGCGATCGTGCCCGCCCGGATCTGGGGCGACGGCGACGCCGAGGGGGTGCGGCGGCGGGCGGCCCGCGAGCTCGCGGACACCGCGCGGGCGGCGGCGGCGCTCGGCGTCGACACCGTCGTCGGCTTCACCGGCTCCTCCGTCTGGCACCTGGTGGCGATGTTCCCGCCGGTCCCCGAGCGCATGGTCGAGCGCGGCTTCGAGGACTTCGCGGAGCGCTGGAACCCGATCCTCGACGTCTTCGACGCCGAGGGCGTGCGCTTCGCCCACGAGGTGCACCCCAGCGAGATCGCCTACGACTACTGGACCACCCAGCGGGCCCTGGAGGCGATCGGCCGGCGTCCCGCCTTCGGCCTGAACTTCGACCCGAGCCACTTCGTGTGGCAGGACCTCGACCCGGTCGGCTTCCTGTGGGACTTCCGCGACCGGATCTACCACGTGGACTGCAAGGAGGCCCGCAAGCGGCTCGACGGACGCAACGGACGGCTCGGCTCCCACCTGCCCTGGGGCGATCCCCGGCGCGGCTGGGACTTCGTCTCCGCGGGCCACGGCGACGTGCCCTGGGAGGACGTCTTCCGGATGCTCCGCTCCATCGGCTACGCCGGACCGGTCTCCGTGGAGTGGGAGGACGCGGGCATGGACCGGCTCACCGGCGCCCCCGAGGCGCTCTCCTTCCTCAAGCGGTACGACTTCGACCCCCCGGCCGCCTCCTTCGACGCCGCCTTCTCCGGTCCGTGAACCGCGCGCGGCGTCCGGAGCCGGGGGGCACGCCCGCACGGAGCGGCCGCCCATGAACCGGCGGCGGGCGGGGAGGCGTCGTACCCCCCGCCCGCCGTCCCGCCCCTACACAGCGACACCGACAGCGACACCGACACGGCAGGGAGGCAGTCAGTGCACCACGGGAACGCGACCGGGAGAGAGGCCCGCGACCGGCGGGCGCGCACCGGGGTCTGGTTCGTGGGGGCGCGCGGATCGGTGGCGACCACCGCCGTCGCCGGATGCGCGGCCGTCACCGCGGGGCTGTACCCGCCGACCGGCATGGTCACCGAGACGCCGCCGTTCGCGGGGGCGGGGCTGCCCCCGCTGGCCTCGCTCGTCTTCGGCGGCCACGACACCTCCGACTGTCCCCTGCCGAAACGCGCCGAGGACCTCACCGGGGCCGGTGTGCTGCCCGCCGGCCTCGCCCGCGCCGTCCACGCCGAACTGGCCGCGGCCGACCGGGAGATACGGCCGGGCGGGCCGCTCGCCGGGGACACCCGCGGCGACGAGGAGCTGATCGCCGCCTTCGCCGACGACCTGGCCGCCTTCCGCACGCGTCACGCGCTGGCGCGGGTCGTCGTCGTCAACGTCTCCTCCACCGAGCCGCTGCCGGGCCCGGACGCCACGCGTCTGCCGCCCAGCTCCCTGTACGCCGCCGCCGCGCTGCGCGCCGGCTGCTCCCACGTCAACTTCACGCCGTCGACCGGGCTGCGCGCCCCCGCGCTCGCGGCCGCCGCCGGGGCGAGCGGCCTGCCCCACGCGGGCCGCGACGGCAAGACCGGCCAGACGCTCCTGCGGTCCGTCCTGGCCCCGATGTTCGTCCAGCGGGCCCTGACCGTGCGGGCGTGGTCCGGCACCAACCTGCTGGGGGGCGGGGACGGGGCGGCCCTGGCCGATCCGGCGGCGGCCGCGGCCAAGAACGCCGGAAAGGAACGCGTCCTCGCCGAGACGCTCGGCCCCGGCGTCGAGGGCGCCGTCCACATCGACGAGGTCCCCGCGCTCGGCGAGTGGAAGACCGCCTGGGACCACATCGCCTTCGACGGCTTCCTCGGTTCCCGGACGGTCCTCCAGACGATCTGGCAGGGCTGCGACTCGGCGCTCGCCGCCCCCCTGGTCCTGGACCTGGCGCGGCTCGTCGCCCGGGCCCACGAGGCGGGTCTCGCCGGGCCCCGCCCCGAACTCGGCTTCTACTTCAAGGACCCCGACGGGGGTCCGGCGGGCCTGTCCGAGCAGTTCGGCGCGCTCCTCTCCTTCGCCGACCGTCTCCGGGAGGCCGGATGATCCGCTCGTCGTTCCTCCGGCTCGCCCGCGCGGGCGCCCCGCCGACGGTGGAGGCCACGGGGTACTGGACGGGGGCCCGGCCCGTACCCGCGTACGGGGGCGCGTCCGCCCGGGAGAGGCTGAGGGCGTGGAGCGAGCTCCTGCGCGTCTCGGCCCTGCTCAGCGTCCCCGGCGACGCCCTCGCCGGGGCCGCGGCCGCGGGCGTGCGGCCCGGCAGGGGCACCGCCTGGGCCGTCGGCTCCTCGCTGTGCCTGTACGAGGCGGGCATGGCGCTCAACGACTGGGCGGACCGGCACGAGGACGCCGCCGAGCGCCCCCACCGCCCCGTCCCCTCCGGCCGGGTGAGCCCCGGGGCGGCCCTGGGCGCGGCCGGCGTGCTCACCGCCGCCGGGCTCGCCCTCGCGGCCCGTGCGGGGCGTCCCCCGCTGGCGGTCGCCACGGTCCTGGCCGCGACGGTCTGGGCGTACGACCTCCGGCTCAAGCACACGGCCGCCGGTCCGGCCGCCATGGCGGCGGCCCGCGGCCTCGACCTCCTCCTCGGCGCCACGGCGACGGTGGCCACCGCTCGGAGGGAGGCCTCGGGCGCGCCCGCCGCCGGCGGGACGGGGCGCGGCTCCCGGCGTACGGCTTCGCCCTCGTCCGCCGTTCCCCCGCCCACCGTTCCGTCGTCCGCCGTTCCCCCACCCACCGTTCCCTCGTCCGCCGTTCCCTCGTCCGCCGTTCCCGCGCGCGCCGCCTTCCCGTTCGCCGCCCTTCCCCCGGCGGCGGTGCTCGCGGCGCACACCTACGCCGTCACGGCGGTGTCCCGGCACGAGGTGCGCGGCGGTTCCACGGCCGCGCCCCTGGGCGCGTTCGCCGCCGCCGCGGTCCTCGGCGCCCTCACGGCCTCGTCACGCCGGGACCCGTACCGGTCCACCGCCCCTCCCCGCCCGAGCCCGTACCGGTCCACCGCCTCGTCCCGCCCGGGCCCGCACCGTCCCGGCGCACGGGGGAAGCCACCCGCCGCGCCGGGCCGTTCCACGGCGGAGCGCGTCACCCCGGTCCTGGCCGCCGTCTACTTCCGCACCGCCGCCCGTCCCCTCCTGGACGCCGCCCTGAACCCGTCCCCGCTCCTCACCCGGCAGGCCGTGGGGGGCGGCATCCGGGCGATGGTCCCCCTGCAGGCCGTCCTCATGTCCCGCTCCGGGGCGACCGCCGGCGGTCTCGCCCTCCTGGGCCTCGGCCCCCTGGCCCGCCGTCTCGCGCGAAAGGTCAGTCCCACGTGAACGCACTCCGCACGGCCCCCGGTCCGGCTTCCCTCCGCTACGGCTACGGCACCAACGGGCTGACCGACCTCCGGCTCGACGACGCCCTCGCGCTCCTCGCCGATCTCGGCTACGACGGCGTCGGCCTCACCCTCGACCACATGCACCTCGACCCCCTCGCCCCCGGCCTGGCCGCCCGCACCGCGCGCGTGGCGCGCCGGCTCGGTGAACTCGGCCTCGCCGTCACCGTCGAGACCGGCGCCCGGTACGTCCTCGACCCCCGGCGCAAGCACGGCCCCTCCCTCCTCGACCCCGACCCGGACGACCGCGCCGTCCGCGTCCGGCTGCTCGTCACGGCGGTGCGCGTCGCCGCCGACCTCGGCGCCCACGCCGTGCACTGCTTCAGCGGCACCGCCCCGCCCGGCACCGCACCGGACACCGCCTGGAACCGCCTCGCGGAAGCGCTCGGGCCGGTCGTCGAGGCCGCCGGGTCCGCGGGCGTGCCCCTCGCGATCGAACCCGAGCCGGGCCACCTCCTCGCCACGCTCGACGACTTCCACCGCCTGCGCGCCGCCACGGGGGACCCCGCGCCCCTCGGCCTCACCCTCGACATCGGCCACTGCCAGTGCCTGGAACCGCTGTCGCCCGCCGCCTGCGTCCGCGCCGCCGCGCCCTGGCTGCGGCACGTCCAGATCGAGGACATGCGGCGCGGCGTCCACGAGCACCTGCCGTTCGGCGACGGCGAGATCGACTTCCCCCCGGTCCTGGCCGCCCTCGCCTCCACCGGCTACCGGGGGCTCACCGTGGTCGAACTCCCGCGCCACTCCCACGCGGGCCCCGCACTCGCCCGCGACTCCCTCGCCTTCCTCCGCTCCCGGACCCCGGAAGGAGACCCGGTCACGTGACCGCCGTCCCCTCCCCCGCCACCCCGCCCGTCTCGCGTACCGCCCTCGACGCGCGCCTCACCCCCACCGCCCGCGCGTGGCTGGACGACGCGCTGTCCGAGGCCGCAGGTACGGCCCCGGACGCGGGCCGCACTCCCGCCAGGCCGGACGCGGACCGCGCCCACGGCGGGCCGGACGCCGCCCCCGCCCACACCGGTCCGGACACCACCCCCACCCGTACGGACCCGGCCACCACCCCCGCCGACCCCGTTCCTCCCCCCTGGGAGCCGCGCTTCGCCGCCGCGGGCCGCCACTGCGGTCACGAGCACGCCGACGCGGTCCGCGTCCTCCTCCTGACCGAGGCCCGAGCCGACCCGGAGACCCTCGCCCTCCTCTACCACCGGGGCAGCGCCGCCGAGCGCCGCGCCGTGCTCCACGCCCTGCCCCACCTGGTCGGCGGTCCCGAGGCGCTTCCCCTCGTCGCCGACGCGCTGCGCACCCACGACACCACGCTCGTCGCCGCGGCCGTCGGTCCCTACGCGGCCGTCCACCTCGACCAGCGGGCCTGGCGGCACGCCGTCCTCAAGTGCCTCTTCACCGGAGTCCCCGTCGCCGTGGTCGCGGGGCTGCGGCGCCGCGCCCGCGGCGACGCCACGCTCGCCCGCATGCTCGCCGACCACGCCGCCGAGCGCACCGCCGCCGGCCGCGACGTCCCCCACGACCTGGAGCGCGTGCTCGCCCTGACGGCCCGGGCGCGTCCGTAGACCTCCGCAGCCCTCCGCAGCCCGAGGAGTCCCGATGCGCATCTTCGACCCCCACGTCCACATGACCTCCCGCACCACCGACGACTACGAGGCCATGCGCGCCGCCGGTGTCCGCGCCCTCGTCGAGCCGTCCTTCTGGCTCGGCCAGCCGCGGACCTCCCCGGCCAGTTTCCTCGACTACTTCGACGCCCTCCTGGGCTGGGAGCCCCACCGGGCCGCCCAGTACGGCATCGCCCACCACTGCGCCCTGGCGCTCAACCCCAAGGAGGCCAACGACCCCCGCTGCGTCCCCGTCCTCGACGTCCTGCCCCGCTACCTCGCCAAGGACGGCGTCGTCGCCGTCGGCGAGATCGGCTACGACTCCATGACGCCCGCCGAGGACACCGCCCTGGCCGCGCAGCTCCAGCTCGCCGCCGACCACGGCCTGCCGGCGCTGGTCCACACGCCCCACCGGGACAAGCTCGCCGGACTGCGCCGCACGATCGACGTGGTGCGCGAGTCCTCGCTCCCTCCCGAGCGCGTCCTCCTCGACCACCTCAACGAGACGACGGTCCGGGAGGCCCGGGAGAGCGGCTGCTGGCTGGGCTTCTCCGTCTATCCGGACACCAAGATGGACGAGGACCGGACGGTCGCGGTCCTGCGGGCCCACGGCACCGAGAAGGTCCTGGTCAATTCGGCGGCGGACTGGGGGAAGAGCGATCCGCTGAAGACCCGCCGGGTCGGCGAGGCGATGCTCGCCGCCGGGTTCGACGAGGACGACGTCGACCGGGTGCTGTGGCGCAACCCGGTCGCCTTCTACGGGTTCGGCGACCGGCTCCGGCTCGACGTCCCGCCGCCGGGGGAATCGCACGAGGGGAACTCCGTCCTCCGCGGCGGGGAGTGAGGGGCCCCGATGCGCTTCCGCCATCCCGACGGGTCCGTCGTCCACCTGTCCTACTGCACCAACGTCCACCCCGCCGAGACCCTCGACGGGGTCCTCGCCCAGCTCCGCGACCACTGCGAGCCCGTCCGCCGGCGGCTGGGGCGCGACCGGCTCGGCATCGGCCTGTGGCTGGCGAGGGCCGCGTCCCGCGCCCTGAGGGACGACCCGGCGGCGCTGCGCGGCCTGCGGACCGAGCTGGACCGCCGCGGCCTGGAGGTCGTCACCCTCAACGGCTTCCCCTACGAGGGCTTCGGCCGGGACGAGGTCAAGCACCGGGTGTACCGGCCGGACTGGACCGAGCCCGAGCGCCTGGCGTACACGACCGATCTCGCCCGGCTCCTCGCCGCGCTCCTGCCCGCCGACGTCGACGAGGGGACGATCTCCACGCTGCCGCTCGCCTGGCGCCGGGGGTTCGGTCCGGCCGGGAGCTCCACCGCGCGGGACGCCCTCGCCGTCCTCGCCGAACGCCTCGACGTCCTGGAGGAGCTGATGGGGAAGTCGATCCGGGTGGCCCTCGAACCCGAACCCGGGTGCGCCGTCGAGACCACCGCCGACGCCATCGGTCCCCTCTCCGCCGTCGGCGCGCCGCACCGCGTCGGCGTCTGCGTCGACACCTGCCACCTCGCCACCTCCTTCGAGGACCCGGCCGGCGCGCTGGCCGCGCTCGACGCGGCGGGCCTCACCGTCCCCAAGGCGCAGCTGTCCGCAGCTCTCCACGCCGAGCAGCCGCACCTCCCGGCCGTGCGCGAGGCGCTGGCCGCCTTCGCCGAGCCCCGCTTCCTCCACCAGACCCGCACCGTCACCGCCGGCGGACTGCGCGGCACCGACGACCTCGACGAGGCCCTCGCGGGCGGGTCCCTGCCCCGCACGGGTCCCTGGCGCTCCCACTTCCACGTTCCCCTGCACGCGCGGCCCGCGCCGCCACTGACCTCCACGCTCCCCGTGGTCGAGGAGACCCTGGCCCTGCTCGTGGGCGGCCCCGTCCCCCGTACGCGCCACCTGGAGGTGGAGACCTACACCTGGCAGGCGCTCCCGCCCGAGCTGCGGCCCCTCACCCGCGCCCGGCTCGCCGACGGCATCGCCGCCGAACTCGCCCTGGCACGCGACCTCCTGACCGACCTCGGCCTCAAGGAACTGCCATGACCGACCCGACCGGTGCCTCCGCCGCCCCCGTCCCGCCGCACCCCACTCCGCTCCTCGTCCTGGACGTCGTCGGCCTCACCCCCCGGCTGCTCGACCACATGCCGAACCTGGGGGCACTCGCCGCCGCCGGCTCCCGGGCGCCGCTGACCACCGTCCTGCCGGCCGTCACCTGCACCGCCCAGACGACCTTCCTGACCGGTGTCCTCCCGTCGGAGCACGGCGTCGTCGGCAACGGCTGGTACTTCCGGGACCTCGGCGAGGTCCTGCTGTGGCGCCAGCACAACGGCCTGGTCTCCGGCGACCGGGTCTGGGACGCCGCGCGCCGGGTCCACCCCGGCTACACCGTCGCCAACATCTGCTGGTGGTACGCCATGGGCGCCGACACCGACGTCACCGTCACCCCCCGCCCCGTGTACTACGCCGACGGCCGCAAGGAACCCGACTGCTACACCCGCCCGCCGGCCCTCCACGACGAGCTCACCGAGAGGTTCGGCACCTTCCCCCTCTTCCACTTCTGGGGCCCGGGGGCCGACATCGTCTCCAGCCGGTGGATCGCCGGGGCCACCCGGCACGTCATGCGCACCCGCCGCCCCGACCTGGTCCTCTGCTACCTCCCGCACCTCGACTACGACCTCCAGCGCTACGGCCCCGACGACCCGCGGGCCCACCGGGCCGCCGCCGAGCTCGACGCCGTCCTCGGCCCGCTCCTCGCGGACGCCCGGTCCGAGGGCCGCACGGTCGTGGCCCTCTCCGAATACGGCATCACCCGGGTCGACCGGCCGGTCGACATCAACCGCGCCCTGCGCCGGGCCGGTCTCCTGGAGGTCCACACCCAGGACGGCATGGAGTACCTGGACCCCACGACGTCCCGGGCCTTCGCCGTGGCCGACCACCAGGTCGCGCACGTCTACGTCCGGCGCCCCGCCGACCTCCCGGCCGTCCGGGAGGCGCTCGCGGGCCTCCCCGGACTGGCGCGGCTCCTGGACGACGAGGGCAAGAAGGAGCACGGTCTCGACCACCCGCGCTCGGGGGAGCTGGTCGCCCTCGCCGAACCCGACGCCTGGTTCACGTACTACTACTGGCTCGACGACGCCCGCGCCCCCGACTTCGCGCGGCTGGTCGAGATCCACCGCAAACCCGGCTACGACCCCGCCGAACTCCTCATGGACCCGGCCGACCCGTACGTGCGGATCAGGGCGGCCAGGGAGGTCGCCCGCAAGAAGCTCGGCATGCGCTACCGGCTCGCGGTCGTCCCCCTCGACCCCTCCCCCCTCCGCGGCAGCCACGGCCTCCTGCCCGCGGACGAGGAGGAGGGTCCGCTCCTCGTGTGCTCCGTCCCCGGCGCCGTGGACGGCCGGGTCGAGGCCACCGACGTGAAGGCCCTGCTCCTGCGCCTGGCCGGCGTGGAGGAGGATGCGGACGTTCCGCCGCCGCGCTGAGGCGGGGCGCGCGGGACCGGCCGTACGAGGAGATCCCGCGCCGCCCGTGCGGCGGGGGACCGCCCGGTACCGCCGTCGGGGCGGGCCCGGCATGATGGTGCGGGCGGGACCGTCCCCGCCCGCCCCGGCCCGGGACGGGCCCACGTGCTGCTGAGGAGACAATGAGCGACCACGACAACACCGCCCGCTCCGGCCGGCTGTCCGCCACGCACCACACCGTCGACGGCGTGCGGATCGTCAACCTGCGGGGCGAGATCGACCACACCTCCAGGGACGCCCTCGGCAAAGCCCTGCTGCCCGAGGACGAAGCGGTGACGCGGGTCGTGGCGGACCTCGGGGGCGTGAGCTTCATGGACTCCAGCGGCATCAACGTCTTCATCACCGCCCACCGGCAGATCGGCGCCGCCGGCGGCCGGCTGCACATCGCCGCCGCCAACGAGGCCGTCCTGCGGGTCCTGACCCTCGTCGGCGTCGACACCTTCATCCCCTGTCACCCCACCGTCCGACAGGCGCTGAACGCCTGACACCCGGCCCGCCGCGGAGGAAGGGGCGAAACGGCCCCCGTCCTCCCGGGACGGAGGAGCCCGGCCGGACGGCCGGCCGGGCTCCTCCGTCGAACACCCCCTTCGCACACCGGTACGACGCGCATGCGAGCGGACCGGAGTCCGGCGGCGGGGGACGCCGGCGCTTCGCCGAACACGTGCATCCGGACCCCCACCCTGTCGGAGAATGCGGGGAATGGACACGTGGATGCCGCCGGAGAGCGGGTCGTTCGTCGGAAGGACCGGGGAAGTCGAGGAGCTGGCCCGCCGGTTGGGCGAGCGACGGCTCGTCACGCTGGTGGGCACGGGCGGGATCGGGAAGTCCCGGCTCGCCTCGCGCGTCGCCGGCGGTCTCGGGCCCGACGCCTTCACGGGCGTCCACTGGGCCTCGCTCTGGTCGCTGGCCAACGCCTCCCTGCTCGTTCCCCTGGTCGCCGACGCCTGCGGACTGTCGGACCACTCTCCCGGCGAGCCCGTCGACGCGCTGGCCGACTGGATCGGCGCGCGCCGCGTCCTGCTGGTCCTGGACTCCTGCGAGCACCTCGTGACGGCGTGCGCGGCGCTGGTGTCGGCCCTCCTCGCCCGCTGCCCGGAGCTCGTCGTGCTGGCGACCAGCCGCGAACCCCTGGGCACGGGGACCGAGTTCCTGTTCCCCGTCGGTCCCCTGCCGGTCGACTCCGACGCGATGGACCTGTTCGCCGACCGCGCCGACGCCGTCGGCGTCCGCTGGACGCGGCCCGAGGACTTCGTCGCCGCCGCCGAGGTGTGCCGCTGGCTGGAAGGCGTCCCCCTGGCGCTCGAACTGGCCGCCGCGCGGCTGCGGGAGAGGCCGCTGTCCTCGATGGCGCGGCTCCTGCGCGGCAGGCTCTCCCTCGCCGGGAGCCCCGGGAGCACGGTCCGTCCGACGCGTCACCGCGCGCTGCGCACCACCATCGGATGGAGCCACGAACTCTGCGAGCCGCTGGAACGGCTGCTGTGGGCCCGTCTGTCGGTGTTCCGCTCGGCCGCCGCGGTGGACGACGCGGTACGGGTCTGCCGCGGCGGGCCGCTCACCGAAGCCGCCCTGGAGCGGGCCCTGGAGGGGCTCGTCCGCAAGAGCGTCGTGACCCTGTCCGGCGGCCGCCTGCACCTCTTCGACTCGGTGCGGGAGTACGGGGCGCTGTGGCTCGCGGAACTCGGCGAGACCCGTACGACGGCCGACCGGCACGCCCGGCGCTTCCACGAACTGGCGGTCGCCGTCGAGGACTCGTGGTGGGGGCCCGGTCAGGCGGACGCCTGCGCGCGGCTGGCCGACTGCCACGGCGACCTGTGCGCGGCCCTGGAGCACCTGCTGGCCACGGATCCCCCGGCGGCGGCGGAGCTGGCGGGGGCGCTCGGCTTCTTCTGGGCGTGCTCCGGCCACCTGCACGAGGCGGCGCACTATCTGGAGGAGTGCGCGCGGGTGGTCGCCGGCCCCGGGGCCGTCGTGGGCAAGGTGGCTTGGGCGCTCGGAGTGGTCCGCTGTCTGCGGGGCGAGTACGACACCGCGGCCCGGCTGGCGGGCCGCGCCGACGAGTGCGCGGTGCGGGCGCGGGACGCGACGCTCCTCGCCGACGCCGCCTATCTGCGCGGTCTGGTGATGCTGCTGCGCGGCGATCCGTCGGACGCGCTGGCCGTCGCGGACCGCGCGCTGGCCGAACCGGGCGTCTCGGCGCCCGCGGTGGCGCGGTGCCGGCTGGTGCGGGTCTTCGCCCTGACGGCGTCCGGTGCCCTCGGGGAGGCCCGCGCCGAGGCCGAGGGACTGCGGCTCGACTCGGTGTCGGCGGGCGAGCACTGGACGCGGTCCTACACCGAGTACCAGCTCGCGGTGATAGCGCTGCGGGAGGGGCACCCGGCCGACGCCGCGGACCACGCCCGGGCCATGCTGCGGGACAAGCGCCTGATAGGCGACGTCTTCGGCCTGGGCCTGGGCCTCGACCTCCTGGCGGTCGCCCTGTCGGCGCTGGCCAGGGGCGAGGAGGCGGCCTCGGCGTACGGGACGGGCCGGGTGTTCTGGCAGATGGTCGGGCATCCGCAGCGGGGCACCCCCGAACTGCAGCCGCTGCGGCGGCACGCGGAGCTGTCGGCCCGGCGGCAGATCGGTGACGGCGCGTACGACGACGCGTACCGGCTGGCCACCCTGACGGACCCGTTCGTCGCGCTGGAGACGATCCTGACGGAGTGACCCGCCGGGGCCACCCCACCGCGCCGCCGGTGCCGGCGCACCCGTCCGGCTCACCACGATGGCGGGGGCGGCCGGGTCCGGCGAGGGTGGAGCGGTGTCCGGCGCCCGCATCGGGCGCCGTCCCGCCCCCCAGAAGGAGCACCGTCATGTCCGAACGCCACACCCTCGTCCGCAGCCTGCACGATGTGGGGCTGGCCGCCTGGTTCGGCGGCTCCCTGATGGGCGCGGTCGGCCTCAACGGCGCGGCCGGGAGCGAAGGCGGCACGGAGGTGGCCACGGACCGGATCGCCTCCGCGGGTTGGGCGAGGTGGACGCCGGTCAACGCCGCCGCCATCGGCGCGCACCTGTTCGGCAGTGGGGCGCTGCTGGCCGTGAACGCCCACCGCGTGGCCACCCAGCAGGGCGTCGCCGCCTCCACCGTGGCCAAGACCGCCGTCACCGCCGCGGCCCTGGCCGCCACCGCCTACGCCCGCGTCCTGGGCAAGAAGGTCGAACTGGCCTCCTCCCCCGACCCCCAGGACGCCGAGAAGTCGGCCCGGCACCCCCTCGAACTCGACAAGGCCCGCCGGCAGCTGGCCTGCGCGCAGTGGGCGGTGCCGGCGCTCACCGGATGCCTGGTGGTGCTCAACGCCCTGCACGGCGAGCAGCAGCGCCCCGCCGAGCAGCTCTCGGGCATGTGGCAGCGCGCCGCGTCCCTCTCCCGGCACATGCCTCCCGGCGTCGCCGCCCACCTGTCGCACTGACGCCGTCCGGCGTCCGGGCCGCCCGCCCCGGCCGGTGACAGCCGCCACCGGGCCCCGGCGGGCGGTGGCGGTCCTCACCGGCGCCGCGTGCTCAGGCCATGTCGGAGCCGCTCAGGAGAAGCTGCGTCACGGCCGCGCCCGCCACCACGACCGCCGCCCGGAACGGCCGTCGGCTCCCGGGCGCCGACGGCACCGCCGTGCCCGCCACCGCGACGGCCCCGGCGGCCACCGCCAGTGCCCAGGCCGGGGCACCCACCGCCCCGGGCGGTCCCACGACGAGCACGCCCACGGCCGCCAGCATCACGAGCGGCGCCGACGACCGGCACGCCGTACGGCCGAGCCGCTGCGGCAGCCCGCCGACGCCGGTCGCGAGGTCGTCCTCGATGTCCGGGAGGACGTTGACCACGTGCGCCCCCACCCCCAGGAGCGCCCCCGCCGTCACGGCCCACCAGGCGGGCCAGGACGGCGACGGCGGACCGAGGGTGACGAAGGCGGGCAGCGAGCCGAACCCCACGGCGTAGGGCAGCGGCGAGAGCACCGTGCGCTTGAGCCCCAGGTCGTAGGCCCAGCCCGCCGCCACTCCCCCCAGGTGCACCGCCCCCGCGACCGCCCCGCTCAGCAGCGACAGCGGCACGCACAGTCCCAGGGCCGCCACGGCGGCGACGGCCGCGGTCCCGGGGAGGAGTTCGCCGGTGGCCGCCGGCTTGTCGCGGCGCCCGCAGAGCGTGTCGCGCCGCGCGTCGACCGCGTCGTTGCACCAGCCGACCGAGAGCTGGCCCGCCAGCACCGCCCCGGCCACCAGGGCCGCCCCCGCCGCGCCCCGGCCGCCCGCCACGGCCAGCGCGGTCACGAGGACCGTCACGGCGAGCGCCGGCTCCAGATGGCAGGAGCGCAGCAGCGCCGGAACGCGGAACGGTGGGAGGAGAGGCGTACGCGGAGGAGCCCCGAACGGGTGCAAAGACACATGCGCAAGGTAGTCGGGTGTCCGGAACGAGGTAGGCATTGCCGCCATGCGTGTCTCTGTGATCACCGACGGCGCCGCGGCCCCCTCCGCCGCCCCGCACCCACCGGCCGCACCCGTCGCGGCGGCCACCGTCGCCGCCGTCCACACCGCGCTGCCGCCGCACCGGTACGCCCAGGAGGAGCTGACCGAGCCGATCGGCGACCTGTGCCTGGTTCCGGGAGCCGACCGCGCCCTGCTGCGCCGCCTGCACGCGTCCACCGGTGTGCGTGCGCGCCATCTGGCCCTGCCGATCGAACGGTACGCCGGCCTCGGGGACTTCGGACGGTCCAACGACGCCTGGATCGCGGCCGGGCTCGACCTGGGCGAGGAGGCCGTCGCCGGCGCGCTGCGGGGAGCGGGACTCGAACCGGCCGACGTCGACCTGCTGGTGTGCAACTCCGTCACCGGCGTGGCCACCCCCTCGCTCGACGCCCGTCTGGCCGGCCGCCTGGGGCTGCGGCCCGACGTCAAGCGGCTCCCGGTGTTCGGTCTGGGGTGCGTGGCGGGCGCCGCCGGTCTCGCCCGGCTGCACGACTACCTGCGCGGTCATCCCGACGACACCGCCGTACTGCTCACCGTCGAACTGTGCTCGCTGACGCTCCAGCGGCGTGACGACTCCCGCGCCAACCTCGTCGCCGGCGCTCTGTTCGGTGACGGCGCGGCGGCGCTCGTGGCGCGCGGCCGCGCCGCCGCGGAGGGGGGCGGGAGCGGGCCGGCGGTGATCGCCACGCGCAGCCACCTCTATCCGGCGACCGGTCACCTCATGGGCTGGGACATCGGGGCCGGCGGGTTCCGCGTCGTGATCGACGCGGGCATCCCCCGTACCGTGCGGGAGCACCTCGGGCGGCCCCTGCGCGCCTTCCTGGCCGAGCACGGTCTCACCACCGACGACATCGGGACGTGGGTGTGCCATCCGGGCGGTCCCAAGGTGCTGTCCGCCGTGACCGACGTCCTCGGTCTGCCCGACGACGCCCTCGACGGCGCGCGGCGCTCGCTCGCGGCCGTGGGGAACCTGTCCTCGGCCTCCGTGCTGCACGTCCTGCAGGGCCACTGCGGGCCCCGGCGGCCCGAGCCCGGGACCTGGGGCCTGCTGATGGCCATGGGGCCGGGCTTCTGTTCCGAGTTCGTGCTGTTGCGCTGGTAGGGGCTGTCGTGAGCTGGTACGTGCTTCTCGTCCTCGGCGTGGCCGCCGAACGCGTCGTCGAGCTGGTCGTGGCCCGGCGCAACACGGCCCGGACCCTCGCCCGTGCCGGTGTCGAGCACGGTCGCGGCCACTATCCGGTCATGGTCGCCCTGCACACGGCCCTGCTGGTCTGCTGCCTCCTCGAACCCGTGCTGGCCGACAGGCCGTTCCTGCCGGCGCTGGCGTGGCCGATGCTGTCGCTGGTCCTGCTGTCCCAGGCGCTGCGCTGGTGGTGCGTCAGCACACTCGGGCCGTACTGGAACACGCGCGTCATCGTCGTTCCCGGGGCGCGTCCGATCGGCACCGGCCCCTACCGTTTCCTGCGTCACCCCAACTACGTCGCCGTCGTGGTGGAGGTCGCCGCCCTGCCCCTGGTGCACTCCGCGTGGCTGAGCGCGGTGGTGTTCGGCGCGGCCAACGCGGCGCTGCTCACGGTCCGCCTCCGCTGCGAGAACGCGGCCCTCGCCGGTGCGGTGTCCGCGTGAGCCGCGAGCACGACCTGATCGTCGTCGGGGGCGGGCCGGCCGGTCTGGCGACGGCCCTGTACGCCGCGCGCGCCGGTCTGGACACCGTCGTGGCCGAGCCCCGCCGCGCGCCGGTCGACAAGGCGTGCGGCGAAGGCCTGATGCCCGGCGCCGTGCGCGCCCTCGCCTCGCTGGGTCTGGAGGTCGCGGGCCATCCGATCGCGGGCATCCGCTACGTGCAGGGGTCCCGCCGGGTCCAGGCCGCGTTCCGGCACGGCCCCGGCCTCGGCGTGCGGCGCACCGACCTGCACACCGTCCTGCACGAGGCCGTTCTCGCGGCCGGCGTGCCCGTACTGCCCCTGCGGGTCGAAGAGGTGCGGCAGGACGCCACCGGTGTGTCCGTGCCCGGCGCCGGCCTGCGCGCCGGTTGGCTGGTCGCCGCGGACGGCCTGCACTCGCCGGTGCGCCGTTCCCTCGGTCTCTGCGTCCGGTCCCGGCGCGGACCCAGGTACGGGTTGCGGCGTCACTACGCCACGTCCCCGTGGTCCCCGTACGTCGAGGTGCACTGCGGGCGGCACGGCGAGGCCTACGTCACCCCGCTCGGGCCCCGGCTGGTCGGCGTCGCCCTGCTGACGGACCGGCGGGCCCCCTTCGACGCCCAGTTGGAACGCTTCCCCGAACTGGCCGCCCGCCTTCCGGCGGAGAGGGCCGTCACGGCGGTACGGGGTGCTGGACCGCTCCGCCAGAGGGCGCGCACCCGGCGGCACGGGCGGGTCCTGCTCGTGGGCGACGCCGCCGGGTACGTCGACGCGCTGACCGGCGAGGGCGTCTCCCTGGCGCTCGCCGGCGCCGGGGCCCTGGTCGAGAACGTGCGCCGCGGCACGCCGGACCGCTACGAGGGCGACTGGAAACGCGTGACCCGCCGCCACCGGCTCCTGACGGAACTCCTGGTGCGGGTGCGGCAGCAGCGGGTCCTCGCGCCGCTCGTGGTGCCCGCGGCCGAACGTCTGCCGCGCGTCTTCACGGCCGTGGTGAACGCCCTGGCGTGAGGTCCCGCCCCGGCGCGGCGAACGGTCCGGGCGGCCGCGGCGGAGCTGCTTCAGACCTCGACGACGATCTTCCCCGGGGTGTGGCCCTCCCGGCTGAGGTCGAAGGCCGCTCCGAGTTCGGAGAGCGGGAACGTCGCGGCGACGTCGACCGTGAGCCGGTCTCCGTCCGCGAGCCGGCCCAGGGCCGTGAGGTCCTCGCCGCTCGGCCGGACCCAGATCCACTGGCCGCCCGAGCCGAGCACGGTGTCGTCGGCGACGGAGGCGTGCCGTCCGCCCTCGGCCAGGACGGCCAGGGTGGTGTCGAGGACCCCGCCCACGAAGTCGGCGACGACGGTGACTCCGTCCGGGGCCAGGGCGCGGACGCGTTCGGCCAGTCCGTCCCCGTAGGTGACGGGCTCGCAGCCGAACCCGCGCAACCGGTCGTGGTTGCGCGGGGAGGCGGTGCCGATGACCCTCGCGCCGAGCGCGCGGGCGAGCTGGACGCCGAAGGACCCGACGCCGCCGGCCGCGCCGTGCACGAGGACGGTGTCGTCGGCGCCCGTGTCCAGCCGGGTGAGGAGCTGGTAGGCGGTCAGCCCGGCCAGCGGCAGTCCGGCGGCCTGCGCCCAGTTCAGCGAGGCGGGCTTGGCCGCGAGGGCGCGCACGGGCACGCTGACGTACTCCGCGAAAGTGCCGCCGTGCACGTAGTCCTTGCGGGCGTAGGCCATCACCTCGTCACCGGCCGCGAACTCGGGCACGTCGATGCCGACCCGTTCGACGGTGCCGCTGACGTCCCACCCCGGGACCACCGGGTGGACGACGTCCATCAGGGCGTCGAGCCCGCCCGCCATGATCTTCCAGTCGACCGGGTTGACCGAGGCGCACCGGACCTTGACGAGGACCTCGCCGGGAGCGACCTTCGGCAGCGGCAGCCGGGTCTCGCGGAGCACCTCCGTCCCTCCGTAGGTTTCGTACGTCATCGCCCTCATGGTGGCCTCGGACATCCTCGCGCCCTTCCTGTGCTGTCGGTTGCGTCCTCCCCTCCACCCATCTGAGCACGCGCGGCCGGAACGCGCCGGGGGACTCGCCCGTGCACGGCGGCCCGCTGTCGTCCCGCCGGGGCGCGCGCCGCCCGAACCGGGGGAACCGACGGAGACACCTGTGGCAGGTGCATGGCAAAAACACCCTCCGGGACGTACCATCACAAGGCTCGGAGGGGTGCTCGACGCCCATGTCCGGCCCCACCGGACGTTCGTGCCGCCCCGTCACGCGCCCGGCCCGACCGGAGCCGGGTCCCCCCACGGATGAAGGAGCAGCAATGCCCCTCGGCACATGGTTCAGGGCGGGCACCTCCGCCGCCGCGCTCGTCCTCGCCGTGGCGGGCGCCGCGACCGCCGCGCCCGCCCCCGCACCGGAATCCCCCGCCGCGGAGGCGGCGGTCGTGACCCTCCGCTACGACGACAGCCGCGCCGGAGGCTGGGAGGCGGCGATCGCGGCCGGGGTCGCCTCGTGGAACGCGAACGTGAGCAACGTCCGACTGGTGGAGGCGGCGCCCGGCACCCCGGCCGAGATCGTGATCGTCGCCACCACGGGCTGGCCGCAGGCCACGCTCGGCCCCGTCCGCCCGGGACGCCAGGTCCGCGTCGAACTCGGCGCCCAGGCCGTGAGCCAGGGCTACGACAGGACCCGGATCGCCGCTCACGAGCTGGGCCACAGCCTCGGCCTGCCGGACACCAAGCCCGGCCCGTGCTCCCAGCTGATGTCGGGATCGAGCGCCGGCACGGCCTGCACCAACGCCGTCCCGAACTCGACCGAGCGGTCCCGCGTGCAGTCCGCCTACGCCACCGGCGCCGCCGCCCGCGTACCCACCGACGGCCGGATCCTCGTCGACGCTCCCTGAGGACGCCCTGACGGTCCTGCCGACGGAGGGATGAAGGCGTCGGTGAGGGGCAGGGAGGATCCCGGGGTGCCCGTCGCCGACGGGCGCCCCGGGACCGCCGCCGCGACACCGACCGACCCGGACCGGCGCGGTTCCCGCCGCCGTTCCGTACTGTACGGAGCGGCCGTTCCGTACAGTACGAAGCACCGGAAGGGATTCGCGATGGCCGGTCTGAGGCTGGGACCGCTCCTGCGTCACGTGGACTGGGAGGCGGGCACGAGCGCGACCGTGTGGGTCGAGACCGACCTGCCGTGCACGGTCGAGGTCCGCTGCCCGGACGGCGCCGGGGGTTCGGCTCCCACGTTCCGCGTCGCCGGGCACCACTACGCGCTGGTGGTCGTGACCGGACTCGTGCCCGGCTCCACCACCGCGTACGAGGTGCTGCTCGACGGCGAGCGGGTGTGGCCCCTCGCCGACTCGCCCCTGCCGCCCAGCACCATCCGCACGCCGGCGGTCCCGGCGACCGGCGCGGTGGTGGCCTTCGGCTCGTGCCGCTGGGCGGCGCCCGCCGTGGACGAGCACGATCCGGTGGGACCCGACGTCCTCGACACGCTCTCCGCCCGGCTCGCCGCCGACCCGGACGCCGAGCGTCCGGACGTCCTCCTCCTCCTCGGCGACCAGGTGTACGCGGACGAGACCTCCGCCGACACGCGCGACTGGATCGCCCGGCACCGGCGGGCGGCCGGCACCGGCTCGACCGCCCCCCCGGACCAGGTGGCCGACTACGAGGAGTACACCCACCTCTACGACGAGTCCTGGGGCGACCCCGAACTGCGCTGGCTGCTCTCGACCGTGCCGACCTGCATGATCTTCGACGACCACGACGTCATCGACGACTGGAACACCAGTGCCGCCTGGGTGGCCGACATGCGGGCGACGTCCTGGTGGCACGAGCGGATCACCGGCGGCCTGATGTCGTACTGGGTCTACCAGCACCTCGGGAACCTCTCCCCCGCCGAACTCGCCGAGGACGAGCTGTACGCGGCGGTCCTGGCGGCCGACGACGGCGCGGAGGTGCTGCGCGCGTTCGCCGAACGCGCCGACGCCGATCCGGCGACGGTGCGCTGGAGCTACCGCAGGGACTTCGGCCGCACCCGGTTGCTGATGGTCGACACCCGGGCCGCGCGGGTGCTGGAGGAGCGGGAGCGGTCGATGCTGGACGCGGAGGAGGCGGCCTGGCTGCGGACGCAGGCGTTCGAGGATCCCGGCGGTGTCGACCACCTGCTGATCGGCACCTCGCTCCCGTGGCTGCTGCCCCCGATGGTCCACTTCGCGGAGGGCTGGCACGCGGCGCTCTGCCGCGGCGAGCGCGGACCGCGCTGGGCGCGCTTCGGCGAGTGGCTGCGCCGGCGGGCCGACCTCGAGCACTGGGCGGCGTTCACCTCGTCGTTCGAAAGGCTGACGGAGACGGTCGCCGAGGTCGGAAGAGGGGACGACGCTCCGGCGACGGTGTGCGTGCTCTCCGGGGACGTGCACCACGGGTACGTGGCGGAGCCCGTCTGGACCGACGACAGGCAGCCGGACTCCCGCGTCTTCCAGTTCACCTGCTCGCCCCTGCACAATTCGGTGCCCGCGGCCATGCGGATCGGGTTCCGCTTCGGCTGGAGCCGGTTCGCCAAGGGGATCGGGCACCTCCTCGCCCGCCACGGAAGGGTCGCGAGACCGGCGGTCCGGTGGGAGCGCGCCGGCGGGCCCTGGTTCGGCAACCAGTTGATGACGCTGACGCTGCGCGGACGTACGGCACGGCTGCGACTGGAGAAGGCCTCGGCGGACGGGAAGCCGGGACACCGCGGGACCGACCGCGCGGGAGCTCGGCTCGTGGGAGTCCTCGACCGGGTCCTGACGGAAAAGGGCTGACGCCCTGCCGGGCGGTGCGCGCCCTCGTTCCGACGAACGGCGCATAATTCCGTCCGGCTTCGAACAGAATCGACTCACGCATCTCCAAAATCGCTTTCCGGGCACCCCTGAAAAGACGACATCATTTCCCTTTTCCACTTTTCCACGGCACCGGGGCGGCGGCCGGATCACCGGACGGGGACGCAGATCTCGCAGAGGTGCCGGGCGAGCAGATGGGGCCGGTAGCGTTCGAGGACGGGACGGGTGGCGTCGAAGGCGAGACCACCGGCGGCAAGACCGTCGAACAGTGTGGTCCAGGCGTGCGCGAGGCCCTCGGGCGTGTGCGCGACGGTGAGGACCGCGTGGCGGCCGCCGACGAGGCGGCCCTCAGCCATGCCGGAACGGCGGATCTCGATGTCGTCGGGCAGCACGAGGCAGGTGTCGTAGCGGCAGTCGCGGGGCGGAGTGCGGGCGGGGTCGTCGCGGGCGATTCCCAGGACGACGGAGTCGGCGCGCAGCAGGCCGTTCGCGGTGGCCCAGGACGTGAGCCCCTCCATCTGGGCCCTGCTCACCTCCCCGTACGGGCCGGTCCGCCTGATATAGACGATGCGGGATTCCGGGATTTCTTCCAGGACGAACATTCACCTCTCCTCCACTCGGATGACGCGAGGGAAAAGGTAGCAGCGTATAAAATTCCTTTCCCGACCGGTTTTAATAGAGAGAAGAGCCGGGGCCGCTCCGTCCCGGATGTGATGCGGCACCGGCTTCCCTCCCCCGTACACGGTGGACGTACCGAGGAGATGCGGGTGTCGCCGCCTCCGGGCAGAGTAGGGAAGGCCCTGTTCCTACCGAGGTGGTCTCATACGGTCTTACGCGCTGGAGACGGGACGAACCGATGCGAGGGACTCTCGCGACGCCGGAGTGATCGATGTTCCACAGACGGCCGGCCGGCAGCAGCGAGGAACTGCTGGTCCGACTCGGGTCGCTGACCGCCCGGGCGCGGGAGCTGGCCGAGACGCAGCGTTCCCGCGTCGAGCTCGCCGTGGCCCTGCAGCGCGGCATGCTGCCCCCGGGCCTCCCCTCCTTTCCGGGCGTCCGGCTGGCCGTCGGCTACGTGCCCGCCAACCACGGGCTCAACGTCGGCGGTGACTGGTACGACGCCTTCACCCTGCCCGACGGGCACATCGGCATGTCGATCGGTGACGTGCAGGGGCACAACATCGAGGCCGCGGCCTTCATGGGGCAGGTCCGCGTGGGGCTGCGCGCGCTGGCCTCCGTCACCGGAGACCCGGGGGAGCTGCTCGCCCGCACCAACGACCTGCTGGTCTCCCTGGGCGCCGATCTCTTCGCCACCTGCACCTTCCTGCGGCTCGACCCCGCCGCCGGCACCCTGGAGTGCGCGCGGGCAGGTCACATCCCCCACATCTGGGCCACCGCCGACGGCCGCTCCGGCATCGACGACGGTGAGGGCGGGCCTCCGCTCGGCGTGCTCCGCGGGGTCGACTATCCCGTCACGCGCCACCGGCTCACCACCGGCGGTGTCTTCGTCCTGCTGACCGACGGGGTGGTGGAGGGACCCTCGCTCCACCTCGACGACGGTCTGGACCAGGTGATGCGGCTCGCCGGGATCACCGCCGTCGCCGGGCTCGACGTCGACGCGCTCGCCGGCGCCGTCATGAAGCTGGCGAGCACGGTGGGGCACGAGGACGACGCGGCCGTCCTGGTCGTCGGCCACGACGGCGGTACGGCGTGGCCGACGGCCAGGGCCTGAGGGCAGGGGCCTCGTCCCGGCCGGGCCGCCCCCGAACGGGTGACCGCCCGGCATCCGGTGCCCGGAGGGCGCCGGGCCGGATCCGACCGGGTTTCGAGCGGGGCCGGGCCCGTTCCGCAGGGAGACGTCCGACACGCAGGGGATTCTTGCCCGGCCGAGGCGGTCCGGCCGGTGTCTGATGGCTGATGTGTTGGTTACTCGGCAGTTCCGGCCCTCCACGGAAGCGGCCCTGCTCTCGCTGGCCGTGGCCGTTTGCTACTACGCGGCCGGACGGCTCGGCCTGCTGGGGCGTCTCGTCGTCGAAGGCGTGGTGGTCACCCCCATCTGGCCGCCCACCGGCGTCGCCGTCGCCGCCCTGCTGCTGTTCGGCGCGCGGGTCTGGCCCGGGATCGCCCTCGGTTCCTTCCTCGTCATCGTCTCCCTCACCACCCCGGGGCTCACCACGCTGGTCACCGTCGTGAGCAACACCGCCGCACCGCTCTGCGCCTTCCTGCTGCTGAGGCGGGTCGGCTTCCGGCTGGACATGGCGCGGCTGCGGGACGGGCTCTCCCTGGTCTTCCTCGGCGGGTTCGGCGCCATGCTGATCAGCTCGACGGCGGGGGTCGGGCTGCACGTGGCGACGGGCTCCCTGGACAAGCGCGAGTTCTGGTCCGTCTGGCTGGCCTGGTGGGCGGGCGACACGATGGGGGTGCTGCTCGTCGCCCCGCTCCTGCTCGTGCTCGCGCGCCCGGCCGGCCGGCTCCGGATGCGGCGCTGGAAGGAGGCGGTCGCCCTGGGTCTCGCGACCCTCGTCCTCGTACCGCTGGCCGTGTTCAGTCCGATGAGCCTGCTCTTCCTGGTCTTCCCCCTGCTGATCTGGGCGGCGCTCCGCTTCCAGCTCGTGGGGAGCATGCTGTGCGCGCTCTTCGCGTCCGTGCTCACCACCGCCGAGTCGGCCTCCGGGCAGGGCGCGTTCCTCCATCTGTCGGACGTCGAGATCATGGTCAAGCTCCAGGCGTTCAACGGCTCCGCCGCCCTGACGGCCCTGCTCCTCGCCTCCGTCATCACCGAGCAGCGCGCGATCCGCCGGTCGGTGCGCCGCGCCTGCGAGGAGCTGGCGGAGGTCCTGGAGCACCTCGCGGCGGGCGATCCCTCGCCGGGACCGCCCGGCACCGGGATCAGTGATCCTCCGACAGACGACTTCACGACCGGTCGCCGACGGCCACTCACCCCTTGAGGGCCTCCGCGAAGGGTGTCCCGGTCGGCGTGGAGGACGAAGTGCCGCACCGGGATGCCGTACCGGGCGAGACCCGAACCGATCTCGCGCCAGTACTGCTCGACCAGGACGGTCATGGGGACGACCGGGGTTCCGCCGGTGTGGTCGAGGACGCGCCGGGCGGTCTCGACCACGAGGGGCCGCCACGGCGGCCAGTGCTGGAAGTTGTCCGTCTCGGGCAGCCCCGGCGTGATGTCCATGAGCGTCTCGCCGACCTTCTCCGCGTCGAACACCCGTGAATCGGGGATCAGCCGCTGCACGAGCGCGCCGGTCGTCGTCTTGCCCGCACCGTGGGTGCCGTTGAGCCATACGATCACGGGTCCGACGCTAGTACGGTGACAGGGACCTGCGGCATGAAATCCGCTCCCGCCCTTGTGGGACCGGCGTTCGCTGCCGTGACCCGCCACTGGTGCCGGCCGGTGAGACCGGCGGCCCGCGCCTACCCGGCGTAGGTCTGCGGCCCGTTCGGGACGACGGGGGTCGAGGCATGGGCGGTCAGGGCGGGAGCTGCGATCAGGGCCTCGGGGCGGCCACCGATCCGTGGATACGGCTCGGCATTCACCGTTTGGTGGCACATGCCCCTGTCTCATGAGCGGCCTTCGCCGGTTCAGCGGCGGTTCCTGGGCAGCCCGAAGCCCGCCATCCGCTTCTCCTCGTAGGACAGGAAGCCGAGGCTCCGGTAGAACGCGTGGTTGCGCTTCCCCTCCGGTGACGAGCCGTGGTCCGTGGAGAGGAGGAAGAACCGGCAGTGCGAGTAGCGCCGCACGAGGTGTTCGACCAGGGCCCGGCCGACGCCCTGCCTGTGGTGCGCGGGGTCGACCACGACGTCCTGGACGTAACAGATGTGTTCGTCGTCGGAAACGGTCCGGGCCAGGCCGAGGAGTGTTCCCGAACCGTCTCGTGCGGTGATGACGAGGTGGGAGTTCCGCAGGCCGCGGCAGAGCTTGTCGACGTCGGCTGTGCAGCCCTCCCAGCCGACCGAGGCGTAGAGGCCCAGCATCTCGTCGGGGTCGAAGACGTCCTCTTCCGTGACGAACATGTCGCGCTCCCCGTGACGGTGCCGCTTTCCGATGCCTGCTTCTCACCACATCCGACTTCACCCTCGTCAGGCACGTCGAGATCGACGGCGGTCTCAGGAACCGGGGGCGGGGTGGCGTGGGGAAGGAACCGCTCCCAGCAGTTCCCACAGGGGTGTGGAGCCGGCGGCCCATTGGGCGAGCAGGTGGCGGTCGACCAGGTGGAGTCGCTGGGAGCGGGCGAAGGCGACGGCCTTGCCGGTGAAGCGGCCGTTGGTGACCAGCACGACGACATCGCCGTTGTGTACGGGGCGACCGGTGCCGTTGAGGACGTGCAGGTCCGGGGTGCCGACCGCGGCGCCGGCCAGCCCGGCCCTGCGGTGCTTGCACTGGATGACCCACAGGCGGCCGAAGGGGTCGGTGGCCTTCACGTCGGCGCCGTCGTCCCCGGCCCCGCCGACCCGGATCGCCCGGGGGCAGCCGTCACGGCGCATCAGGTCCCGTACGGCCTCCTCGAACTGCCCGTGGTGCAGGGCGTCGATCTGCGGCAGTACGTACCGCAGCCCCCGCTCCCGCACCCGGTTCCGGCGGGCGGCTTCCCGGCGCCGGTGCACCCATGCTCCGCCGGCCGCCGCCGCGATCAGCAACAGTGCGACCGGCACCCAGGGGTGCGCGGCCAGCCACCGCAGCATGCCGACGAGCAGGCTCCACACCACGACGAGCACCAGGAGCGCCGAACCGGACCGCTTCCGGTCGAACGCCCGCCTCGGGCGGCGGAACGTCGTACGGCGTCCGGAAGCGGTGCGACGGCGTGAGGTGGACACCGTACGGGAACGGCGGCCGCCCGGCCGGGACCGTGAACTCACGAGCCGGCCTGCGAGACGCCGCGCACCAATTGGCCGATCCCGTTGAAGATGCCCCGGCCCAGTGGGGTCGGTGCGATCAGGATCCCCAGGGCCAGGACGAGGAGCGCGGTGTTGCGTTCCTCGACCCGGCTCCTGGCCTGGGTCCTGCGGCGTAACCGCATCACCACGACGACCGCGAGCAGCACCGCCACGTTGATCGTCATCATGCGAAACCCACTCCCCTGTCCGCTCTCGCGTCCTGCGCGCTTTCCCCGGCCGCCCCGTGGCGGTTCCGGATCAGTGCAGCCGACCACGCGGCCGGGTCGCAGCGGGTCGGTGAAGGATGGCGAGAACCCCCGTGGACACTGTCCGGTTGCCGCCCGGACATCCGTTCCCACAGGTGGCAGGGGGTGGAGGGGTCGGGAGTCTCATGACCGAGGGGATCTTGGACAGGGGCTCTTGGCGGGTGGGGCAGCGAGGGCGGGGCGATGCAGGGCCGTCGGGTGGGCGCCCGTACCCACCGGACGCCGTCCGCCCCTCGGCCGCTCTCCCGGGTCCCCCGTCTCACGTTTCGCACGTTTGCGCGTGAGGAGCGGTGGAAGAGTTGATTCCGACGACCGGTCGGCCGGGTCGCGGTCGGGGCGGCCGGGCCTCCTCGACGCCTTGACCCGAACGGGAGCCCTCCGTTGCGCTTCTACGCCCAGACACCCGCCCGCCGGAACCGTCAGGTGCTCGCGGACCTGGTCGCCGTGGCCCTGATCGCCGTCGCGGTGTGGGTGGCCCTCGCCGTCCGCGGGACGATCATGATGCTGGCCGAGCCGGGGCGCAAGGTGGAGAGTTCCGGCGACAGTCTCGCCAGGGAGCTCGGGGAGGCGGGAGACGCGGCGTCGGACGTGCCGTTCGTCGGTGACGTCCTGGAGAAGCCGCTCCGGTCCGCGGCGGACGCCAGTTCCGGTTTCGCCGACGCGGGCGTGTCGTTCCAGGAGACCGTCGTCCAGATCGCCGACGTGATCACGGCGGTCCTCGTCGTCCTCCCGGTGCTCTTCGTCCTGCTCCTGTGGCTCCCGCCGCGTCTGCTCTGGATCCGGCGCAGCGCCACCCTGCGCCGCCTCGCCGAGGCCCCCGGAGGCGCCGACCTGCTCGCCCTGCGCGCTCTCACCGGCTCCCCGAGAGCACTCGCCGGACTGCCCGCTCCGCCCGGCGGGTGGGCCGATGCCTGGCGCCGGGGAGACCCGGAGGCCGTCACCGAGCTCAGCGCGGTCGCGCTCAGGCACGTCGGACTCCGGCCCTGAAGAGCCTTCGGAGAACCTTCGAAGAGGCGTCGGTGCCTGAGGTCGAGAGGGCGGCGCATGGGGGAGTGTCCTGTTCTCTCCGTGACCGGAGGCCCGGATCCGGCCGGCGGGAACTCCGGGTGTGCGACAGGGCTTCGGCCGACCGGATGGGGCGATACTGATCGTGTTGGGCGCTCCGTCGCCGAACCGGTCGCGAGGCCGGACGGTGGTGCGCGTGCCCTGTCGATGCCTCCGAGGGGAGCCGTTCGTGAGCACGGCGAAAGACCTGTTCATCATCGCCATGGAGCCGGGACCGGAGCGTGCCGTGGGGCAGGGCGATCTGTCGCTCGCGCTCGCGGGGGCCGAGCTGATCGATCTCATCGGCGCGGGGGCCGTCGCCGTGGACGACGACCGCATCGTGCCGGGCGGGCCGCCGGCTCCGGACGACCGGCTCCTGGGCGAGGCCGCGGCGGAACTGGTCCGGCAGCCGCCCCACGAGCGGATCGAGGACTGGCTGTGGCGCCGGGGCCGGGACCTTTCGTCCGTGTACCAGGCCGCGTTGGAGGCGGACGGTGAACTGGCACGGAGGCGGAGCGGCCGGTCACCCTTCGGTGCGGAACGCGTGGAGCCGGTCGACACACCCGCCCGTCGCCGGGCGGTCGACCGCCGGGAGGGCAATGAGCCCGTCCTGACCGCTCTCGCCTCGGCCGTGGGGATCGACGGCGGGCGCTCCGACGAGGAGTCCGGCCCCGGCGACGAGGCGGTGACGGCCGTGGTGGCCGCCGTCCACGACGCGGTGATGGAGCTGGAGGCCGTACGCCAGAGGCGGACCATCGAGAACGCGGCCTTCGCCAACCTCTGGCGCGGGCCGTGAGCAGAGACCCAGGCCAACGCTGAGGCTGGGAGGCTTTCCCTTGGGCGGAGGGGCGGGGAAACCGCCGTGGCCGGAGTGTCAGTCTGCGTACATCAGGACCGGGCACGGGGCCGTGAAAGGCGCCATAGACCGGCAAGCAGGGCCGGGACCGCCGCCGTCGGCCGCTCCCGCCCCCCCATGCCGGTCCGAGTGGAACACCGCGTGGGCGAGGACGAACGGCAGCGCCAAGAGGACGACGAAGGCCACCGGCGTCGCGAACCGGCCGAACGTGGTGGTCCCGGTGTCGGTGACCAGGTGCGGGGCGGTCGTGCCGAAGACCGTCACCGGGACCGCGAGGAGGCCGAGCAAGAGGACCGACGCCACGACGAGGGCCAGCCCCTCGTTCGCCTGCGCCCTCAGCCCGTTCGTACGACCGCCTTGTGGGCGGCCGCGAGGGTTTCCGCAGCAGCCCGACACCGGTGGCACGCTCCAGCGGTGGACCGTCGGCCGGCGCCACCGCGACCGTGGACGACCGGCCGGGATCTCGCGCAGTACACGGAATTCCGGCCGGTCCTGCGTACGGGTGGGCACGGAGCAGCCACGGCCTGCACGGCACCGGACACCGCTCCCTGATCCGGCCCGATCGGCAAGACACCCTCTAGGGCGTGTGTCGAAAGTAGCGCCGTCTGCCCGAAGGGCAGGCCCGGCGGTGTCCGGTGCGTGCGATCGCAAGGCGGAGGGTCGCCCCGATACTGGTTGTACCGGGGCGATCCCGACGACGCGGCGAGCGTGCGTGCCGGGCGCCGCCGGGCAGGCGGGACTTTCGACACACGCCCTAGGTCCGCCAGGTCCGCAGGAGTTCGGCGATGCGCGCGGTGGTGGTGCGGGGGTCGTAGAGCTCGTGGGCCAGTTCCGTGAGCTGGTCGCGGGTGGGGTCCGCCGGGATGCCGCCGGCGTTGAGGTACATGACGGCGACGGCACAGGCGACGGTGAGGTTCGAGCGCTCCAGCCAGCGGCAGCGGCCGAGGGTGTGGACGAGGGCGGCGGCGCGGGCGTAGGGGCCGTCGTAGACGGCCTGGTCGAGGAGTTCGGCCCGGTGGCGGGCGACGGCAGCGAGGGGGACGCCGAGGTCGTCGGGGGCCGGGTCGGCGCGGCCGGCGCGTTCGGTGACTTCGAGGATCCAGGACAGGTCGACGTGCAGGGACATGCTCACGCAGCGGCGCCCCGGTCCCGCCGGGCGGGGGTGTACCGGGAGTCCAGTTCGGCCTCGAGGTCGTCGAGGAAGTCGCCGTGGGCGTCGATCGTCCTCTGGGCGGCGGCCATGCCGGCCGCCCGGGCGCCACTGGTGTCCTCGGCGATGAGGCGCTCGACGTACCGGTTGAAGTCGAGGCCCCGGGCGGCGGCCGCGTCCTTGCCGGCGGCGAGCATGTCGGGGGTCAGGCGGAGCTGGGTCTGCTTTCTGGTGCTGCTCATGCACAGCAAGGTAGCAGGGTGGTAGCAGCCGCGCGAGGGGGTGGCGCGCCCGTCGGCCGGCGTGGGCCCGGGTGTCGGCGTTTCGGCCATCACTCCGTCGGGTCGCCGCCCGGGCCGCGTACGGGTCGTTGCATTCGACACGAACACGCTTTCGCCCGTTCTCGGGGTCGGCACCACGTCCGAAAGACATGTGTGCGAAGAGGCGGGTGTCTTCGTTGAACCCAACGACACCACACCTCGACTCCCCTCCCCGGAGGCCGTCATGCAGCCCTTGCCCGTCGTTCCGGCCGCCCTTCCCGCCCGGCCCCGCCCCCGTGCCGCCTCGGACAGGCGCTTCGGAGCCGTCCGCCTGCCCGCCCGCCGTCCGGGAGGCGTCCGTTGAGCGGCGGCGGGCGGCACACGGTGCCGGTGGACGTGCACCTGATCGCCGTCCGCGACGGGGAGAGGGGGCCGGAGGTCCTGCTGTCGCGGCGGGCCGGGACCGTCTACGCGGCGGGGCACTGGCACTTCCCCTCCGGGCACGTCGACGGACCCGCCGAGGACGTCGTCACCGCGCTCGTCCGCGAGACGCGGGAGGAGACGGGCCTGGCCGTGACCCCGGGCGACGTGCGCGCCGCGGTCACCGTGCACCACCGCTCCCCGGGCGGGGACGCGCGGATCGGGTTCTTCTTCGAGGTGCGCCGCTGGTCCGGAACGCCCGGGGTCATGGAGCCCGAGGTGTGCGACGGCATGGGGTGGTTCCCGCTCGGCGCCCCGCCGGAGCCGATGGTCGCCTACTGCCGCGCCGGCCTGGACGCGTACCGGGCCGGCGCCGGGCTCGCGCTGCACTTCCAGGAGCCGGGCGATCCGATCGGCCACGATTCGGCCGCGGACCGGCTCCGCTTCGTCCCGCCGCCGGAGGAGTGACGGGCCGGCGTCCATACGGGACCGGGGGCGCCCCGGACCGGGGGCGTCCCGGACCGGGGCGCACGGGCACTCGTCGCGCCATCCGGTCCGTCCGGCCTCGCACGGAGAGTCGACATGCGCGAAACTCGCCGATTCGTGCGCGATCCTGCTTACAACTCCCTCCGACCGAACACCTATTGACACGAACCTGACCGTCCCGTCAGAGTCGTCACGCGTCCGCCGCCGTATGCACTGCCACATGCACTGCCGTATGCACTGAGGAGCGATGAACCCATGTCAAAACTCCCCGCAGTCTCACGCCGCCTGCTCCTGGGAGGCGCCCTGGCCACCACCGGGGCCCTGGCGACCGGGGTGGGAGCCGCCCCCGGGGCGGCCGCGGCGGTGACGGCGGCGTCCGCGCCGCGCCGGAAGCCGGGCCAGAAGTCCATGATCGACGTGCCCTACGACGTCCACCGGACGGTGCGCGTCGGCGTGATCGGACTGGGCAACCGGGGTTCCGGCATGACCACGGGCTGGTCCGCCGTCCCCGGCTGTACGGTCACCGCCGTCTGCGACGTGCGCGCCGACCGCGTCAAGCGGGTCGCGGACGGCCTCGCCGCCGCCGGCAGGCCCCGCCCCGCCGAGTACGGCGGCTCGGCCGACTCGTACGCGCGGATGCTGCGGCGGGACGACATCGACCTCGTCTACATCGCCACGCCCTGGGAGTTCCACTACGCACAGGGCAGGGCCGCGCTGCTCGCCGGCAAGCACGTCGTCGTCGAGCTGCCGATCGCCACGGAACTCGACGAGCTGTGGGACCTCGTCGACACCTCCGAGCGCACCCGCAGGCACCTGATGCTCTCGGAGAACTGCAGCTACGGCCGCAACGAGCTGGCCATGCTCAAGATGGCGCACGAGGGGCTGTTCGGCGACATCACGAACGGACACGGCGGCTACCTGCACGACCTGCGCGAGCTGCTGTTCTCCGACACGTACTACACCGACGCGTGGCGCCGGCTGTGGCACACCCGCAGCACCGCCTCCTTCTACGCCATGCACGGCCTCGCGCCGATCGCCGCGGCCATGGACATCAACCGGGGCGACCGCATGACCACCCTGCGCGCCACGGCGACCGAGCCGAAGGGCCTGGCCGACTACCGGGCGCGGTTCGTGCCCAGGGACCACCCCTCCTGGAAGGAGACGTACGTCAACGGCGACCTGGTCACCTGTCTGATCGAGACGGCCAAGGGCCGGGTCATCCGCGCCGAGCACGACGTGAGCTCTCCGCGGCCGTACAGCCGGATCAACTCCCTCGCCGGCAGCAGGGGCATCTTCGAGGACTACGCGGGCGTGCTGTCGGCCGGAGGCGGACGCGTCTACGTCGAGCCGGACCACAGCGGGCACTCCTGGCGGGACTTCGGCTCCTACCGCAAGGAATTCGACCACTGGCTGTGGAAGAAGATCGGTGACGACGCGGAGAACAACGGCGGTCACGGCGGCATGGACTACGTCCTGCAGTGGCGGACGGTCCAGCTCATGCGGGCGGGTCTCGTGCCCGACATCGACGTCTACGACTCGGCGGCCTGGTGCGCCCCCGTCCCCCTGAGTGTCATGTCCCTGGCGGCGAAGGGGCGCCCCGTGCAGATACCGGACTTCACCCGGGGCGCCTGGGTCAACCTCCGCACGGGCCTCGACTCGCGCGTCACCGAGATGCCCCCCGTCGCCTGACACCGCCCCCGCCCCCGCCGTGAAGGAGCAGTACGTGAGACCAGCAGGACTGATCGGATCGCTCGGGACCCTCGTCGCGGCGGGCGCGCTCGCGCTCCTCCCGGCCTCGGCCACGACCGCGGCCCCGACGACGACCGCGACCTCGACCCCGGCCTCGATGACGGCCACCACCGCCGCCACCGCGGTGACGGTCTCCCCCGTCGACCTGGACGGGCCGGCCGTCTCGACGGTGAAGGTGACCGTCACGAACGCGGGCCCGGAGCGGATGCGCTCGCTGACGGTGTCCTTCGGGGGGCCGGTCGGCTGGGCCGTGCAGCCCTCGGTCCTCCGGGTGGACGGTTCCCCGGCCGAGGGCGCCTCCGCCGAGGCCACCTTCCGGATCCGGGTGCCGGAGCCGCGCCCCGGCTTCACCGTCCGTACGTTCACCGCGACCGCGACCTACCGGGGCGGCGACGGGGCCGGGTCCGCCACCGGGACCAGGACGCAGCGCAGCGGCACTCCCCTGGCGAACCTGGCCGCCGCGTACAACAACGTGGGGGTGACCGACGAGAGCGACACGGGGCCCGGGGACTACGACGGCGAGGGCAACAGCTTCTCCGCGCAGAAGCTCGCCGACGCCGGGCTGCGTCCCGGCGGGACCGTCACCGCCCTGGGCGCCGCACTGCGCTGGCCGGACGTACCGAGCGGGACCAGGAACAACGTCTCCGCCGCCGGCCAGGCCATCGCTGTGAGCGGTACGGGCACCCGGCTCGTCCTCCTCGGCTCGGGCGTCACGAGCGGGGCGTCGGGCACCGCGACCGTGTACTACACGGACGGGACGAGCAGCACCGGTTCGTTCGGGTTCCCGAACTGGTCGTTCGATCCGGCGAACGCCCACGGGGCGACCCTGGTGGCGTCGAGCGACGGGCGCAACCGGCCCGGCGGGTACGGCAACGCCGGCATCGCGTACCGCGTGTTCGCCCACTCGATCGCCCTCGACCCCGGCAAGCGGGTGGAGTTCGTGGTGCTGCCGAGCAACGGCAACATCCACCTCTTCGACCTGGCCGTCGCCTCCTGACCCTCCCTCCGTTCCCAGCACGACCCGGCCCGGCCCGTCCCGTCCCGGGAACGGTGACCGCGGCGGTGACGGCCGTGAGGGGCGACACGGCCGTTCACTAGGGTGACCCCCATGTCTGCCATGTTGAGTTCAACGAAAACCGCCACCGCGCTGCGCACCGCGGCGCGCGTCTCCGCCGAGTCGCTGCTGGTCCTGCTGATGGCGGCGGTGGCCCTGTGGGTCCTGGGCCGTATGTGGTCGGTCGTCTGGCCGCTCATAGTGGCCCTGTTCCTCACCACCATGACCTGGCCCTTCGCCCGCTTCCTGCGGAGGCGCGGATGGGCGCCCGCCCTGGCCGCGACCGTGGTCACCGTCCTCTTCCTCGTGGTCGTCGCGGGCATCGCCGCGCTGATCGCGGTGCCGGTCGCGTCCCAGTCGGGCGAGCTGGCCGACGGCGTGGTCGAGGGGATCCAGAGACTGCGCGAGTGGGCCGCCGGGCCGCCGCTGAACATCGGCGACGACCAGATCTCCGGTGCCTTCGACGCCGCGGTGGCGCGGGTCCAGGACAGCGTCGGCAGCATGGTCACCACCGTCGTCACGGGCGTGAGCACCGTGTTCAACGGTCTCGTCACGGCCGTCCTCGCGCTCTTCCTGATGTTCTTCTTCCTCAAGGACGGCCCGCGTTTCCTGCCGTGGCTCACCCGTCAGCTCCCCGGCCGCCTCGCCACCGACGTCCCCGTCGTGGCCGAGCGCGGCTGGGAGACCCTGGGCGCGTTCGTGCGCTCGCAGGCGTTCGTCGGTCTGCTCGACGCCGTGTTCATCGGCCTGGGCCTGTGGTTCCTCGACGTGCCCCTGGTGCTTCCCCTGGCGGTGCTGACCTTCGTCTCCGCGTTCGTGCCGATCGTGGGAGCCCTGTTCGCCGGTCTGGTCGCGGTCCTCATCGCGCTGGTGTCGAACGGTCTGACGGACGCGCTGATCGTGCTCGCGATCATCGTCGTGGTGCAGCAGCTGGAGGGCAACGTGTTCCAGCCCATGATCCAGAGCCGGGGCCTCGGCCTGCACGCGGCGGTCGTCCTCCTCGCGGTGACGCTGGGCGGCAGCCTGGCCGGCATCGTCGGCAGCCTGCTCGCGGTGCCCGCGGCCGCGCTGATCTCGGTGGTCTGGAACTACCTCCGCGAGCAGCTCGCCACTCCCCCGCGGGAGCCGGACGCCGACGATCCGCACGCCACCGCCGCCGTACCGTCATGAGGGCGGGCGGCGATGTCGGCGCCATGAGCGTCACAGGCGATATCGGCGCTATGGGCGGTATCGGCGGTATCGGCCTTGCCGACGGTGGCTCGAAACGTTCCCCGTCGTCACCCGTAAGTTGAGGTGATGGACCGATCACCGGACCGCCCGCCGGATCCGGCGCCACAATGCGCGCATGGACGAACACTGGAAGCGACGACTCGACGAAGTACGTGCGGGGCTGGTGCGGGAGGGCGATCCTGTCGCCTGGGTGACCGAGGCCGACGCCGCCGAGGCCGCCGTGCGGTATCCGTGGCTCGCCGTGCGCGGTTCGCTGTTCGGGGTGGCGGCGCGGGACGCGGAGGCGGGCGCCCCGTGGCGGGTGGTGATGCCGTTGCAGGACGGAATGCCGCAGCAGACCCGGGACGGCCTGCAGTCGAAATTCTTCTTCTGGGCCAAGGACGACACCGACGACCCGAAGGTGCGGCGCGAACTCCTCGCGGCCGTGCGCGTCCTCGAACGGGAGCCGGTCGACGAACTCGTCGTCCTGGGCACGACGTACCGGATCGTGCGGGGCGACGAGATCGCGCGCACGGGCGACGACGGCCTCGAACCGCCGCGTCCCACCGATCCGGAGCCGGTCTTCCGGATCTGGGAGCGGCAGCGCGGCGCCCGCCGCTGCCTCGACACCGGGACCGTGCTCGACCCGGAGAAGGTACGCGGGCTCATGGCCGAGGCCCTGCGGATCGGGCTGCGGGAGTTCCACTACGTCGGGAAGCGCTACCCCGCCGCCGTCCGGGCCGACTCCCTGAAGGCGGTCACCACCCATCCGGACATCGCCATGCTGCCCGTCGGCTTCGGCATCGTGGAGCGCTCGGGCGACGTCTGGCAGCCGGTCGGCTCCCTGGCGCCGACCCCGCACGAGGCACGGCGGGACCTGTACGACGACCTCACCGACCTGTGGGCCCGGCTGTACCGGTGGGGCGACGAGAAGCGGGAGCGGTACCGGCGGGCCGGTGAGCTGTTCCGGGCCGCCGAGCGCGCCGACAAGGTACGGGTGGACGACCGGGAGTTCCGGATCTGCCGCGTCGAGCGGATGGTCCGCTTCGGTCCCGACGGCCCCGAGGGACCCCGCCCGTCGGACATCGACGAGTACGGCCCGACGAAGATGCACCCGCGCATGGACGAGGACGGCACCCTGCACTACGAGGAGGACGACGCGTAGGCGGACCGGTCCCCACAGCCGTACTCCCGGCGTACTCCCGGCCGTATCCGCACCCGGACGGCGGGCCGTTCCCTCCGGGTGCGGATACGGCCAATCGGAGGAGCGCTCCCCGGCCGTGGGGAGCCGCTCCCCGAAAAGCCCGCGGGGCCTGCCCCGGAGCGTGATCCGGAGGGCCGGCGCGCCGCCGGTGTCGCACAAGGATCGCCCCGCCGTCATGGATCCGTCACACGGCCGTCCTCGTCCCATCGAACTCGCCGACCCCAGGACGGCTCGAAACCGTACGGTCCGACTCCCCTTCCCCGCACCGGCGTTGATCACGCCTTTCGCGCCTCACATACTGCGCTGGCCGGTGGCGGGCGCCCTCGCGCCCCCCGACCGGAAACGACCGATCCACTCCCTCCCGAACTCCTGGGGAAGACTTGCGCGCACATGTGAGAAGAGCAGGCGCCTTCACCGTCGCGGCGGCCGCGTCGGTGGCCCTGACGGCAGGCACGACCGGCCCCGCGACGGCGACCGCCGCGCACGCGACGGCCGCACCGGACATCACCCGCGTCGGCGTCGACCAGCGGATCCCGCTCGTCACGGGCGACCGCGTGGTGGTGGACGCCACCGGCCGGATGGTGGGCTTCGAGGCCGCCGAGGGCCGCGAACACATACCCGTACAGATACAGCGCACCGGGGACCACACCCTGGTGGTGCCCGCCGACGCCCAGCGCCTGATCGCCACGGGCAGGCTGGACCAGCGGCTCTTCGACCTCGACGTGCTCACCGACCCCCGACTGCGCGAGAGCCACCGCGACGGGCTCAAGCTGATCGTGCGGTACGAAGGGGGCGCCGCCGCCGCGCGGGCCGAGGTGCGCACGGCCGGCGACACCCGGCTGCGGCGCACGTTCCCGACCATCGGCGCCGACGCGGTCCGCGCCTCGCGGGACGACCTGGCCGAGGTGTGGGAGGCGCTGACCGACCGGCGGAAGGACGGGCTGCGCGCCACCGCCTCCGGCATCGGCAAGGTGTGGCTGGACGGGGTGCGCGGCGCGAGCCTGGACCGCAGCGTCCGGCAGATCGGCGCCGACAGGGCCTGGGAGTCCGGGTACGACGGCAAGGGCGTGAAGATCGCCGTCCTCGACACCGGCGTCGACAGGACCCACGAGGACCTGCGGACGCGGGTCGTGGGCGAGAAGAACTTCTCCGCCTCCCCCGACGCCGTGGACCGCGTCGGGCACGGCACGCACGTCGCGTCGATCGCCGCCGGCACCGGCGCCAAGTCCGGCGGCCTCTACAAGGGCGTCGCCCCCGGCGCCGAGGTGATCAGCGGGAAGGTCCTCGACGACGAGGGCTACGGGGACGACTCCGCCGTCGTCGCGGGCATGGAGTGGGCCGCCGCCGAGGGCGCGGACGTGGTCAACCTCAGCCTCGGCAGCGCCGACAGCCCCGGCGTCGACCCGCTGGAGGAGACGATCGACAGGCTGTCCGCCGAGAAGGGGATCCTGTTCGCCGTCGCGGCGGGCAACGAGGGCGAGGGCGGCGGGTCGACGGTGGCCTCGCCGGGCAGCGCGGACGCCGCGCTGACCGTCGGCGCGGTCGACGAGAACGACCGGCTCGCCCCGTTCTCCAGCACCGGACCGCGCGTCGGCGACGGCGCCGTCAAGCCGGACGTGACCGCGCCCGGCGTCGCCATCACCGCGGCCGCCGCCCCCGGCAGCGCCCTCGACACCCGTCCCGGCGTCCCGCACCCCGCCCCGGGATACCTGCGGATCGACGGCACCTCCATGGCGACCCCGCACGTCGCGGGCGCGGCCGCGATCCTGAAGCAGCGTCACCCCGACTGGAAGTCCGCCGAGCTCAAGGGCGCGCTGGTCGCGTCCGCCGAGGGCGGCGACCTCACGGCCTTCCAGCAGGGTTCGGGCCGCGTCCGGGTCGACCGGGCACTGGCCCAGGGCGTGATCGCCGAACCGGTCTCGCTGAACTTCGGCACGGCACTGTGGCCCCACGCCGACGACCGGCCCCTCACCAGGAAGGTCGTCTACCGCAACCTCGGGACCGACGACGTCACCCTCGACCTGTCGGTGTCCGGTCTGGACCCGGAGGGCGGGCCCGCTCCGGCCGGGTTCTTCGCGCTCGGTTCCCCGAGGGTGACCGTCCCCGCCGGCGGCACGGCCGGGGTCGACCTCGTCGCCGACACCAGGATCGGCGACGTCGACGGCGCCTACTCGGGCTACGTCACCGCCACCGGTGCGGGCCTGTCCGTCCGTACGGCCGCGGTGGCCGTGCGGGAGGCGGAGTCCTACGACCTCACGCTCAGGACCCTCGGCCGCGACGGCGCCGACGCGCGGAACTTCTCCAGCACCCTGATCGGCGTCGGCGGCCCCGCCGCGGGCTTCCAGGCCCGCGTCGACGACGAGCCGGGCGACCGCACGATCCGCGTGCCCAAGGGCTCGTACGCGCTCAGCACGGCCGTCTACCAGGACCCGGCGGACTACACGCGGGGCACCGACTGGATCGCCCGGCCGAAGCTGGACGTCACCGGTGACACCACGGTCGTCGCCGACGCGCGCACCACGAAGCCGGTGACCCTCACCGTGCCGGGCATCGACAGGGCGGACTACGCGGGGACGTACTACGAGCGCGCCACGGACATCGGCCGGGTCGGCAACGGCTGGGTCCTCCGGGGCTTCACCGGCTTCCGCACCGCCCACACGGGTCCGGCCGTCACCGACGGCTCCCTCCTGCAGACCTGGGACGCGCACTTCCTCAAGGGCGACACCGACCAGTACGCGGTGGCCTTCGGCGGCGAGGTCGGCAGGGTCGCGACCGGCTACACCAAGCACGTGAGGGCGAACGAGCTGGCCACGCTGAAGGTCGGCCTCGGCGCCTCCGCCCCCGGGAAGTCCGCCCTCGCCTCCCCGTACGCGCACCTGCCCGGTGCGCCGGAGGGCAACGGGTTCTCCGCACCCCAGCCGACGCCGGGTACGCGCACCTTCCACGTCTCCACCGGCGACGGGGTCTCGTGGCTCACCCGGTTCAACCAGACGGGCGAACTCGACGAATGGGGCCACCCGGCCTTCGAGGGTGCCTACGAGATGGTCCGGCCGAAGCGCTACGAGGCCGGCGGGACGTACCGGGAGACGTTCAACACGGGGGTCTTCGGCCCGCTCCTGGGCGAGGGCATGGGTGTCTTCCGCACCGCTCCCGACCCGGTCACGGGTGAGCAGCGGCTCGCCGGCGCCCTGCCGGTGCTCGCCGACGGCGAGGGACACGCGGGGAGCACCCGGTACGCCTCGGCCACGTCGGTGCTGTACCGCGACGGCGTCGAGGTCGGCCGGAACGACGACCCGCTGAGCGGCTCCCGGCCCTTCACCGTCGAGGCCGCCGACGCCGAGTACCGGCTGACGGTCTCCGTGGAACGCCCGGCGGACGTCGCGGCGGCCTCCACCCGGGTCGACGCCGGTTTCACGTTCCGCTCGAAGCAGGTCGCGGCCACCACCGCCCTGCCGGTGTCGACGGTCCGCTTCGCGCCCCCCGTCGACCTCGCCTCGCGCCTTCCCGCGGGCGTCCCGGTCCTGGTGCCGGTGACCGTGCAGGGCTCGGCGGCCGGCGGGAACCTCAAGGCGCTCGCCGTGTCCGTGAGTCACGACGACGGGAAGACCTGGAAGGCCGTGGAGGTCCGGGGCGGCCGGATCTCCGTGAAGAGCCCGGCGAAGGGCAGCGGCATCGCCCTCTCCGCCGAGGTCACGGACAAGCAGGGCAACACGTCGACCCTGACGATCCACAACGCGTGGTACGGCAAGTGACGCCGCCCGCCTGACCGTTCCGCCCCGGCCCGGTGCCACCGCCTCGGGCGGCGCCGGGCCGGGGTGCGCCCGGGGGTCGTACACGGCGGGGTCCACGTGGGCCGGATCGGGGTGGTCGGCGTCGTACCGGTCGTTGCCGGCCTCAGAACCGGTACTGCTCGTCGGTCGGCCCGCCTTGTGCCGCCGGCTCGTCGGCGAGCACGAAGACGCCGGGGAAGTGCCCCCGCGGATGCCTCACCCCTCCTTGGAACCGGACGGACGAGGTCTGCTCCACGGGCCTCTTCCCTTCGTGCCGTTCGTGCCCGGCCGACGCGGTCCGGGCGCCCTTGCGCATCAGCCCGTCAGAGGGGCGTGACGCAGGAGCCCGGACGGCCGGGCGAGTCGGTCACGTACGCGGGGCGCAGGAGGTAGTCGCCGGGGCCGCAGGACGCCTCGTCCAGCACCCGGTACTCCGCCGACGGGGAGCCGCAGTCCACCTTCCGCAACTGCTGGTCGGGCCAGTCGGCCTCGTTGCGTACGCAATCGCCCACGGACGGCGCGGCGGGTCCCTCGTCGTCCGCGAGCAGGCCCACGAGCACCAGGGCCGGGACCGCCAGGGCGAGCAGGGCGACCGGGGTGAGCAGCAGCATCGCGGGAGCCCGGCGCAGGACTCGCCTGCCGGGGTCGAGCGGCGGTCGCACGGCGCCGTACGGCTCGGGGAGGCGGCGCAGGGCGGCCCGGGCGCCGAAGACGTTCGCCAGGATCACGAAGGGCGTGACGAAGAGGGAGAAGAGGCCCCACCAGCCGGTCAGCAGGGTGCCGGAGGTCATCTGCCGGTAGACGGCGAGGCCGCACGTGCGGCAGAGGACTCCGCGCCGCGTGATCGTGCGCATGATGACGATCATGCCCTGGTGGGCGCGGACGGTCACGGCGGTCGCGGGCTGCGCCCCGCAGACCTCGCAGCCGGGCGCCGACGGGTACGCGGGCGCGTACGGGTACGGGGGCGGGTACTGCTGGGGATGCGGGTGCGGGTACTGCTGCGGATGGTGCGGTGGGTGCGATTGCGCATGCGGAAACGTCATAGTGCGGTTCCCCCTTCGTCGTCGAACCAGCACCCTAACCGGCGTCCCACCCTCCTCCTGCTGGGGCTCTTCCCCTTGAAGGGACAGCTCGTCAAGCCCCTTCTACCGTTCAGAGTTTGAACGCACATAGGTCGCACGGAGGCCCCTCCAGGGGAGCCGTGCCGGTTTCAGTCGTTGTCCGTGTTGACTCTTGACGACCTGACGGGCTGACGGTTGACTCGCCCGCACCGCTCTGAGAGCGCTCCCAGAGCGGTCCCGGCAGCGATGTCGTCCCTTGACACGGGGGCTCCCCGGTCGCGGACCGTGTTCGTGAAGTGATCGAAGGATCCCGCCCGTACTGAAGGAGCCGCAATGCCACGCACCAGACACCAGAGCCGCTTCGGGAACCGCGTCCGGGGCAGAACCGCGACGGCGGTGGTCGCCGCCGTCGCCGTGCTCGGCGGGCTGCTCGCCGGGGCGCTGCCGAGCGCGGCCGCCGCCGACGAACCCGCGCCGGTGGCCGTCGACCGGTTCGAGGGGGAGGTCCCCTTCGGCAATCCGCCGGCGGAGGGCATCTTCACCTGGGGCAGCGACGCCGACGACCACCCGGCGCTGCGGATCGCCGAGCGCGCCGACGCCCCCGAGGGCTCCAGGGTCCTGGAGGGCACGTTCGACATCAGCGGCTGGGGCGGCTTCACCCACGACTTCGCCTTCGACGAGCCGGCCCACGACTGGACCGCGTTCAAGGGCATCCGCTTCTGGTGGTACGGCCAGAACACCGCTCCCCTGCCGCCCGGTTCGGGCAAGCGGATCAACTTCGAGCTCAAGGACGGCGGCGCCGACGGCGAGGCGTCCGAGCTGTGGACCACGTCCTTCACCGACGACTGGGAGGGCTGGCACCTCGTCGAGATCCCGTTCTCCGAGTTCCGGTACCGGGCCGACTACCAGCCCGTCGGCGGCATCGACCAGGTCCTCGGGCTCAACGAGATGTGGGGCTACGCGCTGACCCTGCCGCCCGGCTCGCCCGGCTCGTTCGCCCTCGACGGGGTGGAGCTGTACGGCAAGGCGGAGCCCGCGCTGAACACCAGGGTGATCACCGACGCCGCCGTGTACCCGGTGGCCGAGGGCGGCAGCGCGCGGGTGAAGGTGACGGTGGCCACCACCGGTTCGGGTCCCCTGGGCGAGCCCGTCACCGTCGCGTACACCACCGGGGAGGGGACCGCCGGGGCCGGGAAGGACTACGCGCCGGTCAGCGGCACCCTGACCTTCCCGGCGGGCACCCCGTCCGGGACCTCGCAGACCGTCACCGTGGCGACGAGGAAGGACGGTTCGGCCGAGGAGGCCGAGACGATCCCGCTCGCCCTGGACGTGACCGGCGCCAAGGCGCCCGCCGAGGTCCCGCAGGTCGTCGTGGACGCGCACGGGCTCCCGTACCTCGACAAGCGGCTGCCGGTGAAGAAGCGGGTCAAGGACCTCCTCGGGCGGATGACCCTGGAGGAGAAGGTCGGGCAGATGACGCAGGCCGAGCGCAACGCGCTGCGGTCGCAGGGCGACATCGCCTCCTACCGGCTCGGCTCGCTGCTCTCCGGCGGCGGCTCGGTGCCGACGCCCAACACGCCCGGGGCCTGGGCGAAGATGATCGACGCCTACCAGCTCAGGGCACGGGCCACCCGCTTCCAGATCCCGCTGATCTACGGCGTGGACGCGGTGCACGGGCACAACAACGTCATCGGCGCGACGATCATGCCGCACAACATCGGCATCGGCGCGGGGCGCGACCCGAAGGTCGCCGAGCGGACCGGGGCGGTCACCGCCAAGGAGGTCCGGGCCACCGGCATCCCGTGGGACTTCGCTCCCTGCGTGTGCGTCACCCGGGACGAGCGCTGGGGCCGTTCGTACGAGGCGTTCGGCGAGGACCCGGCCCTGGTGAAGGCCATGGAGACGGTCATCGACGGCATGCAGGGCGCGCGCGACGGCACGGACCTGGACCGCAACGACAAGGTGCTCACCAGCGCCAAGCACTTCGTCGGCGACGGCGGTACGGATTTCGGGTCGTCGGCGACGGGTTCGTACACGATCGACCAGGGCGTCACCAGGGTGACCCGGGAGGAACTGGAGGCGGTGCACCTGGCGCCGTTCGCCGAGGCGGTCAGGCGCGGTGCGGGCACGGTCATGCCCTCGTACTCCTCGCTCGACATCGTCGGTGACGACAAGGGCCCGGTGAAGATGCACGCCAACGCCGAGATGATCAACGGCGTCCTCAAGGACCGCATGGGCTTCGAGGGCTTCGTGATCAGCGACTGGCAGGCGATCGACCAGATCCCGGGCGACTACGCGAGCGACGTGCGGACCTCGGTCAACGCCGGCCTCGACATGATCATGGTGCCGACCAACTACCAGGACTTCACCCGGATCCTGGCGGAGGAGGTCACGGCCGGGCGGGTCGCCCGGGCGCGCGTGGACGACGCGGTCGCGCGGATCCTGACCCAGAAGTTCCGGCTCGGCCTGTTCGAGAAGCCGTACGCCGACACCACCCACCTCGACGCGGTCGGCTCGGCCGCGCACCGCGCCGTGGCGCGGGAGGCGGTCGCCAAGTCGCAGGTGCTCCTGAAGAACGACGGCGGCGTGCTGCCGCTGAAGAAGTCGCAGAAGGTGTACGTCGCCGGCTCCAACGCCGACGACCTGGGCAACCAGGCCGGTGGCTGGACCATCAGCTGGCAGGGTTCGTCCGGCCGGAACACGGCCGGCACCACGATCCTCGAAGGCATGCGCGAGGCGGCCCCGGACACGACGATCGACTACTCGAAGGACGCCTCGGCCGCGACCGGGGGGTACGACGTCGGGGTCGTGGTGGTCGGCGAGACGCCGTACGCCGAGGGCATCGGCGACGTGGGCAACGGCCACGACCTGGAGCTGACGGCGGCCGACAAGGCGGCGGTGGACAAGGTGTGCGCGGCGATGCCGTGCGCGGTCCTGGTCGTCTCCGGGCGGCCGCAGCTGATCGGGGACCGGCTCGGGGCGATCGACACCCTGGTGGCGTCCTGGCTGCCCGGCACCGAGGGCGACGGCGTGGCGGACGTGCTCTACGGGACGCGGCCGTTCACCGGCCAGCTCCCGGTCACCTGGCCGAAGTCGGAGGCGCAGCTGCCGATCAACGTCGGTGACGCCTCGTACGACCCGCAGTTCCCGTTCGGCTGGGGGCTGACGACCCGGCCGGTGCCGCAGGCCGGGGGCGAGCTGACGCTCAAGGCGATCGGGGTCGCGGCCAAGGTGCTCCAGGCGGCCGGACGCGGCACGTCGCCGGAGGGCCGCGAGCTGCTGTCCCGGGCGCGGGACGTCGTCCAGAAGAGGATCGGCCAGGACGTCACCCCGGCGACGGCCGCGCCGTTCGCGGAGGCGGACCGGCTGCTGCTCTCGGGTGATCTGACGGGCGCGGTCGCGCGGCTGACGACGGCGTACCGGGCGGCCTGAGCCGGTGCGCGGGAGGCCCCTTCCCGGGTGCGGGAGGGGGCCCTTCCCATGGGTTCCGCGCCCGGCCGCTCCCCCTCCCCGGCCGACGGCGGGGCGTACCACCCGTGTGGTGCGGGGACGCGGGGTAGGAGAGCGTCATGGACAGCTCCCTCTGGATCGTGGTGGCCTTGGTCCTCGCCCTCGTGGTGGCGGGATACGCGGCCGTTCTGCTCGTACGTGTCTTCCGGGCCCGCAGGCTGCTGCTCGACGCCGGCGTCCCGTTGCAGTCCAAGGCCCTGTTCTGGACGGCGGTGGTGTACACGGTGTCGCCGGTCGACCTGATCCCGGACCCGGTCTACCTGGACGACGTCGGCGTCCTCCTGCTGGCCCTGCGGGCGCTGCACTCGGCGGCCGCCAGGAGCAGGGCGGGCCGCGAGGAACTCAAGGGCTGACGCGACGAGGCGGTCCCCCGCGATCTTCTGCGGGGGACCGCCTCGTCGTGTACGACCGGGGTCAGAAGGCGCTCGGCCCGTCCTTGAGCGGTCCGCCTCCGAACGGTCCGCCCGTCCGGTAGTACGTGGCGATCTCCTCCCGGTACTGCCGGTCGGCGAGGTGCTTGTCGGAGTGGAACTCCGGCGCGTCCTTGATCTGCTCCTTGGTCAGGTCGAGGTGCACCGCCTCTCCCTCCAGGTCGATCCGGGTGACCGCGCTCGCCGGGATCAGCACCTCCTTGCCGAAGATCCACACCCCGGTGTCGACGACCAGGTAGGAGTCACCGACCTCGTCGGAGTGCTTGTCGACCTTGCCGATGTGCCCGTCGGTCGCCTCGACCCTCCATCCGCTCAGGTCGGTGCCCACCAGGTGACCGAACGCCTGCCCGTAACTCCACACGTTCTCCGCCATGTTGCTCACTCCTCCGTTCTCGGACGTCTCCTCAGGGGGACCGCCTGCCCCGAGGGCCGGACCTCACACCCCCGCGGACGCCGGGTCACGCGGGAGGGGGGAGCTGCGACCGCACCCACGCGGGCTCGGGGTTGACGTGCGGCCGGCCCGCGACGAAGACGGTCGGCACGGTCTCGTCGCCGTCGTTGACGGCCCGCACCACGGCCGCGCCGGCGGGGTCGCGCCAGATGTCGACCCAGAGCAGACGGTCGGCGTCGCGGCCCAGTCGGGCGCGCAGCCGCAGGCAGTACTTGCAGCCCGGCCGCCAGAAGACGATCGGCCGGCCGTCGGCCGCGCCGAGGCGTCGTGCCTCCTCCGCACCGGTCACCCGGGGGAAGACCAGGGGCGAGTGCGCGACGGCGACGAGCGCGAGCACCAGCAGGATCACCGCGGCTTCGCCGGGGTTCTCGCGGAAGGTCAGGCCGGCGACGGCGATACCGCAGAGCAGGAACAGCGTCGGAAGTGCCCAGGCTCGCGTCATGGTGACGCAGGCTACCGGAGGCTCTCGGCGGTTCGCCGACAGTGTCGTCAGCGGTTCGCCGTCGGTGTCGTCGACGGCGCCTCCCCGGCGTGCCGGACGGCTTCGTCGGCGGCGTGGAAGGAGGCGAAGGTGAAGGCGCGGGGGGACGGCCCGTGCGCGCGCAGGGCCGCCAGGCGTTCCAGGGCCTCACCGGCGGTCGGACGATGGCCGGCGGTGACCCACCAGAGCACCAGGTGCGCTTCGACGTGCCGTTGGAACCATTCGCGACGCCGCCGCATCGCCTCCAGGTGCCCGCTGCGGTAGGCGAAGTCCCACAAGGCCTCCCGGGTCTCCCACACGGACAGGTTGACGATGACGTCCTCACCCGCCGGGCGCAGGCCGGTGGCGTCGGCCGCCCCCTCCTCCACGAGCCGCCACACGAAGCCGGGCGCGTCGTCGGCGGCGGCGTTGACCGGGTCGAGCAGATCGACGAAAGGCTTCACGCGCGGGTCGTCGAGGGGGTGGAGGAGCGTGGCGACGTTGAGCTGGGCGAGGTGCAGGGCGTGCGGGGAGGCGGTCATGACCTCATCTCAGCACGGCCCGCTTTTCTATGTCAATGATCATTATTTTTAGAAGCTTCAACCACCACGCAGCACTCCCCCGGTCTGGCGTCCATGCGGGCACGCACGGGACCGTCGGCGCCGAGCAGCCCCTCGAGGAGGGCGAGGTTCATGCCGCAGACGAGCGGCGGGAAGCGTTCCGCGACGGCGTGGAAGGGGCAGTTGCGCATGCGGACGACGAGCTCGCCCGCACCGGTCTCCCCTCCGTCGCCCCCGGCGGCCTCCAGACGGGGTTCGTAGCCGCGGGCGGCCAGCACCTCCACGGCCTCCTCAAGACCTCCGCAGGGTGCCGCCGGGTCGCGCAGGGCCTCGCCCCGGCGGCGCGCGGCCGCGCGGATTCCGGCGTCGAGGCCGGCCTGTTCGGCGGCCTCGGCGAGGAGTTCGGCGGCGGTGCGGTAGTCGCGGGCGGGCAGCGACACCGACCGCTCGGTCCGCGTCCGCGTGTACACCTTCGCGGGGCGTCCCGCCCCGGGCCCCGAGCGTCCCGTGAGGCGGCGGCTGCCGCTCTCCAGGAGCCCCGCCTCGGTCAGCCGGTCCAGGTGGTGCGCGGCGAGCGTGCGCGCCACCCCGGTCGCCTCGGCGGCCTCGTTGCGGCCGACCTCGCGGCCCTGGGCCGCCACGTACTCGTACAGGCGGCGGCGTACCGGATCCTGCAGCGCCGCGATCGCATCGATGTCCTCCACGCGCCCATTCTATGAACAACATGATTGGGAGATAGAAAAGCGGACCCCGTCCCGTACCGGGCCGCCCCGGGTCGCGTCCGATCGCTCCGGGTCAGAGGCCCGGGACGACGAGGCCGCTCTCGTAGGCGAGGACGACCGCCTGCGCGCGGCTGGCCAGGCCGAGCTTGCCCATGGCGCGGTTGAGATGGGTCTTGACGGTGGCCTCGCTGATGTGGAGGTCCCCGGCGATCTGCCGGTTCGACAGGCCCCTGCCGGTCAGTTGGAGCACCTCGCGCTCCCGGCCGGTCAGCGCGTCGAGCGCGGGGGTCCCGGCCCGGACGGTCTCCTCGGCGGGGGCGACGCGGTGGGCGAACGCCTCGACGAGGCGTCTGGTGACGCTCGGGGCGAAGAGGTGGTCGCCGCCCGCCACGGCGGCCACGGCCGCCAGGAGCCGTTCGGGTCCCGAGTCCTTGAGCAGGAAGCCGGAGGCGCCGACGCGCAGTGCCCCGTACACGTACTCGTCGAGGTCGAAGGTGGTGAGGATCAGGACGCGGGGCGCCGGGTCGGGCGCCTCGGCGAGGATGCGGGCGGTGGCGTCGATCCCGTTGCCGCCGGGCATGCGGACGTCCATGAGGATGACGTCGGGGCGGAGTCGCGCCGCGAGGGCCACGGCCTCCTCGCCGTCCACGGCCTCTCCGACCACCTCCGTGCCCGGGGCGGCCTTCAGGAGCCCGACCAGGCCCGCGCGGATGAGGAACTGGTCGTCGACGACCAGGACCCTGATCACCTGGTTCATCCGAGGGGTGGTTCTCCTGTCGGGCGGGCGGGGTCAGCCCTCCCGGACCGCCGGCGGGAGCCTGTCGTCCGGGTCGGGGCCACCGCGACGGCCGGGAGCGGGCAGTGCGCCGGCCCGTGCCGTGAGGGGCAGGGCCAGTCGCACGGCGAAACCGCCGCCGTCGTCGCGCGGGCCGATGTCGATCCGCCCGCCGTACAGCTTGGCCCGCTCGCGCATGCCGATCAAGCCGTGGCCGGTTCCCGCGGGCATGTGGGCCGGAATCGACCGCCCGCCCTCGTTGGTGACGTCCACCTCCAGGTGGTGCGGTCCGTAGCGGACGACGACCTCGGTCGCGGCTCCCGGCGCGTGCTTGAGGACGTTGGTGAGCGACTCCTGGACGACGCGGTAGGCGCAGAGGTCGGCGCCGGGGCCGATCGGCCGGGGGACGCCCAGGACGCTCAGCGCGACGGGCGTCCCTCCGGCCCCGACTCGCGCCACGAGTTCGTCGAGCCGGGCCAGGCCGGGCATCGGGCGGTCCGGCGCGCGCGGGTCGGTGCCCTCGCGCAACAGCGTGAGCATGCGGCGGAGTTCGTCGAGCGCCTCGGCGCCCGTGTCGGCGATGGTGTCCAGGGCGGTGCGCGCGGTGGCCGGATCGCTGTCGAAGACGAACCGCGCGAGGCCCGACTGCACGGAGATCACCGCCATGTGGTGGGCGACCACGTCGTGCAGTTCCCGGGCGATCCTGCCGCGCTCGTACGCGACCTCCCGCAGGGCCCGTTCCTCCTGTTCGGCGGTGAGCGCGCGGGTGAGTTCGGTGGCCCTGCGGGAGAGCGCGCCGAACCACCAGAGCACCGCCGGGAAGACCACCGCCTGGCCCGCGGCGGCCGCCAGCGAGCCGTGGTGCCCGCCGTTCACCTCGTCGAGCAGGCCGGCGCCGAGCCAGGCCAGGCCGGTGACCGCCGCGCCGGGGACCGAGATCCGGGCGGGGCGGTGCGAGGCGAGGGTGAAGGTCGCCAGGAGCGTCGCCAGGGAGTTGACCACGGGCCAGTACCCCAGGGCCGCGTAGACCGCGAAGCCGCCCTGCGCGAGGACGAACACGGCGACGGGGAAGCGCGTCCGGACCACCGCGGGCAGGTTGACCACGACGACGAGCGCGTAGGCCACCGGGTCGAGGACCGGCCAGCGCTGGGCGGCGGCGTCCTGCCCGAGCAGCAGGGCCAGCCCCGTCATCGCGACGCCTATGAGCGCGTTGACGAGGGGGCCTCGGAGGGGACGGAGCTTCATCGCCGCAGCCTAGGGGGTGCAGACCCGACGGCACACCGGGGTGGTCGTACGGTCCGGGAGCCGTACGGACCGCGGGCCGCGCGCCGTGCGGGCCTGGGCGCCGTGCGGGCCTTCCGGCGCCGGCGCCCGGTCGCGGGGCGCGTGTACCGCGTGCGTTGCAGGCGCCCGGCCCCTGTCGCACCGGGTGGAGGCGCGAATCGTTCCGGGACGGGACGAGCGCCCGCCGGCGGGCGACTGTGGTCGGGGTACGGCGAGCGGCCGGCGGAACTTGCCCGTTTCCGGGGCGAGTTCGAGGGTTCCGCGTCACGCGGGGCACGGGACGGGGAGGGCGAGAGGGAAGTGACGACGAGCGGGGGAACCGGGGACGAGCCCACCAGCTACGGGCTGCGGCCGCCGGTGCCGCCTCCCCGGGCCGGTGTCGCGGCCCCGCGTCCGGCGGATTCCGCGAGTCCGGGGGAACGGCACGAGAGACCGGCGGAGGGCGCCCGCCCGGTGCGGCCTCTCCCCCGGAGACCGGCGCCGGCCGGCTGCTGGGCGGTCGCTACCGGCTGCTCGAACGCCTGGGCGCGGGCGGCATGGGGACGGTGTGGCGGGCCCGGGACGAGGTCGTGGACCGTGACGTGGCCGTCAAGGAGCCCCGCGTCCCCGAGCACTTCTCCGCCGCCGAGCGCCGCACCGCCCACGAGCGCATGCGCCGCGAGGCACGGGCGGCGGCCCGGATCGACCACCCCTCCGTGGTCACCCTCCACGACGTCGTCGTGGAGGACGGCCGGCCGTGGATCGTGAGGGAGCTCCTGCGGGGCAGGTCCCTGGCCGAGATCCTCGACGAGGGCACCCTGGACCCCCGTGAGGCGGCGCGGATCGGGCGGGCCGTCCTGGACGCGCTCCACGCGGCTCACGAGGCCGGCGTGCTGCACCGGGACGTCAAGCCCGGCAACGTGATGGTCCGCCGTCACGGCCGGGTCGTCCTGACCGACTCCGGCGTCGCCCAGGTCGAGGGCGGGCAGAAGCTCACCGAGACCGGGAGCTTCATCGGCTCCCCCGAGTACCTCGCCCCCGAGCGCGTCCTGGGGCGGCGGCCGGGCCCGGAGTCCGACCTGTGGTCCCTCGGGGTCACGCCCTACCAGGCGGTCGAGGGCGTCTCGCCCTTCCGCCGGCAGACCACCCCCTCCACCCTGCAGGCGATCCTCCTCGCGGAACTGCCCCGCCCCGGCGCGCGCGGAAGATGACGGCGCTGATCACCGGCCTGCTGCGCAAGGAGCCCGAGAGCCGCCTCACCGTCCAGGCCGCGCGGCCCCTCCTGAGCGCCCTCGCCGCTCCCCCGGCCCGGCCCGCGCCGGTGCGCACGCCCACCGTGGTGGTGGACGGCGCGCCGAGCGGACCGCCCGCCCCGCCGCCGGTACGGCCGCTCTGGGGCCGTTACGGCGTCGGGGCCGTCGCCGTGGTCGTCCTGGCCCTGGTCGTCACCCTGGTGCTCCGGTTCACGGGCGACGGGCCGCCGGAGGGCTGGAAGAGGTACGACGAGTACCGGATGCGGTTGTCCGTCCCGGCCCCGGCCGACCGGGCGATCGCCGTCCAGGACGATCCGGGCAGCGACGACGGGGCCTATCGCGGCACCCGTTACGCCGCGCCCAAGGGCGACGTGTGGCTGTTCGTCGACCGGACGGAGAAGGCCACCGAGACGCCCCGGGCGATCGCGGAGCGGTGGAAGAGCGAGCACGAGTCGGCCGCTCCGCCGGTGGGCGGCACCCCCGGCGTCGCCACCGTCGGGTCCACCACCCACCGGGGCCGTGACGCGGCGATCCTCACCGAGTCCTACAGCCGGCAGGAGGACGATGTCACGCGGCGGCTGTACCGGACCCTCATCGTCGTCACCTCCCGGCAGGAGCGCGTGACCCTGGCGGTGGACGTGCCCGACGGGAGGGGCGCGGCGGAGACCGCCGGGGACCTGCTGGAGAAGGCCCGCTCCACCTTCGAGATCCGGAACCCCCAGGGCCCGTCCGACCCTGATCCGCCGAACAGGCCTCAGGAGTTCTCGCGCGTTGTGCGCGGTGGGCCGCCGCGTCGTCGCGCGGCGGTCACAGGCTCGTCAGGAGGGCGTCGAGGGGGCCCGGCACCCGCCCGGTGTCGAGGGCCTCCGTCAGGAGGCGGCCGTAGCGGATCTTGCGGCCCTTCTTCGTGCCGAGGAAGCGCCGCAGCTGCCGCTGCCGGGGCCGGCCGTGCTGCGCGGGCTGGTTCAGGAAGGTCCGCCAGGCGCGCAGGTCGCCCTCCGCCCGGATGGTCTCCTCGACCGCTTCCGGGCCCAGCGCGCGGACGAGTTCGTCCTCCAGGTCCGCCACGCAGACGAAGAAGCCCCCGGCCGGCGCCCCGGCCCGCTCCAGGCCCCGGTCGTAGAAGCCGCGCTCGTTCTCGTCGCACAGTCCCGTCAGCCGCAGGCCCAGGCCGGGCGGGCCGAGCAGGGCGGCGTAGCGGGCGATGTTCGTCGCCCCGCCCATCGGGACCACGCACACGCCTTCCGCGGCGAGGTCCCGGCCGTGCCGCGCGGCCAGTGCCCCGACGGCCGCGGAGTCGCTCGGTCCTTCCAGGAGCACCGCCGTCCGCGGTCCCAGGGCCGCGGCGAGTTCCCTCGCCGCGGCCCCGGAGCCGCCGGCCGCCCAGCGGCCGATCTCGTCCTGGAGTTCCCTCATGTCCGCCATGGCGCGAGTCTGCACCCCCGGCCGCCGGTGCGGCACCGAATTGTTCCGGGGCCGGCGGCCGGGACCGGCCCCGCCGTGGTCACGCCTCCCTGGGGATCAGGCGGCAGCGGGCCGGGCCCGCGGCCTGGAGGGTGATCGCGGAGGTGAGGGGCACCTCGGTGTCGACGGCCTCGAACCCGTACCGCTGGAGGATCATCGCCAGGGCGATCACCGACTCCAGCATCGAGAAGTGCTGGCCGATGCAGGCACGCGGGCCGCCGCCGAAGGGGAACCAGGCGTACCGGGGGCGGGCGGCCTCCGCCTCGGGCGTGAAGCGGTCGGGGTCGAAGCGCTCGGCGTCCTCCCAGTAGTCCGGGTGGCGGTGGGTGACCCAGGGGGCCACCACGACGTCCGCGCCCGCCGGGATGGCGACGCCTCCGATCTCGGTGGCGGCGACCGCGCGGCGGCCGACGACCGGGGCGGCCGGGAAGAGGCGCATGGCCTCCTTGAGGACCTGGGTGACGTAGGGCAGCGCGTCGAGGTCGGCGGCGCCGGGGGTGCGGCCGGCGAGGACCCGGTCGACCTCCTCCCGCGCCCGCTTCTGCGCCTCCGGGTGGAGGCCGAGCAGGTGGAGGGCGAAGCCCAGGGAGGTGGCGGTGGTCTCGTGCCCGGCGAGCAGGAACACGAGGACCTGTTCGCGCAGTTCGGTGGCGTCGAAGCTGCCGTCCTCGGCGCTCTCGGCCCCGACGAGGAGGGTGAGGAGGTCGTCGCCCCCGTCCGGAGCCCGGCCGGAGGTCCGGCGCTCGGCGATGATGCGGTCGCAGACCTCGTACAGCGCCCGGTGGACGGCGGCGGCCCTGCGGTTGCCGGGAGTGGGCCAGCCGCGGGGGACGTTGAGGGGGGAGTAGCCGCGGCGCAGGACGTAGGCGCCGAGTTCGGGGAAGCTGCGTTCGACGATCTCCACGGCCGCGTCGACATCCGTGCCGAAGAGGATGCGGGCGACGGCGCGCAGGGCGAGCCGGGCCGTCTCCTGGAGGACGTCGACGGATTCGGCGCCGCCGTCCCGCCACTCCCCGGTGAGGGTGGTGACCTCGGCGGCGACGGCCGCGGCGTAGCCGTCGACGCGGCGGCGGGTGAAGAGGGGCTGGACGAGCCGGCGCTGGCGGAGGTAGTCCTCGTCCTGGCTGGTGAGGAGGCCGTTGCCGAAGGACTCGCGGACCTCCTGGTAGAAGGCGTTGTCCTTGCGGAAGTTGGCCGACTCGCCGGCGAGGACCTGCTGGGCGCCCTCGGCGGAGAAGACGCCGTAGACGGTGGCGCGGACGCCGGGCGGGCCCGCGGTGATCCGGACGACGTCCCCGTGCTCGCGCCGGGCGCGCAGGAAGGTCGCCAGGGAGTCCTTCTTCAGGTCGGACATGGAGCCGAGCAGCGGGTGTCCCGCGAGTTCGGGCGCTTCGGTACCGGCGGTGATGGCCATGGACGGTTCCCCTCGATCGTCGCCTGCCGGTGATTCTCCCCCAGGAAGTGACTCGCGGGTAGGGACGGCCGAACAGCAGGCCGTATCTGGCCTGTTGGCGTGAAAAGGTCGTCTGTCAGTGGTGTCTGGAAAGCTCGTGCCATGGATCGAACCGCACCCACGGAGGGCCCCGGGCGCCCCGGGATGACCCTGCAACTGACCATCGACTGCGCGGACCCGCAGCGCCTCGTGCCCTTCTGGCTGGAGGCCCTGCGGTACGTCCCCGACCCGCCGCCCGCCGGCCACGCCACCTGGCGGGCGTACTGGGAGGCCGTCGGCGTTCCCGAGGAGGAGCTGGACGGGGACGCCGGGGAGCTTCCCGAGTCCATCGTGGATCCGGGCGGCACGGGTCCCCGGGTCTGGTTCCAGCGCGTCCCCGAGCCGAAGACCGTCAAGAACCGCGTCCACCTCGACCTCAAGGTCGGTGGCGGCCGCGAGGTCCCGCTCGCCCTGCGCCGCGAGCGGGTGGACGGCGAGGCGACCCGGCTGACGGCGATCGGCGCGACCGTGCTGTACACGATGGACCGGCCGAACGGCATGGACCACTACGCGGTGGTCCTCCAGGATCCGGAGGGCAACGAGTTCTGCCTCGTCTGACCGGCAGGGCCGGAGGGATCCGCGGGGTCACGGTCGGGACGGAGGATCTTCGGCGTCACGGCCGGGATGTGGGGTCTCCGGCGTCACGGTCGGCCGCCACCGCCGGCTCCGTCCGGGCCCTCCACGGCGGTTCTCGGCCGAACGGCTCCAGGCGGGGGCGGGCGGCGGTGCCCGTTCCGTACTCTGGCGGCATGCGCATGCGTCCCACTCTGAGCTGGACCCCCGCCGAGGACCTGCCGCCGGGCACCACAGACCCGTCGCCGGTCGTCGACGTGCTGGGTGCCGGTGGCGTGCTGGTGCTCAGCGGGGCGGGCCTCTCCACGGAGTCGGGCATTCCCGACTACCGGGGCGAGGGCGGGAGCCTGAGCCGGCACACCCCGATGACCTACCAGGAATTCACCGCGAGCGCCTCGGCCCGGCGCCGCTACTGGGCGCGCAGCCACCTCGGCCGGCGCACCTTCCACCGCGCCCGCCCCAACGCCGGGCACCGGTCCGTGGCCGCCTTCGGGCGGTACGGCCTCCTCTCGGGCGTGATCACCCAGAACGTCGACGGTCTGCACCAGGCCGCCGGCAGCGAGGACGTCGTGGAGCTCCACGGAAGCCTGGACCGGGTCGTCTGCCTCTCCTGCGGCGTCTTCAGCCCGCGCCACGACCTCGCCCGGCGGCTGGAGGAGGCCAACCCGGGTTTCGATCCGGTGGCGGCAGGGATCAATCCGGACGGTGACGCCGACCTCGACGACGAGCAGGTCGGCGACTTCCGCGTGGTGCCCTGCGCGGTCTGCGGCGGCGTCCTCAAGCCGGACGTGGTGTTCTTCGGCGAAACCGTCCCGCCGTCGCGGGTCGCGCACTGCCGCGAGCTGGTCCGTGAGGCGACCTCCCTGCTGGTCCTGGGCTCCTCGCTGACGGTGATGTCCGGGCTCCGGTTCGTCCGCCAGGCGGCCGAGGCCGGGAAGCCGGTACTGATCGTGAACCGCGATCAGACGCGGGGCGACCGGCACGCCGTCACCCGTGTCGCGCTCCCCCTGGGAGCGACCCTCACCGCCGTGGCCGGCCGCCTGGGCGTCCCCGTCGACGACGGGGACGGGGGCTGAGGGGCGGCGCGTACGGGCACGGGGCCGGAGCCCGGATGGGGCGGCCGCGCCGCGAGCCGACGGCCGCGCGGCGGATCAGCCCTCGCGGCGGGCGGCCCAGACGGTCCGCTCGGTGCGTACGCCGAGGTCCGTGCGCCGCAGGATGCTGTGGGGCCCGTCGGTGTCGAGCAGCCGGTCGAGCGCGGCGAGGTCCTCGGGCGGGAGCACCTCGGCGACGCCGCGCCGGATGCGTCGCAGGCCGCCGAGGGCGTACGCGCCGATCCTGTCGTCGCGGGAGGCCTCGATGTCCACGGTGATCGTGCGTTCGCCGTCGAGGGTGAAACCGGCGCCGGTGAGCATCGGCCCCCAGTCGGCGCCGCGGTGCGGCACGTGCTCGGTGTGGAAGCGTTCGCCCGCGGTGTGACAGCGCTCCTCCAGGCCGGGCCGGTCCTCCGGGCCGGGCCGGTCCTCCGGGGCGTTCTCGGGCAGGAAGCGGGGGAAGCCGGCCAGCTCGACCACCGCGAACAGGCCGCCGGGGGCGAGGAGTCCGTGGACCTCGCGCAGGGCGTGGTCGGGGTGGCGCATGTGGTGCATCGAGGCCGAGGCCCACACCAGGTCCGGGGTGCCGAGGTCGGGCCAGTCGGTGAGGTCGAGGTCGGCCTGCACGGTGCGCACGCGCCCCTCCACACCCCTGGCGCACGCCTTCTCCCTCAGCCGCTGGAGGTGTGCGGCCGAGGAGTCGACGGCGGTGACGCGGGCCTCGGGGAAGCGGTCGAGGAGGGCGAAGGTGCCCGCTCCCGTGCCGCATCCCAGGTCGACGATCGCGCGGGGAGCCGTTCGGGCGGGCAGCCAGGAGACGAGGGCGGCGATGTGCTCGGCGAGGACTTCCGCGTCCAGGTCGAGGATCTCCGCCTGATCGTCCGCGCCCTGGGGGTGGCTGTGGGAGGCGTCGTGGGCGTGGGTGTGGCCGTGGGAAGCGTCGTGGGCGTGCGGGTGGTGGTGGGAGGCGCCGTGGCCGGAAGAGGGGAGGTGTGCGTGGGTCATGGCTCCACGCTAGGGCGGCCATGCTCCTGAGGCACGGCTTCATTCGGTTTACGCAAGAAGGTCGCCTCCTGCGCTGCCCGAGGCGCAAGATACGGCCCCCTGCGCGGCCTCACCGGCCGGTCGACGCCTGGGGGTCGCGGTCCCCGTCGTCGCGCTGGTGGCCGCGGCGGGCGTCGCGGTCGAAGATGCCCAGGACCTCACAGGGCCCCCCTTCCGCGCCGATCGCGTGCGGCATCATCGTGGGGAACTCCGCGGCCTGGTTGGTCTCGATGCGGAAGCTGCGGTTCCCCAGCATGAGGGTCGCGGTGCCGGACAGGACGACGAGCCACTCCCGCCCCGGATGCGCGCGCATGCGGGAGGGGCTGTCCGGCGGCGGGTCGGTCATCCGCTGGCGTATGACGGTCACACCCGGCTCGCCCTTGATCGGCCAGCGCATCTGCCCGCGCGCGCCGTCGATCACCGGGCTGATGACGACGTCGTCGGCGGCGGTCTCCACGAGCTGGTCGAGCGTGGTGTCCAGGGCGCGGGCGAGGACGACCAGCTGATCGAGGGCCAGACGTCGCCGGCCGTTCTCGATGCGGCTGAGGGAGGACTGGCTGAGGCGGGCACGGGTGGCCAGCTCCTCCAGGGACCAGCCCTGCGCCAACCGCAGGGCGCGGATCCGCTTGCGTACCAGACCGTCCAGATCCTCGTCCTCTTGCCTCATGGGCAACAGCGTATGCGTTCCCCGCACAGGCCGACCGGGGCTCTTCCCGGTCACGGCCGCGGGGTGCCGGAGCGGCGTCGACCGCTCTCCTCCCGGAGGGTCGCGGTGCGGTGGGTGAGGGTGTCGACGCGCTCGGCCAGGTCCGGGTGGAGGGGGGCGAGGTGGCGGTGGGTGCGGGCGAGGGGCTCCAGGAGGAGGGCCGGGTCGTCGTCCGCGAGGGCCGCGCCGAGGTCGTGCCGGAGGGCGGCGGGAAGGACGGAGAGGGCGGTGATCTGACCGGCGAGGCGGCGCAGGTCCGCCGCGTTGCCCCGGGCCCAGGTGGTGACGGTGCGGTCGGCCGCGCGGCGGTCGCGGGTGGCCTGGACGCGCTGCTCGCCGGTGGCGCCGGGAGTGCCGGGGCGCACCCGCAGATAGCGGCGCTCGGCCGCCTGCCGGCTGGTGACCCCGAGGGGGTGGGCGAGCTCGGCCCAGCTGGCGCCCGCGTCGCGCGCGGCCTCGATGAGGCCGGGCTCCCAGCCCGCGAGCTGCTCGCGCAGTCCACGCAGGAGCAGGAGCGCGGCGAGCGCCTCCTCGGAGGAGGTCCCCGAAGGAGTGCCCCGTCCGTCCGGGGCGCCCGCCGCGTCCGGCGTGCCCGTCGAGCGGGCGCTCCGCACGGTTTCGTCCATCGCGGCCAGGGCCGTGAGAGCCGCGTGGAAGGTGACGGGAAGGTCGGCTCCTGTCATGGGACCACATCCTCTCCGCTTGTCGTCTTTCCGTTGACGATGGAGTTGTCGTCCATCCGTTGACATGTTACAACGGTGTCAGGTGAAGCGCATTGGCAGTCACTGCCTGATCCCACTTGGAGGTGTTTCGCGATGTTGATGCGCACCGACCCGTTCCGCGAGCTCGACCGCCTCACGCAGCAGATGCTGGGCACGACCGGTACGTGGTCCCGTCCCTCCGCCGTCCCGATGGACGCCTATCGCGAGGGCGACGCTTATGTGATCGTCATGGACCTGCCCGGCGTGTCGACGGACGCGATCGACATCGACGTCGAGCGGAACATGCTGACGGTCAAGGCCGAGCGACGGCCCGTCCCCAGGGCCGACGACGTCCAGATGGAGCTGTCCGAGCGGCCCCTCGGCGTCTTCTCCCGGCAGCTGGTGCTGGCCGACACCCTCGACACCGAGAAGATCACGGCCGACTACGAGGCCGGCGTCCTCACCCTGCGGATCCCGATCGCCGAGCGCGCGAAGCCCCGGAAGATCGCCATCGGCCGCGGCGACGGCCGCAAGCAGATCGGCGGCTGAACCGCCGCGAGGCGGGAGCGGGGGACGGAAGCCCGCCTCCCCTCCCCCGCTCCCCCTCGCCCCCGCCCCCCGTCACTCCGCCTCCCCACCCGAAGGAAGGGGCCGTGATGAGACCGCGATGGCACACGTTCCTCGACCACGTCCGGGAACGCGGTGACTACGACACACCCCAGGAGGCCGAACGGGCCGCCCGCGTCGTCCTGGCACTGCTCGGCGCCCATCTGGTCGGCGACGTGCGGGCCGTGCTCGCCGCCCGCCTCCCCGAGACCTTCGCCCTCGTCCTGCTCAACCCCCTCCAGGCCGCCGAACCGCTCTCGCCGGAACGCTTCGTGCGCGCGACGGCCGCCTGGATCGAGGGAGCCACCGAGCGGACCGCGGCGTGGGACGTCGGCGCCGTCCTCAGCGTCGTCGCCGACGCCGCCGGAGAGGAACTCACAGGCCGGATGCTCCTCCAGCTCCCGCCCGGCTACGACCTCCTCTTCGGGCGGCCACACCTCTCCCGGTGAAGTCCGGCCCGCCCGGTTCCCGGTGGGCCCGCCCCGTCCCGTCGAGACCCATCCGCTCCGCCCGGCCCCGCCGGGCCCGAAGAGAACGGCGATCCACACGATCATGACCCTCAGGACCGAGACGACGACCCCCGTGTCCCCCGCGACCCCCGCGGCCCGGCCCGCGCCGGCACCCGGCGGGGTGTCCTACACCGACCTGCTCGAACGGGTCCGCTACGAAGGCGCCTACCCCACCCGCGAGCGGGCCGAGGAGTCCGTACGCGCCGTGCTGGCGGCCCTGGGACGGCAGCTCGTCGGTGACGAGCGGGTCGAGCTCGCCGCCCGCCTCCCCGTCGAGGCGGCCCTGACCTTCACCGCCCAGGTGCCCGTCACCACCCCCCTCACCGGCTGGGAGTTCGTCAAGGACCTGGCCCGGCGCACCGGCGGCAGCCCCGCCACCACCCGCTGGGACGTCGGCGCCGTCCTCGCCCCCGTCGCCCGGCTGGCCGGTCCCGAGCTCGTCGACCGCGTCGTGGACCAGCTCCCCTCCGGCTACGCCCTCCTCTTCGGCAAGGCCGAACTCCGCCCGTCCCGGAGCGCGACCCGCACGACCCGCACGGCCCGTGCACCCCGTACGGCCCGGCCCTTCGCGGACCGGGGAGCCGCCTAGGGATTCGCCGAAAACGTCACTCGAACGAGGGGTGTAGGCCTCCCGCCCCGTTCCGCTGAAGCCGGGCGGGTAAGTATGATCAAGCGATGTCTGATATGACCGAGACCACGCCCGGCTGGCTGTCCACGGACGACCTGGAGATGACCAGGGCCCACATGCCCATCCTGTACGTCGAGGCCGTGCCCGTGCGCGTGGACGACAGCGGCGAAGTCACCAGCGTCGGGCTGCTCCTGCGCATAGGCGCGGACGGAACGATCAGCCGCACCCTCGTGTCCGGCCGCGTCATGCACCACGAGCGGGTCCGCGACGCGCTGCTGCGCCACCTGGAGAAGGACCTCGGCCCGGTGGCCCTCCCCCGGGTGCCCGCCTCCCTGCAGCCCTTCACCGTCGCCGAGTACTTCCCCACGGCGGGCATCACCCCGTACCACGACCCCCGTCAGCACGCGGTGTCCCTCGCCTACATCGTGCCGGTGACCGGCGACTGCCGTCCCCGTCAGGACGCTCTCGACCTCGTCTGGTTCAGCCCGCAGGAAGCGGCCTCCCCGGCCGTGCAGGGCGAGATGCCGGGCGGTCGCGGAGTACTGCTCAAGCAGGCCCTCGCGCACGTCGGACACACCTACTGAGGCCGTCCGCCCGCGGCCGCGGAGCGGTGGTCGCGGCGGGACGGCATCCGGGCCGAACCGGGGCGGGGCGCCGCGTGGCACCGCCCCGGTGACCGTCCCGCGCGCTTACGGTGCCCCCATGACGACAGAACCGGAAGGGGACCGGGCCGGATCCGCCGACGTCCGCGCGGCCCGGGCGGCCATCGAGGCCCATCTGAGCCGTACGGACCCCGGCGGGAAGACCACCGACAACGCCCGGAAGGGCGAGGACGGGGCCCCGGGCGACCTCCGCATCGACGACGCCACGGCGGAGCGCATCGCCCGCGAGGCCTGGGACGCGGTCCTCGCGGCCACGCCTCCCCCGCCCGATCCCGGCACCGATCCGGCCCCCGCGCGGGGCGCCCGGGAACCCGCCGAGGTCACCGAGCTCCGCGGGCGGGCGATCGCCGTCGCCCGCGGCCTGCACCGGCTCGGCTACCACCTCGACGAGACGCTGCTGCCCGGCCCCGACATGGCCGCCGGCTAGCGCGGACGGAAAGCGGCGCCCACCGGCAGCCAGGGCCGGTCCTTTCGGGTGGTCGCAGAACCTTCACACGTGCCGTCGCGCGCCGGACGCCGATCCGGGCACCCGCACGGGGAGCGAGGAAACGCGGTTCGGTGAGTCCGACGCGTTCGACGAGGAGGAAATGTGCCGTGGTTGCGATCGCCGTTCTGCTGCTCCCCCTGCTGGGACTGCTCCTGTTCCTCATGGACCGGGTCGAGGACCGGGTGACGGCGCCGCCGAGGGCCTCGCGCCACGCCGGCCGCCGCCACCTCCGGCTGGTGAAGGACTCCGACCGGCCCGCCGCCGGACGCCGTCCGGCGCGGCACCGGTCGGTCCGGGGCGGGTCCGCGTCCGAGGACGGGACCGGCACGGGCGCCGGGCGGACCGACGCGGCCTGACGACGTGGGCTTATGCGCGCCGAGCGGGGGCACCCGCAGGGGCATGGTCACATCTCACCACGCAGGAGACGAAGAACGCGGCGACGAGGCCGCGAAGCGGGAGACGCCGACGCCCGAGGAGGTCGGTCCCGGCCCCGAAGTGGAGCGGCGCGCACCGGACGCCCCCACCGACCTGAAGGGCCGGTCCTGGCTCGGGGTCCTCAAGGGGTCGGCGCGGGAGTTCAAGGACGACGAGCTGACGGACCGCGCGGCGGCCCTCACCTACTACGGCATCCTGGCCCTCTTCCCGGCCATCCTGGTGCTCCTCTCCCTGCTCGGCATCAGCGGGAAGTCGACCACCGACCGGGTGATGGACAACCTGCGGGAGCTCACCCCGGGCCCGGCCCGCGACATGCTGAACAACGCCGTGGAACAGCTCCAGGGGCAGGCCGGAACGGGCTCGGTCATGGCGATCGTCGGCGTGGTGCTCGCCCTCTGGTCGGCGTCGGGCTACGTGGGGGCGTTCATCAGGGCGGCCAACCAGGTCTACGACATGCCGGAGGGCCGCCCGGTGTGGAAGCTCCTGCCCGTACGGGTCGGGATGACGGCCGTCCTGATGGTCCTCGCGGTCATCAGCGCCCTGATCGTCGTGTTCACCGGCACGCTGGCGCGCCAGGCCGGGACCGCGCTCGGCATCGGCGACACCGCGCTGACGGTGTGGTCGATCGCCAAGTGGCCGGTCCTGGTCCTGTTGGTTTCCGCCATGATCGCGCTGCTCTACGGGGCCAGCCCCAATGCCAAGGTCAAGGGGTGGAAGTGGGTCACCCCCGGCAGCTTCCTGGCCCTGGTGATCTGGATGCTCGCCTCCGCCGGGTTCGCGCTGTACGTCAGCCAGTTCGCCTCGTACAACAAGACGTACGGCACGATGGCCGGTGTCATCGTCTTCCTGGTCTGGCTGTGGATCAGCAACCTCGCCCTGCTCCTGGGTCTGGAGTTCGACGCCGAGACAGTGCGGCAGCGGGCCGTGCTCGGCGGGATGCCGCCGAACCAGGAGCCGTACACCGAGCCGCGGGACACCCGCGCCTGGGACGAGGAGGACGTGCGCCGTCTGAAGGGGATCGAGCGGGACGCCGAGGAGCGGCGGTCGCCCGGTGACGCCCCGGGGAAGCAGGCGTAGGGCGAGAACCCCCGATCCCGCTCCGATGGACCACTCCGGGTGCATGAACGCCCGGGAAAAGGTCAGATGCGACGCATGAGGACAGAAGAGCGCGCACTCCCGCCCGGTACCGTCGTCGTGGTCACCGGCGCGTCGAGCGGGATCGGACGCGCCGCGGCACGGGCGTTCGCCGAGCACGGCGCGCGCCTGGTCGTCACCGCCCGCAGTACGGACGCCCTGAACGAGGTGGCGCGGGAGTGCACGGCCGCGCACGAACGGGCCGAGGCGGTGGCCGTTCCCGCCGACGTCACGGATCCGGCCGCGACGGCCCGGGTCGCCCGGACGGCGCTCGACCGGTACGGCCGGATCGACGTCTGGGTGAACGCGGCGGGGGTCGGCGTCCTGGGGCGCCTCGACCAGGTGTCGCCGGACGACGTGCGGCGGCTGTGGGAGGTCAACGTCCTGGGCGTGTTCCACGGGGTGCGCGCGGCGCTCCCCGCGATGCGCCTCCGGGGCCGGGGCGTGATCGTCAACCTCTCGTCCCTGCTCGGGGGCGCCGTCGAGGCCCCCTACCAGGGCCCCTACGCGGCCTCCAAGGCCGCCCTGATCACCCTCGACGAGGTGCTGCGCCAGGAGCTGGCGCTCTCCGGGGACCACGGGGTCTCCGTGTGCACCGTCCTTCCGACCGGGGTCGACACCCCATTCTTCCAGCACGCCGCCAACCGCACGGGCCGTCGTGTGCGGTCCCTGCCGGCCGTCGCCACCCCCGAGCGGGTGGCGGCGGCCGTCGTGCGCGCGGCGGTCCGCCCCCGGCGGCGCGTGGTCGTCGGACCGGGCGCGCGGCTCCTGCCGGTCGCCCACGCCCTGGCGCCCGGCCCGGTACGGCGCGTGATCCGGCGGCGTACCGAGAAGACGTACTTCGGCGGCCCGGGCACGGCGCCGGACACCTCCGGCATCCTCCACGACCCGTCCGGGGACACCGCGGCGGTGTCCGGCGGCCGGCACGCGCGGCTCCGTACGGCGGGTCGCCGGGCCGTCGCCCTGGTCGCCGGCGCCGGCGTGGTGGCCGGCGTCCTCCGCGTCCGCTCCCGGCGCCCCTTCCGGCCCCTCTCCTGACGCCCCTTCCGAGTCCCCTCCCGTCTTCCCTCCCGAGGAGATCACAGCAATGGCACGGTGGAACCGTCTCGTCGAAGCCACGCCCGAGGACGTCTGGTCGGTCCTGAGCGACGGCCGGTCGTACTCGCGGTTCGTGGTCGGCACCCATGACACCTGGGAGGAGGACGGGGAGTGGCCCGCCCCGGGCGCGGAGCTGGGATACGTACTGAAGATCGGACCGAAGTCGTACCGGGGCCGCACCACCTCGCGGATCTGCGAGCCGGGCCGCCGCCTCGAACTGGAGGCGAAGACCGACCTGGGCACCGCCCGCATCGCCTTCCGTCTGGTGCCGTGGGGCCGCGACACCTTGGTCGTCGTCGACGAACACCCCCTCCGGGGGCCCGCGGCGCGCTGGCACAACACGGCCGTCGACGTACTGACGCGCTGGCGGCACCGCAGCATGCTGGCGCGCCTGGAGGAAGTCGCCGTCGCCCGGGCGCGGGAAGCCGGCCGGGGACGGGGGGTCCGGTCGTGACGACGCCCGACGCGGTGGTCGTCGGGGCCGGGCCCAACGGTCTGGTGGCGGCCAACCTCCTCGCCGACGCGGGATGGCACGTCGTCGTCCTGGAGGCCCGGGACGAGCCGGGCGGCGCCGTGCGCAGCGACCGGGGCGTCCACCCCGACTACGTCCACGACACGTTCAGCGCCTTCTACCCGCTCGCCGCCGCGTCGCCGGTGATCCGGGACCTCGCGCTCGACCGGTACGGCCTGCGCTGGAGCCACGCCCCCGCCGTCGTGGCCCATCCGCTCGCCGACGGGCGCTGCGCGGTCCTCGAACGCGACGTCCGGGACACCGCCGCCTCGACGGCCGGTTTCGCCGCGGGCGACGGCGCGGCCTGGGAGCGGCTGCACCGGCTCTGGAGCGGTGTCGCCGACGACCTGATCGGCTGCCTGTTCACCCCGTTCCCGCCGGTGCGGGCGGGGACACGGCTCCTCGCCAGGACCGGCCCGAACGACGCGCTGCGACTGCTGCGCACGATGCTCCTGCCCGCCCGCCGCTTCGGCGAGGAGAACTTCGCGGGCGAGGGCGGGAAGCTGCTGATCGCCGGGAACGCGCTCCACGCCGACCTGGGTCCCGAGTCGGCCCTCGGGGGCGGTTTCGGCTGGCTCATGAGCATGCTCGGGCAGGACCACGGCTTCCCGGTGCCAGTGGGCGGCGCGGGCCGGCTCACCGACGCGCTCGTGGCGCGGCTGCTCGACCGGGGCGGTGAGCTGCGCTGCGGCCACCCCGTGGCCCGGGTCGTGGTCCGGGGCGGCCGGGCGGTCGCCGTCCGCACCGAGGACGGCACCGAGGTCCCCGCGCGGCGGGCGGTCCTCGCCGACGTCCCGGCGCCCCTGCTGTACGAGCGCCTCGTCGGCGAGGAGCACCTGCCGCCGCGGCTCCGCGCCGAACTGCGCCGCTTCCAGTGGGACTTCTCCACCGTCAAGGTGGACTGGGCGCTCGACCGGCCGATCCCCTGGACCTCCGAGGGCGCGCGCCGTGCCGGGACCGTGCACGTCGCCGAGGGCATGGACGCGCTCACCCGCTTCGCCGGGCAGATCGCCATGCGGCAGGTGCCGGAGGTGCCGTTCACCGTGCTCGGGCAGATGACCACGGCGGATCCGACCCGCTCCCCCGCCGGTACGGAATCGGCGTGGGGCTACACGCACGTCCCGCAGCACATCCGGTCCGACGCCGGGAAGGACGGCATCCGCGGGCGCTGGGACGAGCGGGAGAAGGAGGCGATCGCCGACCGCGTCGAGGCGGGCATCGAGCGTCTGGCGCCCGGGTTCCGCGCCACCGTCCGCGCCCGGCGGGTTCTGGCGCCGCCCGACCTGGAGCGGCTCAATCCGGCCCTGGTGGGCGGGGCCGTCAACCAGGGCACCACCAATCTGCACCAGCAGCTGGTCTTCCGCCCCGTGCCGGGCACCGGGCGGCCGCGCACACCGATCCGGGGCCTCTACCTCGCCTCCGCCACCGCGCATCCGGGCGGCGGCGTCCACGGGGCCCCCGGGGCCAACGCGGCCCGCGCCGTCCTCAGGGGCTTCCACCTCCCCCGGCGGCGGCGCTGAGGGCGCCGGGGGCAGCGGGACCCGGATGCCGTACGCAGCGGTAGGTGGTGTGCCGGCAGAGGGGCGGATCGCCGCCACAGGGGTGGCGCGGGGGTTCCACCCCGCCTCATGAGGAGGGACCGTCATGGCGCTCTTCGTCCACGCCGTCGTCCCGGGAGTCACCACGGAGCAGTACGACAAACTGAACGCCGATCTCCAGCAGACGCCCGGCGTCTTCGACGGCTGCATGGCCCACGCGTGCGTGCCGACGGACGGCGGGCTCGAGGTCTTCGACATGCGGGAGACCGAGCAGCAGATGAACGCGTTCGTCGAGAAGACGATGCCCGTCGCCACCGAACACGGCTGGCCCGACACGGGCGTCGCCCCGCGCATCATGCGCGTCCACCGCCACTGGGTCCCCGGCGCGACCGGCTGACCTGCGTCTTCGGGGCGGCCCCGGGCCGGGGCCGCCCCTTCTCGCGCGTCCCGCGAGAAGAAGTGGGAAAAACTTCGGCCGGTGATGTCGAGATCCCGTGCTCCGCTCCGTCCCCGGGGTGAACGCGACCACAATGGGTCGCACGCCCTTCGAGGAGAGGTCACGATGGCCAAGTACCTGCTGCTGAAGCACTACCGAGGCGCCCCGGAGCCGGTCAACTGCGCGCCGATGGACCAGTGGACGCCGGAGGAGATCTCGGCGCACATGCGGTACATGAACGACTTCGCGGACCGGCTGCGGGAGAGCGGGGAGTTCGTCGACGGCCAGGCGGTCGCCCCGGAGGGGGCGTGGGTGCGCTACGACGGCGAGGGCCGCCCGCCGGTCACCGACGGCCCGTTCGCCGAGACCAAGGACCTCATCGCCGGCTGGATGGTGATCGACGTCGACGGCTACGAGCGGGCCGTCGAGCTGGCGGGCGAGTTGTCGGCCGCTCCGGGGGCGGGCGGGAAGCCGATCCACGAGTGGATCGAGGTGCGCCCCTTCCTGACCGCTCCTCCCACCACCACGGAGTGGTGCCACTGATGGACGAAGCCCTGCTCAGGGGCCTCGTCCCGGGCGTCCTCGGGATCCTCGTCCGCCGCGGAGCCGACTTCGCGGCGGCCGAGGACGCCGTGCAGGACGCGCTGGTCGAGGCGGTCCGCGTCTGGCCGGCCGATCCGCCCCGGGACCCGAAGGGCTGGCTGGTCACCGTGGCCTGGCGCCGGTTCCTCGACGCGACCCGGGCGGACACCGCCCGCCGCCGGCGCGAGGACCTCCTGGAGGAGGAGCCGGCGCCCGGGCCCGTGCCCGCCGTGGACGACACGCTCCGGCTGTACTTCCTGTGCGCTCATCCGTCGCTGACGCCGTCGGCGGCGGTCGCGCTCACGCTGCGCGCCGTGGGCGGACTGACCACCCGGCAGATCGCCCGCGCCTACCTGGTGCCCGAGGCGACCATGGCGCAGCGGATCAGCCGGGCGAAGCGCACGGTCTCCGGCGTGCGCCTGGACCGGCCCGGCGACGTGGCCACCGTGCTGCGCGTGCTCTACCTCGTCTTCAACGAGGGGTACTCGGGCGACGTCGACCTCGCCGCCGAGGCGATCCGGCTCGCCCGGCAGCTCGCGGCCGTGATCGACCACCCGGAGGTGTCGGGGCTGCTCGCCCTGATGCTGCTCCACCACGCCCGGCGCGCGGCCAGGACCGCGCCCGACGGCGATCTGGTGCCGCTCGCCGAGCAGGACCGGGGCCGGTGGGACACCGGGATGATCGCCGAGGGCGTCGGCATCCTGCAGGCGGCCCTCGCGCGCGACCGGCTGGGCGAGTTCCAGGCCCAGGCCGCCGTCGCGGCGCTGCACGCCGACGCGCCCGCCGCGGAGGAGACGGACTGGGTGCAGATCGTCGAGTGGTACGACGAGCTCGCGCGCCTGACGGACAGTCCGGTCGTCCGGCTCAACCGGGCGGTGGCGGTCGGCGAGGCCGACGGGCCGCGGGCCGGTCTCGCGGCGCTCGCGGCGCTGGACGGTTCACTGCCCCGGTACACGGCCGTGGAGGCGTACCTCCACGAGCGCGCCGGTGACACGGCGACGGCGGCCCGGCTGTACGCCGAGGCGGCCCGCAAGGCGCCCAACCTGGCCGAACGGGACCATCTGACGCGCCGGGCCGCCCGGCTCAACACCGAGCGGGGCCGCTGAGGACGCCGGGGCCGCGGGCGGTCGGGGCCGCCGAAGCCACCCGAGGGCCGCTGGCGATCGCCCGGGGCGCTGGAGACCGCCGGAGACCGCCAAGGCCCGGCCGGGGCCGTCGGCGGGAGCGTGCGGCGGCTTCGGGGACCCTCGTGGTGCGGTTCCCCGGGCGCGGCCGGCCCCGCGCATGAATCGGGTGGCGTTGGGCAGCCGCCCCCCTGGCGGCCGGGGCCCTGGCGGCCGTGCGGGTCGCCGCCGGGCGGGCGGCCGGTGGAGCCGAACGAGGCGCCGCCGGTGCTCGGCGGCGGGCGGCACGTCGTGCGGTTCGCGGAGGCGGACGATGAGCTTTCCCCTGCCCGACAGCGTCGATGCCCTCAAGGACATGATCGGCCGCGAGGTCACCTCCCTGCGCGCGGCGGTGCGCCGGAACACGGAGCGTCCGTCGAGCGCGCCGGCCGGCACCGACCGGGCGTCGCCGGTGCGGTCCCTGGCGGTGCTGCCGGCCTCCGCGGAGACGGGAGGGGCGTCGCCGTGCCTGTGCGGGAGCCACGAGCCGGGCGCCCGCGGGGCCTGTTCGATACTGGCCGCGATCCCCGCCTCGGCCGTGCTGCTCGAACCGCTGTGGAACGAGTCGGGCGGCATCCCGGACTTCCGGATCGTCGCCGGCAACCGCATCCGGTCGGCGGACTGGCTGGAGGAGCCGGACCACCAGGTCGGACAGCGTTTCCTGGAGGCGCGTCCGGGTGCGGCGGACGCGGGCCTGCTGACCGCCCTGACGGACGTGGTGGGCACCGGCAGGCCCCTGAACGGGCAGGTCGTGGACTACACGGAGCAGCGGCTCGGCCGTATCCACCGGACCCCGCTCCTGTACACCGCCGCCCGGTGCGGCGAGCAGGTCCTCGTGACCTGGCGGCCCCTGCAGAGCACGGCCGAGATGATGACGATCGACGCGCAGTTCATCGCCTCGATGGGGTGGGGGAACTGGGACCTGCTCTCCGGGAAGGTGACCTGGTCGGAGGGGCTCAGCCGGATCCTCCACGCCGACGTGCGCATGCCGTGGTCGCTGGAGCAGCTGTGCGACGCGCTGCTGCCGGACGACCTGACGGCGTTCGCCGAGTTCCTCACGTCGGTCCTCGCGGGCGAGGAGCCCGCCTGGACCCGGATCCGTTTCGTGGTGCTCGGCGAGGTCCGCACGCTCGACCTGCTCGGCCGGCCGGCCACGGGGACGGACGGCAGGGCGTGGGCGCTCAATCTGGTGGCGCGCGACCTCACGCCGCAGATCCGCAGCCGGCGGCGGCTGGCCGAGACGGAGCGGGAGACGGACCTGCTGCGACGGCAGACGGAGGCGGAGCGGAGGATCGCGGACACGCTGCGCGAGGCGATCCTCCCGACGCATTCGGAGGCGCTCGCGGCGGTCGGTCTCACGGTGGCGGCCTCCTACCGGCCGGCCGAGCCCGACGCGGCGGTGGGCGGTGACTGGTACAAGTGCCGGCTGCTGCCGGACGGCCGGGTGCTCGTGGCGATCGGCGACGCGTCGGGGCACGGTCTGGAGGCCGTGGCGCGGATGGCGCAGCAGCGGCACGCCCTGGCGGGCCTGGCGCAGACGGGCGCCTCCGCCGGGGAGATCACGACCTGGCTGAACGAGCTGGTGTGCAGCGACCCGGCGGGGCGGACGGCCACGGTGGTGGCCGGCCACCTCGACGACGAGAAGGTCCTGCGCTGGGCCGACGCCGGTCATCCCGCGCCGCTGCTGCTGCGCGACGGCCGCGCCGAGCCGCTGGAGGCCGAGCAGCGCGGTCCGCTCCTCGGCGCGCTGCCGGGATACGCGTACGAGACCTCGTCGACGCCGCTGCGCCCGGGCGATCTGCTGGTGCTCTACACCGACGGCATGGTCGAGCACCGGGGCGAGGACGTGACCGTGGGGATCGCGCGGCTGGCGGACGCGGTGGCGGCCTCGTCGCTCCTGGAACCCCGGGAGGTGACCGACGCGCTGCTGGCCGATCCCGGGATCGCGGGGCACGAGGACGACGCGTGCCTCCTGGTGATCCGGGTGGACTGAGCACGCTGTGCGCGGTGCGGCGGCCCCCCGCCGTACGCCGTGCGCGTCCTCGGGGTCGCTCCCCCGCGAGGGCCGGGCGTGACGCTCCGCTCCCCCGTCCGTCGAGCGGAGCGGAGCGGGGAGGGCGTGTGGCCGTCGGGCCGCCGGGGAAGGAGACCGTGCTCACGGCGCCGGACGGCCCGCGCCGGACCGGCCCCGGCCGGAGGAGCCCCGTACCGACCCGCGGGCCGCGGCACGGCCCGTCTTCGCCGCCCCGCCGGGGCGCCGCACCGAACGGAGAGAGATGACGACGCCTTCCGCACCCGACGGGTCCCCCGGTACGTCGATGACCGACGAGGAGTACGGGGTCCTGCGCGCCTCCGCCGCCCTGTGGGCCGGGACGTCCGTGCTGATCACAGACGAGCGCGGGCGGGTCCTGGTCCAGCGCGTCGACTACCGCCCCTCGCGCCTCCTGCCGGGCGGGGCCGTCGACAAGGGCGAGCCGCCCGCCCGCGCCGCCGCCCGGGAGCTGGGGGAGGAGCTCGGCGTCACGGCGGTCGTCGACCGGGGCCTCGCCGTCGACTGGGTCTCCGCCGGCGGTTTCGGCGCGCCCGGGGTCATGCGGTTCCCCGGCGAGATCGTGCACGTCTTCGACGGGGGCGTCTGGGACGAGGAGCGGATCGCCGCGATCCGGCTGCCCGGGCACGAGGTCGAGGCGGTGGAGTTCGTGGAGCCCGCCGACCTGCCCGGTCTGATGATCCCGGGCGACGCCCGCCGCGCCCTGTCCGCGCTGCGCGCCCGCGTCGAGGGCGGCGGCCCGGCGCTCCTGGAGGACGGCGTCCCGATCGCTCCCGGCGTCCTCGACCGGGTCGGTGCCCTGGGCACCGCGCGGGAGCACTGCCACCACCCCTTCCACACCGCTCCCGTGCCGGACGGCCTTCCGGTCCGCGAGTCGTGGGGCTGGCTGTTCGCCCCGGACGGGCGGGTGCTCGTCCTCCTCGATCCCGGCACCGGCGCGGCCCGGCTGCCCGGCGGTGCGCCCGGACCGGCGGACCTCGGCGATCCCTGGGCGGCTCCGGTTCGCGAGGCGGGCGGGGCGGCGGTCACGGCGGTCCGTCCCCTGTATCTCGGGCACCTCCCCGGCCCGGACGGGTCGCACGCGCTCGTCCGGCACGCCGCCGCGCTCACGCGTCTCGGTCCTCCGCCCGTCGACCGCGCCCCCGTCCGGGTCCTGGCCACCCCGGAGCAGGCGCTGGAGCTCTTCGACCGGGGCCCGTACGGGGCCGGGGAATTGGCGGCCGTCCACCGGGCCCGCGAACTCCTCGGTCTCCCCCGGGCCGACCGCCGCCCCGTCACCGAACTCCCCGGTCCCGTCTCGTACTAGCTCCCGGACCGGCGTGCCGCTGTCCGAAAGTGTGCGGGTGACGGCACTTCCGGTCCTGGTGCCGTCCGACCACCCCCGCCAGGATGGTTCACAGTTGAACAATCAAGAGCGGTGGGAGAGTCGTGATGGGTGCGGGGCAGATCGTGACGGTGTTCGGAGCGTACGGGCACACCGGGCGGTTCGTGGTGGCGGAGCTGCTGGAGCGGGGGTTCGTGCCGGTCCTGGCCGGGCGCGACGGGAGCAGGCTGCGGGTGCTCGCGGACTCCCGTCCGGGGCTGGACGCGCGAACGGCCACGGTCGACGACCCGGCCTCGCTCGACCGGGCGCTGGCCGGCGCGCACGCCGTGGTCAACTGCGCCGGTCCCTTCGCCACGACCGCGGGACCGGTGATCGAGGCGGCGCTGCGCGCCGGGATCCCGTACGTGGACGTGGCCGCGGAGATCGAGGCCAACCTCGACACGTTCGCGCACTTCGCGGAGCGCGCCGCCGCGGCCGGCACCTCGGTGGTGCCCGCGATGGCGTTCTTCGGCGGTCTCGGCGACCTGCTGGTCACGGCGGCGGCGGGCGACTGGACGGAGGCCGACGAGGTGCACGTCGCGTACGGGCTGAGCGGCTGGCACCCCACCGCCGGAACCCGTACGGCGGGCGCGGTCTCCCGGGAGCGCAGGGACGGCCGGCGCGTGGTGTTCGAGGGCGGGAGGCTCGTACACCGCGACGACGCCCCGCCGACCCTGGAGTGGACCTTCCCCGAGCCGCTGGGGGCCCGGTCCGTGATCGGGGAGTTCACCATGGCCGACGTCGTCACCGTCCCCAGCCACCTGAACGTTCCCGAAGTGCGCACCTACATGACCGTCGAGGCGGCGCGGGACCTGGCCGCCCCCGACACGCCGGCGCCGGCCGCGGTCGACGCGCACGGGCGGTCCGGCCAGACGTTCCTCGTCGACGTCGTGGTGCGCTCCGGCGGGGAGGAGCGGCGGGCCGTGGCGCGCGGCCGGGACATCTACGCGGTCAGCGCGCCGCTCGCCGTGGAGGCGCTGGACCGTCTCCTCACCGGGCGGGCCGGGGCGCCCGGCGTCGTCTCGGCCGGCGCGGCCTTCGACGCGCCCGACTTCCTGCGCGCCCTGTCCCCGCACCTCTCGGTCGAACTGCCCGGGTAGTTATCCGGGCCCCGCGCGCCGGGGAGGGCCGTCGCGGACGTGCGGCGACGTGTTTTCCGCGCCCGGGTGTTTCGAGGTGCCCTTTGCGGCCAGACGCGACATCGGAGGCATTCACGAACCGACGCGAGGAGGACAAGCGGGATGGCTAAGGTGTCGCATCTGCCCGGGCGGGCGGAGCACCAGTGGAACTGGCAGATGTCGGCCGCGTGCCGCGGCGTGGGCAGCGAGGTGTTCTTCCACCCCGAGGGCGAGCGGGGACCGGATCGGACGGCGCGCGAGGAGGCCGCCAAGGCCGTCTGCGCGGCGTGCCCGGTGCGCGCCCGCTGCCTGGAGCACGCCCTCAGCGTGGCGGAACCCTACGGAGTCTGGGGCGGGTTGACGGAACAGGAACGCGAGCTGGTCCTGCGGACCGGAGCCGCCGCGGCTTGAGGCCTGTCCGACGGATTCAGGGTCGGACAGGCCCTGGGGGACGCCTTGTCGGCCAGGTGGCGAGCCGGACGAGGGCGAGGACGGCCAGGCGGCGGTCGGGGCGTTCTTCGTGACGGGTGGCGTTGCCACCCCCTTGTTCGAGGCTCGGTGGGGAAGCGACGCTCGACGACAGCGGCGCCGGGAACGGCCCTGCGGAATCCGCAGGACCGCTCCCGGCGCCGCTCGCGTCCGTCACGGCGTCGACGCGATGGAGCCGGGTCCGGAGGCCGCTCGGATGTGGAGACCGGCTCGAGGCAGCGCGTACGGACGGTGATTGGGCTCACATCCTCTTCGTGTGGTTGAAGATCGTCTTCGTCCCGTAGGTTCTGACAGGACCACCCGACCGGCAGACCTCCGGGACGGGTGACCACGGGGGACGGACGACGTGCGTCCGGATCCCGTCCCGGCCCGTGCGGCCGGGACGGGGTACGACGCGTCCTGTCGCGGCGGCGAGGCCGACCACCTCGCGTGACGCCCTGCCCCCGATCATGCGAAGCGTCGATTTCACGGGGGCGAACCACTCATGCACGGGCCGTTAACCACCGGACCCTCAGTCGCCACCGTGCGAAGCGTCACCGACCCCGGGGCGGACGCGCCGCCGTCGTCATGACTTCGCACCTGTCCGTCCTCCGGCGTCGTCCACCCGTCTGGTCGGTTCCCGTGCTGTGGACGCTGGCTCTCGGACTGTGGGGGCTGTCCAGGCAGCACAGCGTGTGGCGGGACGAGGCCGCGACCTGGCAGGTGGCCCGGCGTTCCGTCGCCGACATCTGGCACATGCTGGGGCAGGTCGACGTCGTGCACGGGCTCTACTACCTCCTGATGCACGGGCTCTTCGCCTGCTTCGGAGCCAGTACCACGGTCCTGAGGCTGCCCTCCGTGCTGGCGATGGCGGTGGCGGCGGCCTGTGTGACGGTCATCGGCCGACGGCTGGCCGGAGTGTGGGCGGGTCTGGCCGGAGGGCTGGCGCTCGGGCTGCTCCCGGCCGTGCAGTTCCACCTCCAGGAGGGCCGCCCGTACGCCCTGGTCGCGGCCGGCGCCGGAATCTCGACGCTGCTGCTGGTGACCGCGGTGGAAGGGCGCGGCCGGGCGGCGTGCTGGACGGCGTACGGCGCGACCGTCCTGGTGTGCGCGCTGCTGAACTGGCTGTCGCTGCTGATTCTGCCCGCGCACCTGGTGACCCTGGTCTGCGTGAGGGCCGGGCGCGGGACGTGCCTGCGCTGGGCGGCGGCTGCTTCGGCGGCGGTGGCGGGTGCGCTGCCGTTGATCCTGTTCAGCCGGAGCCAGTCCGACCAGGTGTCCTGGATCCCGCCGCTGACGTGGCACATGACGATCGGCCCGGCGGTCCTGCTGGCGATCGGTGGTCTCGGGGTCCTGCTGGACCGGCCGCGGGCGGTCCGCCTGTCGGTCGCGGCCGTCGGGATGCCGCTGCTGGCGGTGCCGCAGATCGGCCTGATCTGCCTCTCCTTGGTCCAGCCGCTGTTTCTGGACCGCTACGTGCTGTTCAGCATGCTGGGTCTGGCCCTGCTGATCGGCGCGGCACTGGGCGCGGCGGTGCGGGCGGTGCGGGCGCGGTTTCCGGGAGCGGCGCCGTGGCTCGTACCGGCAGTGGTCACCGTGGCGGTGGTGGCGCTGTTGCCGCAGTCGCTGGCCAAACGCTCCCCGGCGAGCCGGGTGGACGACGTGCTCGCGGTGTCGGCGGACGTGCGGCGGCTGAAGGAGGCCGGGGACGCGGTGCTCTTCGTGCCGGCGGCCCGGCGCGATGCCGCGCTGGTCTCCCCCGAGGCCTTCGCCGGCCTGCGGGACATCGCGCTCGAAAGGAGCCCCGTCGCGTCCGGGACGCTGAAGGGCGAGGAGGCCGGTCCGGCCCGGATCCGCACCGCGATGCTGGCGCAGCGGCGGATCCTGCTGGTCACGGACGTGGCGGGGGTGGCACGGCCGGTGTCGGCGGAACGGGACAGGGTGAAGACCGCCGTACTGCGGGAGTACTTCACGGTGGTGGCGGACGAGCAGGTGCGCGGGCGGCGGGTGATCGTGTACGAGCGGCTCGGGACGGCCCGGCGGTCCGCCGACGAAGCTCCGGCGGGCGGCCCGGGCGCGCGGTGAGCCGCCGTGGCGTAGTCGGACGGCAAAGGAGCGGCCCGAACTCGACGAGTTCGGGCCGCTCCTTTGCCGCCTCTTCCGCCGCGGTCCTCAGACGAGACGGCCGCCGAAAGGTCCGCCCAGGCCGTAGTACGTGCCCAGCTGTTCGCGGTAGGCCGGGTCGCCGAGGTGGTTGTCGCGGTGGAACTCCGGAGCGTCCTTGATCTGCTCCTTGGTCCGGTCCACGAAGATCTTCCGCTCCTCCGGGTCGATCCGGGTCACGGTGCTCGCCGGCAGCAGGACCTCCTTGCCGAAGATCCAGACCCCGGTGTCCACGACCAGATAGGCGTCGTCGACCTCGTCGGAGTGCTTGTCCACCTTCCCGATGTCGCCGTCGGTCGCCTCGACCTTGTAGCCGATCAGGTCGGCACCGGCGAGGTGCCCCGCGGTCGACCGGTACCTCCACGCGTGCTCGGTCATTCGTCACCAGCTCCTCCGGTAGGGGAAGGACGGCCGGCGGTCCGCCGCCGTCCGGACTCCGCCTGCCCCGGCCCCCGCGACTCATTCGCCTGCCGGCCGGGGAGGCGGCCGGACGGGGGCCGTCCGGCCGGAAGGCGGGATACGGGTCGGGCGCCCGGGTAGCCGAACCCCATGGACACCACCGAGAACCCCCCTCGCCACCCCGTCCCCCCGTTCCCCGACCAGCAGCAGGAGCACCCCGGTTCGACCGAGCGGATGGATCCGCGGCCCGACCACGGTGAGGACTCCTACCGGGGCCACGGCCTGCTCCCCGACCGGGCGGCGGTCGTCACCGGCGGTGACTCCGGGATCGGCAGGGCGGTGTGCCTGGCGTTCGCCCGCGAAGGCGCGGACGTCGTCTTCACCCACCTTCCCGAGGAGGCGGACGAGGCGGAGGAGACGGCGCGCCTGGTCCGCGAGGCGGGCCGCAAGGCGGTTCCCGTCGAGTGCGACGTCCGCGACGAGGAGCAGTGCGCGGCCCTGATCGACCGGGCGGTGGGCGAGCTGGGGCGCGTCGACGTCCTCGTCAACAACGCCGCGTACCAGATGTCCCAGCCCGACGGGATCGAGGCCATCACCACGGAGCAGTTCGACCGGGTGATGAAGACCAACCTGTACGGGATGTTCTGGCTCTCCCGCGCGGTCCTCCCCCACATGCCCCGCGGCGGGTGCGTCATCAACACCACCTCCGTGCAGGGCTACCAGCCCAGCCCGCACCTGCTCGACTACGCGATGACGAAGGCCGCGATCGTCTCCTTCACCCACAGCATGGCGCAGCTGCTCGCCGAGCGCGGCATCCGCGTCAACGGGGTGGCCCCCGGCCCCGTGTGGACCCCGCTGATCCCCTCGACGATGCCGGACGTGAAGGACTTCGGCGGCCAGTCGCCCCTGGGGCGTCCCGCCCAGCCGGCGGAGATGGCGCCCGCGTACGTCTTCCTCGCCTCGCCCGGTGCGAGCTACATCACCGGCGAGATCGTCAACGCGACCGGCGGCACTCCCCTGCCGTAAGCGGCTCCGGGGACCGACGCGGAAGCCGTACGGCCTCCGGGTCGTACGACCTCCGGGTCGTACGGCTTCCGCGTCGTGCGGGGCGGCTCGGCCGGTGTCACATGGGGGCGTCGGCCGCCGGGGGCCGCCCGGCCCGGCCCGGGGCCTCCAGGGCCTCGGGGTGCTCCCGCGTCCGGGTGAGGGGGAGGTGGTAGAGGGCGAACGCCTTGCCGATGACGGGCTGGGCGACGTTGCGGACGCGCACCCCGCCCGCCGTCATGCCGTGCTCGGTGCCCATGTGGGCGTGGCCGTGGACCGCGAGGTCGGCGCCCGCCCCGTCGATGGCCTCGGCCAGGAGGTAGCTGCCCAGGAAGGGGTAGATCTCGACCGGTTCGCCCGCGAGCGTGTCGGGGACGGGCGAGAAGTGGGTGAGGGCGATGCGCGCTTCACAGTCGGCCAGCTCGGACAGGGACTCGTGGAGGCCCTCGGCGGCCCGTCGCGTGGTGCGGACGAAGTCCTTCATCTCGCGTTCGCCGAACTCTCCGGCGCTGCGGCCCGCGAAGCCGCCGCAGAAGCCCTTCGTACCGGCGATGCCGAGGCGGCCGCCGTCCACCGACAGGACCGTCCGGTCGCCCTCCAGGACGGCGACCCCCGCGTCGGTGAGGACGCGCGCGATGTCCGCCTCCTGGTCGGAGTGGTAGTCGTGGTTGCCGAGGACGGCCACCACGGGGACGCCGAGGTCCCGGACCTCGTCCGCGACCACCTCCGCCTCGGCGACCGTGCCGTGGCGGGTGAGGTCACCGGCGAGGAGGAGGACGTCCGCGCAGAGCGGCAGGGTCTCGAAGGAGGGGCGCAGCAGGCCCCGGCAGTCCGGGCTCAGGTGGATGTCGCCGACGGCCGCCACCCGGACGACGGCTCCGTCCTCGTGCTTCTCGGGGGCGGTCACAGCAGCTCCTCCGGGCGCTCGGGGGGATCGATGCAGGCGACCGTCAGGTCCGCGTGGACGGGGAGGCCGGCCAGTTCCGTCTCGGCGAGCCGGAGGATCTCCTCCCGGTGCGTGGCCGTCGGGACCGTGCCCGTGAGGAGCACGGCGCTGCCGCGCGCCTCGATGCGCACCCCGAGTTCGGCCATGTCGTCGCGTGCGAGCCGCTCCCTGAACCGGGCGATCCGGTACTCGTTCTCGCCGGTGTCCATCACGCTCCTCCGTCCTGTTCGTCCTGTCGGTGTCGTTCCTCGGGCCGGCGCGTCCCGTGCGGGACGGCCGCCCTTCACCGTCGCGTCTCCCCCGTCCCGTACGCACCATTCCTCCCCCGGGAGCACCGGGGAGTGGACGGGGCCGCACCGGGGCAGTGGGGAGGGGTGCGACTGAGAACGAGTGATCCCGGACGGCCCGGCTGGCGCCGGGTCCACCACGGCAGGGGCTTCCGGTACCTGGACGCCGACGGCGCGCCCCTGGGCGAGGGGGACCGGGCCAGGGTGATCGCGCTCGCCGTTCCGCCCGCGTGGCGGGACGTCTGGGTGTGTCCGTGGCCCACCGGGCACGTCCAGGCCGTGGGGACGGACGCGGCGGGCCGCAGGCAGTACCTCTACCACGAGGAGTTCCGGCGGCGGCGGGAGGAGGCGAAGCACGAGCACGTGCGGGAGGTGGCCCGCCGGCTTCCCCGGCTGCGACGGGCGGTCGAGCACGACCTGGCCCTGCGCGGGCTGTGCCGCGACCGGGTGCTCGCCTGTACGGTCCGCCTGCTCGACCTGGGGTTCTTCCGGGTCGGCGGCGAGCGCTACCTGCGGGAGAACTCCTCGCACGGCCTCACGACCCTGCTGCGCGAGCACGTCCGCTGCGCTCGCGGAGAGGTGTCCCTCGACTACCCGGCGAAGTCGGGGATCCGGCGGGTGCGGACGCTCGTGGACGAGTCGGCGCACGGGGTCGTCCGGGCGCTGCTCCGGCGGCGCGACGACGGTGAGCGGCTGTTCGCGTACTGGGCGGGGCGGACCTGGCACGAGGTGCGGGCGCAGGAGGTGAACGCGTACCTGCGGGACCGTTCCGGGGCCGACCTCACCGCCAAGGACTTCCGCACCTGGCACGCCACGGTGCTCGCCGCCGTCGCGCTGGGGGTGTCGGCACCGGTGGCCGGGGAGTCGCGCACCGCGCGGACGAAGGCCGTCCGGCGGGCCGTGCGCGAGGTCAGCGACCACCTCGGCAACACTCCGGCGGTCTGCCGCGCCTCGTACATCGACCCGCTCGTCGTCGAGCGCTTCGAGCAGGGCGTCACCGTCGCCGGGGCGCTGGAACGGCTCGGCGAGGACGGCGGGTTCGGGCATCCGGCCACGCGGGGAGCGATGGAGCGGGCGGTGCTCCGACTGCTCCGCTGAGCCGGTCGCGCAGCCGGTGACGTGCGGGGCCGGACCGCTTCCGGTGTTCCGGGTGCCGGGTCACGGCATCCGGTGTGTCCGGGCCCCGAGTCGTGGCGTCCGGCATGTCCGTGCGCCGGCTCATGGCGTCCGGCGTGTCCGTGCGCCGGGTCCCGCGTCCGGCGCGGAGGGGGCCTCAGGTCCGCGGGTCCGTCCCGTCGGGCCGGTCGTCGCGCTCGGGTTCGTCGTGGAGGGTCAGCGCCCCGGCGAGGTCGAGGTCGGCGACGGTGCCGTGCGCCCCGGCGCGGACGAGCAGCACCGCGCCGAGCGCGGTGCTCCAGAACGTCCTGGCCTCCACGTCGAGCGGTCGGCGGGTCCGCCAGCCGCGGCTGTCGACGAGCCGGCCCACGAAGCGCTCGGACTGCCGGAAGAGCAGCTGGAGGTGCCGGTCGACCACGGGCGCGAGTTCGGGTCTGGAGATCCCGGCGGCGAGCGCCCGCGCGACCGGCGGGAGCGAGGGCATGGCCAGGACGGCGCGGGCGATGTTGCGCCGGAACGTCGCCGCGTCGGGGGCCTGGCGGCCGATGCGCTCGATCCGTCGGGCGTCGTGCAGCAGGCCGAGGAAGGCGGCGTGCACGAGCAGCGAGTCCTTGGAGCCGAAGTGGTAGGTGACCTGGTTGGGGAAGGCTCCCGCCGCCTCCGCGATCTCCGCGACGCTCACCTCGGCGCCGGGCCGCTCCCTGCAGAGCCGTGCGGCCTCCTCGATCAGCCGGCGTCTGGTCGCGCGGCCGCGGTCGCGCGAGCGGGCCGGGGCCGCCGACCGGGCTTCGGTTCGCTTCTTCTCCACCCTCGAATTGTATGTGATACAACAAAGCCTCATTCACTTGTATCGCATACAAGAAAAGGTGAGGGACATGCACCGGACCGAAGTCGTCGTGACCGGACTCGGCGCGATCACGCCGCTCGGCGGAGACGTGGCGTCCACCTGGGACGCCCTGCTCGCCGGCGAGTCCGGCATCCGCGGCGGCGTCCTGCCCGGCCACGAGAAGGCCGGGCTCCCCGACACCGTCGCGGGGACGATGGCGGCCGACCCCGCCGGGTCGCTGCCGCCGGCGCGGGCCAGGCGGCTCGACCGCTCGCAGCAGGCGGCCCTCACCGCGGCGGCCGAGGCCTGGGCCGACGCCGGTGCCCCGCGGGTGGACCCGGACAGGTTCGCGTCGGCGATCGGCACGGGCATCGGGGGCGTGGAGACGCTGCTGAGGGAGGACGACGTCCTGGAGGCGTCCGGGGCGCGGCGCGTCTCGCCCCGGACGGTCCCGATGCTCATGCCCAACGCGGCGGCGGCGCTGATCAGCATCGAGTACGGCGCGCGGGCCGGGGTCTACACGCCCGTCTCGGCGTGCTCCTCCGGCGCCGAGGCGATCGCCCTGGGGGCCCGGCTCATCCGGGCCGGCGAGGCGGACGTGGTCATCGCGGGCGGGACCGAGGCGGCGATCACCGCGATCACCGTCGCCGGCTTCGTCCAGGCGCAGGCGCTGTCGCGGCACACCGGCGAACCCGCCTCGGCCTCCCGGCCGTTCGCCGCGGACCGCAGCGGGTTCGTCCTCGGCGAGGGCGCGGCCGTCATGGTGCTGGAGAGCGCCGAACACGCCGCCGCCCGGGGCGCGCGCGTCCACGCGGTGCTCGCGGGCGCCGGCATCGCCGCCGACGCCCACCACATCACGGCTCCCGCGCCCGACGGCTCCGGCCAGGTCGCGGCCATGCGGAAGGCGCTCGCGCAGGCCGGTCTGGCCCCCGAGCGGATCGGCCACGTCAACGCCCACGCCACCGGGACCCCGCTCGGCGACGTCGCCGAGGCGCGGGCGATCGGGGAGGTGTTCGGCCGCGCCACCGTGACAGCCCCCAAGGCGGCGCTCGGCCATCTCTTCGGCGCCGCCGGTGCGATCGAGGCGATCCTCGCCGTCCTCGGTGTGGAGCACGGCGTCGTCCCGCCGACCCGCAACCTCACCGCGGCCGGTGTGGATCCCGGTATCGACCTCGATGTGGTCGCGGAGCGACGGGACGTCCCCCAGGAGGCCGTGCTCAGCAACTCCTTCGGCTTCGGCGGGCAGAACGTGTCGCTCGTCTTCACCGGAGCGGAGCGCCGCACGTCCCGTACCGCGCCGGCCGGACTCTGAACTGTCCGGGTATGTCGTCGGCCGCGCTCCGGCCCGCGCGAGCAGGCCGCCGGCCGGGCGCGGCGCCGGTCGGCGCGGCCGGGGAAGGCCCCACCCCCGCTACGGTCGGCCCTCCTCGCTCTCGGCCTCGCCCCTGCGGCCGTGCGGGCGGCGCTGTTCCTCGCGGCCCAGGCCCGGGGACTGACGCTTGGCGCTCATGCCGCCCTCGTCGTCCGCGATCCCGTCCGGGCGGCCCCGGGTGGCCTTCTCCGCCTCCCGGCGCGCCTCGACGTCGCCGCTCTCGCCGACGGCCTCCGAGGGCGTGGTCCGCGGCGGGGCGTCCGCGGGCAGGGTGCGTCGGCGCTCGTGGTGGCTCATGGTCGTCCTCCTCGGTCGTACGGGCGGGCCCGTGGGGCAACTGCCCCTCGGCGTCACGCGGAAACGCCGCCGACGGGGGCGAGCACGAAGGCGTGGCCGGCCGGGTCCGTGTAGCGGCGCGTGTCGGTGCGCCGGTCGAGGCGGCTGCCGTTCCGGTCGACGGAGACGGGCCGCGCGCCCAGGGAGACGGCTTCCCGCTCGGCCTCGTCGAGCGCGTCGGGCGCCACGAGGATGAGCAGGTGCGCCTGCTGGGCGTCGTCCGGCCGGGGCCAGCTCGGCGGCGCCTGGCCGGGATCGCGGCGGATGCCCAGGACGACGCCCGCGGAGCCGGAGAGCAGCAGCAGGTCGGGGTCGCCGGCGCTCGGCTCGACGGTGGCGTCGAGCAGGGCGGCGTAGAAGCGGGCGAGGGGTTCGGGGTCGGTGCTGTCGAGGACGAGGACGCCGGTCTTGGAAACGGTCATGCGGTCCGTGTTCCCCGTCACACCCCTTTCAGGCAAAGGGAGTCGGCGACGGTCGAGCGGATCGCACGGGTGGAACGGGCGGCGGTCCGGGCGACGGTGGCGCGCCGTCGCGTGCCCGGCCGCATCAGGGGTATGCGGAGGCCATGGAAGCATGGTCACAGGGTGTGATCGACGTGGTCCGCGAGGACTTCGACCGGGTGAGGGCGGAGTTGACGGCCGCCGTGTCCGAGGGGCGCCGGGGCCGTGGCCCTCGCGGGACACGGGTACGAGAGGCTGCGGCGCACCCGGGCCGCGTCGCGGGAGGCGCCGGCCGGTTCGCCGGGAGCGGTGAGAGGGGTCGCCGACGAGCTGACGGCGTGATCGGCACGAGTCCTCGGAGACGGGCCCCGCCACCGGCGCCCCTCCCCCGGGCACGAGACGGACGACGTACGAGCACAGGAGGTTCCATGTCCACGTTGTTGACCCGCATCAAGGAGTTCGGCCGCAGCCCCCAGGGGCGCCGGGCGATCGCGTCGGTACGGCGCGCCGCCGCCGACCCCCGGAACCAGGCCCGCGCCCGCCAGCTCCTCGGCAGGCTCGGGAAACGCCGCTGAACGGCTTGTTCCACCATTTCCCCGCCCCTGCGGGCCCGGCTTCCGGCCGGGCCCGCGGGGGCGGGTGCGTGGAGGGTCACGGCGGCGCGTCGGACGGGCGGATCTCGCGCAGGCGGTCCAGGCGGCGGATGGCCGGGGTGGCACTCGCCCCGTGGAGTATCACGGAGAGCGCCACCGTGGTGGTGGTCAGGACCCACAGCTCCTGGGCCCGGTCCTCGAAGCCGTGGTGGCCGAGGGCGTAGGCGAGGTAGAAGAGGGAACCGATGCCGCGCAGTCCGAAGACGGCGGTGACGACGCGCTCCCGTGGTCCGGTGACGAAGCCGAGCTGCGCGATCCATCCCGTCAGCGGGCGGACGACCACGATCAGGACCAGGGCGAGCAGGACCGTCCGCCAGGTCATCGCCTCGATGCCGGTGGCGACGAGGTAGTGGCCGAGGAGGAAGAGCAGGGCCGCCGTCAGGAGGCGTTCGATCTGCTCGGTGAAGCCGTGGAGCACCTTGTGGTAGCCGTGGCCGCGCTCGGCGGCCCGGACGGCGCAGGCGGTGACGAAGACGGCGACGAAGCCGTAGCCGTGGGCGAGTTCGGTGAGGCCGTACGAGAGGAAGGTGGCGGCGAGCGCGACGAAGCCCTCCATGTGCTCGGACAGCCTGAGCGAGCGGGCGCCGGCCCGGAAGAACATCCAGCCGAGCAGCCGCCCGAGGACGATCCCGATCACGACGGCGATCACCGCCCTGGCCAGGAGGTCGAAGCCGAACCAGTGCCCCCAGTCGGCCTCCGCCCAGACGCCGCCCGCCCCGGCGAGCGCGATGGCGGCCAGGACGAAGGGGAAGGCGAGGCCGTCGTTGAGGCCGGCCTCGGCGGTGAGCGTGAAGCGGACCTCGTCCTCGTCGTCGTCCTCGTCGGTCGGCTCCCCCACCCGCACCTCGGCGGCCAGCACCGGGTCGGTCGGCGCGAGGAGGGCGCCCACGAGGAGCGCCGTGGCCACGGGCCAGTCGAAGAGCCACCAGGTGAGCGCGGTGGTCGCGACGACGGTCAGGGGCAGGGTGATCCCGAGGAGCCGCCACGGACCGGCCCAGGAGCGCAGTCCGAAGCGCCGGTTCAGCGCGAGTCCGGCGCCCATGAGGGAGACGATCACGCAGATCTCGGTGACGTGCTCGACCCAGACCCGGTCCGCCACCGGGTCGAGTTCGGGCATCGGGAGGGGCAGCAGGCCGGTCAGACCGCCGACCACCAGGAACACCATGGGCATCGAGAACGGCATGCCCCGGACGAGCCTCGGCAGGACCGCCGCCGCCAGGGTTCCGAGGCCCAGGGCCGTGAACACGAGATCGGCGGGACTCAAGAGCGGGGTTCTCCGTTTCCGAGGGGGGCGGGGATGGGGGCGGCGGCGGTGGCCCGGTCAGTCGGCGGGCTCGTCGGGGACGGGGTGCTCGGGGTTGACGGTCCCGTTCTCCGGTCGCCCTTTGGGCCCCGTCCCGGACACGTCGGTGTCCGGCAGGTCCTCCTCGCCCGGGTCCCGCGTGACGGGTATGGCCATCGGGTCCTCGCCCTCGGCGGCCTGCTCGTCCTCGCGGTCGCGGGGAACCGGGTTCTCCGAGTTGCCCGGGGTGTGCGCGTCGCTCATACGGATCTCCATCCTCTGTGTCGGTCGGGTGGTGTGCTGCGGTCAGCCCGCCGCCGCCGGCGAGGCCAGGCGGACGCGTTCCATGACGTATCCGCTGCGCGGGAGCGTCGGTACGCGGTGCAGGGGGATCGACAGGTCCTGGTCGGGCACATCGTGGTGCAGGCGGGCGAGGCGCGGGGCCAGGGAGGCCAGGAGGGCGAGGGTGATGTCCTCGCCGGGGCACCGGTGACCCGCCGCCGAGTCGCCGCCGCCCTGCGGGACGAGGTCGTCGCGGCCGATCGTCACGCCCGGCCGGGTGAACCGGGTCGGGTCGAAGGCGTACGGCTCCGGCCACAGGTCGGGGTCGTGGTCGTGGCCGTACAGGTCGAGGAGGACCAGGGTGCCCTTCTTGATCGGGACGCCGCCCCACCGGGTGTCGGCCGCCGCGAGGCCGCCGGTGAACGGCGCGAAGGGGTAGAAGCGGCGGACCTCCTGGGCGAAGCCCCAGGCGTACCGCTCGTCCGCCGCCAGGAGCATGCGGTGCTCCGGCCGGCGGTGCAGGGCGTGGGCGGCGAAGGTGACGAACCAGCTGACCGCGACCGTGGGGCGCAGGACGTTCAGGAGTTCGACGGCCGCGGTGTGCGGGTCGAGCTGCCGGCCGTTCGCGTCGGTGTGCGCGGCCACCGCCTGTGCGATCGTCGCCTGCCCCGACGGGGCGCCCGCGGACCGCAGCTCCTCGATCAGCGGGGTGAGCCGCTCCTCCTGCCGCGTCCTCGCCCGCCGTGCGCGCACGTGCCGGGGGCCGACGGCGGCGAAGCCGTCCACCATGGCCACGAGGTCCCGCGCGACGGCCTCCTCCTCGCCCCCGGCCAGCGGGACGCCGGCCCAGTCGTGCACGGCCCTGGTCAGGACGCGGGCGGTCTCGTCGAAGAGCACCACCCGTTCCCGGTCCTGCCATCCCTCCTCGGCCCGGTCCCACGCGCGCCGGGCCTGTTCCACCAGGGCCGCGATCCGCTCCGGGTCCTTGAGCAGCGTCAGGAACATCGCCTTGCGGCCGCGGTGCGGGCCCCCGTCGAGGGTGTGGACGGCTCCGCGGCCGAACAGGGTGTCCAGGACGGGTCCGGGCAGGGCGTCGTGCCGGCGGACGTGCCGCTCGTCGTAGAAGAAGTCCACCGCCTCCTTGCCGTGCAGCGCGACTCCGCGCCGGCCGAGGATCCGCACCGGCACGGCCGGGGCGTTCCCGGCGCGCCGGCGCAGGTCGGGAAGCCACCCGTACCCCTTCATCAGGAGGGCCGCGGTGCTGTCGAGCAGAGGGGCGTGAGGGGGACCGGACATGTCCTGTGACGTCGCTTCCATGAGAGACGGGTTCCACGCGGTCGTAATTTCACACCGCCCGGCCGGGGCGGGGACGGGATTCGTCCGGCCCGGCGGTGTGGGACGCGCCCGTTCAGCGGCCGGGGGTCAGCACCGTCTTGATCATGCCGTCCTTCTTGTCCTGGAACGTCTTGTACGCCTGGGGCGCGTCCTCCAGGGGCAGGGTGTGGGTGGCGAAGTCGTCGACGCCGAGCGGGTCGGCGTCGTCGAGGAGCGGAAGGATGTCCTCCACCCAGCGCCAGACGTTGGCCTGGCCCATGCGGAGCTGGATCTGCTTGTCGAAGAGGCTGAACATCGGCACGGGGTCCACGGCGCCGCCGTAGACGCCGGACAGGCTGATGGTGCCGCCGCGGCGGACCACGTCCACCGCCGTGTCGAAGGCGGCCATGCTGTCCATGCCGGCCTTCGTCATCATCTTCTGGGCGATCGCGTCGGGCAGGAACCCGGGGACCTTCTGCGCGAGCTTGGTGAGCGGGGCGCCGTGGGCCTCCATGCCGACGGCGTCGATGACCGCGTCCGTGCCCCGGCCGTCCGTGAGGTCCCGCACCCGGTCGCCGAGGTCCTTGCCGTGCTCCTTGAGGTTCAGGACCTCGACGCCGCGGCTCCGGGCGCGACGGAGCCGCTCGGGGACGAGGTCCACGCCGATGACCTTGCTCGCGCCCTTGTGGAGCGCGATGCGGGCGGCCATGTCGCCGATGGGGCCGAGTCCGAGGACGGTCACGGTGCCGCCGGGCGGGACGTCGGCGTACGCCACGGCCTGCCAGGCGGTCGGCAGCACGTCGGAGAGGTAGAGGTAGCGCTGGTCGGAGGCCTCCTGGCCCACCTTGATGGGCAGGGTGTCGCCGAAGGGGACGCGCATGAACTCCGCCTGGCCGCCGGGGACCTGCCCGTAGAGCTTGGTGTACCCGAACAGGGAGGCGCCCGTCCCGTACTCCCTGACCTGGGTGGTCTCGCACTGGGACTGCAGGCCCTGGTCGCACGTCCAGCACGTGCCGCAGGAGACGTTGAACGGCACCACCACCCGGTCGCCGACCTTGAGGTTCCGCACCTCGGGGCCGACCTCCTCCACGATTCCCATGGGCTCGTGGCCGAGGATGTCGCCGGGGTCCAGGAAGGGCCCGAACACTTCGTACAGGTGCAGGTCGGAGCCGCAGATGCCGCTGGAGGTGACGCGGACGATCACATCCGTCGGGTCGACGATCCGGGGGTCGGGCACGGTGTCCACACGAACGTCCCGGTGTCCGTGCCAGGTCAACGCCCTCATGGTCAAACTCCTCACATGCGGCTTCCGGGGGTCACGGCGCGAGTGCCCCGGACCGCCGGGTCGTATGCGTCCGGGGGGTTCGTCCCCCGTCCCCAGCCGCCCGGCGGGAGCGCGCGGTAGCCGTGCGGCTTCGCGGGTAGCGGCTCGTGAGGAGACCCCGCGCGAACACGGGAACAAGGGGGCCGGGTGTCGAGCACGGAGAGGGAGGACGCGATGACGGAGACCCTGAAGGTACGGGCGGGCAGGCGGGCCGTCACGGTCGGCCGGCCGGAGAAGGTGCTCTTCCCCGAGGACGGCATCACCAAGGCCGACCTCGCGGAGTACTACCGTGCCGTGGCCCCGAGGATGCTGCCGCACCTGCGCGGCCGTCCGCTGACCCTGGAGCGCCATCCGGGCGGCATCGGCGACCGGGGCTTCTTCCAGAAGGACGTGCCGGAGCACTTCCCGGACTGGGTGGGGCGCGCCGAGATGCCGAAGGAGGGCGGTACCGTCACGTACGTCCTGGCCGGGGACGCGGCCACCCTGGTCCTCCTCGCCGACCAGGGCTCCGTCACCCTGCACCGGTGGCTGTCGAAGGTCGACCGCCCCCACCACCCGGACCGGCTGGTCTTCGACCTCGACCCGTCCGGGGAGGGGTTCGGGGCGGTGCGGGACGCCGCCCGGTGGCTCCGTGACCTGCTCGACGAGCTGGGGCTGCCGTCGCTGCTCATGACCACCGGCTCACGGGGACTGCACGTCCTGGTGCCGCTGGACCGGAGCACGCCCTTCGACGACGTGCGGGCCTTCGCCGCCGACGTCTCCGGGGTGCTCGCCGCCCGTTACCCCGACCGGCTCACCACCGAGGTGCGCAAGAAGGCGCGGGAGGGACGCCTCTACCTCGACATCCAGCGCAACGCGTACGGGCAGACCGCCGTGGCCCCGTACACGGTGCGGGCCGGGGCCGGTGCGCCCGTCGCGGCCCCGCTCGCCTGGGACGACCTGGACGATCCGGCGCTCGACGCACGCGCCCGGCGCCTCACCGACGTGGACCTGCTCCTGAAGGAGGACCCGTGGAGCCCGGCTCCGCGCGGGCGCTCCCTCAGGGCTGCGGCGGACCGCCTCCGTCGTACGGGTCTCCGTGCTCGTCCCTGAGGGGGTTGCCGCTCTCGAAGCGGCCCCCTTCGCCGAACGGGCGCCCTTCGTCGAACGGGCTGCCTTCGTTGAGCGGACCGTCGTAGGGGACGACCTCGTCGGACGGGTCCTCGTCGCCGCTTCCGTCGGCGAACGGCTCCTCCTGATCGAACGGGTCCTCGTCGCCGTTCGGCGCGAGCGCGATGCACTCCACGTCGATCCGGTCGGCAACCTCCGTCAGCGCTCCCGCCAGGGCCACCACCGTCTCCGGTGCGAGGTCGAGGTCGTCTTCGCCGGTCGACTCGAGCCACCCGGCCGCGAGGTGCCGGAGCAGACCGGTCACCTCGTCGGCGGGGAGGACGAGATGGCCGTCCGGCAGAAGCACCAAGGACATGGATGCGTTCATGATGGTCCGACCTCCGTGTCACCGACGCGTATCAGGGTCAGGGGGTGTCGCCCGCGGGCGGGGCGCCGTCGGCCGTCTCCGGGCGGACGATGACGACGGGACAGGACGCGTGCGCGGCGCACTGCTGGCTCACCGAGCCGAGGAGCAGGCTGGCGAAGCCGCCCCGGCCCCGGCTTCCGACGACGAGCAGTTCGGCGCCGTCCGACTCGTCGATCAGCACCCGGGCGGGGTTGCCGCGCACCACGTGCTGGACCAGGGGGACGTCGGCGTCCGGGGGGACGATCGCCGTGAACTCCTCGGAGAGCGACCGCCGGGCCTGCTCCTCGTCGAACAGCACGTCCACGGCCGGCGCGGACCATCCTTCCGCCCCGGGGAGGTCGTAGACCCCCACGGCGCGCACGGTCGCGCCGGTGCGCCGCGCGTACCGGAGTGCCCAGCGCAGGGCCGCGTGCGACGCCGGTGAGCCGTCCACGCCCACCACCACGCGGGAGGTGCCGTCATCGGTGCTCATGTCATGCCCCTTCTCGCTCACGCCGGGAGAGCCGGTTCGGGCCCGGGCGGCGGGGATCGGCTCCGTCTCTTCTCCGCCCGCTGCCGGAGGGGACCTCCTCGCTTCCGGAAAGGGTCTCCCGCCCCCGACTACCCGGCACCACGTGCCGTACGCGCGGCCGGCCCGACACGGGGGCGAGGTCACCCCTCCGTACCAATGTGCCCCGGGAGGGCCGGGCCCGCCCGGCAGCCGCCGCCGTACGCGTCCGTCCCGGGGGCGCGGAGCGGGTGCCCGCTCAGTCCAGGGCCTTGTCGGCGGGGATGATGCGCGCGCCCATGTTGGTCTCCATCATGCGCAGGGCGGCGTCGGCCAGGTCCTCGTGGATGTGGGCGACGGCGTCCCGGGCGACGGTGACGGAGAGGTGGCGGATGTGGGCGTCGAGGGCGGAGTAGAGCACGCACTGCTCGGTGACCTGCCCGCAGAGCACGAGGTGGTCCACGTCGAGCGTTCCCAGCAGATAGGCGAGCGGGGTCTCGTAGAAGACGGAGTGGCGCGCCTTGACGACGAAGTAGGAGGACTCGTCCGGGCGCACCGGGTCGACCAGGTCGGCGTGCGGGCCGTCGAGGGCCGCTTCCAGGATCTCCCCGTGGTGGGAGCGCCACTTGCCGAAGTTCTCGTTGGCGTAGATGACCGGGAGGTCCCGCTCGCGGGCCTGTTCCAGGAGGCGCACCACGGCGGGGAGCGCCCGTGTGACCGAGGGGACGAGGAGTTCCGCGTCCGGGTGGTCGTAGCGGTTGAGCATGTCGATGACGACGAGGGCGGTCTTGCTCATGTATCCCAAGTTTCCAGATCATCGGCCCGGGCGCGCGCTCAGCCTTCCGGTTCTTCAGACGCTGGCGGTTCTGGTGGTTCTTGTCGGCTCGCGGAAGGGGGCGGGTGAGCGGCCGTGGGTCGCGGCGGACGGCCGCGGGGCCGGTCGCGGGACGTCGTCCGTCCGCGCGACCGGCCCCGGGCCTGTGGTCGGTGGTGTCCGGGGGCCTCAGGGGCGGTCGGCGGGCGGCCAGGCGTCCGCGCCGCGCGTGGACCCGTCGGCCTGGCCCGGGGCGGTGGGGAAGCCACCGGTCGGGTCCGTCGTGCCCGTCGCACCCGGAGCGCCCGGGGCGCCCGTCGGAGCGGTCGTGCCCCGGGTGCCGCCGGTCGGAGCCGTCGTACCGGGGGTGCCGCCGACCGGGGCCGCCGTGCCCGTGCTGTCCGAGGGGCGGACGCGGCCGCGCCAGCCGCCGGTCGCCTGCCCCCGCTCCTCGATGAAGCCCTTGAACCGCTTCAGGTCGCCCTTGACCCGCAGGTCGAGGATCCCGAGGGCGTCACCGGTCTTCTCCACCGCGCCCTCCGGCTCCACCTCCATCGCGAGCCGGATCCTGGTGTGGTCCTCGTCGAGCCGCTGGAAGGTCACGACGCCCTTCTGCCGCACCTCTCCGCCCACGGTGCGCCACGCGACGCGCTCGTCCGGCAGCTGGTCGACGATCTCGGTGTCGAACTCGCGCCGCACTCCCGCCACCTTGGTCCGCCAGTGGCAGTGGCGGTCGTCCACCTGCCGTACCTCTTCCACGCCCTCCATGAAGCGGGGGAACTCCTCGAACTGCGTCCACTGGTCGTAGGCGCTTCGCACCGGGACGTCCACATCGATGGTCTTCTCGACCGTACTCACCGGTTTGCCTCCTTCGTTCCGTCGTGGTCGTCCCCCGCGTACCCGGCCGCCCTCGCCTCAATCAGGTCCCACGCGTCCGGTGCGCGGAGCCGCAACGGGAAAGGTGCAGGCAGGCGCGTTCCTTGCATAATGGAGGGTGGCAACCACCTGTCGAGCTGCTTCAGGCTGGACACGGAGCGTCCTGCGGCGGAGAACGGCATCGAGGCCGGCTCGCGCCGAGGATGCGGCGCTCACGGTGTTCCCGTCGAGCTCCACGAACCGCTCACCGTGCGCCGCACCGGGACCGCTCGCCGGTCCCTCCCACTGATCACCGCCCTGTGCCGCGCCCGCGGCGCCCACCCGGTCCGGGAGGTAGACCATGCTCGTGAGCCATGTCCTCGAGGACGGCACCCTGCACCTGAGACTCCTCCGCGAGCTCGACGTCACCAGCCGTGCCGCGGCGGCCCTGGAGATCGAGGCGATCGTCTCGGCCTACCGTCCCGGCCGGGTCCTCCTCGAATTCCCGACTCCCTCCCCGTCCCCGGCCTCCTACAGCGCGCTCGCCCGGGCCCGCAGGATGTGCGCGAGCCTCGGCATCGCCCTGACGGTGAGCGGCCCGGGTTCCGTACCGCTCCAGGCTCCGGGGAGCGTGCCCCCGGCCATGACCGCCTGAGAGCCCTTGACGGCGTACGCATCGTAGGGCGCGGGGCTTCCTCGGTACGTCAGGACTTGTACACCAGGGCTCGTACGCCGGGATTCGTACACCGGGATTCGTACGCCGGGGAGGGCCGTGACGTTCTCACGGCCCTCCCCGGTTCGCGCTGCGGAAGGTCTCCCCCTACGCGGAGTCCCTGTCGCCGTCCTTGTCACCGTCCTCGTTCTCCTCGTCGCCCGCCTCGCCGACGACCGCGTCGGCCGCCTCCTCGCGCGCCTTCTCGTCGCCGCTCTCCCCCGGGGCCTCGGAGGGAGGGGTGGTGCGGGGGCCCGGTCCGTCGTTCCGGTGCTGGGTCATGTCTGTGGCTCCTCGGTCTCGATCGGGAACAGGGTCTGAGTCCGGATCCGGATCCGGATCCGGGTCAGGACGGCGGGTACGGGGCGGACTTGAGGCGACGGGCCAGATGGGCCGTGTTGGCGGCGAGGGTCGCGGTGGTGCCGGCCGTGGCCTCGGGGGTCTTGTCGAGGTCCTGGTAGTCGGTGCCCTGCATCGCCTCCCCGACCCAGTAGGTGACGGCGTTGGGGGCGAGGGAGAAGCCGACGTCGTTGAGGCCCTGGAAGAGGTCCGCGCTCACCTTGTGCGCGCCGTCCTCGTTCCCGACCACGCAGACGGCCGCCACCTTGCCGTAGGTCAGCATCCGGCCCTCGTCGTCCGTCTCGGAGAGTTCGGCGTCCAGCCGCTCCAGGACGCGCTGGGCGATACTGGAGGGGTGGCCGAGCCAGATGGGGGTCGACAGGACCAGGATGTCCGCGCCCAGAACGGTGTCGCGGATCTCCGGCCAGTCGTCTCCCTCCCCCATGTCGGTCTCCACGCCGGGCAGGACGTTGCGGTCGGCGATCCTGATGGTCTTGCCGGTGACGCCGTGCTCGCCCAGTGCCGCCATGACCTGTTCCGCCAGGAGCTGCGAACTGGAACGCGCGGGCGACGGGGAAAGGCTGCAGACGAGAGCGACGGCGCGCAGGGGTGTCGTGTCCATGGGTGTGCCGCTACCCCGCCGAGGGGGCCTTATGTCGCACAAGCGGACCATATCGCGCGTTTGCCGGTCGGCCATCGGGGCAGGACCTCCCCTCCCCCGAAGAGACTCTTCGGGATTCACACCCCCGGGCCAGCCGTGGCCGGCGGTGTGTCACCAGCCGCCGTCGAGGAACGCCGAAAGGGCAGGTCCCGGGGCCGCCGCGGTCGTCGTGTCCGCCACGGCGATCACGGCCATCGCCACGTGATAGCGGGCGAAGTCGTCGATCACCGCGTCGAGGACGGGCGGGGCGGGATCGGCCGCGTCCCCGGGGGCGCGTACAGGTAGCGCGGCGCGCAGGTGACGGTGGCGTGCCCGACGGACCACCACAGCGCGGTCACGAGGGCGGCGACCAGGGCGACGGGGAAGCACCCCGACCGCGTGGGCGGTGTCGAGCCACGGTCCGGGGCGGGGCACGGCGGCGGTTCCGCGCGGGCCCCGGCCCCGGGACCCGTGTCAGGACCAGGACGCCACCACCAACGAGCGCTCCGCGGCCGCCAGATGGACCGCCGAGGCGAGCCAGGCACGGGCGTAGCCGTCGGCCGGGGCGTCGGTGAGGCGGCCGAAGGCGTCGCGGGGACGGCGGTCCGCCTCCGCCGTCAGGGCCGCCGCGAGCTGCGCCGCGCCGCCGAGGCCCGCCCGGCGCAGCGGGGCGAGGAGGGCGGCCGCGTCCGTCCCCCGGCCGGCCTCGGCCACGGCACGCCGCCCGCCCGCGACCCCCGTCTCCAGGAGCCGCCGCACCCGCCACAGCGGCGCGTCCGCCAGCGGATCCGGTACGGCGGTCGGCGGGGCGCCCGACCCGGAACCCGCGGCCCCGCGCGGGAAGTGGCTTCCCTGGAGGCGGTCGTACCCCAGATCGGCCCTGCCGAGCCACTCCTCCGGCAGCCGCAGCGTGTACGGCTCCCCCGGCACCGGGCCGACCGCCAGCGGCCGGAGCGTCGCCGCCCGGTCCAGGTCCGGACGGCCGAGGACGCGCAGGGCGAGCCCGGGGTGTTCCGCGATCCTGCGCAGGTTGGCGGCGTGCGGCAGCTCCGGGTGGGGGTGGGCGGGACGCAGCCGCAGCAGCGGCCCGTCCCCGGCGACCCGGACCACGAGGTACTCCCCCGCCGCTCCCAGCACTTCCACGTCACAGCCGAGGAGGGCGGCTTCGGCGGTGCCGGCCTCCCGTGGACCGTCGTCGAACGCCGCGGCCATCGCCTCGCCCACCGGCCGGGCGAACAGCACCGACGCGGGCTCCTCGGACCAGTCCACCCCTCGTAGCGGGGTCGCGCTCACGCCCCGGCCCGCCCCGAGCCGCCCGTCCGGCGAGACGGTGGCGCCGGCGATCCGCAGCCCTCCGCGCGCGAGGCCCGCGTGGTCGAGGACGCCTCCGCCGAGCGCCACGGAAGCGGAGCCCGCTCCCCCGGCCCTGGCCGGTCCGCCGGGGCGGACGTCGGACACCGTGTAGCGGGCGCCGTCCGGGCCCATCAGATGGGTGGACACGCCCCCGTATCCGGTGGCGGAGAGCACCGGCTCCCGGCACAGGCCGTACACCCTGAGGCTGCCGCCCTGCGCGTAGGCGCGGCGCGCGCCGCCCGCCAGGCCGGGCCCCGCCGTCCCCGAGGAGAGCGGGGCCGCCGCGGCGAGGAGTTCGCGGAAGGCGCCCGCGAGGTCGCCGAGGCGCTGCCCCCGGCCGCGCTCCCGCGCGGCGCGCAGTCCCCGTACGACGCGCAGCGCGGCCGCTTCGGCGCGGGGCAGTCCGGCCAGGCGCGCGGTGTGGGCGGCGCGCAGCAGTTCGGCCTGGACCACCGCCCCGCCGGCCGTGACCCCAGCGGACAGGGCCTCGGCGGCCGCCTCCCACAGGGCGGTGGCGGCCCGGACCTGGGCGGGGGTGAGTGGGGGCGTGGCGGGTTCGGGGGCGGGGCCGTCGGGGGCCGGGACGGGTACGGCGGGCACGGTGACCTCCAGGCGGCCTTCAGTGCGCTCCGGGAGGTCCGTGGTCGGCTCGAAGGCGTCTGCGTCCGGCTCGGAGAGGGCTGCGGCCCGCTCGGAGGAGTTCACGGCCGGTTCCGGGAGGCCCGTTTCCGCGTCCGTTTCCGCGTCCGCGAGGGGTGCCGCGCCGAGGACCGCCGCGCGGTGCAGGCAGCGCGGGGCCAGCAGGCAGGTGCAGACGGCCTGTCCGGCTTCGGTGACCGTGCCCGACGGGCCGGGGCGCAGGGTGACCAGGGCGTCTTCGCCGAAGCGCACGCCGAGGGACCCGTCGGCGGCCCGGACGGCGTGCTCGGCGCAGCCCGCGATCGCGGCGTCGAGCTTCTTGCGCAGCCGTGCGCTGAGCTGCTCCACGGCCTCGGCGAGGACGTCGGGGGCGACGGGCGGCAGGGATTCGGGGCTCAACGGGGTTCTCCACGGAGGCGGTCGCCCACCCAGCGGGCGAGGGCGAGCGGGCTGAGGGCGGCCACCGGCATCCCGGCGGCGACGAGTTGACGCGCCACCGGCACCGAGTAGCGGGGCGCCCCGGCGTCGTCGAGCGCCGCGCAGCCCATCAGGTGCGCGCCGGAGGCGGCCAGGGCGCGGACCTCGCCGAGGAGGCCGGCGAGCGGTGCGCCCTCCTCGAAGTCGCTGACCACGACGACGAGGGTGCGGCTCGGCACGGTGATCAGCGAGCGGGCGTGCGCGAGACCCGCCGCGATGTGCGTGCCGCCGCCGACCCGTACCTCCAGGAGCAGCGACAGGGGGTCCTCGACCCGGTCGGTCAGGTCCACCACCCGCGTGGAGAAGGCCAGGAAGTGCGTGGACAGGGTCGGTACGCCGCCGAGCACCGCGGCGGTCAGCGCCGACCAGATCACCGAGGCCTCCATCGAACCGGAGACGTCGACCACGAGGATCAGACGCCAGTCCGACTCCTTGCTCGCCCGGGTGCTGAACACCGGACGTTCCGGCACGACCACGACCCGGCCGTCGTCCGTGCGCCGGGTGTGGGCGAGGTTGGCGCGCAGGGTGCGGGCGAGGTCGAGGCGTCCGCCGGGCCGCCGGGTGGGGCGCGGGGTGGCGAGTCCGGAGAGCGCCGGGCGCAGGCGGGTGGCCAGCTCCCGGGCGAGCTCGTCGACGAGCCGCTTCACCAGCGGCCGCAGCCGGGCGAGTCGTGCCTCGGGCATGCCTCCGGCCAGGGAGAGCACCGAGCCGAGGAGTTCCACCGAGGGACGGACCGCCGCCGGGTCCAGCTGGGTGAGCACGTCGGTGCGTCCCGCGCCGGCGGCCTCGGCCAGGACCTCTTCGCGGACGTCGGCGCCGAAGAGTGCCTCCAGTTCCCGCGACCACTCGCGCGCGGTGGGGAAGGAGTGCTCCTGTCCCCCGCCTCCGCCGGAGCCGGCGTCCAGGTCGTCGGCTCCTTCGCCGCGCCCGCCGCCGTACAGCTCGTCCAGGGCGCGGGCGTAGCGGCGCGCGTCGGCGGACAGCCGGTCCCTGTGGCGGCCGAGGAGGAGCCGCCAGCGGTCGGCGGGGGCGAGCCGCCGGTCCGGTACTCCGGTGGAAAGCGTGTCCGCCGGGGCGGCGGCGCCGGTTTCGGGTTCGGGATCGGGATCGGGGTCGGGGTCGGGGTCGGGGTCGGGTGTGGAGTACGGAGCGGCCGGGGCCTCCGGGTCGGGCAGGGCCAGGGACTTGAGCGCGGCGAGTCCGGCCGCGTCGGCCGCCGCCCACAGGGCGAGCAGCTCGGGCGGGGCGTCGAGGGAGAGGTCCAGCCGGTCGCCGAGCCGTTCGGCCACCGTGGTCAGGAGCCGGTCCCGGGCGGCCGGGGCGAGGGCGTCGAAGCCGCCGCGCAGGGCCGGGAGCCGGTCGAGGAAGTCCCGGTCGGCGAGGGCGTCGACCCGGTCGAGGAGCGGGGTGAGTGCCTCCGGGGAGGCCTGGAGCAACGGGCCGGCGGCCGTGAGCAGTCCCGCGAGCCGCCTCGTCAGGGCCCGCCGCGCCTCGGGGGTGGCGGCTCCGTCGATCCAGCCGGCCGCCCGCTCGCCGAGGTCCGCGGCCGGGTCCAGGTCGAGCAGCACCCGTACGGCCAGGGCGGCGCCCTGGATCAACGGCGAACCTTCGGCGGCGAGTTCGGCCAGGGTCCGGTCCATCCGGAGGCCCAGGTGCCGGGCGGCCGACCGGTCCGCGAGCGCGACGAGGGCTCCGGCGTCCGCGGGGGTGTCGCTGCCGGCCAGGCCGGGCAGCGACCGCACGGCGGCCTCCAGGAGTTCGCCGGTGAGCGTCCCGGCCGTGGCGCGGGCGTCCTCGGTGGTGCCGGGGTAGTGGCCGCGCCGCAGGCCCTCCAGGAGGTCCAGCGCTTCGAGGAGTTCGGGCAGTCCCGCGCTGTCGGGCAGGACGGCGGAGGCCTCGCGCAGCCGCGCGTCGACCAGGTCGGGCAGGTCGCAGCGGGCGGCGGCGGCGAGCCCGGCCAGAAGCTGGACCGGGATGGGTCCGCCCTCGGCGGCCTCGCGGCGCGCGGTCTCGGCCAGGGTGCCGGCGGCGGCCTGGGCGGCGGTGACCCCCCGTACTCCGGCGAGGTCGAGCCGGGCGGGCACGGACGGGTTCCAGGCCAGGCGCCACTTGGTGCCGAGCGCGGTGCCGTCGCCGGTGGCGGCGACGGCGAGGGGTTCGCCGTAGGAGGCGCCGATGACGAGGAGGCGTTGCAGCAGCACCTCGCGACGCCCGTCGAGGGGCGAACGGAGCGGGTCGAGGCGTACCTCCCGGGGTCCGGGCTCCTCCGGGCGGGGCAGCCGCAGCCGGGCGAGTTCCTCCTCGACCGAGGGGCCCAGGCCGGAGCGGGGCGCGTGCGGGCTGATCCGGCCGCGCGCCGTGCCGACGAGCACGGACTCCAGGGCGCGGGCCAGCGCCCGGCCCCGGCCGAGGGGTTCGCCCTGTCCGAGGACGGTGGTGACGGCCTCCAGGAGTTCTCCCCGCCCGGGAGCGGGCAGGCCGCGCAGCGCGGCCAGGTCGCAGGCGAGGCGCAGCGTCTCGGCGGCCTCGCCGGTGCCGGCGGTGTGCCCGGCGCGGCGCATCTCCCGGCACAGGCCGGTCACCGCGGCGGAGGCCGCCTCCCGGATCCGCTCGGGGTTCCCGGCCGCGGTGAGCACGGCCTGCTGCCACAGCGGGTCACGGATCCCGGCGGGGTAGCCGGACCGGGAGTCGAGCAGGTCGAAGGAGTACGGAACGAACGAGGTCACCGCCGGGGCGGGGTCCGTGGCCGGAGCCTCCGGGGTCCCGGCCCGGACTGTCGCGGCCGTGGCCGAAGTCCCCGGGGCCGGGATCGTCGGAGCCGGGGCCTCCGGGGTCCCGGCCGGAACCGTCGTATCCACGGTCGTCGCCGAGGTCGCCGAGTCCGTCACAGGGACCCCCAGAGCGCGGCCCCGGTCAGCCTTGCCGGGCTCGTCCGCGCCGGAGAGGGTGCCGGAGCCAGTACCGGCGCCTTCCGGCCCGCGCCCGTGCCCCCCGGGCTCGTCCGAGCCGTATCTGTCCACTCCGGGTCCGTCCGAGCCGGACCTGTCCACCCCGGGCCCGTCCGAAGCGGCCCCACCCGAGTCTGCCCCGTCCACTCCGGACCCATCCGAGTCGGCCCCGTCCAAAGCGGCCCCGTTCACCCCGCCCCCGCCCGAAGCAGCCCCGCCCGAGCCGGCCCCGTCCAAGTCGGTCCGGGTCGGCCCGGCCCCGGTCGGGTCTGTCGTCGAGTCCGTACCGGCCGTCCCCTCCCCTTCCGCCGGCGTGAGCAGCGCGGGCGCGTGGAAGGCTCCGATCACGGCGGCGACGCGTCGGCCTCCGGCCGAGGCCTCGGCGATCACCCGTCGCATCCGGGTCTCCCTGGCGAGGTCGACGGCGGGCATGTCCGCGTCGGCGCGCAGGGCCCAGCCCACGCCCAGGGCGGCGCGGCGGACCGCTTCCGGGGAGCATCCGGGGGCCAGCACCTCCACGGCGCGGTCCCACATGTCCTCGCCCTCCCGGCCGGTGCCGGCGGCGGCGAGCGCGGCGGCGAAGGCGCCGCGTCCCGGGGTCTCCCCGGTGTCCGGAGCGGCACGGTCGCCGTCCGTCCCGCCGTCCACCCCGCCGTCCCGGTCCCGGTCCGTGCCGAGCAGGGACCAGCCGGGGTCGGACAGGGGCAGGTCGCAGCAGACGACCTCCGCGCCGCGGTCCCGGGCCCAGCGCACCGCCGCGAGTTCCGGGGAGAAGTCCGCGAAGGGGTAGAACGCCAGGCGTCCGCCCTCGCCCGCTCCGGCCAGGGCGACGGGGGCGACGGTCTCCGGGTCCGCCAGGTGTTCCAGCCAGGGCCGGAAGTCGGCCGGGAGTTCCACGCAGACCACCTCGGCGCCCGCCTCGTCGAGGAGGGCGGGCACCACGGCGGCCAGCGCCGGGCTGTGGTGGCGCACCCCGAGGAGGTACGGGGTGCGGGACGCGGCGAGGGCGTCCACGGCCGCCCGTGGGTCGAGGGTCGTCACCGCAGGCTCCCGCGCAGGTCCCAGAGGCGGCGCCACATCGCCGAGCCGTTCTCGGCCCGGCGGCGGACCGGGCCGTCCCAGTAGCCGAGGAGGCGCGCGTGGTCGGCCGGGTCGTCCTTGCGGACGACGCCGAGGAGGTGGCCGGGCAGGAGGTCGAGGACGTCCCCGCCGGGGAGGTAGGCGGCCGCGACCCCGAGGGACGCCGCGACCTGGACGGCCTCGGCGGTGGACATGACCGTGCCCGGCCGCTCCACGTCCCAGCCCTCGGTGGAGCGGCCGGAGCGCAGGTCCCGGAAGACGGTGACGAGGGCGTCCAGGACGGCGTCGTCGACGCCGAAGGGCGCGCCCGCGCGCTGGACCGCCGCGACGGCCTGGCGGCGGATCAGGACGGCCTCGGCGTCGGCGTCCGCGATCGGGTCGACGGTCTCGAAGTTGAAGCGGCGCTTGAGCGCGGCGGACATCTCGGAGACGCCCCGGTCGCGCAGGTTGGCGGTGGCGATGACGGTGAAGCCGGGGGCGGCGGTGACCACCGCGTCCTCGGTGGAGGTCAGTTCGGGGACGGTGATCCGGCGGTCGGACAGGATGGAGACCAGGGCGTCCTGCACCTCGGGCAGGCAGCGGGTGATCTCCTCGACGCGCACCACCCGGCCGGTGCGCATGGCGGCGAGGACCGGGGAGTCGACGAGGGCCTGCGGGGAGGGGCCCTGGGCGAGCAGCAGGGCGTAGTTCCAGCCGTAGCGGAAGGCGTCCTCGGTGGTGCCGGCGGTGCCCTGCACGGTGAGGGAGCTGGTGCCGCCGACAGCGGCCGCGAGCAGTTCCGACAGCATCGACTTGGCGGTGCCGGGCTCGCCGGTGAGGAGCAGTCCGCGCTCTCCCGCGAGGGTGACCACGCAGCGTTCCACCAGGGCGCGTTCGCCGACGAACTTCGGGGCGATCTCCAGCTTCGCGGGCAGGCCCGCGCGGCGCTTCGGCAGGGCGAGCTCCGCGCCGTCGCTGCCGCAGACGAACGTGACGGCCGCGCGGGGGGTCAGGGCCCAGCCGGGCGGGCGCGGGCCGGGATCCTGGGCGGCGAGGAAGGCGAGTTCGGCGGCGTGGCGCTCCTCGGCCGGCCGGACCTGCCGGGCGGGGGCGGGCTGTTCGGTGACGGTCATGCGGGGTTCCTCCGGGAAGGGGGGTACGGGTGTCCGTCGCGGGGCGCCCGGGGGGGGGGGCGCCCCCCCGCCCCCCCGGGCGGGGGGGGGGGGGGCGGGGGGCGGGGGGGCCGGGGGGGGGGCCGCGCCGCGACGTCGCCGCGTGCGGTGGTCGGTCGGTCGGTCGACGGTGTGCCGTGCCGTCGCCGTCTCGGCGGGTGGCCGATCGGCCGGTGGCCAGGCCGACGGCGGCCGAGCCGGCGGCGGCCGGTCCGGGGGTAGGTCAGCGGCGGCGCCTGGTGCGCCGGACCTTGAGCTCCTCGAAGCGGGGAAGGTCGCCGTCGAGGGTCCGCCGCCAGGCGCGGGCGAAGAGTTCGGCGGCCGGTTCGACCGGTACCAGGACGCTCAGGAAGGGCCCGTACATCGGCAGCTTCCACTGCTCGACCGGCAGTCCGAGTCCCTTCTGCTCGGACCAGGCGCCGGGCAGGAACAGCGAGCGTCCCGCCCGGGCCCGTACGGCCGACACCACCAGGTCGGTGGCGGCCAGTTCGGCGCGGGCCGCCTTGAGGCGGGCCGGCTTCCACCCGGTCCACCGGGCGGTGTTGCGGTCGGTGGGGTCGGGCAGGGCGAGGAGCGTCAGGTACAGCGTCGCCGCGTCGGCCCCCAGGCCGTGGGTCCCGGCGACCTCCGCGACCAGGTCGGGCACGGAGCGCGAGGGGTCCTGGGGCCACCAGGTGCCGTCCTGGTCCGTCTCCCCGGCGGCGGGCGCGCCCGGGTCGGCGAGGAGCCGTGCGAACGCCGGGTCGTGCGCCCGCCGCAACGCCGTCTCGACGTCGGTCGGCCGCTGGTCGGGGCCGCGCAGGACCGTCAGGTACGGGTCGGATCCGGTGGAGTCGAGCAGGGCGGTCCGCAGGGCCGGCTGGGGCTGTCCGTCGTGCGTGGCCATGAGGACCGCGCCGTACCGTTCGTGGTCCGGGGCCGTCTCGGTGGGGGTGCCCGCCACCTTCCGGAAGTCCGCGAGGCCGGTGTAGTGGCCCGCGGCGACGAGGAGTTCGGGCGAGGCCAGGCGCTGCCGCACGGCGGTGAGGGCACCGGGCAGCGCCGCCCGCGCGGGATCGCCGGCGGGCAGCCGGTGGGCCAGCCAGGCCGTCAGGCCCATCGAGCCCGTCAGCACCGCGTCGGTGAACGGGTGGTCGGCCGGGTTCACGGGCGCCGGGCGGTCTCCCGCGATGTGCCACGCCACGTCGGTGGAGAGCTCGGGCGACGCGGCGGGGCCGAGGAGCGCCGGGAGGGCCCGGTGGACGGACCAGCCGGTGCGGACCGCGTGGGTGGCCTCCCCGATGAGCCAGTCGGGCACCTGGGTGCGCCGTCCCACGCGCGCGTTCCAGACCTCGGCCGCCGACGCCACGTCGGGGCCCTCGGTCCACAGCCGTGCCGGGTCGTCGGGCAGGAGCGCCGCCACCACGGCCCGTCGCACCCCGACGGGGAGCGCGCGGAGTTCGTCACGGGCCCGGGCCGCGTCGGCCACCTTCAGGCCGAGGGTCGTGCGCAGCTCCGTCGGCAGGAAGTTGTTCTCCCAGTCGTCGACGTTCGGCATGCCGGCGAGGACGAGCCGGGCCAGTGCTCCGGGGGCGCCGGTGAGCCTGCCGAACTCCTCGGCGGCCTCCGGGAGGAAGGGGGTCCGCTCGCGGTTCTCCGCCTCCCGCAGGAAGGAGGTCAGCCAGTCGGCGCCGCGCGTGCGGTCGCCCACCGGCGTCGCGCCGCGCAGGGTGTACGGGGCGGGTGCCTCGAACCGGTCGTCGGGGTCGTGGAAGAGCGCCTCGAACTCCCTTCCGTCGTCGACGCCCCGGTCGTTCTCGGTGATCCCGAGGACCGCTCCCCCGCCGAGCGGGAGGACGGTGGAGTACGAGGCGCCGCGCGCCAGTCCGTCGGAGGTGTGCAGGTGGGGGGTGGCGAGGTGGAGCCGCGCCAGGCGCCAGTGGCCGGCCGGTCCCGACGCCGAGGCGAGGCCCAGGGCGTCGACCCGGCCGAGCACGCCGAGCAGTGCGGCCCGGTGTTCGTCACCGCCGCCGGGGGCGACGGCCCGGTAGGCGATCGCCGCCGGTTCGTCCAGGAGGGAGACGAGGGAGAAGGAGGAGTACGGCAGGGAGGGCAGGTCGTGGTGCAGCCTTCCCGGGAGGGCCGTGGCGGAGGTGTCGGCCCGTGCCGCCGCCAGTTCGTCCAGGAAGCGGTGGGCGACGTCCGAGGCGGCGCCCCTGCTGTAGTGGCCGGAGCCGGTGAGTCCGTCGAGCGCCTCGGCGAGCAGGCTGTCGTGGGGGCCCTCGTCGCGTGCCTGTTCGGGTTCGGCCGCCGGGTCGAGTCGGGCGGCGACGGCGTCCAGGGCCTTCTGCTGCGCCACGGCGAAGCGCAGCGTCTTCGCCACGCCCGCGACCAGTTCGGGCGCGGTGATCCCCGGCAGTGCGGCGGTCACCAGGTCCGGGACGTCCGCGGCCCGCTCGGCCAGGACGGCCGCCTTCAGGAGGGTGCCGGCCGTCTCCGCGCCGGCGGCCCGCAGCGCCTCCGAGCCCTGCGGGTCGCGGGGGCGGAGGGCGTAGAAGTGGGACAGCGGCGGCAGGGGCGTGGCGGCGGTGCCGTGGATGTCGTTCCGGTCGCCGTCGGACACCGTCGTGATCACGCCGTCCGGGTCGGTGAGCAGCAGTTCCCGCCACCGGCGGGTCAGGGCCCTGGGCCGGTCATCGCCGGGGAAGGTCAGGGCGGCGACGGGTGTGTCGGAGCCTTCGGGCAGGGAGACGTTGCGGCCGGCGGTGTCGTCGGCGCGCCAGCCGTCGCCGGGGATCCGCAGGACCCGCCAGCCGAGCAGGCCGTCGGCGGGGGTGCCGAGGACCGAGCCGTCCACCGCGGGGGCGGGTCGCAGCCACGAGGAGGAGGCGGCCAGCCGGGCGCCGGGGGCGTGGGAGCGGGTCGCGTCGGCGAGGAAGCCGGGCAGGGAGCGCCGGCCCCGGGTGCCCTCGGCGGGGTCGTACTCGACCCAGCCGCTGTGTTCGTGCCACCCCTCGTTCCCGCACCGCTCGACGTGCTCCCACACCCAGTACGAGGTGCCGTCGGAGATCACCGCCCGCTCCCCGGGGAGCTTCGTGTCACCGGCGTGCAGGACTCCGCCGCCGGTGGCGCGGCCGCCGCCGGGCAGCGGCAGGCTGGGGCGGTCGGAGCGCAGGGACCAGTGGCTGATGTCGGCGTCCAGGGTGAGCACGTGGTCGGGCGCGGTGTGCCAGTAACCCTGCACGGAGCTGTTGCCGTAGCCGGTCCAGAACACGAGGAGGGCGCCGTCCACGTAGTGGAAGCCGTGGCGGTGGGAGGACCGTCCGGTGGGCACGCGCAGGTCGTGGGTGAGGACGGTGGAGTCGGCGTCGATGACCCGGACCCGGTGGGAGTTGGCCACGATCAGGCGGGGCCAGGCCTCGAAGACGACGAGGCCGTCGAGCTTGTCGCGTCCGGGGGTCAGGTCCGCGACGGCCTCCTCCCAGGCCGGCCAGTGGAGTTCCTCCCACAGGCCGGCGCGCAGGGTGCGCGCCAGGGTCTCGCCGAGGTCGGCGCCGGCGGCGGCCGCGACCTCCTCCGGTGCGAGCGCGAGGGCTTCGGCGGGCAGCCACGACAGGCGGGTGATCGCCCTGGGCACTCCGGGCAGTCCGGCGGCGGTCGAGTCGCGGGCGACGTCGCGCACCCACTCGGTGAGCATCGGGCGCCCGCCGGCCGCGGCGGCGAGCCGGCGCATCACGTCCGCTCCGGCGGAGGCGTCGCGGTAGGTGTTCGCGGCGCGCCGGAAGGCGGGGCGGAAGCGGGGGTCGGCGGCGAGCGCGGTCAGGTCGCGGGGGTCGTCCCCCCGCGCCCAGTCCGACAGGTTGAGGGAGGCGCCGGTCGTCCGGGGAGTCTCCGGCTCCGGGTCGGCGACCGGGACGTCCAGGGAGAGCAGCAGGTCGAGCAGGTCGAGGTCCTCGACGCCGATCCGCAGGAAGTCCTGGCCGTCGGGGCGGGCGGCCAGGTCGGCGCGCAGCCGCCCGGCCGCCCGTTCCACCAGGTCGAGGAGGGCCGGCGGGGTGCGGCGGTCGCCCCAGCCCCGGTGCCGGGCGGTGTGGAAGCGCTCCAGCCAGCCGGCCGCGCCGTCGGCGCAGCTCTCCTCCGGCGGCACGTCGGCGTCGGTCAGCCCGGCGTCCGCCCCGGACTCCGTGAGGATCCCCAGCCACAGGTCGCTGAGCTCGCCCTCGTCGGAGGACGGCATCATCTCCAGGAGCGTGCCGCGTACGGCCGGGACCCGGCGGGCCAGGGCGACGAGGGCGGAGCGGTGCGTCTTCCACCATCCTCCGGCCGCCCGCAGGGTGGCCGGCAGCGGCAGGAGTTCGGCGAGGTGGTCCTGTTCCGCCTCGGCGGCGGACAGGCCGGCGGCGCGGGCCAGACGGCGCAGTTCCGCGGTGGCCTGGGCGGAGGGGGCGAGTCCGCCGGCGGTGCGGCGCACGCACAGGCGCCGGAAGCGCTCGTACGCCTCGGCGGGCGCGAGCCGGGCGGCGAGCTCCTTGCCGTATCCGGTCAGGACCTTCACCGGCAGTGCGCCGGCCAGGGCGAATTCGAGGAAGACGGCGTCGAGCCGGTCCTCGTCGACGGCGAGGCCGTGCTGCGCCTCGCTGGTGCGGGCGCGGGCGAACAGCTGCCCCGCGTACGTGGTGTTCTCGACGCCGAGGAAGATCCGGGCGGCCTGCTCGTGGAAGACGGGCAGGAAGTGCGGGACGGCGGAGGCGAGCCGGCCGGCGAGTTCGAGGCAGGCGTCCAGGGCGGCCTTGGGCCTGGTCCTGGCCTGCCGGGCGAGGCGGTCGAGTTCCGGCACGACCGCGAGGGCGTGGTGGCCGTCCTCGGGGTGGTGCACCAGGACCCATTCGGGGAAGCCCAGCTCCTGGCGGCGGCCGAGGCCCACGACGGCGGGTTCCCCGTGGGGTTCGAGGCCGAGGAAGCCGGCGGCGAGGTCCTCGGCGGGGCCGAGTTCGGCCGCGGCGAGGCGGACGACGACCCGGTGCTCGCCGAGGGCGGGGTGGCGGTAGGTCCGGGCGGTCAGGTCGACCGCCGAGGCCCCCGCGTCCCGGGCGTCGGGCGGGAGTACGGCTCCGGCCGCGAGGAGTTCCGCGTTGCCGCGGGCTCCTCCGGGGGCGTCGCCCGTGGTCCTGTCGGAAGCGGTCGTGCCGGTCACGCGTCCCCACCCTTTTCGATCGTGCGGCCGGCGTAGAGCGCCGCGGCCATGCGCATTCCCTCGGACCAGGCCACCGGTCCGACCTCGTTCAGCCGCACGGCGCGGCCGTCGTCGTCGTGCCAGCCGAGTCCGCCGGTCTCCGTCTCCCCGTCCCAGTACGGTTCGCCGATCCACACCGACGCCTCCGTGGCGCGGCCGCCGTCGCGGACCTTGCAGGTGGCGTAGCCGCCGGAGACGCGGTAGCCGAGCGAGGTCGCGCGGGCCGCGAGGCCGAAGCGCGAGGCGAACTTGCCGCCCGCGTAGTCCCGTACCTCGGTCGCCGTCCCGGGGTGGGCGGCGGCCGGCCCGGTCCAGGTGGCGCGGTGGATCTGCTCCACCCTCTGGGTGATGCCGAGTTCGGCGGCGAAGTCCCGCACGTCGTCGAGGTCGGGGAGGAGCACGGGGTGCGGGAGGGTGACGGTGCGCGGGGAGAGCCGTACGGTCTCGCCGTCGAGGTCCACCACCTTCAACTCGCCGTCGGCGGTGACGTCCCGCAGGAAGCCGACCTCGTGGGGGTCGTCGCCCACCACGGCCATGTCGCGGAGGGCGGCCTGCCAGGCCTCGTCCGGCCACACGCGGGCGATCAGCCCGGTGGGCACGGGGAGCGAGGACACCATCCAGGTGTCCACCTGGGCCACGCACGCGGCCGCGTGCCGGTCCAGCCATTCGGCGAGCCGCCGGAGCCGGTCGGTCTCCGGATGGTCCCGCAGTGCCTTCGGCAGGGTCTTCAACTGCCGTCCCCCGGCGCGCCGTGCGACCACGCGCCCCTCATCGAGGGTGATCTCGTACCCCTCGTCCGCTGCCAGCCACGCCATCGGCCGTGTCCCCTCCGCCTGTCGTCGGAAAACGCGCAGCCCGAATACAGGGGTCGAACGCCCCTGAGCTGCGACATGTGGGGAGACTAACCAGGGCCACTGACAACGGATGTTCGGGTCCCGGCCGGACGAGCCCGGGCTCGGTGGCACTCGAACAGGTGAGGTGCGGGAGCATTCGGCCTCGCCGTTCTTGCCGTCCCGGCCCGGAAGGGCGTAGCCGGGAGGCGGCGTACAAGATCTGGCGCCGTGGCCGTGAGGACCGGACGGAGGAACTGGGCGAGGATCCCCGTGCTCTTCGGGGCGTTGACGGCCGTGGTGGCGCTGTGTGCGTGCGGTGCGCCGCAGACACGTCAGGACGGGGCCTCCCGGGCGGGCCGCGCCTTCGGGGAGGCCCTCGCCTCCGGCGCGTACGGCGCGGCGTGCGCACTACTCGCGCCGGAGAGCCGCGAACAGCTGGAGGAGGACGAGAAGCGGCCGTGCGAACGGGCGTTGCCCTCGCAGGACCTCCCCCGGGGCGAGGGCGCGTCGAGCGTGGACGTCTACGGTCGTCAGGCACTGCTCCAAGTGGGTTACGAGACGCTCTTCCTGTCGCAGTTCGACGACGGGTGGCGGGTGACCGCCGCCGGATGCGTGCCGGAGGGCGGCGACGATCCGTACCGCTGCGCACTGAAGGGGGCGTGACCGTGAGGACCGTGTTCACCGCGTGCGTGCTGACCGTCGTGGGAGGCCTGGCGTGCTTCACCGTGATCGGGATGATGCACCGGTGACGGCCGGCCGGGACCGCAGGGGCTTCTGGCGGTCGAACAGCCTCACCCTCTGTTCCGGGGCCGCCTTCCTGGTCGTGCTCGGTGCGCAGGCCGTCGCCGGGCGCGCGGAGTTCGACGAGCAGCCGGCCGTCCAGGGCCTGCAGCAGGTCGGCTTCGGCGACTACCTGATGTCCTCGGACTTAGCCGTCGACGTCACTGAGAACTGGCAGTCGGAGTTCCTCCGGTTCCTCCTGTACATCTTCGGCACGGTCTGCCTGCTCCAGCGCGGCTCGCCCGAGTCCAAGCCGTTGGACGGGATGGGTACGGAGAGCGAGCGCGATCAGCGCGTGGGAGAGAGCAGGCGAAGGCGGACTCGCCCCGGTGGGCGGGCACCGAGGACTGGCGGCAGGCCCTCTGCTCCCGGTCGCTCGGCCTGGTCATGGCCGTCTTCTTCCTGCTGTCCTGGCCGGCGCAGTCGGTCTCGGGCGTCGCCGCCCACAACGAGCTGCGGCCGCGCCAGCTCCGGACGCCGATCCCCTGGCGCTCCTGTCCGGTCTCGTCCGACTTCTGGAGCCGGTCCCTGCAGAACTGGCAGTCGGAGCTGCCGGCCGTGGCCTCGATGGCGGTCCTCTCCGTGTACCCGCGTCAGCGCGGCTCACCGGAGTCGAAGCCCGCCGGCGCCAAGCACGACGCCACGGGCGTGGAGGGGTGACGGACGAAATCGAGGGGTGACGGGCGGGCATCGGCCGCAGTGGGGCGTCCGGAGACCCGGACCGCTGCCCGGGCAGGAGGGGAAAGGGCCCGGACAGCGGCACCCGGCCCCTGCCCGGTCGGGCGGGGTCCACTCGTACCGATGCCCCGGGGTTCGTACCGCCGGGTCCACTCGTGCCGGCACCCCGGCGGTGTGAACCGTCGGGGTGCCGGTGGTACGCCGGGCGCATGGTCCTTCGTCCCACGGCCGGCGGGGTCGTTCCGCGCCGGTCAGGGTTCGTCGGGACGCTGCCCGGGAGGGGTTCCGCCGCCCTCGCCGCCGCTCTTGTCCCCCTTGTCCGTACCGTGTGCCGCGCTCCGGCCGCTCTCGTCGGACCGGTGGGCCTGGCGGGCCTTGAGTTCGGCGAGATCCTGCGGGGTGGCCGCGCCCTTTCCGCTCCTTGGCTGTTCACGGCTCTGCGGACCGCTCATGGCGTCTCCTCACGTCGGGTGGACCGGTTGTCCTTGCGTACCGGTGCCCTTCTCCTGGCGCGTCTCCCCGATCCGGCGGGCCCCATGCCCCGCCTCCCCCCCGTCGTCCGTTTCCGTACCGCTTCCCGCCGACGAAGGGCGGGCCCGTCACCGACAGTGGCGGAGCATGACCGGCCGCGACGGGGGTAGCGGCGGGGGGCAGCACAGGCGAGAAGCACGCAGGAGCACGAGAGGAGGCGGAGTCATGGCCGACATCCAGGGCTTCGACCCGCGCACGGCGATCGTCACGGGTTCGGACTCGGGGATCGGGCGCGCCGTCGCGGTACGGCTCGCGGAGGCGGGTCTCGACGTGGGCGTCACGTGGCACACCGACGAGGCGGGCGCGGAGGCCACGGCGGAGGAGGTCCGCGCCCACGGGAGACGGGCGGCGGTCGCCCGTCTGGACCTGACGGAGCTGCCGGGGGCGGCCGACGTGGTCGACCGGCTCGCGGAGGAGCTGGGCGGGGTCGACGTCCTGGTCAACAACGCCGGCACGGGCACCGCCGAGTCCTTCCTCGACCTGAGCCTGGAGAAGGTCCGGGAGGTGCTCGACGTCGATCTGACGGGACCGTTCCTGTGCGCCCAGCGTGCCGCCCGCCGGATGATCGACCGGGGGCGCGGGGGCCGCATCGTGCAGATCACCTCGGTGCACGAGCACCAGCCCCGGGTGGGCGCCGGACCGTACTGCGCCGCCAAGGGCGGTCTCGGGCTGCTCACCCAGGTCATGGCGCTGGAGCTGGGCGAGTACGGCATCACGGTCAACTCCGTCGCGCCCGGCGAGATCGCCACCCCGATGACCGGTCAGGAGGACGAGGACGTCCGGAGCACGTCCCGGCCGGGTGTTCCCCTCGGACGGCCGGGGGACGCGCGCGAGGTCGCCGCCGTCGTCGCCTTCCTGGCGAGCCCCGACGCGTCGTACGTGACGGGGGCGTCCTGGGCGGTGGACGGCGGGATGCTCCGCATGGGCCCGATGGCCGGCTCGCACCTGACGTCCGGCGACTGGCGCAGGCCTTGACCGGCACTGACGTCCGGCGCGGGCGCCGGCGCTTGACGGCGGCCCCTGACCGGCGCGGGCGCCGGCGTCCGACGGTGGGCCCTGACCGGCGCTGATCTCCGGCACAGGCCCTGACCGGCCCCCTCCGCCCGTACGGCGGCGCCGGGCCGCGGGCCGGTGGACACGTCTCGTGCCCCCGCCGTGGACGGCGGGGGCACGAGGCGTTCTTCGACGGCGGGCGGGGCGGTCGGTGTCAGTCGCTCCGGCGCAGGACGTCAGTCGCTCCAGCGCAGGACGGCGCCGAGGCCGCCCGCGGGGCCCGCCATCTCCTCCGGCACCACGAGGACCTCGGAGCCCGCGGCGACGCAGGCGCGCAGCAGCGCGTCGTCGGCGCGCGCCTCCTCCGGCCGGCCGATCCCCCACCCCTTGGCCTCGGCGCGGCCCGCGGCGATCTCGTCGGGGCCCGGGCCGACCCACACGGGGCGGCCCGCGTCGGGGGCGTCGCGGCCGAGGAGGAGGGTGGCGACCTGGTGCTCCCGGGCGGCGGCGGCCACCGCCGGGATTCCCTCGGCGGCCGGGCCACGACCGGTGTCGACGGTCGTCTCGCGGTGTTCGCCGGGACGACCGCGTGCCCTGCGGAAGTCGTCGAGCGCACTCCGCACGCGTTCCCGGGCGTAGCGGGAGCGGGCCTCCTCGATCTGCCGGTCGAGGAGTGCGCTGGAGGCGCCGGGCGCGCGGCTGCCGTGGTCCACCTCGACGGCGACGCTCCGGAGCCGCTGCGGCAGCCGTTCGCGCACCGCCTTGCGTTCGCGCGCGTCCCCGGCCAGGACCAGGAGGGTGCCGCCGTCCTGCGGGCAGCGCCGGACGAGTTCGCCGGCGATGACGTCGGCCGTCTCCTCCCAGGCGTCCTCGACCTTGTTGCTGTAGTGCCACTCGTACCGGTCCTGGGGGACGGAGCGGTGTCCACGGCCCTGCCCCTGCTTCCCGCGCGCCTCGCCCAGGTTCCGCGTGCCGCAGGAGTCCCGCAGTTCGAGGTCGGCGCCCTCGCGGTCGATGAGGGCCACCTGGCAGGCGGGTTCGTCGCTCCGCAGGAGCACCAGGGGCGCGATGTGCGGCAGGCTCGTCCACACGGCCCCGGCGGACGGCGGGGCCGTCGTGAGGGGAACGTCGAGGACGACCTCGCCGGCCGTCGCGAAGAGGGCGCGCCCCGGCGGCGGGTCGGAGACGGGTTCCGCGGCGAGCCGTTCGGCGACCGCGCGGATCGTGGCCGGTTCGGCGCCCTCGTCGACGAGCTGCCCGGCCACGGCGCGGTTGCGCAACTGCTGGATCTGCGCCGCGTCCTCGGTGGACCGGCTCGTCTCGACGTAGACGGAGGCCCAGGGGCCGGGACGTTCCAGGAGTGGTTTCAGGAAGTCGAGGTTCATGGTGTCCCCACTGGGGTCGGTCGGAACGGGCGGGGTTCCGGGGTCGGTCAGCGCTCCGTCCCGGGCTCCTCGCTCCGCCCGAACGGTTCGGCTTCGTCCACCGTGGCGTCCGCCCCGGTGTCCACGTGCATCGCGGCCTCCTCGGCCGGCGCGGCCCAGTCGTCCGGGCCGACGTCCTGGGCGACCGTGCGGTTCCCCGTCTCCCTCGGGGTGTCGACCGGGGCGAGGCGGCCCGCCCGGGTGGTGCCGGCCTGCTCGTCGACGGGTTCGCCCGTGCCGCCCGGGAGGTCGCCGATGCTGTCGCCCTCCGGCGGCTGCTCGTCGGGGATCTCCTGGGCGAGCCGGTCGTCGAGCGACTCGCCCTCGCGCTGCTCCCGCTGGGTGGTGCCGTGCCGGTTCACCCCTCGCGGGCGCTCGGGGGGCGAGTAGCCGGGGTTGGCCATGTCCTCCAGCGGGTCCGTCACGATCGCGTTGTCCGGGTCGAGCGCGTCGGTGGGGCGGTTGTCCACGTCGGAGTGGGTGGGCTGGTAGACGTCGTCGCCGCGGGCCTCGTCCGTGTCGGGCTCGTTGCGGTCCATGACGGTTTCCTTTCGCAGGTCGGGGGTCGGGTTCGAGAGCCGGCCGCGGACGGTCCGGCCCGGTGCGGTGCGGGAAGCGGCGGGCGGCCGCTCAGTCGGTGGCCAGGATGATCGCGTACGCGAGGAAAAACAGCGCGCACAGGATCACGACGATCCACAGGGCGAGGAGCGGGCCGGTCGCCCATCCGCGTTTGAGGGGCCGGTAGGGGCCGGTCCCCGTTCCCGTTCCGGATTCGGCGGGTGGCGTCTCGCCGGGCACGCTCGTGCCCTGGGCGCCGGGTCCCGGTGCGCCGGGCACGCTCCTGCCTTCGGTACCGGGTCCCGGCACGCCGGTCCCGCTCCCGGCGCCGAGGCCGGATGTGCCGGTGCCGCCTCCTATGTCGACACCGGGTGTGTCCCGGGGCTCGGGGTCGGGGTTGCTCGGTCCGGTCATGGCGTTCATCTCCCTCCGGAATCCGGATGTCGCACGGCCGGTACGTGACTACCCGCCCGTGTCGGCCCTGTCCGGCGTACGGGGCCGGCCGCGTGGCGGCGGGTGCCCCGGGCGCGCCGGTCAGTGGGCGGCGGCTCCGAACTCGGCGTGCTGGGTGCGCAGGACGAAGTCGGGCTCCGCCCCGGGTGGTCCGCCGAGCGACAGGCGTCGTGCCTCGGCCGACGCCTCCCGCATCAGGGCGCGGAACTCCTCGTCCGTGAGCCGCCGCCGTTCACTCTTCGTCGACTGCTCCGTGGTCCGCACGGCGGGCCTCCTCACGGTCGTCCTCCTGGTGCTCTCTCGACCCGGCGACTACCCGGTACGGAGCAGGACAGACAGCTCACGGGCGGTGGATTCGTCCCGGCGGCCGTTGATCGTCGGAGGGGTATGACCGGGTCCGCTCTGGGTAGATGCGGTTCCACCCCTTTGGGAGGGGCCATCGCGACCAGTGGCGAGGACAGGAGCAGGCGATGAACCTCACGGAAGACCCGGCCGCGCGCCGGTCGGCGAACGGAGAGGCGTACCCCGCGTCCGCCGGTCACGACCATGTGTACGCGGGCACCGGTTCTCCCGCACCTCGGAAGGCCCCGCGGGAGGAGCACGGAGACCACCGGGGGTCCCGCGAGGGCGACATGACCGCGCTGCCGCCCGATCACACCCAGGCGATCCTGGAGACGACGAAGCAGGTCGGAGCGGTGCTGAAGGCGCTGGGATGCCCGTTCGCCCTGGTCGGCGGCGTCGCCGCCTACGCGCACGGAATCCCGGTCAGGCTCCAGCACGACACGGACTTCGCGGTACGGCGGGAGGACGCCGAGGCCGTCACGGCCGCGCTGCGGGAGAACGGGATCCGGATCGTCGAGCCGCCCGAGGACTGGCTGGTCAAGGCGCGTTCCGGCGGTGAGGAGATCGACCTGATCTTCTCCCTGGCGGGGCGGCCGGTCACGACCGAGCTCCTCGAACGCGCCCAGACGCTTCCGGTGGACTCGGTCCACATGCCGGTGATCGCGCCGACCGACCTCCTGGTCTCCCGGCTGATGGCGTTCTCGGAACACCACTGTGACTTCGGCACCCTGCTGCCGGTGGCACGAGGACTGCGCGAACGGGTCGACTGGGCGCGCGTACGCCAGGAGACGGAGGGCGCTCCCATGGCCGAGGCCTTCCTGTACCTGCTGGAGCTGCTGCACGTCCTGCCGACCCACGGCCCCGACGGAGCCGGTCACTCGTAGGTCGCCACCTCACCCCGGACCTGTCCCGTGTGTGCCCCCCCGGGGGGTGCGCACGGGACAGAGCTGTCGGCGCCACGCCGCGTGCCCCGTGGCCGGCGGCGGGTGTCCCGCCCCTCAGTGCCGCCGTGCGGAACCGGCGTGCCCCGAGTCCTCTTCCGGCTCCTCGGCGGGTTGTGCCGCTCTGCCGTTCTTCAGCCATCCGTTCTTCGCTCCCCGGTCGGCGCCCCGGCCCTTTCCCGGGCCGTTCCCGTCCTCCTTCCTCTTGTTGTCCTTGCCCGTCGCCTTCCGGCCGGGCTCCGTCGCGTCCGGCTTCGGCTCCACCGCTTCCGACGGCGTCGGGCGCGACGGTCGGGGAAGCTGCCGGGGGCGGGCCGGAGAGGAGTGGGGGACGGAGGCGTCAGGGGCGGAGGGCACGGGATCCGCGGTCGGGGCGGGGGTCGGCAGCGGGCGGTCTTCGAGCAGGCCGGGGAGGTCTCCGGCGGCGAGGGCGACGCCGCCGAGGGTGGCGCTCGCGAGCAGCCCGGCCAGAACCGCCCGGAGGGAGCGCCGGCCCTGGCGGCGGTCGGCGACGGGGGTCCAGTCGTCCCGGCGACGGGTGGGCGGGGCGGCGCGGCGGGCCTCGTGGAAGGCCGCGAGGGCCGCGGGCTCGACGTCGGGCCGGGCGCCGCGGGTCAGCGCGGCGCGCAGCGCCTCCTCCAGGTCGCCGTGTCCGTCGTCGTGCGTCATTCCGTCACCTCCTCTTCAGGCCGAGTTCTCGTGCGAGTCGTTTCAGTCCCCTGTGTGCGGCGGACCGTACCGCACCGGGCCTCTTGCCCAGTACGCGGGCGGCGGCCGGTCCGTCGAGGCCGATGACGACCCGGAGGAGAACGGCCTCGGCCTGGTCCCTCGGCAGGCCCTTGACCAGGGCGAGCGCCCGGTCCGTCGACAGGGCGTCCAGCACCTCGCCGGAGGTGTCCGCCGCGGCGGGCAGGTCCAGGACGTCCTGTTCGATCGGGGCGGCGCGGGGGCGGGCGCGTTCGCGGCGCAGGTGGTCCAGGGCCCGGTTCCGGGCGATGACCGCGGTCCAGCCGCGGAACCCGGGGCCGTCGCCGCGGAACCGTCCCAGGTCGCGGGCTATCTCCAGCCACGCCTCGGCGGCCACGTCCTCGGCGTCGGCACCGACCAGGCCCCTCACGTAGCCGAGCAGACCGGGACACACCATGCGGTACGCGACGGCGAACGCCTCCTCGTCGCCCCGTTGCGCCCGTTCCACGGCGGAGCCGAGTTCCGCGTCGCGGGTCGCCGAGGACCCGTGGTCGCCAGCCCCCTCGCTCACACGTTTCCTCTTCACAGCCGGTTCCGTCAGGACGTTCCGGCCGTTCCCCCGGACCGGAAGGTGCCATCCTGTCAGACCGTCAGCACAGGCTCGCCGTCCGCCCGCCCGAGGGGCAGCCCCGGTGGAGCGGCCGCACCGGCCGGCGTCCGTGCAGGGTGAGGAAGTAGGTCCGGAGGGACTCCTGGGGTCCGATCTCGAAGCGGTTCACGGTGCGGCCGAGGGGATTCCACAGCCTGCCGTCGGGCATCCGCACGGCGACGGGGTGCCCGAAGACCGTGCGGAGCGAGTGGTCCGGCGGCAGATCCACCCACTCCGCACCGGCCTGGCGCACCAGCACCTCACCGACGTACGCGCCGAGGCCGAGCAGAGGACCGGCCACGTCCTGGCGCCGGGTGCCACCGCGGCGCAGGCCGTCGATGATCCGATCGACGACACCGAGGCTCGCCACGCCGTAGTCCAGCGGCAGACGCGTCCTCGCGACGACACCTCCGACGAACTCGGCCGCGCGCCGTTCCATCCCGGACGCCCGCAGTATCTGTTTCTCGCTGTCCATTCCCGTTCCCCCCTGGAACCCTGCACCTCACGGTGGGATCTGCTGGACCCACCGGATGATCAAGCGGATCCGGTACGCCGATCATCACGGGTCGGACGAGTGACGCTGGTCACAGGGCGCGGGAGCCCGGCACCAGGACACTTCCCGGAAGGCAAGAGACGGACCGGCCCTCGGGCACAGTCGGGGCGGGACGGGCGGTCGCTCGTCCCGCCGCCGAAGCCCTTCGGGAAGGAACACATGAATCGCCTCGACGTCGTCCGCGCGCTCGGCATCGCGGCACCCCCGCGCCCCGAGGGCACCGGGTACGGCCAGGTCGTTCCCGAGGACTTCGAGCTGCTGGTCGCGGCCGTCCCCGAAGGGGCCTTCGCGGGGGCCGTACTGCTCGAACGTCCCGCCGAACTCCCCGTACGCTCCCTCGACGCGTTCACCCGGGCCACCGCGTCGCGCGTCGAGGACATGGCGCGGGCCCTGCTCGGCCGCGAGCGGGGCCCGCCGCTGCCGCTGCACCCGGAGCCGGGAGGCATGGTGCCGTGGGGCCGCACCTCCACCGACGGCGTTCCGCTGTGGGACACCACCGCTCCCGACCCGGCCGACTGGACGACCGTCGTCACGGACAAGGACTTCCAGTCGTGGATCGACCTTCCCTTCTCCGCTCCCGGAGGACTACCTGGCCGTGATGCGTGAGTTCCCCGGCGGGGTGATCGCGGGCGTGCGGGTGCTCCCCGTCGCGAGGGCGACCTGACTGACGGAGGGCCGGGAGTTCCTCCGGTGGGGGGAGCCGGCGGGCGAGGCGTTCGGCTGGCTCGCCCTCACGGACGACCCCCGGGACTGGCGCGTCGCGTACATCGAGCCGGACGGCACTTCACCGACGCGTCTGGAGGACCACACCTTCGCCACGTTCCTACGACGCAGGCTGCACGGAGACAACTCGCTCTTCTAAACGCGTCCGGGGCCCCGACGGTGACCGTCGGGGCCCCGGGCACGGTTCGGCAGGGCGGTTACGGCTCCTGCATCCCGGCGCGTACGCCTGCGGGAAGGTGCCGTCGAGCACGGGGCGGGCTCTACGCCGCCGCGTCGCCGCCCAGGCTCCGGATGATCGCCGACGAGAAGGCGTCGAGGTCGCCCGGGTTGCGGGAGGTGATCAGGGGGTGGTTTCCGGAGGTGTCGACGACGACCTCCTCGTCCACCCAGGTGGCGCCCGCGTTCTCGAGGTCGGGACGGAGCGACGGGTACGAGGTCAGCCGGCGGCCCTTGGTCAGCTCGCTGTCCACGAGGAGCCACGGTCCGTGACAGATCGCGGCCACCGGCTTGCCCGCCTCCGCGAAGGCGGAGACGAGACGGCGGGCGTCGTCGTCCGTGCGGATCTGGTCGGCGTTCACGGTGCCGCCCGGGACGACCACGGCGTCGAATTCCTCCGCGGAGGCCTCGGTGAACGTCGTGTCCGGCCGGACCACGGAGCCCGGGTCCTTGTCCGAGACGAGAGTCTGCACGTCCTCGTCCTTCTGTGCGGCGACCGTGACGCGGGCTCCCGCCTCGCGGAGGACGGCCACCGGCTTCTCCAGCTCGTCCTGCTCCGTGCCGTAGTTCGTCGTGAGGACGAGAACGTTCTTTCCGTCGAGCGACACTGTGCGTTCCTCTCTGGTGGGGGGTCTCCTCGTCTTCTGCGCCTCACCCTCGCCCACTTGCCTCAAACCTCGCATAGCGGTCGGATGATGCGGCCTAACCGCTCTCCCGCTCCTCCCCCGCCCTGCGTCGCGCCCAGCGGACGAAGACGCCGAGGGCCGCGAGGAGGGTGAGGATCCACACGACCGCGAAGGCCCAGATGAGCGCCCGGGTCCCGGTGGTCACGGCGAGGACGAACAGAACGGCGGCCGTGACGGCGAGGACGGCGATGCCGAGGGCCGGCAGACGGCGGCGCGCACCGGCGGCCGTCGAGGAGGAGAGGGACGGAAGCGGGTGAGGGCTCCGCCCCATCGTGCGTAGTCGCCGGGCCAGGGGCTCGTCCCGATCGAGCCACTCCTCCATCTCCGCGAGGACACGCCGCTCACGTTCCGAGAGCCGGACTTCTTCCATCACGGGTACCTCCTCCGGGTGGCACTTCCGCCGTGAGGCTCTGCGAACGATGCGGCCGGCGCGGCCGATGCGACCAAGGCGGCCGACGCGATCGGTGCGACCGACGCGACGGGCCCGATCGATGCGTCGTACCGTCCGCGTCATCCGCATCGCCCGTCCGCCACTACCCCCGAAAATCGTGTCAAATCACCCGAAAGGGGCATCATCTTTGAAGAAAGCTCGCCAGACGGACCCCCTCCGCCCCCTTTGCACGGCAGCGGCGCAGGCCCATCGCCCCGCCGAAGGAGCCTCATGTCCACCGTCCGAAATCTCTCCGTCCGCCCTCGGGTCCCCGACTCGGCTCCCCGTCCGGGGGCCGCCGGGAATCCGGGGGCTTCGATGCGCCGGACGGCACTGGACGGACTGCCCGAGCTGGCCCGCCCCACCTCCGTCTCCACCGACGACGCCCAGGCCCTCTCCGCAGCACTCCTCACCCGCCTGACCGAGCTGGAGGAAGGCACACCCGAGCACGCCTACGTCCGCAACACCCTGGTCGAGCTCAACCTCAGCCTCGTCAAGTTCGCCGCCCGCCGCTTCCGCAACCGCGCCGAACCCACCGAGGACATCGTCCAGGTCGGCACCATCGGACTGATCAAAGCCATCAACCGCTTCGACCCCGAACGCGCCGTCGACTTCTCCGCCTTCGCCCTGCCCACCATCGTCGGCGAGATGAAACGCTTCTTCCGCGACACCAGCTGGGCCGTCCGCGTCCCCCGCCGCCTCCAGGAACTACGCATCGACCTCGCCAAAACCGCCGACCACCTCGAACAACACCTCGGCCGCCGCCCCACCCGCACCGAACTCGCCCACCACCTCCACCTCACCGAAGAAGAGATCGCCGAAGGACAACTCGCCGCCCACGGCTACGCCACCCGCTCCCTCGACACCCCCGTCGGCGACGAAGGCAACGCCTTCGGCGCGGAGCCCCGGCACCTGGCGACCACCGAGCCGGCCTACGAGCTGATCGAGTCCCTGACCGCGCTCCGGCCGCTGCTCGACCGGCTCGACGCACGCGACCGGCACATCCTCGAACTCCGCTTCGGCGAGGAACTCACCCAGGCCGAGATCGGCCGGCGCATCGGCCTCTCCCAGATGCAGGTCTCGCGGCTGCTCACCCGCATCCTCGGCGAGCTCAAGAACGGTCTCGACGACGACAGCGTCCCCTCGGGCGCGGCCGCCGACGAGTCGCTCACCCACGTGCCCGCGGACGGCGCTACGGGCGGGACGGCAGGCTGACCTCCAGCCATACCACCTTCCCCCCCGCACCGGGTCCCCTGTCCTCGTACCCCCACGCCTTCGCCAGCTTCTCCAGGACCATCAGTCCGTGTCCTCCCGGCAGCGCGGGCGAGCGTGACGCGGGGACGCGGGGCGGTTCGGAGCTGGCGTCGGCGACCTCCACCCGGAGCCCCTCCCGTCCACGTCGCAGGACGAACTCCTCGGGTCCCCCGGCGTGCAGACAGGCGTTGGTCACCACTTCCGACACCAGCAGCAGTACGTCGTCCACCCGTTCTTCCCCCGCCTCGCTCCCCGCGGGGATCCACCCCCAGTCCGCCAGCGCCTCCGCGGTGAAATCCCGGCAGCGCGACACCACCTTCCGCGCCCCGCGCAACATCAGCCTTCGCACCTGAACACCGCCTTCCCCGCCCTCGCCGTCAGCCATGACCCTGTCGGAGACCGGGCCTCTCGTCTCCCGGCCTCTCTTTCCTCACGCGTGTCATGAGTTCCATTGGTTTCACCGGTCCTCTCACACCTTTTGCTCCTTTTACCTCTTTCCTGGAACTGTGGTCGCATTCCCGAGTTTCCAGGGGTTACCAAAGGGAATTCAGGGAAACCGACGCGGCCACGTCCCCCGGGCGAGAGCACAGTCACGGCCGACCGGAGAGCGCCCGGTACAGGACGGTTCGTCCCCGTCGCCCGGGGCACCCGCAGCGTATGAACGGTCAGCCTGGACAGCCCGTGGCCTCCGGCACCCGTCGCTACGAACTGACGGAGGAGCCCGGGGTGATCGGCGCCTGCCGGGACCTGACGCGGCGGGCGCTGAGCGAGTGGTTCGGGGCCGCCGGCGCGCCCGGGCGGGTCGCCGCCGAGGACGCCCTGCTGCTGGTCTCCGAGGTCGTCACCAACGCGTTCGTCCACGGGGGCGTCCCGTACGAACTGCGACTCGATCACACCCGGGGACGGCTGTGGGTCCAGGTCAGCGACACGAACCCGGTACGGCCCCGGCCCCGCGGCCCGCACCGCCCCGCCCGCTCCTCCGGACACGGCCTCCACCTCCTGGAGCGGCTGTCGGCCGCCTGGGGCTGCGTCCCGAGGGGCGACGGCAAGGCCGTCTGGTTCGAGGTGGAGATGCCGCCCGTACCGGATCCCCCCGCTCGCCCGCCGACGGAGGGGTGACCGGCGCGCGGCGTTTACGGAGTGCGCCGCGCGGTCACTCGCAGGGCGTGGCCGGTCACCCGGCCCGACCGGCGGTGGGCACGTCCTCACCGTCCCCATCCGTCCCCCGCGATTGGACAGCGTCATGAGGGTCGTCGTCACAGGAGCCACCGGAAACGTCGGGACCAGCGTGGTCCGGGCACTCGACCGCGACCCCGCGGTCACGGACGTGCTCGGTGTCGCCCGCCGTGTCCCCCGGCTCCGGATCGGCGGGGCCCGCTGGGCGGCGGCGGACGTCGATCCCGGCGGCCCCGACCTGGCCGGGCTGTTCGCGGGGGCGGACGCGGTCGTCCACCTCGCCTGGAAGTTCCAGCCCACGCACGACCCGGTCGAGACCTGGCGCACCAACGTCCTGGGCAGCATCAGGGTCTTCGAGGCGTGCGTCCGGGCGGGGGTGCGCTGCCTGGTGCACGCCTCCTCGGTCGGCGCCTACTCCCCCGGGCCGTCCGACGGGCGTCCCGTCGACGAGTCGTGGTCCACCCACGGCTGGCCCGGTGCGGCCTACACCCGGGAGAAGTCCTATCTGGAGCGCTTTCTGGACGGGTTCGAGTCGGCCCACCCGGACCTGCGGATCGTACGGATGAGGCCGTCGTTCCTGTTCAAGGAGGAGGCGGCGAGCGAGCAGCGGCGCATCTTCGCGGGCCCTCTGCTGCCGTGGCGCCTCGTGCGGCCGGGGGTGCTGCCCGTCGTGCCCTCCGTCAAGGGGCTGCGTTTCCAGGCCCTGCACACCGACGACGCCGCCGAGGCCTACCGGGCCGCCGTGGTGCGGCCGGTCCGGGGGCCGTTCAACCTGGCCGCCGATCCGGTGCTCGACACCGACGTGGTGGCCCGGCTCCTGAAGGCCCGCACCGTCACCGTACCGGCGGGAGCGGCCCGTACGGTGCTCGCCGCCGCGTGGCGGCTGCGTCTCGTGCCCGCCGCGCCCGGCCTGTTCGACGCGGTCCTGCGGCTGCCCCTGCTGGACTCCTCACGAGCCCGTGAGGAGCTGGACTGGACGCCGTCGTGGACGTCCGAGGAGGCCATCGGCGAGTTCCTCGTGGGCCTCGGCCGCGGGGCCGGGATCAACACCCCGCCCCTGGCCGCCGACGCGGCGCCGGCGGGGGCCGGCGGAGGCGCGGGACGGTGAGGACGCGTCCGGGGACGGCCCGCGCGGGCCGTCCCCGGACACCCGGCGGTTCTCAGCCGCGCACGACCTTGCGCACGTTCTCCACGCTCCCGCAGTCCGAGTCGAGCTGCCGGGCGCGCTCCTTCAGGAAGGCGGCGCCCAGCTCGGCCCTGCGCGCGTCGGGGACGCCCTCCCGGGCGCCGTTGAGGATGGTGCGCTCCTCCTCGTCGAGGTGGTGGGTGACCGCCTCGACGAGCTTCTCCAGGCGCTCGTCCCACTCGTCCGAGCCGACCTCGTCCACTTCGAGGAGGGCGAGGAGGGCCTCGTTCCCCTCCTCGTGCTCCTCCGTGCCGTGGTCCACTTCCTCGTTGTCGACGTCCTTGAAGCGCTTGAGCGCCCCGTAGACCTCGGTCTCCTCCGCCTCGCCGTGCGCGATGAGCAGGGCCGAGAACTCCTTCAGCGCGGCGGCCCGGTCCTCCTCGACGCTCCGCATCCGGCGGAAGAGGTCCTCCATCGTGCGGTGGTCCTCCAGAATGGCCGCGATCACGTCCTGGTTCTCCTCGCTGCCTGCCATCGTGCTTTCTCCTCCTCGGCTCGTCCCGCGTCGTGCGGCGCTCCGACGCGTTCGGCGGGTACCCCTGCCGGACGGAACCAATCGCACCCGTCCGGGGCCGTCTCCGGAGGCGCGGCCCGGCGTGATCAGGCCGGGGCGGAGCGGCGCGCGGTGGCGAGCAGGTCCTCCCGGTCGGCGAGCTTGACGCGGGGGCGGCCCTGGGCGCGGCCCTCGGCGCGCTCGGCTGCGTCGATCGCCCGCCAGCCGTCGAGGTCGACGGCGTCGGGGCGGGCCGGGGTGACCGGAGGACCCGCGGGGGCGGTCAGGAGGCCGGCCTCCAAGTCGTCGAGGAGGGTGGTGACGGTCTCCTGGGCGCAGGACTTGTTGGTGCCGATGAATCCGGTGGGGCCCCGCTTGATCCAGCCGGTCACGTAGACGCCGGGCTCGACCCGGCCCCGCTCGTGCGGCACCGTGCCGGTCCCGGTGTCGAACGGCAGCCCCGGGACCGGTTCGGCGCGGTAGCCGACGGCGCGCAGGACCAGGGACGTCTCCAGGGTCTCGGTGTAGGTGGTGGGGACGGCCCGCACGGTGCCGTCGTCGGCGCGGCGCAGTTCGTTCCGTACGACGGTCAGACCGGTCACCCGGTCGTCGCCCTCGATCCGCGCCGGGCCGGTCAGGAAGCGCAGGACGATCCGGCGGCGGCCCGGAACGGGAGTGCGGGCGGCCAGTTCGGCGAGCACCGCCGTCTTGGGCGTGGCGTCCGCCGGCAGGCCCTCGGGCCATCCCTCCACGAGGACGTCGACGGCGTCGAGGGCGGCGAGCGCGATGAGTTCGGGCAGGGTGAACGCTGCCTCGGCGGGGCCGCGCCGGCCGAGGACGACGACCTCGCGGACCCGGCTCGTACGCAGCGCGGCCAGGGCCCGGTCGGAGATGTCGGTACGGGCGAGGGCGTCGGGGTCGGCGGTCAGGATCCGGGCCACGTCCAGGGCCACGTTGCCGTTGCCGACGACGACGGCCCGCTCGGCGTCCAGCGGGTGGGCGGCGCCGTCGTGGTCCGGGTGGCCGTTGTACCAGGCGACGAAGTCGGTGGCGGAGACGCTGCCGGGCAGGTCCTCGCCCTCGACGCCGAGGCGCCGGTCGGTGGCCGCGCCGACGGCGTAGACCACGGCGTGGTGGTCGCGGACCAGGTCCTCGTGGTGCAGGTCGTGGCCGATCCGGGTGTTGAGGCGGTACGAGAAGCCGGGCTGGCCCTCGATGGTCCGGAAGAGCTCGGTGACCCGCTTGGTGTCCTGGTGGTCGGGGGCCACCCCGGCCCGCGCCAGTCCGTAGGGGGTGGGCAGGCGGTCGTACACGGTGACGCTCACTCCGGGGTGCCGGAGCAGTTCGTCGGCGGCGAAGAGTCCGGCCGGCCCGGCGCCGATCACGGCCACCCGCAACCCGGTGGTCTCCGCCCGGCGTTGCGGGGGCACGACGGCCATGGGGGTGCGGTCGGCGTGCGGGGAGGTGTCGTAGTAGGCGCGGTTGAGTTCGAGGAACGGCAGCTCCGCCTCGGTGAGCCCGGTGTGCGGTTTGAGGGCGTCCACCGGGCAGGCCGTCGTGCACGCCCCGCAGTCGACGCAGGTGCGGGGGTCGACGTACAGCATCTCGGTCTGTCCGAAGCCCGGTTCGCCGGGGGCGGGGTGGATGCAGTTGACCGGGCAGGCCAGCACACACGACGCGTCGGCGCAGCACGACCGGGTGACGACGTAGGGCATGGGGAGCGGTTCTCCGTTCACGTTCACGGGGCCGCCGGGACGGTTCCCGGCCGGCGGTCCCGCCCGGCGGGCGGGCGGGTGTGCTGCTCGGGCGGCGTGCGCCTGCCGGGTGAGGAGCCGGTGCGTCAGGCGGCGTGCGGGGCGGGTTCGCCGCGGAAGCGGGAGGGGCGTCCGTCGATGCGCAGGGCCCGCCAGACCTTCCGGGAGGCGCGGTTCATCAGGCCGATGTCCTCGGCGAGCATCCGCACGTCGGAGAAGAGGTCGCGGAGCATCTTCTCGCCGTCGGGCGACTTCCAGAAGATGTCCTTGATCACCCAGTGGGGGACGCCGATCGTCTCGGCGGTCTTGCGGTCGGGGACCACGATGACGTCGCCGAGCACGCGCATGATGACGGGGAAGGCCACCGAGAGGGCGCCCCTGCGGAACTTCCCGTAGCCGGGGACCTTGACGCGGAGGAACTCGTGGGCGAAGGAGATGTGGCGGGCCTCCTCGGCGACGTGGATCTGCATGAGCCGTCGCATCAGCGGGTGGATGTCCTCGCCGCCGCGCAGGATCGCCTTCTGGAGGTGGTCGATGGGCTCCTCGCCGGCGAGGACGCCGGTGAAGAACGACTCGGGGATCAGTGAGCCGGCCAGCGGCAGGAAGCGGCTGACGGCCCGGAAGGAGCGCCGGCCGCCGGGCACGTCGGCGCCCGCGCGGTTGACGAACTCCTGGAACATCTGGGTGTGGTGGCACTCCTCCGTCGCCTCGTGGGTGAGGTAGCGGAACTCCGGGTTCTGGTTCGGCAGGGAGAAGAGGTAGTCCATCACCCCGCGGATCAGGACGTTCTCGAACTGCATGCCGACCTTGACGATGTTGGCGTACCGCCACAGGCCGATCTTCGTCCGGACCTCCAGCGGCTGCTCCTGGTACCACGGGTGGCCGCCGAGCGGGTCGGCCGCGGGGAGCACCCAGCGGGGGTCCTTCGGGTCGACGGCGAAGTCGGGGTGGTCCCAGTCGATGTCGGTGAAGGCGTCGAAGTGGATGTGCACCGACGCCTCGGACAGGGTCCGGAGCCTTTCGTGGTAGCTCTCCTGGCTGATGGTCATCGTCGTCCTCGATCTCTCGTTTCTGTCTTCCGAAGGGACGGGCGGGTCCGGTGTCAGACCGCCGGGGCGTGGTCCTGCCGGTCGGTGGCGGGCCGTGCTCCGGGGGTGGTCCGCTCGAAGCGGAGGGCGGGGTCCTCGACGGGGGAGTTCCGCAGGGCCCGGCGGTCGCGGTAGTAGTTGTTCCAGATCCGCCAGGGGTCCCGGACGCCCTGGCGGGGCATGATCGCGTCGCCGCGCGCGATGTAGCCGGAGGTGAGCGACTCGCCCATGACCGACACGTCGGAGCGGTCGGACGCGGCGGCGACGGGGGTGGCGCTGGTGAGGCCGTGCCGGTCCATGTGGGCGATCAGGCGGCTGACGTACGCGCAGGCGAGGTCGGCCTTGAGCGTCCAGGAGGCGTTGGTGTAGCCGATGATCATCGCCAGGTTGGGGACGCCGTCGAGCATCACGCCCTTGTAGAGGAGGTGGTCGCGGGTGACGAGGGGCTTGCCGTCGACCGTGATCTCCATGCCGCCGGCGAGCTGGAGCCTCAGGCCGGTGGCGGTGATGACGATGTCGGCCGGGATCTCCTCGCCGGACCTCACCCTGATCCCGTTCTCGGTGAAGGTCTCGATGCGGTCGGTGACCACGGAGGCCCTGCCGCTCTTGAGGGTCTTGAAGAGGTCGCCGCCGGGGACGACGCACAGCCGCTGGTCCCAGGGCCTGTACGAGGGGGTGAAGTGACGCATGTCGACGCCCTTGCCGAGGCGTGCCCGCACGGCGCCGAGCAGCACCTTGCGCATGAGCCACGGTGCCTTGCGGCACAGGGCGTACAGGCCGCGCTGGAGCGCGATGTTGCGGACGCGGCCCACGCGGTGGACGAGTCCGGCGGGGACGTGGAGCGTGCGCAGGACGGTGGAGACGGGGTCGTCGGCGGGCAGCGCCAGGATGTACGTGGGCGAGCGCTGGAGCATGGTGACGTGGGCGGCGGTGTCGGCCATCGAGGGGACCAGGGTGATGGCGGTGGCGCCGCTGCCGATGACGACCACGCGCTTGCCGGTGTGGTCGAGGTCCTCGGGCCAGTGCTGCGGGTGCACGAGGGTGCCGCCGAAGCGCTCCTCGCCGGGGAACTCCGGCCGGTGGCCGGCGTCGTAGTCGTAGTAGCCGGTGGCGCCCACGAGGAAGCGGGCCTTCCAGACCTCGGTCGCGCCGGTGGCCTCGTCGAGGGTCTCGACGGTCCACCGCCCCTCGTCACCGGACCAGTTCGCGCGGACGGCCTTGCGGCCGAAGCGGATGTGCTCGGTGACGCCGCGCTCCTCGGCGGTCTCCTGGACGTAGCGGCGGATGTCCGCGCCCTCGGCGAGGATCCTGGTGCCGTGCCAGGCGCGGAAGCCGTAGCCGAAGGTGTACATGTCCGAGTCCGAGCGGATGCCCGGGTAGCGGAAGAGGTCCCAGGTGCCGCCGACCCGCGCGCGCCGCTCGAGGATCGCGTACGTGGTGCCGGGGTTCCCGTCGGCCAGGTGGCAGGCGGCACTGATGCCGGACAGCCCCGCGCCGATGATCAGCACGTCGACGTGCTGGTGTTCCATCTCGATACCCCTCTGTCGCCGACCCGCGTGCTTCCGCACCGGTGCACCGGACGCCGAACGCCGTCGGCCGGTACGGGAATTTACCTGTGTCACTGCGTCCAAGGTACCGGCGGTAACAGGTGCTGCGCCACCCCCGGGACCCGACCGTGCGCAGCTCCTTGATCGGGCCGGGTACGATCCACGCCGTGGCGGAGGACAGAGAAGCACGCGGTGACGGACGTCCCGACGGCCGGGACACGCGCTGGTCGGGCCACCGGGCCGAGCGCCGTGACCAGGTCCTCTCCGCGGCCCTCGCCGTCATCGGCCGTGAGGGTCCCTCGGTCAGTGTGGCGGCGATCGGCGCCGAGGCCGGGATGCCGCGTTCCGTGGTCTACCGGATCTTCCGCAGCCGCGAGGACCTGGACGAGCGGATCCGCGCGCGCATCGCCGACGACCTGCTGGCCGCGCTGTATCCGGCCCTCGATCCGAAGGGCACCGTCCGGGAGGCCGTCGAACTCGCCTCCGCCACCTATGTCGGCTGGGTCGCGGAGCACCCGCGGCTCCACCAGTTCCTCGGCGCCGGCTCGCCCGAGCAGCACGCCGGCGGCTCCCGGGTGGTCGCGGGCACCCGTACCGCCATCGCCCTCCACCTGGCGCGGCTGCTCGACGCGTACGCCGAGCAGCTGGTCGACGGCGGGAAGGCGCCCGCGGGCTTCACCCTCAACCTGGCGTTCGGCATGGTCGGCCTGGTGGACGGCGTGGTCAACCAGTGGGCCGCCCACCCCGAGTCGAGGAGTTCCCTCGACGACCTGACCCACTTCCTGAGCGACGCCCTGTGGGGCGTCCTGTCCGAGTCCACCCGGCGGCTGGGACTCGTACTCGATCCGGACCAGCCGATCGGCACGGCCCTGGAACCGCCGGCGCGCCCCCGGCCCTGATCCGCCGGGCGGGCCGGGTGGACGGCCCGTCGTGCACCCCGACCGCGGAACCGGGCCCGGCGGTGGGCGGAAAACGGGAACGCGCCGACCCCGCGAGGCGGGATCGGCGCGTGGAGGTCCGCTTGCCGGGGACGGCGGCCGCGTGGACCGTCGGTCTCCCCGTCAGCCGGCGAGGAGTTCGAGCGTGTCGATCACACGGTTCGAGAAGCCCCACTCGTTGTCGTACCAGGCGACGACCTTGACGTGGCGGCCCTCGACGCGGGTGAGCTCCGAGTCGAAGATCGAGGAGGCCGGGTTGCCCGTGATGTCGGAGGAGACCAGCGGGTCGTCCGAGTACTCCAGGACGCCCGCGAGCGGACCGGCGGCCGCGGTGCGGTAGGCCTCCAGGACGTCCTCGCGGGTCACGTCGCGGGAGACGGTCGTGTTGAGCTCGACGATCGAGCCGACCGGGACCGGCACGCGGATCGAGTCGCCGGACAGCTTGCCGTCGAGGTTCGGCAGCACGTGGCCGATGGCCTTGGCGGCGCCCGTCGAGGTCGGGACGATGTTGACGCCGGCGGCGCGGGCGCGACGCGGGTCGCGGTGCGGGCCGTCCTGCAGGTTCTGCTCCTGCGTGTAGGCGTGGACCGTCGTCATGAAGCCGTGCTCGATGCCGGCGAGGTCGTCGAGGACCTTGGCCAGGGGAGCGAGCGCGTTCGTCGTGCACGAGGCGTTCGAGACGATCGTGTGCAGGTCCGCGTCGTACGCGTCGGTGTTGACGCCGTACGCGAGGGTGACGTCGGCGCCGTCGGCGGGCGCGCTGACGAGCACCTTCTTCGCTCCCGCGTCGATGTGGGCGCGGGCCGCCTTGGCCGACGTGAAGCGACCGGTCGCCTCCAGGACGATGTCGACCTCCAGCTCGGCCCAGGGCAGCTGAGCCGGCTCGCGCTCGGCGAGCACCTTGATGCGCTGCCCGTCGACGACCAGGGTGTCGCCGTCCACGCTCACCGGGCGGCCGAGACGGCCGGAGGTCGAGTCGAAGGCGAGGAGCCGCGCGAGCGCGGTGGGCTCGGTGAGGTCGTTGACGGCGACGATCTCGAGGCTGCTGTCGCGCTCGAGCAGCGCGCGCAGCACGTTGCGTCCGATGCGGCCGAATCCGTTGATGGCGATACGAGTCATGGCGATGTCCCTTCGGTTCGCCCCCCATGCTCGTGCGCGGCGGACGCCCGTGACAGCGGCGTGATCGCCACGGTCCGCAAGTATCGCGCCAGAGCGCCACCGGGAGCGGTCACTCGCCCTGGGCGAACGTGCGCCGGTACTCGCTCGGCGTGGTGCCCAGGATCCGCTGGAAGTGCAGCCGCAGATTGGCCCCGGTGCCGAGCCCCACGTCGGCGGCGATCTGCTCGACGCCCCGCTCGGAGCGTTCGAGCAGCTCGCGGGCCCGGTCGACGCGGGCCCGCATGACCCACTGCATCGGGGTGTAGCCGGTGTCCTCGACGAACCGGCGCGAGAACGTGCGGGCCGACACCGCCGCGTGCCGGGCCAGGACGTCGAGGGTGAGGGGTTCGCCGAGCCGGTGCAGCGCCCACTCGCGGGTGGCGGCGAACCGCTCGCCGAGCGGCTCGGGCACGCTGCGCGGCACGTACTGCGCCTGGCCGCCGCTGCGGTACGGGGCGGCGACCAGACGCCGGGCCGCGTGGTTCGACGCGGCCACCCCGAGGTCCCCGCGCAGGATGTGCAGGCACAGGTCGATGCCGGACGCGGCGCCGGCGGAGGTCAGGACGCTGCCCTCGTCGACGAAGAGCACGTTCTCGTCGACCCGGACCAGGGGGCGTTTCGCGGCGAGCGCCCGCGCGTAGTGCCAGTGGGTGGTGGCGCGCTTGCCGTCGAGGAGCCCCGTGGCGGCCAGCGCGAAGGCGCCCGTCGAGATCGCGGCGAGCCGCGCGCCCCGGTCGTGGGCGGCGACCAGCGCGGCGACGACGGCCTCCGGGGGGTCCTCGCGGTCGGGGAAGCGGTAGCCGGGGACGAAGACGACGTCGGCCCACGCGAGCGCGTCCAGGCCGTGGGCGACCTGGTACGACAGGCCGTCACCACCGGCGACGACACCGGGTTCCGCGCCGCACACCCGTACTTCGTAGGGCATGCTCGCGCGGGTCGTGAAGACCTGCGCGGGGATGCCGACGTCGAGGGGCTTCGCCCCTTCGAGTACGAGGACGGCGACGCGATGCAGACGGGAAACGGGCACGTCACGAGGGTACGCGGGGCGCGCCGGGCGGCGGACGCGGGCGTCGGGACCCGGGGCCCGAGCCACGGGTCCCGGGGCTCGGGACTCGGGCGCCAAAAGAACGGAATCATGCCGTCCGCATCTCGTGGCCCGTCTCAGGAACCTTCCCCGGCCGTTGACACTCATGACCGATGGGCCCGGGGCCGCGCCGCGACGGTGGCGTTCCCGCGCGCCCCGCGGCGCACTTCCGTCGTGTGCCGTGCCGAACGATTCCGACGAAGTCGAGGAAACCACCGTGCCCCTGACGTCGCACCGACGCCTGGTCGTGAGCGCCACCATGATCGCCGCACTCGCCGCGGGCGTCGCCCCCGCCACCAGTGCGTCCGCCGCTCCGCGGACCCCGGCCGCCGCCCGGACAGCGGCCGACACCGTCCCCGCCCCCGACATGGAGGGCGTGGTCGCCGCGCTGAACGCCGCCGTGGCCAACGGCGCACCGGGGGCGATGGCCCGCTTCTCCGGACCCGGCGGCGTCCGGAGCCGCGCGGTCGGCGTCCAGGACCGGGTGAACGGCACGCCCATGGACATCGGGTCGCGGTTCCGGATCGGCAGCGTCAGCAAGACGTTCTCCACGGTCGTGCTCCTCCAGCTGGTGGAGGAGGGACGGCTGACGCTGGACGCGCCGGTCGACACGTACCTGCCCGGTCTGCTCCCCGACGACCGCATCACGGTCCGTCACCTGCTCACCCACCGCAGCGGGCTCGCCGACTACACCGACCCGATGTTCGCCGACACGGTGCCGGGCTTCGAGTCCGTGCGGAACAAGGTGTTCGGCTACCAGGAACTCGTGGACCTCTCCCTGGCGCTGCCCCGGACCACCGAGCCCGGCGTGTCCTACAAGTACTCGAACGCCAACTTCGTGGTGGTCGGGATGCTCATCGAGAAGCTCACGGGCAGGCCGGTGGCGGACGCGTACCAGCACCGGATCTTCAAGCCGCTGGGACTGCGCCACACCTCGTACGTCCACCCCGAGACCCGTATCGCGGGTCGGCACGCGCGCGGGTACCTGTACCCGGACACGGCCGGCGACCCGCTGGTGGACTCCACGGAGCAGACCGTGTCCTGGGCGCAGTCCGCCGGGGCCGTCATCTCCGACGCAGCCGATCTGAACACCTTCACCAGGGCACTCGTGCGCGGCCGTCTGCTGTCCCCGGCGATGATGGCGGAGATGACGACGGTGACGCCGACGGACGCCACCAACGCCCGGTTCTACGGGCTCGGCCTGCGCCGCTACGACCTGTCGTGCGGCACCCGGGTGTACGGGCACACCGGCACCGTGCAGGGCTTCTACACGTACGCCTTCTCGACGCGCGACGGCCGCCGGAGCCTCTCGGCCATGGCCAACTCCACGAACCGCGGCGCGGTCAACACGGCGCTCGGCGGAACCCTCGAAGCGGCGTTCTGCGGCAAGAAGCCGGCCTCGGCCTCGCGCTCCGCCTCGCCCGCGGCCCGCGACTTCTCGTCGCTGCCGGCGGAGCGGGACCTGCCCGAGCGGCACTGACGGTCCCCGAGGGGGCGTTCGGGCCTCCGCCGGCCGGACGCCCCCTCGGGTTCACGCCTGGTACTCGGTGAGGTCGATGGCGTGGACGCGCAGGGGAACGCCGAGGTCCGGGTGCTCAAGATCCCGATCGGGTTCCATGCCGAGCTTGGCGGCGACGTTCTCGGACGCGCGGTCGGTGAGGTGCGTGACGGCGACGACCCGGTCGAGCCCGCGGTCCTGGAGGGCCCACTCCAGGACCGCGTGGGCGGCCTCGGAGGCGTAGCCCTGGCCCCAGAACTGCCGGCCGAGGCGCCAGCCGATCCCGATCTCGTGCGTCGGCTCCGGCAGGAACTCCGCCACGGAGAGCCCCGCGAGGCCGATCAGCTCGCCGGAGCCGATGAGCTCCACGGCGAAGAGGCCGAAGCCCTCCTCGTCCCACTCCTCCTCGTACCGCTCGATGTCCTCGGCGGTCTCCTCCAGGTCGCGGACCGAGCCGTCGCCGATCCAGCGCATGACCTCGGGGTCGGCGTTGATCTCGGACAGCGGGACGAGGTCGTCGTCGCTCCAGCGGCGGAGGACGAGGCGGGGGGTGCGGATCTCGGTCATGGTCCCATCCTGACGCACGCGCCGGACCGCCCGCGCCACCGGGTTCCGGGCGCGCGGGAACCGTCCCGGAGGCGCCGGCCGCCTCCGGGACGGTTCCCGCTCTCGTGGTGCCGCGAGCCGTACCGCGGGTCCGTGTTACGGGACGATCCGCAGGAGGCGGTTCGGGGAGCCGCTGCCCGGGCTGGTGACCTTGTCGGGCGTGGCGCCGTTGACGAGGGCCGTGGCGACCTGGGCCGGGGTGGCGGAGGCGTGCCCCGCGAGGTAGACCGCGGCGGCGCCCGCCACGTGCGGGGCGGCCATGGAGGTCCCCGAGATGGTGTTGGTGGCGCTGTCGCTCGTGTGCCAGCCCGCCGTGATCGACACGCCGGGGGCGAAGAGGTCGAGGACCGAGCCGTAGTTGGACCAGCTCGCCTTGGCGTCGGTGTTGTTCGTGGCGCCGACCGTGAGGGCCTCGGCGACCCGGGCGGGCGACGAGGAGGAGGCGTTGACCCCGGAGTTGCCGGCCGCGACGGCGTAGGTGACGCCGTCGGCGATGGACCTCTTCACCGCGTTGTCGAGGGTGGTGGAGGCGCCGCCGCCGAGGGAGAGGTTGGCCACGGCCGGGGCGCCGGCGGTGTGGTGGGAGGTGACCCAGTCGATGCCCGCGATGACACCGGCGGTGGTGCCGGAGCCGTTGTTGTCGAGGACGCGGACCGCGACGACCTTCGCCTTCTTGGCCACGCCGTAGGTGGTTCCGGCGATGGTCGTGGCGACGTGGGTGCCGTGCCCGTTGCCGTCCTGGGCGACCGTGTCGCCCTCGACCGCGTCGTAGCCGTTCACGGCGCGTCCGGCGAGCTCGGAGTGGCTGACGCGGACCCCGGTGTCGATGACGTAGGCCGTGACGCCGCCGCCCGCGCTGTCGGGGTAGGTGTACGTGCCGGAGAGCGGCAGGTTCGCCTGGTCGATGCGGTCCAGGCCCCAGGGGGCGTTGGTCTGCGTCGCGTCGGAGCGGACCACCTGGTTCTGCTCGACGGAGGCGACGGCCGGGTCGGCGGCGAGGCGGCGGGCCGCCTTCGCGTCGAGGGAGGCCGCGTAGCCGTTGAGGGCGGAGCCGAACGTCTTGCGGACGGTGCCGCCGTAGGCGGATATCAGCTTCCGGCCCCTGTCCGAGCCGGCCTTGAAGCCCGCGCCCTGCTTCAGGGTGACGAGGTAGCTGCCGGGGACGGCGTCGGCCGAGTCCGCCGCGAGGACGGTGCCCTCGGCCGGGGCCGCCTGGGCGGGGACGGCGGCGAAGGTGCCGAGCAGGGCGGCCGCGGTGGCGGCGGAGGCCGTCACGGCGAGGCGGGTGCTGGTGCTGGTGCTCTTCGGGAGTGCCATTGCGAGGGATTCCTCCTCGTCGACGTCGTGCCCGGGGGGTGGGACGGCACGACCGTGGGGGGTGCACGTGGGGCCACGTACACGGTCGGGACCGGTGTGTCCGGTCCCGGCGTGATCAGCAGCCTGGCGGCTCCCCGGGCGTGGCTCAAGGAACTTGACGCCTTGTCATGCATCTGCCATACGCCTGCAATCGAACCCCCTCGGAAGCCCCTCGGGGTGGCCTGATCAGGCGCGCCGGTGGCCGGAAACCGGGTCCGCCCGATCAGCCGGGTCCGCCCGATCAGCCCGACCAGCCCGATCCGCCGGGGCCTCCGCGAGGAAACGGGCGAGCGCCGCCGTGAAGCCGTCCGGGTTGTCCAGCATCAGGTTGTGCCCCGCGCCGGGAACCTCGATCACCGGGATCCCGAACGCGGCGGCCTTCTCCGCGTCGGCGTCCGGCAGGCTCAGCTCCCCGACGAGGAAGGTGCGGGGCATCGCGAGTCCGGCCAGCAGGTCCCCCGCGGCGGGCGTGCTCCCCTCGACGAGCGCCACCGCGCTGCGGTGCACCGCCAGCGGGTCGGCGAGGCGCAGCCGGGCGGCGTAGTCGGCGCGGCCGGCGAGGGCGAGCATGCGGGAGAACCCCCTCGTCACGAACGCCTCCTCGCTCTGGGCGGCCACCGGCGAGCTGAACGCGCCCCCGCCCGCGTACAGGTTGGGCTCCGCCACCACGAGCCGGGCCACCAGGTCGGGGCGGGCCGCCGCGAGGTGGATCGCCACCGCACCGCCCATCGAGTGCCCGACGAGGTCCACTCCCGTCACGCCGAGGTGGTCGAGGACGGCGGCCACCGCCGCCGCCTGGGACTCCACGCGGTAGTCGAAGTCCACGGGCCGGTCGCTGAGTCCGTGGCCGAGGAGGTCCACCAGGAGCGCCCGGCCGCCGCGGAGGGCGGGACGGGTGGCGATGTGGGCGAAGTCCGAGGCGGCCGTGCACCCGAGGCCGTGCAGGAAGACCCGTACGGGCCCCTCGCCCGGCAGGTCGATCCACCGGATGTACGCCCGCTCCTCCGCCAGGAACAACTCCCGCATGCCACCACTCCCCCGGGCCGTGCCGCCGCCGTGCCGTCGTCGCGCCGTCATGTCGTCGTGGCGTCGTGTCTTGGGGCGCCACCCTACGAGCCGCCACCGACAACGCCCGCCGGAGCGGCCTGCCGCCAGGTGCGCGGGCGGTCGGATAGCGTCGGACCCGACCCGACTCGATCCGACGCGGAAGGACACACATGCCCCTCGAAGGTGAGTACGAGCCCAGCCCGGAGGCGTGGGTACGGGACCAGGTCGAGCTCTACGAGTCGTCCGGCGGCACGAAGGGCACGACCATGCGCGGCATGCCGGTGGTCCTGGTGACCAGCCGGGGCGCGAAGAGCGGCAAGCTCCGCAAGACCCCGCTGATGCGGGTCGAGCACGACGGGGCGTACGCGCTCGTGGCGTCGAACGGCGGTGCCGTGAAGCACCCCGTCTGGTACCACAACCTCGTCGCGTCGCCGGAGGTGGAGCTGCGCGACGGCACCGAGGCGTGGGACATGCGGGCCCGCGTCGTCACCGGCGAGGAGCGACGGGACTGGTGGGACCGGGCCGTCGCCGCCTTCCCGGACTACGCCGACTACCAGCGCAGGACGGACCGGGAGATCCCCGTGTTCGTGGTGGAGCGGACCGGCTGAGAGAGGGCGCGGGGCCCGGCCCCCGCGCCGCCCCTCAGCCGGTGCGGAGGACCCGGAAGCGACCGGGCTCCGCCGGGTCCCGGTCGGCGACCTGGACCGGCGCCCAGGTCCACTGCCGCACGCCGATGCCCGGCGCGCGGGAGAACCGGATCGGCCCCCGGGCACCCTCGGCCTCCACGCGCGGCCACGAGGCGGCCACGGCCGCCCGGTCCGTACCGTGGGAACGCAGGGCGACGGCGAGGAACGTGACGGTGTCCCAGCCCTCGAAGGCGACGAAGGAGGGGGCTTCGCCCAGCCGTTCGCGAAGCTCCTTCCCGACGCGTCCGCCGAGCGGGCCGAGCCGCTCCGGCAGGTAGCGCAGGAACGGGATCCCGGCACCGGCCCCGCCCAGCTCCGTAGCCCATTCGGCGAACTCCGGCTGTCCCGCCGGGGCACCGATCAGGATCTCCGCGAGCCGCCGGTCGCCCCGGACGGCCCGGACGATCGGCACCGCGGGCTCCGGATGGCCGACCAGGAGGAGGAGCGCCGTCGCGCCGTGCTCGACGAGCGCGTCGCACAGAGCCGCAGGAGTGAGCGCGTTCGCGTCGAGTTCGACGACGGTGCCGCCGCGAGGAGTGAGGTGGTCCCGCAGGATGCGGGTCCCCGACTCCCAGTAGACGCTCGGCTGGACGGCCACGGCGACGCGGCCGCGGCCCGCGCCGAGGAGGAAGTCCGCGTAGAGCCGCCAGCCGTGGGACTGGGCCGGGGCCAGGCGCGCGACCCACTCCGTCGGTCCCTCGGTGAGCGCGTCGAGCACGGCGGACGAGCAGAGGAACGGCAGGCGGAGGGCGTCGGCCCGCGCGGCGGCGGCGCGGGCGACGACGCTGTGGTACTCGCCGACCACGGCGGCCACGCCCAGGCCCGCCAGTTCGTCCACGGCCGCCGCCGCCCGCTCCGGATCGGCCGCGGTGTCCCGGACGAGGAGTTCCAGCGGCCGGCCGTCGATCCCTCCCCCGGCGTTGACCTCGTGGACGGCCAGGTCGAGTCCCGCGAGCAGGTGCCGTCCCGCCCCGGTCCAGCCGGGCCGGGTCAGCGGGACGAGGGCGCCCAGACGGACGGGCCGCCCGTCCGCGCGGTCCGTCCCGGACGAGGGCGATGGCGTGTTCATCGGGTGGTGTCCTCCCTGGGGCGACGTGGTCGCGGTCCGTGTCCCCCGCGTCCCGCCCCGGCGGACCCGCCGGGACGGTCACGCCGGTCATTGGATCCGTGGCAGGCGCCGGCGGGCAATCGATTATCCGTCCGCCGGAGCGGTCGGTGGCGGGCGACCGCGCCCGCGCCGGTCAGGCCGGGGCCAGGACCGTCAGGAGGTGGGCGACCTCCCGGGCGACGGCCGCGCGGGCCGGGGTCAGGTAGTGGCGGGGGTCGACCGCGTCGGGATGGTCGGCGAGGTGGTCACGGACGGCCCGGGTGAAGGCCTTGTTCAGGTGGGTGGAGACGTTCACCTTGGTCATGCCGGCGGTGACGGCGGTGGCGAGGCCCGCGTTCGAGACGCCCGAGGAGCCGTGCAGGACCAGGGGGACGTCGACCGCGACGCGCAGCCGGGCGATCAGGTCGAAGTCGAGGACCGCGTCCCGGGTCAGCATCTGGTGGGAGCTGCCGACGGCGACGGCGAGGGCGTCGACCCCGGTGGCGGCGACGAAGGCGCGGGCCTCCTCCGGGTCCGTGCGCACGCCCGGGGTGTGGGCGCCGCCCTTGCCGCCGACCTCGCCGAGTTCGGCCTCGACCCAGACGCCGCGGCGGTGGCACTCCTCCACGACCTCGCGGGTCGCGGCGACGTTCTCGTCGTAGGGGAGCTTCGAGGCGTCGAACATGACCGAGCCCAGGCCGAGTCCGACGGCCTCGCGGACGAGGTCGGGGTTCTCGGCGTGGTCGAGGTGGACGGCGACGGGGACCTTGGCGGCGCGGGCGACCGCCAGCGAGGCGAGGGCGACCGGCTCCAGGGCGCCGTGGTAGCGGACGGTGTTCTCGCTGATCTGGAGGACGACCGGCCGGTCGGCGTTCTCGGCGCCGGCCACGATGGCCTGGGCGTGTTCGAGCTGGAGGACGTTGAAGGCCCCCACTCCGGTGCCGGCCGCGCGGGCGCGGCGGGCGATCTCGTCGGTCGGCGTCAGCGGCATGGCACGTCTTCTTCCGGGGCGCGGTCGGCTGCTTCTCGGGTGCGGTGAACGGGGTGACGGTCGAGGCGGCGGCCAGGACGGCGGCCGGGCGTGGACACCGGGCTCCCGGATGTGGACACCGGGTCGTCGGACATGGACACCGGCCTGTCGGGCATGGGCGCCGGCCCGTCAGGCATGGACGTCGGAGAGGACCACGGAGCGGGTCAGGTTGCGGGGGGTGTCCGGGTTCAGCCCCTGCGCCTCGGCGACGGCGACGGCCAGCCGCTGGGCGCGGATCAGGTCCGCGAGGGGGTCGAGGCCGCTCTCGGAGAGGATGCCGCCGACCTTCCGCACGTCGTCCGCGAGTCCGGCGGGGAGGGCGCCGAAGCCCCAGGCGACCCGGCCGGGGCCGGTGATGCTGATCGGGCCGTGGCGGTACTCCATCGCGGGGTACGCCTCCGTCCACGCGCCCGCCGCCTCGCGCATCTTGAGTCCGGCCTCCAGGGCGAGTCCGTAGGTCCAGCCGCTGCCGAGGAAGGTGAACTGCTCGGCCGTGAGGACGTTCTCGTCCAGCGGGGAGGCGAGGGCCCGCTCGGCGTCCCGCGCGGCCTCCTCGACGGTGGCCACGCCCCCGGGGAGGGCTTCCTCGGCCTCCAGGTGCGCGCGGAAGAGGGCGAGCGCGGTGGTGGCGAAGCGGGTCTGGACGACCGACTCCTCGTCCGCGAAGTCGAGGACGGCGACCTCGTCGGCGAGGTCCATCACCGGGGTGGCGGGGTCGGCCGTGACCGCGCCCGTGGGCACGGTGCCGCGCAGCCGGGAGAGGACGGCGAGGACCTCGCTGGTGGTGCCGGAGCGGGTGATCGCCACGACCCGGTCGTAGCGGCGTCCGCGGGGGAACTCGGAGGCCGCGAAGGCGTCGGTCTCGCCGTGGCCGCCGGACTCGCGCAGCTCGGCGTAGGCCAGGGCCATGAACCAGGAGGTGCCGCAGCCGACGACCGCGACCCGCTCGCCCCGCCGGGGCAGGGCGGCGACGTGCCGGGGCAGGGTGCGGGCCGCCTGGCGCCAGGTCGCCGGCTGGGAGGCGATCTCCACGGCGGTGCGAGTGGTGCTCATCCCGATCTCCTTGCAAGAAAGACTGCGCGATACTGAAGGAACATGCTTGAAGTCGGACTCATTCAAGCAGAAAGATGCAGGACGTTTCCAGGTCCTCCACCTCCCGGGAGCTAGAATCGGACGTTCGCACGACCGGGAGGGAGGGACCCATGTCCAAGCACGAGCGGTGGAACACGCTCCTCGAACTACTGGCGGCCTCGGGAAAGATCGAGGTGGAGGAGGCGGCGGCGACGCTCGACGTCTCCGCGGCCACGATCCGCCGGGACCTCGACGAACTCGCCGAGCAGCAGCTTCTCGTACGGACGCGGGGCGGCGCGGTCGCACACGGCGTGTCGTACGAACTCCCCCTGCGGTACAAGTCGACGCGGCACGCGCCGGAGAAGAGGCGGATCGCGGAGGCCGCGGCCGATCTGGTCGCGCCCGGCGAGGTCGTCGGACTCAACGGCGGCACGACGACGACGGAGGTGGCGCGGGCGCTGGCACTGCGGTTCGCGAGCGGACGCGCCGAGGCCCCCGGGCCGGTGCCGGCGCCCGCGGGACCGGCGCTGACCGTGGTCACCAACGCGCTCAACATCGCGGGCGAGTTGGCGGTACGCCCACAGATCAAGATCGTCACGACGGGCGGTGTCGCCCGTCCCCAGACCTACGAGTTGGTCGGCCCGCTGACGGTCGGGGTGCTCAGCGAGGTGGCGCTCGACGTGGTCGTGCTGGGGGTCGACGGGGTCGACGTCGAGCTGGGCGTGATGGCGCACCACGAGGACGAGGCGAGCATCAGCCGGCTCTTCGCGGAGCGGGCGAGCCGGGTGGTCGTGGTGACCGACTCCTCGAAGATGGGCCGCCGGGCGTTCGCACGGATCTGTGGTCTGGACCGGATCGACACCCTGGTGACGGACCCGGGCATCGCGCCGGAGACGGTCGCCCGGCTCACCGAGGCCGGAGTGAAGGTCGTCACCGTCTGATCCGTCCACCGCTATTGGTATCCAGTCGGACCAATCACCGGCCTGAAATCCCTAGGGCTTTGGTTGTTGCCCTAGTAATTACCGCATGGGCTTATACCTTTGACCGCTCCTCCTTCCCTCATGTCTCCCACGTGCCGCCGGGGCACACCGTGAGACGAGAGGCGGGGCATGATTCCCATCAGTCGCAGGGGTTTCGTCGGCATCGGCGCGGGGCTCGCGGCGGGGGCGGCGCTGCCACCGGTGCCCGCGTCGGCCGCCGCGCGGGCCGCGACCGGCACCCTCGCCGACGTCCGCCACGTGGTGATCCTCATGCAGGAGAACCGCGGCTTCGACCACTGCTTCGGCACCCTGCGCGGGATGCGGGGCTTCGCCGACCGCGCGGCGGGCAACCTGCCCGGCGGCCGGGGGACGTTCCACCAGCCGCACCCGGGCGGGCGTCAGTACCCGTGGAAGCTCAGCGACACCCCACCGGTCGGCGGGGTGGACGGGGAGACCCTGGCGCAGCGCAACGGCGACCCGCCGCACAGCTGGACCTCGCAGCACGCGGCCTGGAACAAGGGACGCCTCGACAACTGGGTGACGGGCGTGGGCAACGTCCGCACGCTCGGCCACCTCGACCGCGAGGACATCCCCTTCCACCACGCGCTCGCCGACCACTACACGATCTGCGACGCGTACTTCTGCTCGGCGCTCAGCGCCACCGGCCCCAACCGCACCTTCCTGTGGAGCGGGAGGATCGACGCCTCCAGCAAGGACGGCGGCGAGGAGCGGGGGCTGACCTGGGAGACGTACGCGGAGGCGCTCCAGCGCGCCGGGGTGGGCTGGAAGGTCTACCAGAACGCCCAGGACAACTCCGGCGACAACGGCCTCGCGTACTTCAAGAGGTTCACCGACGCGCGGCCCGGGGACCCGCTGTACGACCGGGGCACGGGCTCGGTCCCGAAGGCGACCGGCTCGACGCCGGACGACATCGCGGCGGCGATCCGCGCGGACGTCCTGGCGGCGACCCTGCCGCAGGTGTCGTGGGTGGTCGCGGGCGAGGCGTTCTCCGAGCACCCCTGCGCGCCGCCCGGCGACGGCGCGCACTTCGTCGACCTCGTCCACCGCGCGCTCGCCGCGAACGCCGAGGTGTTCGACTCGACCGTGCTGTTCCTCGACTACGACGAGAACGACGGCTCCTTCGACCACGTGCCGCCGCCGGTCGCCCCGCCGGGCACACCGGGCGAGTACCTCGACGGCGTGCCGATCGGTCTGGGCTTCCGCGTCCCCATGCTCGTCATGTCCCCGTGGACCCGGGGCGGCCGGGTGAGTTCCGAGGTCTTCGACCACACCTCCGTGCTGCGCTTCCTGGAGACCTGGACGACGGCCCTCGGCACCCCGGCCGCCTGCCCGAACATCAGCGCCTGGCGGCGGAGGGTGACGGGCGATCTGACCGGCGTCTTCGACTTCGCCCGTCCGGTGTACGGGGTGCCCGCCGGGCTTCCGTCGACGGCGAAGGTGATCGGCCAGGCCACCTGCGAGCCGCTGCCGAACCCGGTCCCGCAGAGCAACGCCCTGCCCGCGCAGGAGCCCGGCACCCGGCCGGCCCGGGCTCTGCCGTACCAGGTGAACGGCAATCCGGACCGCTTCGAGTTCGGCTCCGGCGGCAAGATCCTGGCCTGGTTCTCGATGACGAACCGGGGGGCGGAGGCCAGGCGGGCCGCGCACTTCCCGATCCACCCGCACCAGTACCGCGACACGGCCGCCTGGCAGTACACCGTGGACCCCGGCGGCACGGCCACCGACTTCTTCAACATCGGCACGGGCTCGGGGTCCGGGAAGTACGACCTCTCGACGATGGGACCGAACCGCTTCCTGCGCCGGTTCGTCGGCGACGCCTCCAAGGCGGGCAGGGACGTCGAGGTGGCGGCCCGGTTCGCGACCGAACCGGGGATGGGGAAGACGGCCCTCTGGTTCAGGATGACCAACGCCTCCGGCGGGCCCGTCACCTTCATGGTCCGCTCCAACGCCTACCGGACGGACGGGCCGTGGACGTACACGGTGCCGGCGAACTCCAGCACGAGGACTTCTTCAACGCCGTCGCCCACCAGAAGGGCTGGTACGACTTCACGGTCACCACCGGCGTCGACGGGACCTGGTCGCGCCGGTACACCGGCCACATCGAGAACGGGGCCACGAGCGCCAGCGGTTGATCCCGGCCGACCGGGCGCGGGGGCGTGCGGGGCTCCCCGCGCCCGGGCGGCGCCGTCAACGGCCGGCGTGCGCGGCGCGGCGGATCGTGGCGTCGAGGAGGGCGAGGGCGTCGTCGGCCGTGCGCCCGGGGGCCCGGTTCCACGGACCGATGAGGTCCCGCCACCCCCGCGACCGCAGCTCGGTCATGATCCAGGCGGCCGCCTCGTTCATGGTGTCCGTGCCGCCGTAGCCGAGGCGGTGGGCGGCGAGGAGCGCCCCGCAGACGCAGCGGGCCCCCCGTCTGTCGCGCAGCTTGTACGGGGCGTTCTGCCAGCCCCACTCGGTCAGGACGAGGCGCGCGTAGCCGAGGTGGACCGAGGGGCGCAGCTCGGCCCGGCCGACCCGGCGCCACACGTGGAGGCGGTCCGGCAGCACGGCTCCGATCCGGCCGGGGAGGCGGCGCTCGACGGGGCCCGGGGCCGGAAGCGCGTCGAGCGCCTCGGCCACGAGCCGCTCCACGGGCACGCTGAGCAGGTCCCGCCAGCTCTCCTCCCGGCCCGGCGCCGGGGGTTCGGGGGCGGGCGCCGGCGGTTCGGGGGCGGTCCAGTCGGTGACGATCCGCTGCCAGACGGCGCTCTCGTAGAGGGCGGCCGCCTCGCGGTCGAGGACGTCGGGGGTGTCGGGGGTGAGCTGGGGGGCGGCGGGGGACATCGGGCGGCTCCTGGGTCGGGCGCTTCATCCTTCGGGAGGAATGTCGGCTTTGAGCATCTTGCCCTTGAATGCCAGCGATCGCCCTCGGGTGCCCCAAAGCGCCCCTTTACGCCCCCAGAGGCCCCACCTCGCCGATTTTCGTCTTATTTCCCCATCAATGGAAGTACATCGCATATTCGGACATAACCCGCCTGGTGACGCGACTCACTCCGCACGGGCCGCCGCACCGCGCCGCCCTCCCCCACCCCTTACCGCACAAGGAAGTTCGGCGTTTCCCGAGCCCGACCGATCTTGAATTCCTCGAATTCGGTGATCCTTTTGCGAGGAACGACGTCCTGATCCTCTTGTTATTCGCCGCATTACTGGCCTACGGTCACCTCCATTCGAGCGGAACGCCTAATCCTGCCACCGCTCGGAAACCTCCCTTTTCACCCGACGGCAGGAGCGGGGGACCCACGAATACGCCGGTCCGGATTCCGGAACGGCTCGGGGTGCAGCCGCGTGCGCGCGGCCGGACATCTCCCGTCCGAACCCGACAGCTCACCTCGTAGGCGCCGGAGAGGAATCCGTCATGCCTGCACACGGCAAGCACCGCCGCCCCCGCCGCAACCACGTCTCCCGTGGCCTCGCCCTGGTCGGCGCCGGTGGAGCCGCCCTGGCCCTGCCCCTGATCGCCCCCGCCACGGCCGGCGCCGCGCCCGCCGCCGGGACCCCGGAGATCGCCGCCACGGCCTTCACCGCCCCGGCCGCCGCCAAGGCTCCGGCCGCCCCGGCGACCACGCGCACGTACACCGTCGTGAGCGGTGACTCGCTTTCCCTGATCGCCCACAAGAAGGGAATTCAGGGAGGCTGGAAGAGCCTTTACCGCGCCAACCAGAGCGCCGTGGGTGACAATCCGTCACTCATCCACCCGGGTCTGGAACTGACGATTCATCGGGGCACTGCCAAGGCCGCCCCGACGCAGGCGGAGAAGCGGGAAAAGACGGGGCGGAAGGCCACCGCGAAGGCGGAGAAGTCCGCTTCGACCGAACGGGCGAACCGCTCCGAGCGCCGCGCGACCGCGCCGTCCGCCGGCACGGGGGCCTCCGCCGCCGCCCCGGCCTCCGCCGCCGTTCCGGCCGCCCCGGTCGAGGCCGCTCCGGTCGCCGCCACCCAGTACACCGACAACCTCGACGGCTGGATCCGGCAGTCGCTGGACGTCATGGCCCAGCACGGCATCCCCGGTTCCTACGAGGGCATCCACCGCAACATCATGCGCGAGTCCTCCGGGAACCCGCTGGCCATCAACAACTGGGACATCAACGCCGTCAACGGCACCCCCTCGAAGGGCCTCCTCCAGGTCATCGAGCCGACCTTCCTGGCCTACCACGTGCCCGGCACGTCGATGGACATGTACGACCCGGTCGCCAACATCACCGCCGCCTGCAACTACGCGGCCGACCGCTACGGCTCCATCGACAACGTCGACAGCGCGTACTAGTCCGCACCGGGTGCTTCCGGGGCGCCCCGGCCCCGGAAGTGCCCGGTGAACCAGGAGGCGGCGAGCTCCGCCACCTCCTCCAGGGCTCCGGGCTCCTCGAAGAGGTGGGTGGCGCCCTCCACCACGGCCAGCCGGTTCTCGCAGCGCAGCAGCGCCCCGGCCCGTCGGTTGAGGTCCAGGACCAGCGGGTCCTCGCCCCCCACCACCAGGAGCGTCGGGGCGCGCACCCCGGCGAGCCGGTCGGCCGCGAGGTCCGGCCGGCCGCCGCGCGAGACGACGGCGGCGACGGGGGACGCGGGATCGCCCGCCGCCCACAGCGCGGCCGCCGCGCCCGTGCTCGCGCCGAAGTAGCCGAGCGGGAGACCCGCGACACCGGGCCGCTCGGCCAGCCGTTCCGTGACCCCGGCGAGCCGGCCCGCGAGGAGCGGGGTGTCGAAGACGTGCGCCCGATCGGCCGCCTCGGCCTCGCCGAGCAGGTCGAACAGCAGGGTCCCGAGACCGGCCCTGTTCAACTCCGCGGCGACCGCCCGGTTCCGGGGGCTGTGGCGGCTGCTGCCGCTGCCGTGGGCGAACAGGACGAGACCGACGGCTCCCTCGGGCACGGCCAGCCTTCCCGCGAGGGCGGTGCCGTCGACCGGAATCCGTACGTCCGTGTCCCGGACGACGGGGTCGCGCGCGGCCCGGCTCCGGTCCAGACAGGCGATCACCTCGTCGTCCGGCGTCTGCGGGAAGTCCCGGTAGAACTGGCCGACGGCGTAGAACCCCTCCGGGGTGTCGACGCCGACGGTCTCGTCGGCCTCGCCGCCGAGCCGGGCCGTCCAGCCGGGCGGCGCGACCGGCACCGCGAGGACGATCCGGGCCGCGCCCCGGGCGCGGACCACCCGGCAGGCCGCCAGGGCCGTGGCGCCGGTGGCGAGCCCGTCGTCGACGACGAGGACCGTCCGTCCTTCGAGCGGGACGGGTGTCCGGCTGCCCCGGTAACGGCGGGCGCGCTGCTCCAGCTCGGCCAGTTCCCGCTCCTCCACGGCTGCCAGTGCGCGGGCGTCCACGCCGGTCTCGTGCAGCACCTGCTCGTTGAGCACCCGGACCCCGCCCTCGCCGATCGCCCCCATCGCGACCTCCGGCCGACGGGGCACGCCCAGCTTCCGGACGAGACAGATGTCGAGGGGGGCGCCGAGGGCGTCGGCGACCTCCGCGGCCACCGGCACGCCGCCGCGCGGAAGGCCGAGGACCACGACGTCCCGGCCCTTGAAGTGGTCGAGCCGGGCGGCGAGCCGCCGTCCCGCGTCGCTGCGATCGCTGAAGACCATGGTCCGACGCCCTTCCGCCCGTGCGGCCGCCCGGGCGGGCCCGGGACGGACGACCGCGTTCTTCCAGGGTAGGCGCGTCGGGCCGCTCGGCGAGGCGGGCCGCGGGTGTGCCGCGGGCGTTCCCGTCAGGCGGCGAGGAAGGCCTCGATGGCCTCGGCGAGGGCCTTCGGGGTCTCCTCGGGGGCGTAGTGCCCGGCGTCCTCGATGACTTCGAGGCGTGCGTTGGGGTACCACCGCAGCCAGGTGCCCTCCATCGCCTCGGCGCCGAGCGCCGGGTCGTGCGCGCCGACGACGAGGAGGACGGGCGTGGGGTTGTCGCGGACGCGCTCGTGGAAGTCGGCGCGGGACCAGGAGTCCAGATAGGCCCGGAAGGCCGTGGCGGAGGAGCGGTCGAGGGAGCGGTCGACGAGCGCGCCCAGCCAGGCGTCGTCGTACCGGCCTCCGGTGGTGTGGTCGATGATCACGCGCCGGCGGGCCGGATCCCCCGCGGCTCCGGCGAAGAGCTCCCAGGACTCCCCGTCGAGGGGGAACCCGGCGGCGGAGACCGGTGAGACGCCGATGAGCGAGCGGACGCGGTCGGGGGCTTCGAGGAGCACCAGCTGGGCCGCCTTGCCGCCCATGGAGTGGCCGATGACGGAGAAGGAGTCCCAGCCGAGGTCGTCGGCGACCGCCAGGGCGTCGGCCGCGACCTCCTCCATCGTGTAGGCGCCCTCGTGGTCGAGCGCCTCGCCGTAGCCCCGGCAGTCGACGAAGGCGTAGGTGCCGACGTCACCGTCCAGATGGGCGCGCAGCGGGGCGAAGCTGGTGCAGTCGCCGAACCAGTTGTGGAGGACGAGTGCCCTCCCCGGCCCTTCGCCGTGGACGTCGTACGGAAGAACCCGGCCGGTCATCGTGCCCCCTGGTCGCGCGGTGACGCCGCCGCGCGTCGTCGGCGGCGGTCGACCACCGAGTGTGACGGCCCGGACGCGTGTGGTCAACGTCTCCGTCCGGTGGAGGGTCCTCCGGGATGCGGGGGCTTCGGCCCCGGGGGCATCCTTGCTGTGTGACCTCGCACGGCGCTTCCGGCTCCGGCCCGGCGGGCGGTACCGGGCGTCCGTACGGGAGCGGAGCCGGCGACGAGCCCGCTTCCGGTTCCCTGACGTGGGCGCTCGCGGAGGCGGCCCTCGGGGTTGTGGAGGAGGTCGGCGGATACGCGGGCGGGGTGTATCTGCGCTCCGAGACGCCGGGGCTGCTGAGGCTCGCGGTCCTCGTGGGGCTGCCGGGGCCGTTGTTCCGCCCGTGGTGGCGGATGCACGCCAACCGGCCGTTCCCGGTGGCGGAGGTCCACCGGTCGGGCCAGGCCGTCCACCTCGCCGACGTCGAGGAGGCGATGCGGCGCTTCCCCCAGCTGGTGGCGAGCCTGCCGTTCCCCTTCGCCTCGCTGTACGCGCCGGTCCTCGCGGGCCGTGAGCGCTTCGGCGTGCTCGTGGCGCTGCGCGCGCCCACTCCGGGCGTTCCGGTGGACGTGCGGGACCGGAGCCGGATGACGCGGGGCGCGCTCCGCCTCGGTGAAGCCCTCACCGAGCTGTCCCGCCGGGGGACGGTGGTCGAGTGGACGGGCGATCCGGTGTGCGTGCAGCTGCCGACCGGTTCGGGACCGCCGGTGCGGTTCGGCTCCTTCGAATGGGACCTGCTCTCGGGCGCCGTCACGATGGACGACGGCCTCCTGGGCATCCTCGGGGCGGGCGTGACCTCGCCCTGCACGATCGAGGTCCTCACCTCCCTCCTGGAACCGGAGGACGGGTACGCGCTGTGGGCGGCGGCCCGGCACGCGACGGGCGCCGGCGGGCGCCCCCTGGTGCGCAGGCTCCGGCTGAAGGGTCCGGACGGCGGGCTGCACCTCCTGGAGGTGTCCGCACGCGCGCGGCGGACCGGCACCGGGAAGGGGTCCCGGCTCGCGGGCACCCTCGTCGACCTCGGCACCGGCCTGATCGGCTCGGACGCCACCGACCGGCTGCCGCGGGCACTCCTGGCCGTCGACCGGCTCGGCCGCGTCACGTACGTCAACGAGCGTACGGAACAGCTGCTCGGGCGGCCGCGCAGGGACCTGGCCGGGCGGCCGCTGTGGGAGGCGCTGCCCTGGTTCGGGCACGCCTTCCACCAGGAGCAGTTGCGCGCCGCCCTGCTCTCCGGGGAGCCGGTGCGCTTCCTGGCCCGTCCGGAGCGGGGTGGCTGGCTGTCGGTCTCGCTGCACCCGGGGCGGGACGGGGTGACGATGGTGCTCCTCCCCGAGGAGGGCCCGGCGGGCCTCGCGCACGGGGCCGGGACGGGCCGGCGCCTCACGGACGACCTCACCTCGCCCGGGGACCGGGCGGCGGACCTGTACCGGCCGGTGGCGCTCGCGATCGCGCTCACCGAGGCGGTGACGGCGCGGCAGGTGTCGGCGGTGGTGACGGAGGAGCTGCTGCCGGCGTTCGGCGGGCGGCAGCTGGCGATCTACCTGCTGAGCGACCGGCGTCTCTACCTGGCGTGGGAGACGGGTTTCCCGCAGGGCTTCCTCGAACCCTTCGACGGTGTGGGGCTCGACGCGCGGGTGCCGGGAGTGGAGACGCTGACGACGGGCAGGCCCCTGTTCTTCGAGTCGATGGAGCAGCTGGGCCGGGCGTATCCGGACCTTCCGCTGGACGCGGAGTCGGGGGCCCGGGCGTTCCTGCCGCTGATCGCCTCGGGCCGGCCGGTGGGCTCCTGCATCCTCGGCTTCGACCAGCCCCGCGGCTTCGGTCCGGAGGAGCGGACCGTGCTCACGGCGCTCGCGGGGCTGATCGCGCAGGCCCTGGAGCGGGCGCAGCGGTACGACACGGAGTCGGCGGTCGCGCGCGGCCTCCAGGACGCGCTGCTGCCGCACCGGCTGCCGGTCCGGGTCGGGGTGGACACGGTGGGCCGCTATCTGCCGGGCACGCAGGGCATGGACGTGGGCGGGGACTGGTACGACGTGATCGAGACGGGCCAGGGGCGGCTGGCCCTGGTCATCGGCGACGTGCAGGGCCACGGGGTGGCGGCCGCCGCCACGATGGGACAACTGCGGAGCGCGGTGAGGGCGTTCGCGCTCGGGGGACACCGGCCGCAGGACGTCATGCGGGGCACCAACCGGCTGCTGATCGATTTGGACCCGGGGCAGTTCGCGAGCTGCTGCTACGTCCTGCTCGACCCGGAGACCGGTGAGGCGCGGGCGGTGCGGGCGGGGCACCCGCAGCCGCTGCTGCTGCAGCCGGACGGGACGGCCGAGCAGGTGGAGCTGGCGGGCGGGATGGTCCTCGGGATCGACGACGGGGCCTCGTACCCGGTGACCCGGCTGCGGCTGGCTCCGGGAGCGGTCCTCGCGTTGTTCACGGACGGTCTCGTGGAGCGGCCGGGACGGGACATCGACGAGGGGATCGAGCGGCTCCGCCGGGCCCTCGCCGCGACGGCCTCCCTGCCGCTCTCGGAGACGGCCGACCGACTGACCCGGGAGGCCCGACAGGCCATGTCCCGGCCGGACGACATCGCCCTGCTGCTCGCGGCACGATGGCCGGAGGGCGGCTGAGCCGTACGGACGTCCCGCACCGGTCGGACGGCTGCGGGAGGGGCACGCGCGCGGGGTCCGTCACCCGGTCGGGCCCGTGGCGCTGGTCGGCGGCCGCGACCCCGGGGAGGCTGGGGATGCCGCGCCGATCAGGCCGGACGAGTCAGGGCGGCAGCCCGAGGAGGACACGTGCAGCAGGACAAGCAGCCCGAGTACGGCCCCGTGGTCTTCCGCGACCGCTCGGCCGGGTACGCGTTTCTGACCCGCTCCACCGCGACCAGCGACCGGACCATCGAGTGGGACGACGGCAACACGTACCCCGTGATCGACGTCGAGATCTCCTCCGAGAGCCACCCGTTCTACACGGGCAAGGCGCGGACCGTGGACACCGAGGGCCGGATCGCCCGGTTCGAGCGGCGCTTCGGCGAGCAGGGCTCCTCCGGGCGCTGAGCCCTTCCCGGGCCACGCCGGGCTTTCCGGAATCGCTTCCGAACCCGGCTTCCGGAACTGGCCAGGAGATGGCCTGTTCGGCTTCCACGATGAGGTCACGAGAACGGCGGGGCGTCCGCGCCCCGCCACGGACTTCCTGGAGGGGAACAGCCGTGATCGTGGTGACCGGAGCGACCGGAAGCGTCGGGCGACCGCTGGTGGAGGCGCTGGCCCCGGCCGGCGCGGAGGTCACGGCGGTGAGCCGCCATGGGACCGGAGAGCTGCCCGCAGGGGTGGCGCACCGGCGGGGCGACCTGGCCGATGTCGACGGTCTGGAGGGGCTGTTCGAGGGGGCCGAGGCGGTGTACCTGCTCGTCGCGGGGCTCGGGGACGACCTGCGTCCGCGCGGTTTCGTCTCCAACGCCTTCCTCTGGGCCGACCGGGTGCGCTCGGCACGTACGGTGGCGGCCCCCTTCGCCGATGTGGACCTGCTCGTCGTGGATCCGGCGGACATCGCGGAGGTCGCGGCCGCCGCGCTGCGCGGTCCGGCGCACGCGGGGCGCACGTACGTGCTCACGGTCCCGGTCGCGGTGACGCCGCGCGAGCAGCCACGGGCGTTGGCAAAGGCGGTGGGCGCTCCCGTGGGGTTCACGGCGCTGGGCGCGGACGAGACCCGGGAACGGCTGGTGCGGTTCCTGCCGGAGGAGGCCGTCGACGGGATGCTGCCGGTGATGGGCGATCCCGGCGAGGAGGAGCGACGGGTGAGCCCGGACGTGGAGCGGGTCCTCGGGCGTGTGCCACGGCCGTTCTCCGCGTGGGCGGAACGCCACGCGGGCGCGTTCGCCTGAGGCTAAGGCTGAGGTTGAGCCTTGGCCGGGGCGGAGTCGACCGGGCGGTGCGCGCGGCGGGCAGGGCCGGTGGATGGGGCGGGTCCGCGCGCGAGGCAAGGCCGGTGTGCGCGACGGGGTCGGTGTGCGCGGCGGGGGGGGGGGGGGGGGGGGGGGGGGGGGGGGGGCCCCCCCCCCCCCCCCGCGACCGGACGGGACCGGTCAGACGCCGATGTCGCCCCCGTCCGTGCGCCAGACGGCGACGACCGAGGGGCGGACGATCTTCCCGGGCCCGT
>NZ_JBIBBZ010000006.1:0-387102 GCF_042900925.1 Streptomyces sp. NPDC012825 | reverse complement strand
CGCCATGATCGTCAGACTAGCTCGCCAAGAGCCTCTCTTGCCGATCTCGTGGCATCGCGAACCCGCAAGGTGATCATTTGTCAGACACGGCCTAGGGGGCGGGACCTTCGCGCTGCCGGAACCGGCCCGGCGCCCGGCCGCACCCGGCCCGCGCCGACGCGGGGCCGCGCCCCGCCCCGGCCACCACCGGCCCGGGCACCGGACCAGGCCCGGGCCCCGGACCAGGCCCGGGCACCGGCGCCGGTCGCGGCTCCCGTGCCGTCCGCAGCCGCCCCGCCCGGTCTCGGAGGCGGACGACCCCGGCCGGTACCGACAGCCCCCGCCGGGTAGCCCTGCCCCGGTCGGACGCCTCCGCCCCGTACCGTTGCCTCCCGTGACTTCCACCGGATCCGCCGTCGGCGTCCTCTCACCCCGGCGGTTCGTCGACTGGTTCCGGACGCATCCGCTCGCCTTCGACGCGACGCTCGCGTTCGGCGTGCTCGTCTGCATGATCGCCGGGTCCTTCACCGACCCGCACGGCAGCCCGAACGGGCCCACCTTCGGCGACCGCGCGCCCGACGCGTACAGCGTGCTGCTCATGGTCGCCGGGGCCGTCGCCCTCGTGCTGCGCCGGCGCGAGCCCTTCGCCGTGCTCTGCTTCACCGCGGCGGTCACCCTCGTCGAGCTGGTCGACGACAACCGGCCCGCCCCCATCTCCATGAGCGTCGTCGTCGCGCTCTTCACGGTCGCCGCGCGCACCGACCGGCCTACCACCTGGCGGGTCGGCCTCGCCACCATGACGGTCCTCACCGCCGCGGCCATGGTCTTCGGCCCGACCCCCTGGTACGCGCAGGAGAACCTCGGCGTCTTCGCCTGGACCGGCATGGCGGCCGCCGCCGGGGACGCCGTCCGCAGCCGGCGGGCCTTCGTCGACGCGATCCGGGAGCGCGCCGAACGCGCCGAGCGCACCCGCGAGGAGGAGGCCGGACGCCGGGTCGCGGAGGAGCGGCTGCGGATCGCCCGCGACCTCCACGACGTCGTCGCCCACCACATCGCCCTGGTCAACGTCCAGGCCGGAGTCGCCGCCCACCTCATGGAGAAGCGCCCCGACCAGGCCAAGGAGGCCCTCGCGCACGTCCGCGAGGCCGGTCGCTCCGCCCTCGACGAGCTGCGCGCCACCGTCGGCCTGCTGCGCCAGTCCGGCGACCCGGAGGCACCCACCGAGCCCGCCCCCGGCCTCGCCGTCCTCGACGGGCTGCTCGACAGCTTCCGCAAGGCCGGCCTCCCGGTCGCCCTGGCCCGCGCCGACGGAGACGGGCCGCTGCCCGCCGCCGTCGACCTGGCCGCGTACCGGATCGTGCAGGAGGCCCTGACCAACGTGCGCAAGCACGCCGGGCCCGACGCGCGGGCCGAGGTCAGCGTCGTACGGGTGGGCCGCACGGTCGAGATCACCGTCCTCGACGACGGCACGCCCCCGGCCGCCCCGGCCGGGGACCCCGCCGGCGGCCACGGGCTGCTCGGCATGCGCGAGCGGGTCGGCGCGCTCGGCGGCACCCTGACCGCCGCACCCCGCTACGGCGGCGGATTTCGTGTACAGGCGATACTGCCCGTGGTCCCCCGCACAGGAGGGGACGAGGGGGAGGACGCGTGACCATCCGGGTGCTGCTCGCCGACGACCAGGCCCTGCTGCGCAGCGCCTTCCGGATCCTGGTCGACTCCGAGCCCGACATGGAGGTCGTCGGCGAGGCCCCCGACGGCGCCCGGGCCGTCGAGCTGGCCCGTACCGAGCGGCCCGACGTCGTCCTGATGGACATCCGCATGCCGGGCACGGACGGCCTCGCCGCCACCCGCGCGATCACCGCCGACCCCGGCCTCTCCGGCGTACGGATCGTCATGCTCACCACCTTCGAGGTCGACGAGTACGTCGTGCAGTCGCTGCGCGCCGGGGCCTCCGGCTTCCTCGGCAAGGGCGCCGAGCCGGAGGAGCTGCTCGGCGCGATCCGCATCGCCCACGCCGGCGAGGCGCTGCTCTCCCCGGCCGCCACCAAGGGCCTGATCGCCACCTTCCTCGCCCAGGGCCCCCGGGACGACGGCGCGGGCGCCGCGGGCGAGGAGGGCCGGGTCCGCTCCGAACGCCTCGCCGCGCTCACCGCCCGCGAGCGCGAGGTCCTCGTCCTCGTCGCGGGCGGCCTGTCCAACGACGAGATCGGCCGGCGGCTCGACGTCAGCCCGCTCACCGTGAAGACCCACGTCAACCGGACCATGGCCAAGCTCGGCGCCCGCGACCGGGCCCAGCTCGTGGTCACCGCCTACGAGTCGGGACTGGTGCGCCCGAGGACGGAGTGACCCGGAGCGCGGGTGTACTCCCAACGCGGTATGCGCGGCGTAAAGAAGTGCACCCGGGGGCCGAGGACTTCCGGCGGCGGATGGCCGATCGTAGGGACGGGGGCGTCCCGGGCCGGTCGAAGGCCGGGACGGGACGCCCCCGACCGCCGACGCGTACGCCACGGAAGAGAGACCCCATCCCATGTCCTGGCTGTCCAGATTCAGCCTCGCGCAACGGGCCCTGATCGGGCTGACGTCGCTCGTCGCGATCGTGTTCGGGGCGATAGCGATCCCGCAGCTCAAGCAGCAGCTCCTGCCCTCGATCGAGCTGCCCGTGGTCTCGGTCCTCGCCCCGTACCAGGGCGCCTCTCCCGACGTGGTCGAGAAGCAGGTCGTCGAACCCCTGGAGAACAGCCTGAAGGGCGTCGACGGCCTCACGTCGGTCACCTCCACGGCCTCCGAGGGCACGGCCCTCGTCATGGCCTCCTTCGACTACGGCGACGAGTCGACGAAGCAGCTCGTCGCCGATGTCCAGCAGGCCGTGAACCGCGCCCGCGCCCAGCTGCCCGACACGGTCGACCCGCAGGTCGTGGCCGGCTCGACGGACGACATCCCGACCGTCGTCCTCGCCGCCTCCTCCGACAGGGACCCGCAGGCACTCGCGGACCTCCTCGACCGGACCGTCGTGCCCGCCCTCCAGGACATCGACGGCGTCGGCCGGGTCTCCGTCAGCGGCGTCCAGGACCTCCAGGTCTCCGTCACCCCCGACGAGCGGAAGCTCGCCGGGGCCGGACTCAGCACCATGAAGCTCGCCGAGGCCCTGCGCTCCGGCGGCGGCACGACGCCCGCCGGCTCCTTCACCGAGGACGGCAGGAGCCGCACGATCCAGGTCGGCGGCGGCTACACCTCCCTGCGGCAGATCGAGGACCTGCGCATCCCGTCGGCCGCCCCCGGCAGGAAGAAGGCCGTCCGCCTCGGCGACGTGGCCACCGTCCGCCAGGAGGAGTCCCCGCGCACCTCCCTGACCCGCACCGACGGCAGGCCCAGCCTCGCCGTCACGGTCACCATGGACAAGGACGGCAGCGCCGTCGCGATCTCCGACGCCGTCGCGGAGAAGCTGCCGGACCTGCGCCGCGACCTCGGCGCGGGCGCCGGGCTCACCGTCGTCTCCGACCAGGGCCCGGCCGTCGCCGACGCCGTCTCCGGCCTCACCACCGAGGGCGCCCTCGGCCTCGTCATGGCCGTCCTGGTGATCCTGGTCTTCCTCACCTCGGTCCGCTCGACCCTGGTGACCGCGGTCTCCATCCCGCTCTCGGTCGTCCTCGCCCTCCTCGTGCTGTGGACCCGCGACCTCTCGCTCAACATGCTGACGCTCGGCGCGCTCACCATCGCCGTCGGCCGGGTCGTCGACGACTCGATCGTGGTCCTGGAGAACATCAAGCGCCACCTCGGCTACGGTGAGGAGCGCCGGGAGGCGATCCTCACCGCCGTCCGAGAGGTGGCCGGCGCCGTCACCTCCTCCACCCTCACCACCGTCGCCGTCTTCCTGCCGATCGGCCTGGTCGGCGGCATCGTCGGCGAGATGTTCAGCCCCTTCTCGCTGACGGTCACGGCGGCCCTGCTCGCCTCCCTGCTCGTCTCCCTGACCGTCGTCCCGGTCCTCTCGTACTGGTTCCTGCGTGCTCCCCAGGGCACGCCGGAGGACCTGGCCGAGGCCCGCAGGAAGGCCGAGGAGGCGGAGGAGAGGAGCCGCCTCCAGCGCCTGTACGTGCCGGTCCTGCGGTTCGCGACCCGGCGCCGGTTCGCGAGCCTGGGCATCGCGCTCGCCGTCCTGGCCGTCACCCTCGGCATGACCCCGCTCCTGAAGACGAGCTTCTTCGAGCAGGGCGACCAGAAGGTCCTGAGCATCAAGCAGAAGCTGGCGCCCGGCAGCTCCCTGAGCGCCTCCGACGAGGCCGCGAAGAAGGTCGAGAGGCTCCTCGCGGAGACCAAGGGCGTCAAGGACTACCAGGTCACCGTCGGCTCGTCCGGCTTCATGGCGGCCTTCGGCGGCGGCACCGGCGCCAACCAGGCCTCGTACCAGGTCAGCCTGGAGGAGTCCGCCTCGTACGAGAAGACGCGGGACGCCCTGGAGAAGGGGCTCGCCGGTCTCGACGGGATCGGCGACGCCACCCTCGCGGCCGGCGACGGCTTCGGCGGCCAGGACCTGAGCGTGGTCGTCAAGGCGGCCGACCCGGAGGTGCTCGCGAAGGCCGCCGAGCAGGTCCGGACCGCGGTCGCCGGACTCGACGGCGTCACCGGCGTCCAGAGCGACCTCTCGCAGTCCGTCCCGCGCGTCTCCGTCACGGCGAAGCCCGCCGCGGCCGACGCCGGCTTCGACTCCGCCTCGCTCGGCATGGTCGTCGCCCAGGCCGTCCGGGGCACCCCGGCCGCCAGGGCGACCCTCGACGGCAGCGAGCGGGACGTCCTCATCACCTCGGCGAGGCCCGCCACGACCCTGGACGGGCTGAGGGCGCTGCCCCTCGGCCCGGTGCGGCTCGGCGACGTCGCCACCGTCGAGCTGGTCCCCGGCCCGGTCTCCATGACCCGGATCGACGGCGCCCGCGCCGCGACGATCACGGGCAAGCCGGTCGGCGACGACACCGGGGCGGTGAGCGACGCCCTCCGGAAGGAGATCGGCGGACTCGACCTGCCGGCGGGTGCCACCGCCACCGTCGGCGGCGTCAGCGAGGACCTGCAGGAGACCGGGATCAAGATGGCCCTGGCGATGCTCGCGGCCGTCGCGATCGTCTTCATGCTGCTCGTCGCGACCTTCCGGTCGCTGATCCAGCCGCTGATCCTGCTGGTCTCGATCCCGTTCGCGGCGACGGGCGCGATCGGTCTGCTCGTGGCCACCGACACGGCGATGGGCGTCCCGGCGATGATCGGCATGCTGATGCTCATCGGCATCGTCGTCACCAACGCGATCGTCCTGATCGACCTGATCAACCAGTACCGCGAGCGGGGCCTCGGCGTCGTCGAAGCGGTGGTCGAGGGCGGCCGGCACCGGCTCCGCCCGATCCTGATGACCGCCCTGGCGACGATCTTCGCCCTGCTGCCGATGGCCCTCGGCATCACCGGCGAGGGCGGCTTCATCGCCCAGCCACTGGCGGTGGTGGTGATCGGCGGCCTGATCACCTCGACGCTGCTGACCCTGCTCCTCGTCCCGACGCTCTACGCGATGGTGGAGCTCCGCAAGGAGCGCCGCGCGAAGCGGAAGGCGGCGAAGAGGAAGGGGAAGGACGACGCCGTGGCGCACGACCCGGAGCAGCCGGACGTCTCGCCGCTGGACGCGACCCTGCTGGACCTCCTGGACTGAGCCCGGTACGCACGAAGGGCGCCCCGCTCGTGTCGCGGGGCGCCCTTCGGCGTACGTACGGGGTGAATCGTTACGGCAGTGCCAGCATCCGCTCCAGGGCCAGCTTCGCGAAGCTCTCCGTCTCCTCGTCGACCTGGATCCGGTTGACGAGCTTGCCCTCGGCCAGGGACTCCAGGGCCCACACCAGGTGCGGCAGGTCGATGCGGTTCATGGTCGAGCAGAAGCAGACCGTCTTGTCGAGGAAGACGATCTCCTTGCCCTGGTCGGCGTACCGGTTCGCCAGGCGCCGCACGAGGTTCAGCTCCGTGCCGATCGCCCACTTGGAACCGGCCGGGGCCGCCTCCAGGGTGTTGATGATGTACTCGGTCGAGCCCACGTGGTCGGCGGCGGCGACGACCTCGTGCCGGCACTCGGGGTGGACCAGCACGTTCACGCCGGGGATGCGGGCCCGCACGTCCTCGACCGACTCCAGCGAGAACCGGCCGTGCACCGAGCAGTGGCCCCGCCACAGGATCATCTTGGCGGCGCGCAGCTCCTCGACGGTCAGGCCGCCGTTCGGCTTGTGCGGGTTGTAGAGGACGCAGTCGTCCAGGGACATGCCCATGTCGCGGACGGCGGTGTTGCGGCCCAGGTGCTGGTCCGGCAGGAACAGCACCTTCTCGCCCTGCTCGAAGGCCCAGTTCAGGGCCCGCTCGGCGTTGGACGAGGTGCAGATCGTGCCCCCGTGCTTGCCGGTGAAGGCCTTGATGTCGGCCGAGGAGTTCATGTACGAGACGGGCACGACCTGCTCGGCGATCCCGGCCTCGGTCAGCACGTCCCAGCACTCGGCGACCTGCTCGGCGGTGGCCATGTCGGCCATCGAGCAGCCGGCCGCGAGGTCGGGCAGGACGACCTTCTGGTCGTCGCCGGTGAGGATGTCGGCCGACTCCGCCATGAAGTGCACGCCGCAGAAGACGATGTACTCCGCCTCCGGCCTGGCGGCCGCGTCGCGCGCGAGCTTGAAGGAGTCGCCGGTCACGTCGGCGAACTGGATGACCTCGTCGCGCTGGTAGTGGTGGCCGAGCACGAAGACCTTGTCCCCGAGCTTCTCCTTGGCCGCGCGGGCGCGTTCCACGAGGTCGGGGTCGGAGGGCGACGGCAGGTCGCCGGGGCACTCCACGCCGCGCTCGCTCTTCGGGTCGGCCTCGCGGCCGAGCAGGAGGAGGGCGAGCGGCGTCGGCTGAACGTCGAGCTCATGACGGGGATGGGCCGTGGTCACAGCACGCACCCTTTCTTCGGGGAACCTTTTCGTCTAAATGACGCTATCTATGATAGCCCCTTCACGTCATGTTGACGATGTCCATAGTGTCGATGTGACGAGTTCGCCTTCCACGGGTGTGGACAGGGTGTGCGAGCATGAAAGGAGGAAAAACCCACTCGGCCCGGAATGAATCCGGGGCACCGTCGGTTTCCACCGTCGGCAAGCAGTCTCCGTACACACCGGGAGAGAAGCAGATGTCCGTATCGGACGAGAAGACCACTGTCAGCGACGGCATCCTCCTGTCCGACGCCGCCGCGGCCAAGGTCAAGGCCCTCCTCGACCAGGAAGGCCGCGAGGACCTGGCCCTGCGCGTCGCCGTTCAGCCCGGCGGCTGCTCCGGCCTGCGTTACCAGCTGTTCTTCGACGAGCGTTCGCTCGACGGCGACGTCGTGAAGGACTTCGACGGCGTCAAGGTCGTCACCGACCGCATGAGCGCCCCGTACCTCGGCGGTGCGTCGATCGACTTCGTCGACACCATCGAGAAGCAGGGCTTCACCATCGACAACCCGAACGCCACGGGTTCCTGCGCCTGCGGTGACTCGTTCAGCTAGGGCCGAGTCGTACGCGTGAGTGAGGGCGGGCCCCGGAAGAGATTCCGGGGCCCGCCCTCACGCGCGTCCGGGGACGTCAGCGGCGCGGCACCGTCTCGCCGCTCGCCGCGTCCACCACCGGCCGCGAGCCGAGCGGGGCGTCCAGGTCCACCGTCTTCACGACCTCCACCGCCATGGCCACGCACATCCGGCCCGGCTCGGTCGGGGACTCCTCGATCCGCAGGGCGACCCGCTCCGGGGTCTCCTCCGCCGTGACCGTGTACGTGCTGCACACCCCGCCCCAGAAGGCGACCGTCAGCTTCCGCCCGTCGTCCCCGGTCCTGTACGACTGGACCTGCCGGGCCGGCGCCGTGCCCTCGCCGGCCGGCGGCGGGGTCGTCACCGGCGGAGCCGACCGCCGGTCCTCGACCGCCGTGCGCACCACCGTGTACGGCGCCGCGTCCGCCGGGTCCGCCGTGAACAGCCACGCCGGTACGAGCAGCCGCTCACCGGCCACGTCCTGCGCCGCGAGGCCGAACACCGCGCCCGTCACCGGCACCTCGACCGGCGGGGCCGAGTCCGAGGCCGTCCCGCAGGGCACCACCGCACCGCCCGTGGGCTTCCCGGCGCCCGGAACCTCCTCCGTGCCCGGCTTCCCGGCGCCCGGGGCCTCCTCCGCGCCCGGCCGTTCCCCGTTCGGGACGGGCGTGGCGCAGCCGCCGATGCCGACCGGGCCCGTGCCCTTCGAGTCCTCGTTCAGCTCGGCGAGGGCCTTCGCCGCCCCCACCACGGGGTACGAGGCGCCCTCGGCCGGCTCGTCGAGCATCCCGCTCCCGCCGGAGATCCGGCCGTCCGGCTCGACGTGCAGCCCCGTCGACCAGCCGTAGGTCGGCAGGCCGCCCACCACCGGCTCGGCGTTGACCACCCGCACGGACCCGTTCATCACCTGCCCGGCCGTCACCTTCGCGTCGTCCTGGCCGAGCGCCTTCAGGACGGGAGCGGCCGCCGCCCTCGCCGCCGCCTCGCTCACCGGCGAACCGCCGCGCGGGGTCTTCGCCTCGCCCGGGGGCGGACACGCCTTGCCCTTGAGGCAGGTGTCGCCGACCGGCCCGCCGTCGTACCAGGAGTACGTCCAGTTCCCCGGCGCCTTGCGCGCCACGTCGAGGCGCGGCCCCGAACCGTCCTTCTCGGGCGCGATCGACCAGACGTCGTTCGCCAGGACGGGACGCCCGGAGACGCCGAGCGCGTCGGCCAGCCTGGTCACCTCCGCCGAGGTGACCAGGCCCTCCGGCCGGTGGACCGCGGCCGAGGAGGGCCCCTGGGGGAGTGGGCCCTTGGCTTTGTAGACGGTCCCGCGCGGACCGCCGCCCGGATCGGGCTCGCCCGGCGCGATCCCGGGACCCCCGTCCGTACCGCCGTCGCCGCCCCCCGGACGCAGGGGCGACGGGGGACCGGCCGCGTCCGCGGACCGGCTCGCGCCGTCCGCGCCGCCGCCGTCGCCGGACGCCGCGGTGGCGAGGTACACCCCACCGCCCCCGGCGAGCAGCACGCCCGCCGCCACCGAGGCGGTGAGCAGCGTCCGCCGCCTCCGACCGTTCTCCGTACCGCTCACGGCTCAGCTCCTTCGGCCCTTGGTGTCCTGTGGAAGACACCGGTGGGACGGAGCGGACGCCCGGACGGTTCCGTCAGCCGCCGTACTCGGCGGTGGCGTCGATCAGCCGGGCCGAGGCGGCCGGCACGACGACCCCGTTGATCAGGGCGGGGGAGACCGGGGCGGACTCCGGCGCCTCCGGGGCCACCCAGTGCGGGGCCATCCGGGCGCCGTCGCCGCGCAGCTGGGCGAGACTCATCTCGGACTCGTGTCGCTCGCGGGGAGCGGGGTAGAGACTCATGGGCGCACCGTACGCACCACGAGCCCGCGGAGAAAAGGCCTACTCTGGGGTAGTTTCCACTGTTCGGCAGGGCCGCCCCCAGCGGGTAGCGTGAACTGTCATTACCGCCTTCCCGCAGGAGCGCCCGCCGTGCGTATCGCAGTCACCGGCTCCATCGCCACCGACCACCTCATGACCTTCCCCGGCCGGTTCGCCGACCAGCTCGTGGCCGACCAGCTGCACACGGTCTCCCTCTCCTTCCTCGTGGACAACCTGGACGTGCGCCGGGGAGGCGTCGCCGCCAACATCTGCTTCGGCATGGGACAGCTCGGCAGCCGACCGGTCCTGGTGGGCGCGGCGGGCTTCGACTTCGACGAGTACCGGGCCTGGCTCGACCGGCACGGCGTCGACACCGGCTCGGTCCGCATCTCCGAGGTCCTGCACACCGCCCGCTTCGTCTGCACCACGGACCGGGACCACAACCAGATCGGCTCCTTCTACACGGGTGCGATGAGCGAGGCCCGCCTGATCGAGCTCAAGGCCGTCGCCGACCGCGTGGGCGGCCTCGACCTGGTCCTGATCGGCGCAGACGACCCCGAGGCGATGCTCCGCCACACCGAGGAGTGCCGGACCCGCTCCCTCCCCTTCGCCGCGGACTTCTCGCAGCAGATCGCGCGCATGGACGGCCGGGAGATCCGCACCCTCCTCGACGGCGCCACCTACCTCTTCTCCAACGAGTACGAGAAGGGCCTCATCGAGTCCAAGACGGGCTGGACCGACGCGGAGATCCTCTCCCGCGTCGGCCACCGCGTCACCACCCTCGGCTCGCGCGGCGTGCGCATCGAGCGGACCGGCGAGGACCCGATCGAGGTCGGCTGCCCCGAGGAGACGGCCAAGGTCGACCCGACCGGCGTCGGCGACGCCTTCCGGGCCGGCTTCCTCACCGGTCTGGCCTGGGGCGTCGGCCACGAGCGCGCCGCGCAGGTCGGCTGCATGCTGGCCACGCTCGTCATCGAGACCCTGGGCACCCAGGAGTACACCCTGGGCCGCGTCAACTTCATGGAGCGCTTCACCAAGGCGTACGGCGACGAGGCCGCCGCCGAGGTCCACGCCCACCTGGTCTGACGCCCGCCCCCGCCGGGCCCGGGACGCCCCGGGCCCGCGCGGTCAGGACACCCGCCGCACCACGTACGCCCGGCCGCCCTCCGGCGGGTCCCCCTCGCCCACGTACTCCTGGCCCCGCATCTCGCACCACGCCGGGATGTCCAGGCGCGCCGCCTCGTCGTCCGCGAGGACCGTCACCGTGCCGCCCACCGGCACGTCGCCGATCACCTTCGCCAGCTCGATCACCGGGATCGGGCAGCGCCGTCCCAGCGCGTCCACGACCAGGGAGCCGGGGCCGGCCGCCGGGGCCGCGGCCGGGGCGGCCGGGACGCCGAGCCGCTCCCGCACCCCCGCCACCACCCCCGGCAGCACGTCGAGGAAGCGGTCCACGTCCTCCGCCGCGGTGCCGGCCGGCAGGGACACCCGGACGTTCCCCTCGCTCAGCACCCCCATCGCACGCAGCACGTGGCTGGGCGTCAGCGTGGAACTCGTACACGACGAACCGGACGAAACGGAGAAACCCTCCCGGTCCAGCTCGTGCAGCAGCGTCTCCCCGTCGACATAGAGACAGGAGAAGGTGACGAGGTGGGGGAGCCGGCGCACCGGGTCGCCCACCACCTCCACGTCCGGCACCAGCTCCGGCACCCGCGCCCGGATCCGGTCCACCAGGGCCCGCAGGCGCGCCCCCTCGGCCGCGGCCTCCGCCCGGACCGCCCGCAGCGAGGCCGCCGCCGCCACGATCGCCGGCAGGTTCTCGAAGCCCGGCGCCCGGCCCGACTCCCGCTCGTCCGAGGGCCCTTGCGGGGCGAACCGCACCCCCTTCCGCACGGCGAGCAGCCCCACCCCCGCCGGACCGCCCCACTTGTGCGCGCTCGCCGTGAGCAGCGACCAGCCGCCCTCCACCGGACCCCAGCCGAGCGACTGGGCCGCGTCCACGAGCAGCGGCACGCCGAGCCCCCGGCAGGCCTCGGCCACCTCGGCCACCGGCTGCCCGGTCCCCACCTCGTGGTTGGCCGACTGGAGGCACGCCAGGGCCGTCCCCGTGTCGAGGGCCGCCGCGAAGACCGCCGCGTCCACCGCCCCCGACCGGTCCACCGGCACCTCGGTCACGGTCCCGCCCGCCGCCGCGTGCGTCTCGGCCGCGTGCAGGACGGAGGAGTGCTCGACCGCCGACACCACGAGCCGGTTCCCGGCGCGCCGGCGGCCCGCGAGCGCGCCGGAGACCCCCGCGTGAACCGCGCGCGTCCCCGAAGGAGTGAACACGAGCTCGTCGGGGCGGCAGCCCACCGCCTCCGCCGCGGCCTCCCGCGCCGCGTCGAGCAGCAGCCGGGCCCGCCGCCCCTCCCGGTAGAGCCGGGCCGGATCGGCCCAGCCCTCGTCCAGGGAGGCGAGCAGCGCCTGACGGGCGACGGGGTGCAGCGGGGCGGCGGACGCGGCGTCGAAGTACGGCATCCGCCCACGGTAGAACGCGCCGGGACCACCCGCCCCGCCCACCCCGGCCCGCCCCCGCCCGCCCGGCTTTTCTCCGGCCTCCCGCCCCGCTCCCCCCCCCTTTCTCCTCGCGGACCCCCGTGAGCCCTCGTCAGAACACCCGTCCGGTCCGCCGTCAGGCCACTGGACGGGTGCGCCGGACCCCCCTCCGGAACCCCGGACTCCACCCCTTCGGGGAGTCGGACGGCGCGTTGGGCACCCTCCCCGCGCGACCCCAAATAGCGTCCAGTAGGGTTTGGTCCGCATAAACATCCAAACCCCTGCCCGCGGCACGGGGCGGCGACCGACCAGCGAGACGGACGGCCGTGGCCGACCAACGCGGGCCGAGACTCTCGGGAAGGCGCTACGTGAGTCCCAACGGCTCCGACCGCTCGTCGCGGCGCCCGATGCGGCGGAAGCTGCCGCAGGTGCTGACTGCGGGCCTGATCCTGACGACAGCCACCGGCTGCTCGTACAACTGGGAAGACTTCCCCCGCCTTGGTATGCCCACCCCCGTCACGGAGGAGGCTCCCCGGATCCTCTCCCTCTGGCAGGGTTCGTGGGCGGCCGCCCTCGTCACCGGTGTGCTGGTGTGGGGACTGATCCTGTGGTCGGTCATCTTCCACCGGCGCACCCGCACCAAGGTCGAGGTACCTCCGCAGACCCGTTACAACATGCCCATCGAGGCGCTGTACACGGTCACCCCCCTCATCATCGTCTCGGTGCTCTTCTACTTCACCGCGCGCGACGAGTCCGAGCTCCTCAAGCTCTCCAGCAAGCCCACCCACACGGTCAACGTGGTCGGCTACCAGTGGAGCTGGGGCTTCAACTACATCGAGAACGTGCCCGGCGTGAAGGGCGACGCCAAGACGGACAAGAACCTGGAAAGCGTGCCGGAACGGTACAAGGTCCAGTTCCCGGACAACGCGGGCGGCGTCTACGACGCCGGCATCCCGGGTGACCGGAACCCCCAGACCGGCAACCCGGGCCCGACCCTTTGGTTGCCCCTGGGTGAGAAGGTCCGGTTCGTCCTGACCTCCCGCGACGTCATCCACTCCTTCTGGGTGGTCCCCTTCCTCATGAAGCAGGACGTCATCCCGGGTCACCCGAACGCCTTCGAGGTCACCCCGACCAAGGAGGGCACCTTCCTCGGCAAGTGCGCCGAGCTGTGCGGTGTGGACCATTCCCGGATGCTCTTCAACGTCAAGGTGGTCTCCCCGGAGCGCTACCAGCAGCACCTGAAGGAGCTGGCCGAGAAGGGGCAGACCGGCTACATCCCGTCTGGCATCGAGCAGACGGAACCGGCCAGGAACGCGGAGAAGAAGGTACTGTGAGTATCCTCAACGAACCCCGGGGTGCGGCTGAGGCTGAGGAGCCTTACGAGAACGAGGTTCCGCCGCGTCGCAAGCAGCCCGGCAATGTCGTGGTGAAGTGGCTGACCACCACCGACCACAAGACGATCGGGACGATGTACCTGGTCACGTCGTTCGCCTTCTTCTGCATCGGCGGCCTGATGGCGCTCTTCATGCGCGCCGAGCTGGCCCGTCCGGGTACGCAGATCATGTCGAACGAGCAGTTCAACCAGGCGTTCACGATGCACGGCACGATCATGCTGCTGATGTTCGCGACGCCGCTGTTCGCCGGATTCGCCAACTGGATCATGCCGCTGCAGATCGGCGCGCCCGACGTGGCGTTCCCGCGGCTGAACATGTTCGCCTACTGGCTGTACCTCTTCGGCTCGATCATCGCGGTGGCCGGCTTCCTCACCCCGCAGGGTGCGGCCGACTTCGGCTGGTTCGCCTACTCCCCGCTGTCGGACGCCGTCCGCTCGCCGGGCGTCGGCGCCGACATGTGGATCATGGGTCTGGCCTTCTCCGGCTTCGGCACGATCCTCGGCTCGGTCAACTTCATCACCACGATCATCTGCATGCGCGCTCCGGGCATGACGATGTTCCGCATGCCGATCTTCACCTGGAACGTGCTGCTGACCGGTGTCCTGGTCCTGCTCGCCTTCCCGGTCCTGGCGGCCGCGCTGTTCGCCCTGGAGGCGGACCGCAAGTTCGGTGCCCACGTCTTCGACGCGGCCAACGGCGGAGCCCTGCTCTGGCAACACCTCTTCTGGTTCTTCGGACACCCAGAGGTGTACATCATCGCCCTGCCGTTCTTCGGCATCGTCTCCGAGATCATCCCGGTCTTCAGCCGCAAGCCGATGTTCGGCTACATCGGCCTGGTGGCCGCGACGATCGCGATCGCCGGTCTGTCCGTGACCGTGTGGGCCCACCACATGTACGTCACCGGCGGCGTGCTCCTCCCGTTCTTCTCCTTCATGACGTTCCTCATCGCCGTACCGACCGGCGTGAAGTTCTTCAACTGGATCGGAACGATGTGGAAGGGCTCGCTGTCCTTCGAGACACCGATGCTGTGGACGATCGGCTTCCTGATCACCTTCACCTTCGGTGGTCTGACCGGTGTCATCCTGGCCTCGCCGCCGATGGACTTCCACGTCTCCGACTCGTACTTCGTCGTGGCGCACTTCCACTACGTGGTCTTCGGCACCGTCGTCTTCGCGATGTTCGCCGGCTTCCACTTCTGGTGGCCGAAGTTCACCGGCAAGATGCTGGACGAGCGGCTCGGCAAGATGACGTTCTGGACGCTGTTCATCGGCTTCCACGGCACCTTCCTGGTGCAGCACTGGCTCGGTGCCGAGGGCATGCCGCGTCGTTACGCGGACTACCTGAACGCCGACGGCTTCACCGCCCTGAACACGATCTCGACGATCTCCTCCTTCCTGCTCGGCCTGTCGATCCTGCCGTTCTTCTACAACGTCTGGAAGACCGCCAAGTACGGCAAGAAGATCGAGGTCGACGACCCGTGGGGCTACGGCCGTTCGCTCGAATGGGCGACGTCCTGCCCGCCGCCGCGGCACAACTTCCTCACCCTGCCGCGGATCCGCTCGGAATCGCCGGCGTTCGACCTGCACCACCCTGAGATCGCCGCTCTCGACCAGCTCGAGAACAAGCCGCACGAGGCCGAGGCCCTCACGGGCAGCAAGGAGGCCGGCAAGTGAAGATCCAGGGCAAGATGTTCATCTGGCTGAGCGTCTTCATCCTCGCCATGGCGATCCTGTACGGCGTCTGGTCCAAGGAGCCGGTCGGCACGACGGCGCTCTTCCTGGCCTTCGGCCTGGCCATCATGATCGGCTACTACCTGGCCTTCACGGCCAAGCGCGTCGACGCCATGGCCCAGGACGACAAGGAGGCCGACGTCGCGGACGAGGCCGGTGAGCTGGGCTTCTTCGCCCCGCACAGCTGGCAGCCGCTCTCGCTCGGCATCGGCGGCGCGCTCGCCTTCCTCGGCGTCGCGATGGGCTGGTGGATCCTTTACTTCTCCGCCCCGCTGATCCTCGTCGGCCTGTTCGGCTGGGTCTTCGAGTTCTACCGCGGCGAGAACCAGAACCAGTAGCGGTACCCCGCTCCGCACCGGAGCACACCGAGGGGCCCGGGCACTTCGTCACCGAAGTGCCCGGGCCCCTCTTTTGCCGCACTCGGCGCGCCCCCTCCGAGTGTTGTTCTTACGGTGAGGTCATGAACGACACGCCGCGCATTCGGACTGTTCTGAGCTGCACCCTGTTGGCCGTGACCGTCACCGCGGGCAGCGCCGCGTGCTCCGGAGCGGACGACCGCCCGTCGAAGGTGAAGGCGTACGACGCGGCGGACCAGCTCGCCGTCAGCGCCCCCGCCGGCGGGGTCAAGGCGGACCCCGAGAAGCCCCTGGAGATCACCGCCAAGGGCGACGAGGGCCGGATCACCGACGTCACCGCCGTCGACGCCTCAGGGCGCCACCTGGCGGGCGAGCTCACCGCGGACGGACGGCGCTGGCGCTCCACGGCCACCCTGGTGGCCGGCGCCCGCTACACGGTCCGGGTGGCCACGGAGAACGGGGACGGCGCCCCCGGCGCCCGTACGTTCACGTTCGAGACGGCCCCGGCGAAGCGGGCCCTGACCGCGACCTTCGGCCCGGAGGCGGGCACGTACGGCGTCGGACAGCCGGTCACCGCCGACCTCAGCCTCCCCGTGAAGGACCGGGCCTCCCGCGCGATCGTCGAGCGGGCCCTCAAGGTCCGCTCCACCCCCGCCGTCGAGGGCGCCTGGTACTGGGTGGACGACAAGAAGCTGCACTTCCGCCCGAAGGAGTACTGGCCCGCCGGCGCGCGCGTCACGGTCAGCGGCAATCTGGACGGCATCAAGGTCGGCGACAAGCTCTACGGCGGCGCGTCCGAGCCGCTGGAGCTCACCATCGGCGACCGGATCGAGGCCGTCGCGGACGCCGGGACGCACCGGATGACGGTGAAGCGCAACGGAGAAGTGATCAACACCATTCCGGTGACCACCGGCAAGCCCGGCTTCGACACCCGCAACGGGGTCAAGGTGGTGCTCGGCAAGGAGTACTACGTCCGGATGCGGGGCACCACCGTGGGCATCGCGGAGGGCAGCTCCGAGTCGTACGACCTGCCCGTGTACTACGCCACCCGGGTGACCTGGAGCGGCGAGTACGTGCACGCCGCGCCCTGGTCCGTCGGTTCCCAGGGCGTGGCGAACGTCAGCCACGGCTGCGTCGGCATGTCGATGGAGAACGCGGCCTGGTTCTTCAAGACCGTCCGCGCCGGCGACCTCGTGCAGACCGTCAACAGCGACGGCGACACGATGGAGGGCTTCGGCAACGGCTTCGGCGACTGGAACCTGTCCTGGGAGAAGTGGCGCGAGGGCAGCGCCCTGACGGAGACCGCCGGTGAACCGGTGGTCTCCACCGAACAGGCCCGCCTGCGGCCCTCCCTCTAGCGAGTGTCCCGCTTACGCGTCGAGCGAGAGGCGCGAGCGCAGCAGGGAGGCCAGGGACGCCGCGAACTCGACCGGTTCCACCGGAAGGGTGACCGCGGCGTCCGCGCGGCTCCAGGTGGCCAGCCAGGCGTCCTGCGGGCGTCCGATGAGCAGCAGCACCGGCGGGCAGCGGAAGACCTCGTCCTTGATCTGCCGGCAGACCCCCATGCCGCCCGCCGGCGCGGCCTCGCCGTCCAGGACGCAGACGTCGATCCCGCCCTCGTCCAGGCGCGCGAGGACCGCGGGAAGGGTGGCGCACTCCACGAACTCGACCGGGGGAACGTCGGCCGCGGGCCTGCGTCCGGCCGCCAGACGCACCTGCGCGCGCGTGTTCGCGTCGTCGCTGTAGACCAGGACCGTGGCACTCGACTGCATCGTTCCTCCGTGGGGAAGTCCGTGGGAAGGTCGTCGTCCGACGCGGCGGATGCTACTCCGGTCCACTGCCCGTCAACACCCGTTCAACACCTGTTCGAAGGGTCTCCCGGGGGCTCCGCGCTGGGCCGTTCGGGCTGGACACACCCCCCTGACACTCCGAACGGCACCCCCCGGAGTGAGGGCGGGATAAGCGACCGACATAATGTCGGTCGTGGCGACAGTAACGACAGTAGAAACAGGGCACGCGCACCCGTCGGTCAATCGACCGAACCTCACCAGCGTCGGAACCATCATCTGGTTGAGCTCCGAGCTGATGTTCTTCGCGGCCCTCTTCGCGATGTACTTCACCCTGCGATCGGTGACGGGTGCCGATTACTGGAAGGCCCAGGCAGAACATCTGGCCTTCCCGTTCTCGGCGACCAACACCACGATCCTGGTGCTCTCCTCCCTCACCTGTCAGCTCGGCGTGTTCGCCGCGGAGCGGGGCGACGTGAAGAAGCTCCGGACGTGGTTCATCATCACGTTCGTGATGGGTTCGATCTTCATCGGCGGCCAGGTCTTCGAGTACACCGAGCTGGTCAAGGACGCGGGCATGTCGCTCTCGTCCGGGCCCTACGGCTCCGTGTTCTACCTGACCACCGGCTTCCACGGCCTGCACGTGACGGGCGGTCTCATCGCCTTCCTGCTGGTCCTGGGCCGGACGTACGCCGCCAAGAGGTTCACCCACGAGCAGGCAACCGCCGCCATCGTCGTGTCCTACTACTGGCACTTCGTCGATGTCGTCTGGATCGGCCTCTTCGCCACGATCTACATGATCAAGTAATCGGTTCCGCCGACACGGCGGACCGAGACATCCAGCAAGCACCGACGCAGAAGATCCTGACACCGGGGTAATCCGTGAAAAAGCTCTCCGCACGACGACGCCATCCGCTGGCGGCGGTCGTCGTCCTACTTCTCGCGCTGGCGGCCACGGGGGGCCTGTACGCCGCGTTCGCGCCCGCGGGCACGGCGAAGGCCGACGAGACCGCCCAGTCCCTCGCCATCGAGGAGGGGAAGAAGCTCTACTCCGTCGGCTGCGCCAGCTGCCACGGAACCGGCGGTCAGGGCACCTCTGACGGCCCGTCCCTCGTCGGCGTCGGTTCGGCCGCCGTGGACTTCCAGGTCGCCACGGGCCGCATGCCGGCCCAGCAGCCGGGCGCCCAGGTCCCGAAGAAGAAGAACATCTACTCGCAGGCCGAGATCGACCGGCTCGCCGCGTACGTGGCCTCCCTCGGCGCCGGCCCGATCACGCCGACCGAGAAGCAGTACGACCCCGCGGGCGCCGACGCCGCCAAGGGTGGCGAGCTGTTCCGCACCAACTGTGCCCAGTGCCACAACTTCACCGGTGAGGGTGGCGCGCTGACCCACGGCAAGTACGCCCCGAGCCTCGAAGGCGTGAGCCCGAAGCACCTCTACGAGGCCATGCAGACCGGCCCGCAGAACATGCCCTCCTTCCCGGACACGACCATGCCGGAGAAGGAGAAGAAGGACATCATCGCGTACGTCCAGGCGGTCAACGGCGAGAAGGCCGACAGCCCGGGCGGTCTCTCGCTCGGTGGCCTCGGCCCCGTCAGCGAGGGTCTGTTCGGCTGGATCTTCGGCCTGGGCACGCTGATCGCAGTTGCCATCTGGGTCGCGGCCCACACCGCTAAGGCCAAGAAGTCATGAGTAGCCAAGAGATTCCAGAAGAGAACCTGCCGGCAGGGCAGGACACCGCGCACGGCGCGGTGAAGGTCGCCGACGACCCGTTCGCCGACCCGGGCCTCCCGCCCCACAAGCCCCGCATCCAGGACATCGACGAGCGGGCCGCCCGTCGGTCCGAGCGCGCGGTCGCCTTCATGTTCACGCTGTCGATGCTGGCCACCGTCGGCTTCATCGCCTCGTACGTGATCTTCCCGGTCGACAAGATCGTGTACATCTGGCCCTTCGGCCGGGTGTCCGCGCTCAACTTCGCCCTGGGTCTGACCCTCGGCGCGGCCCTCTTCTTCATCGGCGCGGGCGCGGTCCACTGGGCCCGCACCCTGATGTCCGACGTCGAGGTCGCCGACGAGCGTCACCCGATCGAGGCGTCGCCCGAGGTCAAGGCGAAGGTCATGGCGGACTTCGCGGCCGGTGCCGCCGAGTCCGGCATGGGCCGCCGCAAGCTCATCCGCAACACGATGTTCGGCGCGCTGTCGCTCGTACCGCTCTCCGGCATCGTCCTGCTGCGCGACATGGGCCCGCTGCCCGAGAAGAAGCTCCGGACCACGATGTGGGCCAAGGGTCTTCAGCTCATCAACATGAACACGCACGAGCCGCTGCGTCCCGAGGACGTCGCGGTCGGTTCGCTGACCTTCGCGATGCCCGAGGGCCTCTCGGAGCACGACCACGACTTCCAGACCGAGATCGCCAAGGCCGCCCTGATGATCGTCCGGATCCAGCCGGAGGACATCAAGGACAAGCGCGAGCTCGAGTGGTCGCACGAGGGCATCGTCGCGTTCTCGAAGATCTGCACCCACGTGGGCTGCCCGATCTCCCTGTACGAGCAGCAGACGCACCACGTCCTCTGCCCGTGCCACCAGTCCACCTTCGACCTCTCCGACGGCGCCCGCGTCATCTTCGGCCCGGCCGGTCACCCGCTTCCGCAGCTGCGGATCGGCGTGAACGACAAGGGCTTCCTGGAGGCGCTCGGCGACTTCGACGAGCCCGTCGGTCCTGCCTTCTGGGAGCGCGGATGAGCACCGTGACGGATACCAAGAAGAAGGCGCCCGCCGGTGAGCGGGTCGCCGACTGGGCCGACGGCCGCCTGGGGATCTACACGCTGGCCAAGGCCAACATGCGGAAGATCTTCCCGGACCACTGGTCCTTCATGCTGGGCGAGATCTGCCTCTACAGCTTCATCATCATCATCCTGACGGGCGTCTACCTGACGCTGTTCTTCCACCCGTCGATGAACGAGGTGGAGTACGCGGGCCCGTACGTCCCGCTCCAGGGACAGCTGATGTCCGAGGCGTTCAACTCGACCATGCACATCTCGTTCGAGGTGCGCGGTGGTCTGCTCATCCGGCAGATCCACCACTGGGCGGCGCTGATCTTCCTCGCCGGCATGTTCGTGCACATGATGCGCGTCTTCTTCACCGGCGCGTTCCGCAAGCCGCGTGAGATCAACTGGCTGTTCGGCTTCCTGCTGTTCTTCCTGGGCATGTTCACCGGCTTCACCGGTTACTCGCTCCCGGACGACCTGCTCTCCGGCACCGGTGTCCGCTTCATGCAGGGCGCGATCCTGTCCGTGCCGGTCATCGGCACGTACCTCTCGATGTTCCTGTTCGGCGGGGAGTTCCCCGGCGGCGACTTCGTCGCCCGGTTCTACTCGGCGCACGTGCTGCTGCTGCCCGGCATCATGCTGGGCCTGATGGTCGCCCACCTCATCCTGGTGTTCGTCCACAAGCACACGCACTTCGAGGGCCCCGGCCGTACGAACAAGAACGTCGTGGGCATGCCGCTGCTGCCCGTGTACATGGCGAAGGCCGGAGGCTTCTTCTTCCTGGTCTTCGGCGTCATCGCGATCATCGCGGCGATCGCCTCGATCAACCCGATCTGGGCGCTCGGCCCGTACCGCCCGGACCAGGTGTCCACCGGCGCCCAGCCCGACTGGTACATGGGCTTCGCCGAGGGCCTGATCCGCGTCATGCCGGGCTGGGAGATCAACCTCTGGGGCCACACGCTGGTCCTGGGCGTGATGATCCCGCTGGCGATCTTCCCGGCGGTGCTCGCCGCGATCGCGGTCTACCCGTTCATCGAGTCCTGGATCACCGGCGACAAGCGCGAGCACCACATCGCGCAGCGCCCGCGCAACGCTCCGACGCGCACCGCCTTCGGCGTCGCCTGGATCACCGCGTACATGATCATGCTCGTGGGTGGTGGAAACGACCTCTGGGCGACCCACTTCCACCTGTCGCTGAACTCGATCACCTGGTTCGTGCGGATCTTCTTCTTCCTCGGTCCGGTCATCGCGTTCATCGTCACCAAGCGGATCTGCCTCGGCCTCCAGCGCCGCGACCGGGACAAGGTGCTGCACGGCCGCGAGTCGGGCATCATCAAGCGCCTGCCGCACGGTGAGTTCGTCGAGGTCCACGAGCCGCTCAGCCAGGGCGAGCTGCACCGCCTCACGGCGCACGAGCAGTACGCTCCCGCCGAGCTGCCGCCGGCCGTCGACGAGAACGGCGTCGAGCGGAAGATCGGCCCCGTGGAGAAGCTGCGGGTCAAGCTCAACAAGGGCTACTACGGCGACGACAGCCAGATCGCCAAGCCCACCGTCGAGGAGTACAAGGAGATCCAGAGCGGCCACGGCCACCACTGATCACCCGAACCTCCCGACTTCCCCAGAAGTCGCCACGGTGAGAGCCCCGTCCATTCGATGGACGGGGCTCTTCGCCGTCCCCGGGGGTCGATAGGGTGGGCCCGTATCCGTATGCGACGACGCCCAGGAGCTGCCATGAGCGCTGCGACCCCCGCTGGAGGACCTACCACGGCGGGCCGCTCCTGGCCCGTCGTCCTGGACGGCCTGCTGTCCGGCCGCGACCAGAGCGCCGAGGACACCGCCTGGGCCATGGACCGCATCCTGCGCGGCGAGGCCACCGACGCGCAGATCGCCGGCTTCGCGGTCGCCCTGCGCGCCAAGGGCGAGACCGTCGAGGAGATCGCCGGCCTCGTCCGGACGATGTACGAGCACGCCAACACGATCGAGGTGCCCGGCCCCTCCGTCGACATCGTCGGCACCGGCGGCGACGGCGCCAAGACCGTCAACATCTCCACCATGTCGGCGATCGTGGTCGCGGGCACCGGCGCCAAGGTCGTCAAGCACGGCAACCGCGCGGCCTCCTCCGCCTCCGGCGCCTCCGACGTCCTGGAGAAGCTCGGCGTCAACCTGGAGCTGACCCCGCGCCGGGTCGCCGAGGTCGCCGAGGAGGCGGGCATCACCTTCTGCTTCGCGGTGAAGTTCCACCCGGCGCTGCGGCACGTCGCCGCGGCCCGCAAGGAGCTCGGCATCCGCACCACCTTCAACTTCCTCGGCCCGCTCACCAACCCGGCCCGCGTCCGGGCCCAGGCGACCGGCGTCGCCGACGCCCGGATGGCCCCGATCATCGCCGGGGTGCTCGCCGAGCGCGGCTCCTCCGCCCTGGTCTTCCGCGGCGACGACGGGCTCGACGAGCTGACCACCACGGCCACCTCGCGGGTCTGGGCGGTCCGGGACGGCGCGGTGCGGGAGGAGGCCTTCGACCCCCGGGACGTCGGCGTCGACCTCGTGCCCGTGGAGGCGCTGCGCGGCGCGGACGCCTCGTACAACGCCGACGTGGCGCGCCGGCTGCTCGCGGGGGAGACCGGCCCGGTGCGGGACGCGGTCCTGCTCAACTCGGCGGCGGCCCTCGCGGCCCTCGCGCCGGGGGAGGGCGCCCTGACGGAGCGGATCCGCGCCGGCATGGCGGAGGCCGCCGAGGCGATCGACTCCGGCGCCGCCCGCCGGGCCCTGGAACGCTGGATCTCCGTCAGCAACGCGTAGCGTTCCGGCCTTTCGCCGTACGACCCCGGTCCAGCATGCGGACCGGGGTCTTGCGCATCGGCGCTCCTGTGGCAGGATGCTCTTCAGGTCACGAGTGACAGCGTTTTGGCCCCGGCTTGCTGTCCGGCAACCCTCCGTCCGTGGCGGGGTGCCCCGGGTGATGACCAGGCCGTAGGCAGCGAGGTCTACGGCAAGCGCGGACCCCTCGAACACCAGGGGTCCTGGTCTCTCGAGGAGCTTTTTCCGTGAGCAAGCGAATGCGATAGGGCGAGTCCGCCCCTTCTTCACCCTCGGATCAGGGTCCCTTCCGCGTACCCCCACGTCCTCCGAGGCCTCACCCGTACCCCGCCGTCCCCGGCCGCGTACGGGATTCACCGAAGCCATTCCGCACCGCCCGCCGGGAGATACCGCCATGTCCGCACGCCCGAACGCCGTCGCCACCGCCGTCGCCACCGCCGCCGAGACCGTCGAGACCGCCGCCACCGAGTCCGCCGACCCCTGCTGCGCCGCCCCGCTGCCCGTCCTCGGCCGGGACGTGACCGTCCCGCTCGTCACCGGCGGCGAGGTGACCTACGCGGCGCTCGACTACGCGGCCAGCGCCCCCGCCCTCCAGCGGGTCTGGGACGACGTCGCCGCGTACGCCCCCTACTACGGCAGCGTCCACCGCGGCGCCGGCTACCTCTCCCAGCTCTCCACCGACCTCTTCGAGAACAGCCGCGCCACCGTCGCCGAGTTCCTCGACTGCCGCCCCGGCGACCAGGTCGTCTTCACCCGCTCCACCACCGACTCGCTCAACCTGCTCGCCGCCGCGGTCCCCGCGGACTGCCAGGTCTTCGTCTTCGAGACCGAGCACCACGCCTCCCTGCTGCCGTGGCGCGACGCCCGGGTCACCTACCTCAACGCGCCCCGCACCCCGGCCCAGGCCGTCGAGACCCTGGAGCGGGCGCTGGCGGACCGCGACCCCTACGGCCCCGCCCTGGTCTGCGTCACCGGCGCCTCCAACGTCACCGGCGAGCTGTGGCCGGTGAAGGAGCTGGCCGCCGCCGCGCACGCCCACGGCGCCCGGATCGTGGTCGACGCCGCCCAGCTCGCGCCCCACCACCCGGTCTCCGTGACCGACCTGGACGTGGACTGGATCGCCTTCTCCGGGCACAAGCTGTACGCGCCCTTCGGCTCCGGCGTCCTCGCGGGCCGCGCCGACTGGCTCCAGGACTCCCAGCCCTACCTCGCGGGCGGCGGCGCCTCCCGCAAGGTGGCGCGTCGGGCCGACGGTGGTGTGGACGTGGAGTGGCACACCACCGCGGCCCGGCACGAGGCCGGCTCCCCGAACGTCATCGGGGTCTACTCGATCGCCTCCGCCTGCAGGGCCCTCACCGAGGCCGGCTTCGACGCCCTCGTCGCCCGCGAGAACCACCTGATCGCCAAGGTCCGCGAGGGCCTCGCCGAGGTTCCCGAGGTCCGGGTCCTCTCGCTCTTCGGCGACGACGCCCCCCGCGTCGGCGTCATCTCCTTCGTCGTGGAGGGCTGGAACAGCTCCCACTTCGCCGCCGCGCTCTCCGCCGAGTACGGCATCGGCGTCCGCGACGGCCTCTTCTGCGCCCACCCGCTGGTCCGCACCCTGCTCGGCAGCGACCCGCAGGACCCGGGCGAGTGCGGCGCCCCCGAGACCGCGCCCGGCGAGCGGTCCCTCAACGCCATCCGGGTGAGCTTCGGCGCCGGTACGCCCGACGAGCACGTGGAGCGGTTCGTCGGCGCCGTGAAGGAGCTCGTCCGGGACGGCGCCCGGTGGAAGTACCGCACCGAGGACGGCCGCTGCGTCCCCGACCGCGGCTGATCGCTCACTCGTACGGGTGAAGGGGCCTCCCGACCGGGAGGCCCCTTCACCGTTCTCCGCGCGTGGAGCCTCAGGACTCCAGACCGATGGCGAAGGCCGCCTCCAGGTCGTGCTGCGAGTACGTGCGGAACGCGACATGCGTGTCCGTGGCCTCGACGCCCGGGATCTTGCTGATGCTGCCGGGGATCACGTCCGCGAGGTCGTCGTGGCGCGGAACCCGGACCATGGCGATCAGGTCGTACGTACCGGTCACCGAGAAGACCTCGCTGACGCTGTCGAGCGCCGCGATCGACTCGGCGATCTCGGGGATGCGGTCCACGCTGGTCTTGATGAGCACGATCGCGGTGATCACGGCTGGCTTTCTCCCTCGGTCGCCGCGGCTGGGGCTTTCACTCTATCCCCACCCCGGTAGCGCACCCAGGCGTAGAGGAAGCCGATCGCGAAGCCCACCACGTGGGCCAGATAGGCGACGCCGGGCCCCGCGCCCGCCGCCCGCGCGGCCATCCACTGGAGCGTGAACCAGAAGATCAGCACGATCCAGGCGGGGAAGCGCAGCGGCAGGAAGAAGAGGAAGGGGAAGAGGCTGGTGACCCGGGAGCGCGGGAAGAGGAAGAGGAAGGCCCCGAGCACCCCGGAGATCGCCCCGGACGCCCCGACGAGGGTCTGCTCGCTGTGGGCGTGCGCCGCCGCGTACCCGGCGAGGGCGAGGTAGCCGGTGCCCAGGTAGAAGAGGGCGTACGCGAACCGCCCCATGCGCTCCTCGGCCATCGCGCCGAAGACGTACAGGAAGAGCATGTTCCCCAGCAGGTGGAGCCAGCTGCCGTGGACGAAGAGCGCGGTGAACGGGGTGAGCAGGGCGCGCGGCTCACCGCTCATCAGCTCGGCGGGGACGACCCCCCAGCGGCGGAAGTACGAGCCCTGGGCCGCCAGGAGCGCGTCCCCCGTGCCGTGCGCCGGGTTCAGTCCGGAGACCGGGCTGAACAGGAAGAGGAGGCAGCAGGCGGCGATCAGGCCGTACGTCACCGCGGGCCCGCCGCGGACGCCCCGCCAGGTACCGGTCACCGCGCTTCGCCAATCGGTCACGGACCGATCATGGCGCACCCGGGACGAAGGGGACAGAGCGCCTCGCCGTGCCCCCGCTCGGCCGTGAGGCCGTAGGGTTGCGGGCAGTACGACCGCAGTTCGACGGCGCACCGCGGCTCCCGCACCTGAGTACCACGCAACAGGAAGAAGGACGGCTCGATGACGACGGTTCCCCTGCCGACCGCCGAGACCCGCTGGCGCTGCACGCTCTGCGGCAACCTCACCCGATTCGACGTGACCCGCTCCTCCAAGGTCGTGGAGTACGTCCATCTGGACCTCGCCGGTGAGCCGACGGTCGAGGAGCGGCAGGTGGTCAGTGAGACCATCGAGTCGGTCCGCTGCCGCTGGTGCAACGCGGTGGATCAGATCGAACTGGTGGACAGGCCGGGCGCCGCCTCCTGAGGGACGGCGCGGACGACATAGGGGTGACGGATCGTGGAGCAGCCCGCGCACGGTGGAGAGCCGGCCGGCGCGGCAGGTGACGCTGCCGAGACGCTCGACCACCCACTGCCGGAGGGCGTACGGCGGCGGGTCGTCGCGCTGGTCGCGGACGCCTTCGGCGGGCTGACCGTCGCGGAGCTGCCCGCGCCCCTGCGGCAGTACGCGCGGTTCACCGCGAGCCGGCGGGCCAAGTTCGCCGGCAACGCGATGGCGGCCGCCCTGGAGAGCGACCCGCTCTTCCGGCAGCGGATCGGCGAACGGCTCAAGCAGGGCCAGCCCGAGCTGGCCGGAGCCGTGGAGGGCGGCACCCCGCCCGCGGCCGCCGACCCCGTCGACGTGGCGGCGGCCGCCTACGTGCTGCGCCCGCCCGGCTGGGTCAAGCTGGTCGCCGCCGCCGGCGAGGAGGCCCTGCGGGTCGACGCCGAGCGGGCCGACGAGGCCGGCCGGCGCGAACTGGAGCGGTTGCGCGAGGAGATCGCAGCCGCCCGGGACCGGTCCCGGGGCGAGAGCGAGCAGTTGCGGAACGACCTCGACGCGGCCCGCAAGGAGGCCGAGGCGCTCCACCGCAAGCTGCGCAGCGCGCAGAGCGACGTGAAGCGGGGCGAGGCCGCGCTGCGCAAGGCCCGGGGCGAGATCGAGGCCGCGCGGGCGGAGGCGGCGGCCCAGGTGTCGGCCGCCGAGAGCGAGAGCCGGCGGCTGCGGGCCCGGCTCGGCGAGGTCGAGGCGGCGCTGGAGGCCAGCCGCAGGACCGCCCGCGAGGGACGCTCGGTGGAGGACATGCGGCTGCGGCTGCTGCTCGACACGGTCCTCGACGCGGCCCAGGGGCTGCGCCGCGAACTCGCGCTGCCACCTGTCTCGACGCACCCGGCGGACACCGTGGACGCGGTGGAGCCGGGGCGGATGTCCCCGAAGGACATCGCGGCGCGGGCGCTCTCCGAGACAGACCCGGCGCTGCTGGACCAGCTCCTGTCGCTGCCGCAGACGCACCTGGTCGTCGACGGCTACAACGTCACCAAGACCGGTTATCCGACGATGCCCCTGGAGAAGCAGCGGCTGCGGCTGCTCGGCGGGCTCTCGGCCCTGGCGGCCCGCTCGGGCGCCGAGGTCACCTGTGTCTTCGACGGGGCGGAGCTGGCGGCCCCGGTGCTCCTCGCGCCGCCGCGCGGGGTGCGGGTGCTGTTCTCCAAGCCCGGTGTGACGGCGGACGAGTTGATCCGGCAGCTGGTGCGGGCGGAGCCGCCGGGGCGGCCGGTCGTGGTGGTCTCCACCGACCGCGAGGTGGCCGACGGGGTGGCGAAGGCGGGGGCGCGTCCGGTGGCGTCCGCCTTGCTGCTGAAGCGGCTTTCGCGGCTCTCGTGACGTATCGTAACTCCTGGTCGCTATGCCCGGATTCTGGACGGCGGTCCGTCAACCTCCCCTCACTGCCCGTGCCGTGTATGTAAATAATGTGGTGTGTGAGCGAGATTTTCTCCGGTGGGATTTGAATGATCACAACTCGGTCACTAGGGTCAGGCCTCGAACCTTCGCGCGGTCGATCACCCATCCGGGGTGACGGCGGAGGAACCGCCTGCCCCTGACCGGTTGGGCGGCTCTGAGGAAGAAGGAGCTCGCCTTCGTGGCGTCCCACCGTCGACCCAAGCAGCCGAGCCGCACCCGTGTGACCGTGCTCACCGTGACCGCGGCCGCCGCCGTCGCCCTCACCGCCCAGTCCGGTGCCCAGGCGGCCCCCGCCAAGCCCAAGATCGACGAGGTCAAGTCGAAGGTCGACGAGCTGCACCACGAGGCCGAGGAGGCCACGGAGCAGTACAACCAGGCCGAGGAGCGCCGGGGCGAGCTGCAGAAGGAGATCGGCCAGCTCCAGGACAAGGTGGCCCGGGGGCAGCAGGAGCTCAACACCCTGCGCGACAAGATCGGTTCGGTCGCCAGCGCCCAGTACCGCTCCGGCGGCATCGACCCGGCCCTCCAGCTCTTCCTCTCCGGCGACCCGGACACCTACCTCGACAAGGCGTCCGCGATCGACCAGTTGAGCGCCCAGCAGGCCGACGTGCTCACCGAGATCCAGGCCAAGCAGCGCACCCTGTCCCAGCAGCGCGCCGAGGCCACCGGGAAGCTCGGCGACCTCGAGGACGTCCGCAAGTCCCTCGGCGACAAGAAGCGCAAGTACCAGGGCAAGCTGGCCGAGGCCCAGAAGCTCCTCAACACCCTCACCGCGGCCGAGAAGGCCAGGATCGCGGAGGAGGAGCGGAAGAAGGAGCAGCGCGCCAGCCGCGCCGCCGGCGAGCGGGTCGACCTGGGCAACGAGGCGCCCGCGAGCGGCCTCGGCGCCGCCGCGCTCAGCGCCGCCGCCACCCGGGTCGGCATGCCGTACGCCTCCGGCCAGGAGGGCCCCTCCTCGTTCGACTGCTCCGGCCTCACCCAGTGGGCCTACGGTCAGGCCGGCGCCAAGCTCAGCCGCGTCACCTACACCCAGCAGAACGACGGCACGAAGATCGGCCGCAGCCAGCTCAAGCCGGGCGACCTGGTCTTCTTCAACAACCTGGCGCACGTGGGCCTGTACGCGGGCAACAACACGGTCCTGCACGCCCCCTACCCGGGCGCCAACGTCCGCTACGAGGCGATGGGTTACCTGGGCTCGTTCCAGTTCGGCGTCCGCATCGGCTGACCCGCCCCCGCGACCCGCCGCGGTACACCGCCCGAACGGGTGGTTCGCGGCGACGCACGCTGACCCGACGCCCCGCCGGTGACCTGTGTTCTCCGGCGGGGCGTCACTTTGTGTGCCCGGCGCCCTCGTTGGACGGAGAGTGATCAGCCGCTACTGTCTGCCGCGCCAGTCTGCGTCGAGCCGAACGGAGCGCGATCCGTGGCGTCCCACCGCCGACCCGCCCGGGTCACCGTCCTCACCGCCGCCGCCGCGGCCACCGCGGCGGCGTCCCTCGGGGCCGTCCCCGCGAACGCCGACCCCGGGGCCGGCACCGGGGCCGCCCGGACCACGGTCGACCGCCTCTTCGAGGAGGCCGAGCGGGCCACGGAGAGCTACAACGAGGCGGACGAGAAGGCGGACGCGCTGCGCCGCACGGTCTCCCGGGCCCGGGACGGCCTCGCCCGCGGCCAGGAGCGCGTCAACCGCATGCGGGGCGTCCTCGGCTCGGTCGCCGGGGCCCAGTACCGCTCCGGCGGCATCGACCCCGCCCTCGCCCTGCTGCTCTCCTCCGACCCGGACAGCTACCTCGAACGCGCCTCCGCCCTCGACCGGCTCACCGCCCGCCAGAGCGCCGCGCTCGGCGAACTCCTGCGGGAGCAGCGCCGCCTCGGCCAGCAGCGGAGCGAGGCCCGCACGGTCCTGGCCGAGCTGGAGCACAGCCGCACCGAGGTCGCCCGCCACAAGCGCACCGTCGAGCGGAAGCTCGCCGAGGCCCGCCGGGTGCTCGCCTCCCTCACCGCCGAGGAGCGCGCCGACTTCGAGGAGCGCGCCTCCCGCACCGGGGGCCGCGAGGACGCCCGCGCCGGTGGCGCCCCCGGCGGGCCGGCGGGGGAGACGATGCCCGCCGCCGTCGACGCCGGTCCGGTCTCCTCACGGGTCGCCGCCGCCGTGGCCGCCGCCCGGAGCGCGGTCGGCAGGCCGTACGTGTGGGGGGCGACCGGGCCCTCCGCCTTCGACTGCTCGGGCCTGATGGTCTGGTCCTACCGGCAGGCCGGGATCGGCCTGCCGCGCACCTCCGCCGCCCAGCGGTACGCGGGCCGCCGGGTGCCGCTCTCGCAGGCGCGACCGGGGGACCTCGTCACGTACCGGAGCGACGCCAGCCACGTGGCGATCTACGTCGGGAACGGACAGGTCGTCCACGCCCCCTACCCGGGCGCCCGGGTCCGCTACGACCCGGTGAACATGATGTCGCACGTGACGGTGACCCGGGTCTGAGCCGGAGCGCGGGTCCGCCCGCCCCGGGAGCCGCCCCCGCCGTCCGGACCGTACGATCGGAGGCGTGGCGGGTCAGGGATACGGAGCGCGACGGCCGGCGGTCTTCTGCCTGCTGGCCCTGCTGCTCGCCCTGACGGGCCTCGTCGGCTGCACGGAGACCGGGCCCGTCCGCGCGACCACGCGGGAGATCCAGACGCTCCTCGACGCGCACGCCAGGGCCCTCCTCGCCCGCGACGAGCCCGGCTACCGGGCCGCCCTCGACCCCGCGTACGCGCCGGCCGCCCTCACCCTCTACCGGCGGCTCGCCGCGGTGCCGCTCGCCGGCTGGTCGTACGAGGTCACCGGCGTCGACCGCACCTCACCCGACCGGGCCACCGCCCGCGTCGACCTCGGCTACCGGCTCAGGGACCACGACCGGCGGCCCGTCACCGGCGCCCGCGTCCTGGACCTCGCCGAGCGGGACGGACGCTGGTACGTGACCGGTGAACGGCCCGCCGAGGGCGCGCCCCGGCAGCTGTGGGAGCAGGGCGACGTCACGGTCGTCCGAGGGGCCCGTTCGCTGGTCCTCGGCGCCGGCCAGGACCGGGCCCGGCTCCGGGAGATCGCGGCGGCGGCCGACCGGGCGGTCCCCGCCGTCGCCGGCGCCTGGTCCGGGGACTGGGCCCGCCGGGTGGTCGTCCTCGTCCCCGGCTCCCTGGACGCGATGGGGGAGCTGCTGGCGGCGCCGGGGGACTCCTACCGGGGGATAGCGGCCGTCACCACGGGCGAGACCAGGGGCGGGACGGACGCGCCCGCCGACCGGGTGATCGTCAACCCCGAGGCGTACGGGATGCTCGGCGACTTCGGCCGGCAGCTCGTCCTCACCCACGAGACCGTCCACGTGGCCACCCGCGCCCACACCACCCCGTCGACCCCGGTCTGGCTCTCCGAGGGCTTCGCGGACTGGGTCGCCTACCGGGACACCGACCGCACCCCCGCCCAGGCCGCGCCCGAGCTGCGCCGCGCGGTCCGGGACGGCGAGCCGCCCGCCCGGCTCCCCGAGGACCCCGACTTCGCCTTCGGCGGGGACGCGGAGGCCCTGGCGCGGGCCTACGAGGGCGGCTGGCTGGCCTGCGAGCTGATCGCGGACCGCTGGGGCGAGGAGGAGCTGACCGCGTTCTACCGGGCGGTGGGCGCGCACCCGGTCCGGGAGGGCGCGGTGGAGAACGCGCTCCACGACGTCCTGGACACCACCCCGGAGGAGTTCACCGGGGACTGGCGCGCCTACGTGGAGGAACAGCTCGGTTAGGGGGTGTCCCGCCGGTCGGGCCGGATCACGGCCGGGCCCGCCGTCGCTCAGCGGAGCGAGCCGGACAGGGTCTTCTCCCGGTCCGGGCCGGACGCCTGGGCGGGTACGGTCGCGGTGCCGATGAGACGCGGCTCCGTGACCGTCTGACGCCACAGGATCCGGCAGGCGAGGACGGCGGCGGCGACCAGCAGGCCGTTGCGGGTGAAGAGGACCGCCATGCCCAGCGGATCGCTCCGCGTCACGTGCCAGAACCACACCGGGAACTCGAACTGCGTCACCGCCGTCGCCCAGACCACCAGGTGCGCGGGCCGCTCCATCCGGCTCGACCGGAAGGCCAGGCACACCGCCGCCAGACCCACCAGCCACAGCATGTACTGCGGGGAGAGCACCCGGCTCGTCAGCGTGAACAGCAGCACCGCCACGAAGGCCGCGTCCGCCACCGTCGACGAGACGAACCGGCGCGCCCTGATCCGCCACAGCAGCAGCCAGCCGAAGGCGCCGACCGTCACCGCCATCGCGGCCGTCGACACCGCCGGCACGTACGGGCCGAGGAACTCCATCGAGCCGTAGTTCATCCGCACCTCGCCCTCCCAGCCGAAGTGCCGCAGCACGTGGAAGACCGTCGCGCCCAGCGACTCGACCTCGGTGCCCCGGTCCCGCTGGAAGGAGAGGAACGACAGCGCCCCCGGCCTCCACAGCACGCAGAGCAGCAGCACCCCGGCCGCCGCGCCCGCCGCCGCCGACCAGGAGCGGAACGCCGCCCGCCCCTTCCGGGTGCCCACGAGCAGCAGCGCCGGCCACACCTTCAGGACCGCCCCGAAACCGGCGAGCGCGCCGAGGACCCGCGGGCTCCGGCCGGCCGCGAGCAGCCCCGCCACGGCGGCGGCGGTCACCATCACGTCGTACCGGGCGTACGCGGTCGGGCCGAGCAGCGCGACGCCCGCCAGCCAGATCCAGGCGCCCCGGGACGTCCGGCCCGCCCGGCGGCCCGTGTACAGGAGGAGCCCGAAGACCAGCGCGTCGCAGAGCAGGGCGAGGACGAAGAAGGCGGCCGCGTAGCCGAGGAACGGCACCAGGTCGGGGGCGAGCATCACGAACGCCGCCGCCGGCGGGTACTGCCAGGTGACGTCGTCCACCGGGTACGTGCCGCTCCGCAGCACCTCGTACCAGCCCCGGTAGATGTTCTCCACGTCGAACGCGATGTCCGGCCCCGGGACCTCCACGACGTCGAACACGCACAGCAGGAGCAGGACCCGGGTGAGGCCCCAGAGACCGACGGCAAGCCACGGGCCCGTGCGCGAGCCCTTCCCCACTGCGCCCGTCGTCACTGACTGGTCCTCGTCCGGTCGGCCCGCTCGCGCGGGGGAGTGGTGGTGCCGGGCTGCGGGTGCGATCGCGTACTGTCGGCCACGATGCACAAGACCCTGATCGTAACCAACGACTTCCCGCCGCGTCCCGGGGGAATCCAGGCCTTCCTGCACAACATGGCCCTCCGCCTGGACCCCGAACGGGTCGTGGTCTACGCCTCCACCTGGAAGCGCGGACGCGAAGGGGCCGAGGCGACGGCCGCGTTCGACGCCGAACAGCCCTTCACGGTCGTCCGGGACCGCACCACGATGCTGCTGCCCACCCCCCGGGTCACCGCCCGCGCCACCGCGCTGCTGCGCGAACACGGCTGCGCGTCCGTGTGGTTCGGCGCCGCGGCCCCGCTCGGCCTGATGGCCCCCGCCCTGCGCCGGGCCGGCGCCCGGCGCCTGGTGGCCACCACCCACGGTCACGAGGCGGGCTGGGCCCAACTGCCCGCCGCCCGGCAGCTGCTGCGCCGCATCGGCGAGGGCACCGACACGATCACCCATCTCGGCGAGTACACCCGCTCCCGGATCGCCTCGGCCCTCACCCCCGCCGCCGCCGACCGGATGGTCCAGCTCCCGCCCGGCGTCGACGAGAAGACCTTCCACCCCGGCTCCGGCGGCGACGGGGTCCGCGCCCGCCTCGGCCTCAGCGACCGGCCCGTCGTCGTCTGCGTCTCCCGGCTCGTCCCGCGCAAGGGACAGGACACCCTGATCAGGGCCCTGCCGGCCATCCTGCGCCGGGTCCCGGACGCGGTCCTCCTGATCGTCGGCGGCGGCCCGTACGAGAAGGACCTGCGCCGCCTCGCCGCCGAGACGGGCGTGGCCGGATCCGTACGCTTCACCGGCGCCGTCCCCTGGGCCGAACTGCCCGCCCACTACGGGGCCGGAGACGTCTTCGCCATGCCCTGCCGCACCCGGCGCGGCGGCCTCGACGTCGAGGGCCTCGGCATCGTCTACCTGGAGGCCTCCGCCACCGGACTGCCCGTCGTCGCGGGCGACTCCGGCGGCGCCCCCGACGCCGTCCTCGACGGCGAGACGGGCTGGGTCGTGCGCGGAGGGTCCCCGGAGGAGACCGCCGACCGCGTCTCCACCCTCCTCCTCGACCCCGAACTCCGCGCCCGCATGGGCGAACGGGGCCGGGCCTGGGTGGAGGAGAAGTGGCGCTGGGACCTGCTGGCGGAGCGGCTGCGCGCACTGCTCTGAGCGGTACGGGAAGGGGCCCCGGGCGATGCGCCCGGGGCCCCTTCCCATATACGCGTCCGCCGGGCTCAGCCCCGGTAGATCGCCTCGATCTCGTCCGCGAAGTCCTTCGCCACCACGTTCCGCTTCAGCTTCAGGGACGGGGTGATGTGCCCCGCCTCCTCCGTGAACTGGGCGGGGAGCACACGGAACTTGCGGACCGACTCCGCCTTGGACACCGCCGCGTTGCCGTCGTCGACCGCCCGCTGGACCTCCGCCAGGAGCTCCGGGTCGTCCCGCAGGGACGCCGCCGTCGCACCGGCCGGCTTGCCGTGCTCGGACGCCCAGCGGCCGAGGAACTCCTCGTCCAGGGTGACGAGCGCGCCCACGAACGGACGCCCGTCGCCGACCACCATGCACTCCGCGACCAGCGCGTGCGCCCGGATCCGGTCCTCGATGACCGCCGGGGCGACGTTCTTGCCGCCCGCCGTCACCAGGATCTCCTTCTTCCGGCCGGTGATCGCCAGGTAGCCGTCCTCGTCGAGCGTGCCGATGTCGCCCGTGTGGAACCAGCCGTCCGCGAGCGCCTCTGCCGTCGCCGCCTCGTTGTTCCAGTACCCCGTGAAGACGTGCTCGCCGTGCAGCAGCACCTCGCCGTCGTCGGCGATCCGCACCACCGAGCCCGGCAGCGGCTGCCCGACCGTGCCGATCTTCTGCCGGTCCCACGGGTTGAACGCGGTCGCCGCGCACGACTCCGTCAGGCCGTAGCCCTCCAGGACGGTGAAGCCGATGCCCCGGAAGAAGTGGCCGAGCCGCTCGCCCAGCGGCGCACCGCCCGAGATCGCGTGCTCGCCGCGCCCGCCGAGGACCGCCCGCAGCTTGCCGTAGACCAGTTTGTCGAAGACCTTGTGCTTCAGCCTCAGGCCGAAGGACGGGCCCTGCGGGGTGCCCAGCGCCCGGCTGTACGCGATGGCCGTGTGCGCGGCCCGGTCGAAGATCTTGCCCTTGCCGTCGGCCTGCGCCTTGGCCCGCGCCGAGTTGTAGACCTTCTCGAAGACCCGGGGCACGCCCAGGATCAGCGTCGGCCGGAACGAGGCCAGCTCGTCCGTGAGGTTCTTGATGTCCGGGACGCAGCCCAGCCGGATCGGCGCCATCACGGACGCCACCTCGACGAGCCGCCCGAAGACGTGCGCGGCGGGCAGGAACAGCAGCACCGAGCACTCGCCCGTGCGGAAGAGGGGCTTCAGCCGCTCCACCACGTTGCCGCACTCGGCGAAGAAGGCCCGGTGGGTCAGGACGCAGCCCTTGGGGCGGCCCGTGGTGCCCGAGGTGTAGACGATCGTCGCCGGGTCGTCCGCGTTCGCCGCCGACATGCGCGCGTCGAGCAGCTCGTCGGAGACGCCGGCCCCGTCGGCGGTGAGCCGGGCGACGGCGTCGTCCTCGATCCGCCACACGTTCTTCAGCTCCGGCAGGTTCGCCCGGACCGAGGCCACCGACTCCTCGTGCGCGGCGGTCTCCACCAGGACGGCGGTCGCGCCCGAGTCGCCCAGGATCCACTGGATCTGCTCCGGCGAGCTGGTCTCGTACACCGGGACGGTCACCCCGCCCGCGCTCCAGATCGCGAAGTCGAGGAGCACCCACTCGTAGCGGGTGCGGGAGAGCAGCGCGACCCGGTCGCCCGGCTCCACGCCCGCGGCGATCAGGCCCTTGGCGGCCCCGCGGACCTCGGCGAGGAACTCGGTGGCGGTGACGTCCGTCCAGACGCCGTCGACCTTGCGCCCCATCACGGCGACGTCTGGGTGCTGGGAGGCGTTGCGGCGGATGAGATCCGTCAGGTTGCCGTCCGTGGGGACCTCGTACAGGGCCGGAAGGCTGAACTCGCGCAAGACTGCTGCTCCTCATCGGGCGCCGGCGCCACGGCTCTGTGTGATGCACCGGTGTAGTCCATATTCGGCCAGGTGCTCAGTGGGGGTGAGCACGACCGGACTGCCCGGACGTTACCCACCAGTACACGGTTCCCGATAGGGGGTCCCGGCCAGATGTTCCGTGCGTCACACACGCATGACGGTGCTCCGCGAACAGTAGTCCACCGATTTCCCGACGCGGAAGTAACCGCAGGTAGGGGGGTTGGGGGCCGGTCCCGGACCCGATTCCCCGACCGGCCCCCGAGGAGCCCCCTAAGGTGGCTCCATGCGAGTCCATGTGGTCAGTGACGTGCACGGCAACGCCGGAGACCTCGCCCGCGCGGGGGAGGGCGCCGACGCCCTGATATGCCTGGGGGACCTCGTCCTCTTCCTCGACTACGCCGACCACGGCAGGGGCATCTTCCCCGACCTCTTCGGCGCCGAGAACGCCGGCCGGCTCGTCGAGCTGCGCACCGCCCGCCGCTTCGACGAGGCCCGGGAGCTGGGCCGCCGCCTCTGGGCCGAGCTGGGCGTCGACCGCACCACCGCCGTCGAGGCCGCCGTGCGCCGCCAGTACGCCGAACTCTTCGCCGCCTTCCCCACCCCGACGTACGCCACCTACGGGAACGTGGACATCCCCCGGTTCTGGCCCGAGTTCGCCCGGCCCGGGACGACCGTCCTCGACGGGGAGCGCGTCGAGCTCGGCGGCCTCGTCGTCGGCTTCGTCGGCGGGGGCCTGCGCACCCCGATGCGCACGCCGTACGAGATCTCCGACGAGGAGTACGCGGCGAAGGTCGAGGCGCTCGGCGAGGTCGACGTCCTCTGCTCCCACATCCCGCCGGAGGTGCCGGACCTGACCTACGACACGGTGGCCCGCCGCTTCGAGCGCGGCAGCCGGGCCCTGCTCGACGCGATCCGGCGCACCCGGCCCCGCTACGCGCTCTTCGGCCACGTGCACCAGCCGCTGGCCCGGCGGATGCGGATCGGCGCGACCGAGTGCGTCAACGTCGGCCACTTCGCCTCGACGGGCAGGCCCTTCGCCCTGGAGTGGTGATCCCGGCGCTTCCCGCGTCCTCCCGGGCCTTCCCGTGGCGGGGCGGGCCCCGGGGCGCGATAGCCTGCCGTCGGCACGTTCGTGCCCCCTTGACTTCCGCCGGACCGCACAGTGGAGGAGCCACCGCGATGGCCGAACACACCAGCTCGAGCATCACCGTCGAGGCGGCGCCGGCCGACGTCATGGGCGTGATCGCCGACTTCGCCCGCTACCCCGAGTGGACGGGCGAGGTGAAGGAGGCCGAGGTCCTGGAGAAGGACGCCGCCGGCCGCGCGGCGAAGGTCCGGCTGCTCCTCGACGCGGGCGCGATCAAGGACGACCACACCCTGGCGTACACCTGGACCGGCGCCGACGAGGTCAGCTGGACCCTGGTCAAGTCCCAGATGCTCCGCTCCCTCGACGGCTCCTACCGCCTGACCCCGCTCGACGGCGGCCGGCGCACCGAGGTCACCTACCAGCTCACCGTCGACGTCAAGATCCCCATGCTCGGCATGATCAAGCGCAAGGCCGAGAAGGTCATCATCGACCGCGCCCTGGCGGGCCTGAAGAAGCGCGTGGAATCCGGCGCGTAGTCGCTGCGCGGCGGGACGGGTACGGCTCTGGGGGGTACGCCCCCCGGGCGGTCTCCGTGCCGGGCGCGCCTCCGCTCCTGGTACGCCTCCGCGCCGGGTGTGTCTCCGTGTCGGGTGCGCCACCGGCGCAGGGGGGAGTCCCGAACCGCTTCCGGGGCGGAAGTCCCGCGCGGCCCGGCGACGGACGTCTCCTCCGCCCCGGACGGGCCCCGTGGCAGGCGTCGTACGTGGTGCGGGAGCCGGTCCACGGCCTGGCCGGGCAGCCGGAGCGAGCGCCGTCCCCGACCTCGGGGCGCGGCCCGGGAGGCGTGCCGCCTCCGGCGGCCGCCCGGGGCCGGTGCGCCTTCGGTTCCGGGGCCGTCGGGGCCGGCCCCCGGTCGGCAGGGGGTTCCTCCCCCCCCCCCCCCCCGGACCGCAGGGCCCGGCTCGGGCGGGCACCGGTCGCCTCCCGGGGGGCTCCGTCCCAGGGGCCGCGGACCCGCCCCCGCCGGAGGCGGGTAGCGTCCTCCGCATGCGGATCATCCTTGTCACCGGCCTCGGCGGCGCCGGGCGCACCACGGTCGCCGCCGCGACCGCTCTCGCCGAGGCGCGGGCCGGGCGGCGGGTGCTGCTCGTCTCCGAGGACGCCGAGGACGCCGTGGGCATCGGGGGTGTCGGGAGCGTCGAGGGGCTGCCGGCAGCCGGGAACCCGCGGGTCCTGCGGCCCGAGCCCGCCGCCGACTTCCGCCGCGAGTTCCTCGCCCTCCAGGCCCGCTCCGGCGTCGCCCTCGACCTGCTCGGCGCCGCGCCCTTCGAGGACGCCGAGCTGACCGAGCTGCCCGGCAGCCGTCCCTTCGCCCTGCTGCGGGCCCTGCGCGAGGCCGCCGACGGCGATCACGAGCTCGCCGTCGTCGACCTTCCGCCGCTCCCCGAGGCCCTCGCCGCCCTCGCGCTGCCCGAGCAGCTCCGCCGCTACCTGCGCCGGCTCCTGCCCCCGGAACGGCAGGCCGCCCGCGCCCTGCGCCCGATGCTCGCCCAGCTCGCCGGGGTCCCCATGCCCGCGCAGTGGCTGTACGAGACCACCGCCCGCTGGGAGGCCGAACTCGCCGCCGTCCAGGCCGTCGTCGAGGACCCCGCCACCACCGTCCGGCTCGTCCTCGAACCGGGGCCCGCCGCCACCCGCGCCCTGCGCACCGCCCGCCTCGGCCTCGCCCTCCACCGCCTCCGCCTCGACGCCGTCGTCGCCAACCGGCTCCTTCCCGCCGGCTCCGAGGACCCCTGGCTCGCCGGACTGACCGCCGAGCAGCACCGGCACCTGGCGGAGCTCCGTACCGCCGGCGGCACGCTCCACGAGCTCCCGCACCTCGGCCGCGCCCCGCGCGGGGCCGACGACCTCGCCCTCCTCGCCCCCGCCGGGACCGGCGCCGCGCCCGCGCCCGCGCCCGCGTGGACCGTCGAGGACCGGCGCGAGGAGGACGGCGTCCTGGTCTGGCACCTCCCCCTGCCCGGCGCCGTCAAGGAGGAGCTCTCCCTCGTCCGGCGCGGCGACGAGCTGCTCCTGACCGTGGGACCGTTCCGGCGCAACCTCCCCCTCCCCGGCGCCCTGCGCCGCTGCGCCGTCACCGGCGCCGGCCTCGTCGACGGCGACCTCCGCGTCCGCTTCACCCCCGACCCCGGACTCTGGCCCCGTACGTCCTGAGCCCCGTGTACCGTCGAAGTACCAGCAGACTGAGGAGTGCGCCATGAGCGATTCGGACGCCTGGGCCAAGGCGTGCGCCGAGGACCTGGAGGCGGAGAAGGCCCGTCGCCGGGCCGAGCACGGGGCCGCGCCCGGATCGGCCGCCGAGGAGTTCCGCAAGCTCTTCGACGCCGTCGCGGGCAAGGTCTCCGAAGGCTTCGGCAACCCGCTCCTCGCGGGACAGGCCGTGCGGACCGTCCAGCAGTTCGTCGACCAGGCGAAGGCCGCCGTCGAGCCCGTCGTCGAGCGCAACCCGCAGGTCTTCGACCACCTCGCCGCCGCCGGCGGCGAGCTCCTCGCCGCCTACCGCTCCGCCGTCGAGGGCCACGAGACCCGCTGGACCCGGAAGGACACCCCCGCGCAGGCCCCGGAAGAGCCCCCGCGGACCCCCCGCGAGGACGGCGAAGGGCCCGGAACCGGCCAGCACATCGACCTGGATTGATCAGGGCGGGCCTCCCCCTCGGGTACGGTGGGCCCTAGCGGGGCTCGACCGAAAACTGAGGGACACATGGGACTCACCATCGGCGTCGACATCGGCGGCACGAAGATCGCGGCCGGCGTGGTCGACGAGGAGGGCAACATCCTCGACACGCACAAGGTGCCCACCCCGCCGACCCCCGAGGGCATCGTCGACGCGATCAGCACGGCGGTCTCCGAGGCCGGCAAGGGCCACGCGATCGAGGCCGTGGGCATCGGTGCCGCCGGCTACGTCGACGACAAGCGCGCCACCGTCCTCTTCGCGCCGAACATCGACTGGCGGCACGAGCCGCTCAAGGACAAGGTCGAGCAGCGCGTCGGCCTGCCCGTCGTCGTCGAGAACGACGCCAACGCCGCGGCCTGGGGCGAGTACCGCTTCGGCGCCGGCCAGGGCCACGAGGACGTCATCTGCATCACCCTCGGCACCGGTCTCGGCGGCGGCATCATCATCGGCAACAAGCTGCGCCGCGGCCGCTTCGGCGTGGCCGCCGAATTCGGCCACATCCGGGTCGTCCCCGACGGCCTGCTCTGCGGCTGCGGCAGCCAGGGCTGCTGGGAGCAGTACGCCTCCGGGCGCGCCCTCGTCCGGTACGCCAGGCAGCGCGCCAACGCCACCCCGGAGAACGCCGAGGTCCTGCTGAGCCTCGGCGACGGCACCCCCGAGGGCATCGAGGGCCGGCACGTCAGCCAGGCCGCCCGCGCCGGCGACCCGGTCGCCGTCGACTCCTTCCGGGAGCTGGCCCGCTGGGCCGGCGCCGGCCTCGCCGACCTGGCCTCGCTCTTCGACCCCTCGGCGTTCATCGTCGGCGGCGGCGTCTCGGACGAGGGCGACCTCGTCCTCGACCCGATCCGCAAGTCCTTCCGGCGCTGGCTGATCGGCGGCCAGTGGCGCCCGCACGCCCAGGTCCTCGCCGCCCGGCTCGGCAACAAGGCCGGCCTGGTCGGCGCCGCGGACCTGGCCCGCCAGGGCTGACCCGTACGGGAGCCTCCGCGCGAAGCCGTACGACGACCGCCCGCCGCGTCCCCTCGGACCCGGCGGGCGGTCGTCGTATGTTGACCCCCATGGCGATCATCGAACTGCCCAACTCCCGCACCGAGGAAGACGGTTCGGCCGTCCTCCGGGTCCTGAGCTACAACGTCCGCTCGATGCGCGACGACGAGGACGCCCTCGCCCGGGTCGTCCGGGCCTGCGCCCCGGACGTCGTCTTCGTCCAGGAGGCCCCGCGCTTCTTCCGCTGGCGCAAGCACGCCGCCCGGCTCGCCGCCAAGAGCGACCTCGTCGTCCTGAGCGGCGGCGCCACCGCGGCGGGCCCGCTGCTGCTCTGCTCCCTGCGGGCCACCGTGGAGCGCACCGAGGACGTGCTCCTCCCCCTCACCCCCGGCCTGCACCGCCGGGGCCTGGCCACGGCGGTCGTCCGCTTCGGCGGGGCCCGGGTCGGCCTGATCAGCTGCCACCTGAGCCTGCGGAAGGACGAGCGGTACGCCCAGGCCGGCATGGTCCTCGACCGGGTCGCCGCGCTGGGCACCCCGTACACCCTCGTCGCGGGCGACCTCAACGAACGGCCCGACGGCCCCGCCTTCACCCGGCTCGCCGGGGAGCTCCGGGACGGCTGGGCCGTCAGCCCGTGGGGCGGCGAGTACACCTCGGTCCCCGAGGACCCCCACCAGCGCATCGACGCGATCCTGGCCACCCCCGGCGTCGAGTTCCTCGGCTGCGGGGTCCCCACGGACCTGGACCCCGCCGACCTGAGGGCCGCCACGGACCACCTGCCGGTCCTCGCGGCGGTCCGGGTGCCCGCCGCGTAGGCACTTCCCTACACGACCGCCCCGCGGCCCGGGTCGTCGAAGCCGTCGTCATCGTCGTCGTGCTGCATGCGCGCGACCAGGGTCGCGAAGCCGCCCAGGAAGCCGCCCACGCAGAGCGTCGTCAGCCACCAGGTCATGTCCCACCGGAGCAGGACGGCCACGAGCAGCAGGACCGGGCCGCCGACCACGCCGAGCCAGGCGAACTTGGCCGTGGCGTCCGCCTCCGGCAGTGGGGGCGGCTCCGGCGGCACGAAGTGGCCCTCGTCGGAGTCGCCGGCGCCCTCCTCCGGCTCGGCGGGGGAGTGGTCCCGGGGGCCGGCGGGCCGCACCCCGGGCGCGAACACGATCGAACTGCCGAGCACCGGCTTCTCCGGACCGGCTCCGTCGCCCTTCGGCTCCGGTCCCTCGTCCGCCCCGGTCTTCTCGTCCGGGCCGGAGATCCCGGACGGGCCGGAGATCCCGGACGGGCCGGACGTCCCGGGGACCCCGGGTCCGCCGTCCGTCTTCGGCTTCCAGACCAGGTCCGGCTTCCCGGCCGCCTCCGGCGTGGGCGTGACCCCGCCCTTCCCGCCCGTCCCGTCCCCGGCACCGGCTTCGGCCCCGGCCCCGTCCAGGTCCTCCGGCTCCGGCAGGGACAGGTTCTCGATCGGCCGGAACGGCTTCGTCCCCGGCGGGTCCGCGGGCTCCTCGCCGTACCCCGCGACGATCGCGGCCCAGGCCGCCTCCTCGTCCATGGGCTGCGGCTCCCGGTCTCCGCCGTCCTGCTGCTCAGCCACCGCTCCTGCTCCCCTTCCCGCCGACCCGTTCCGGCGCGAGACGCTCGACGAGGGCCCAGCTCTCGTCGAAGATCCGCTCCGCGTCATGGTCCAACGTCGCCACGTGGTAGCTCTGTTCCAGCAGGACCTCCCGGACGTCCGTCGAGGACACCCGGCTCAGGATCCTGGCCGAGTCGGCCGGCGGCACCACGTGGTCCCGCGGACTGTGCAGCAGCACCAGCGGCTGCGTGACCTGCGGCAGCTCCCCGTCCACCGTACGGAAGAACTGACGCAGCGAGTACGCCGAGTGCAGCGGCACCCGGTCGTAGCCCACCTCCGTCACACCCTCCTTGGCGATGTCGTTAGCCACGCCCTTCGTGGTGGGGACCAGGTGCCGGACGACCGGCAGCGCGTGCGCGGCCACGCCGTGCACCTTGTTCCCCGGGTTGACCAGGACGAGCCCCCGCACCGCGTCCCCGTGCCGGGCGGCGAGCCGCAGCGCGAGGGCCCCGCCCATGGAGAGGCCGAAGACGAAGACGGTCCCGCACCGCTCCCGGAGCTCGCGCAGCGCCCGGTCCACCTCGGCGTACCAGTCGTGCCAGGTGGTGAGCCGCATGTCCTGCCAGCGGGTGCCGTGCCCCGGCAGGAGCGGCACCGACACCGACAGACCGCGCTCGGCCAGGTACTCGGCCCACGGGCGCAGCGACTGCGGGGAACCGGTGAATCCGTGACAGAGAAGGACGCCGACCTCTCCGCCCTCATGGCGGTACGGCTCGGCTCCGGGAAGGACCGGCACCGGGGTCTCCTGTTCGCTCGGCTTCGCGTTCGCCCCAGGGCGCGTCCCCGGACGCGCCCTGGATGCGCCTCCGGTGCGCCGAAGCGACGGAAAAAGGGGAAGGGTCTTCACCGTACGCGACCGGACCGACACCGACCAGGGCCGCAGCGGGGGGCGTGCGCCGGTACGGGATAAAGTCGGGGCCCTACGGCACACGGAAGGCATGACGAGTTGATCTACGGCGCGATGAAGTTCTCCCTCGGCGGCTCCCTGAAGCTCGCCTTCCGGCCCTGGGTGGAGGGTCTGGAGAACGTCCCCGCCGACGGGCCCGCCATCCTGGCGAGCAACCACCTGTCCTTCTCGGACTCCTTCTTCCTGCCGGCCGTCCTGGACCGCAAGGTCACCTTCATCGCCAAGGCCGAGTACTTCACCACCCCCGGCGTGAAGGGCAAGCTCACCGCCGCCTTCTTCAAGGGCGTCGGCCAGCTCCCGGTGGACCGCTCGGGCGCCCGGGGCGCCGGCGAGGCGGCCATCAGGGCCGGCATCGAGGTCATCGAGGGCGGTGGACTCTTCGGCATCTACCCCGAGGGCACCCGCTCGCCCGACGGGCGCCTCTACCGGGGCAAGCCCGGCGGCCTGGCCCGGGTCGCCCTGGCCACCGGCGCGCCCGTCATCCCGGTCGCCATGATCGACACCGAGAAGATCCAGCCGCCCGGCAAGCTCGTCCCCAAGCTGATGCGCCCGGGGATCCGGATCGGCAAGCCGCTGGACTTCACCCGCTACCAGGGCATGGAGGGCGACCGCTTCATCCTCCGCTCGGTGACCGACGAGGTCATGTACGAGATCATGAAGCTGTCCGGCCAGGAGTACGTCGACATCTACGCGACCGCCGCCAAGCGGCAGATCGCGGAGGCGGAGAAGGCGGCCAAGGAGGCCGTGAAGGCGGAGATCGCCGCCCGCGAGGAGTCGGGCGCGTAGGACCAGCACCGCCCCGGGGGAATCCGGGACGCGGGAGGGACCACCCCGTCGGGGGTGCGGGGGGCGGGGGAGAGATGGCCGGGCGCGAGCGCGTCGTACGGATGTCGGTCGAGCAGCCGCTGTGGCGGGCGCTGACCGGGTACCGGGTCCTGACCATGGGCTACGCGGTCCTGATCTTCGTCTTCGGCCGGGAGCGGTACGAGCGGCCCTGGATCGGCGTCGTCTACCTGACGGTGATGTGCGTCTGGACCCTCGCCACCCTTCCCAAGGTGGCGAACGCGGCCGGCTGCACCCGGCGCTTCCTGGGCGCCGACCTCGCCGTCGCCCTCACCGGCATCCTCCTCACCCCGCTCGCCGACGCACACGCCCGGTCGGTCGACGGCTCCACCCTGCCCTCCATATGGACCGCGGGATCCGTCCTCGCCTTCGCCATCAAGGGCGGCTGGCGCTGGGCCGGCGTCGCCTCCTCCCTCGTCGCCGTCGCCAACATCGTCGAGCGCGGCCACCCCAGCCAGGACACCGTCCACAACGTGATCCTGGTCTGGGTCGCCTCCATCGCCATCGGGTACGTCGTCGAGGTCGCCCGCGCCTCCGAGCGCACCCTCGCCCGCGCCCTGGAGATCGAGGCCGCCACCCGGGAGCGGGAGCGGCTCGCCCGCGACATCCACGACAGTGTCCTCCAGGTCCTCGCGATGGTGCAGCGGCGCGGCGCCGCGCTCGGCGGCGAGGCCGCCGAACTGGGCAGGATGGCGGGCGAGCAGGAGGTGGCCCTGCGCACCCTGGTGGCGGGCGGGCTCGCCCGGCCCAGCCTGGTCTCCGAGGACGAGTCCGAGGGGGCCGTGGTCCGGGTCGTGGAGGTGGCCGACGAGGCCGACGACTCCGCCCCCGTCGACCTGCGCGTCCTGATCGCCCCGCGCGCCGGGTCCCGGGTCACCCTCTCCGAGCCGGGCGCGCCGGTCCTCCTCCCGCCGCCCGCCGCCCGCGAGCTGGCCGCCGCCGTCGGCGCCGCCCTGGACAATGTGCGGGTGCACGCGGGCGGGGACGCCCACGCCTGGATCCTGGTCGAGGACTGGCCCGACGAGGTGGTCGTCACCGTCCGGGACGACGGGCCCGGCATCCCGGACGGCCGCCTCGCGCAGGCGGAGGACGAGGGCCGGATGGGCGTCGCCCTCTCCATCCGGGGGAGACTGCGGGACCTGGGCGGCAGCGCCGAGGTCGTCTCGGTCCCGGGGCAGGGCACGGAAGTCGAGTTGAAGGTCCCACGGGGGAAGGCGGAGAAGCAGTGAGCGAGCAGCGGATCAGAGTGATGGTCGTCGACGACCACCCGATGTGGCGGGACGCGGTCGCCCGCGACCTGGACGGGGCGGGCTTCGAGGTGGTCGCCACCGCCGGCGACGGCGAGCAGGCCGTGCGGCGCGCGGCGGCCGCCGCCCCCGACGTCCTCGTCCTGGACCTGAACCTGCCGGTCAAGCCCGGCGTCCAGGTCTGCAAGGAGCTCGTCGGGGCCCGGCCGGACCTCAGGGTCCTCGTCCTCTCGGCGAGCGGCGAGCACGCCGACGTCCTGGAGGCGGTCAAGTCCGGCGCCACCGGCTACCTCCTCAAGTCCGCCAGTACGGAGGAGCTGATCGACGCGGTGCGGCGCACGGCCGCCGGCGACCCCGTCTTCACCCCCGGCCTGGCCGGCCTGGTCCTCGGCGAGTACCGCCGGCTCGCCTCCGAGCCCGCCCCGGTCCCCGGCACCGACGAGCCGAACGCCCCCCGCCTTACCGAGCGCGAGACCGAGGTCCTGCGGCTCGTCGCCAAGGGCCTCAGCTACAAGCAGATCGCCGAACGCCTGGTCATCTCGCACCGCACGGTGCAGAACCACGTCCAGAACACCCTCGGCAAGCTCCAGCTGCACAACCGGGTCGAGCTCGTCCGGTACGCCATCGAGCGCGGCCTCGACGAGGCGTAGGAACCACGGAGACCCGGCCCCCGGGACCCGGCGCGGCGACCGCGAGGGCCGTATATTCGCGCACAACAGGACATGTGTGTGCGTATACGGCCCGTCACCGCGAGGGTCGCGGAGAGCGGACGACGAGGGGAAACCGTGGAAATCCTGGCATTCGGCGTGCAGGCGGACGAGAGGCCCCTCATCGAGCGGGCCTTCGAGGGGTACCACGACGTCCACTGCCTGGACGTCTTCCTGACCGAGGACACCGCCCGCATCGCGGCCGGCCACGAGATCATCTCCACCAGCGTCAACGCCGTCCTGGACCACCGCGTCCTGCAGACCCTCGCCGCCGGCGGCACCCAGATGATCGCCCAGCGCTCCACGGGCTTCAACAACATCGACCTGGAGGTCGCCGAGCGCCTCGGCCTCACCGTCGCCCGGGTGTCGTACTACTCGCCGTACTCGGTCGCGGAGTTCGCCTGGACCCTCGCCATGGCCGTCAACCGCCGGATCGTCCGGGCCTCCAACCGCACCCGCGACTTCGACTTCCGCCTCGACGGGCTGATGGGCCGCGACCTGCGGGGGCGCACCGTCGGCGTCCTCGGCACCGGCAAGATCGGGGAGGCCTTCACCCGGATCGCCCACGGCTTCGGGATGAAGCTCCTCGGCTGGGACGTCGCCGAGAACCCGGCCTGCGTCGACCTCGGCATGCGGTACGTCGAGAAGGAGCGGCTCTTCGCGGAGTCGGACCTCGTCAGCCTCCACGTGCCGCTGCTCCCCGCCACCCGGCACGTCGTCGACGCCACCGCCCTCAAGGCGATGAAGGACGACGCCATCCTGGTGAACTCCAGCCGCGGCGGCCTCGTCGACACCGACGCCCTGGTCGCCGAGCTGCGCGCCGGCCGTTTCACGGGCGTGGGCCTGGACGTGTACGAGGCGGAGGCCGGGCTCTTCTTCCTCGACAAGTCCCTGGAGGCCGTCGAGGACGACACCCTGGCCCGCCTGGTCACCTTCCCGAACGTGGTGGTCACCTCCCACCAGGCGTACTACACGGCGGACGCCGTCGGCCAGATCGTGGAGGCCACCCTCCGCAACGTCCTCGACCACGTCGCGGGCCGGCGCAGCGAGAACGTCCTGGTCCCCAGGGTCGGATGACCCGGCGGCCGGACCCCGGGGACCCCCGGGCCCTCAGACCAGCACGCCCGCGAGGAGCGAGGCCGTCAGGGCCGCGCCCTCCGTCGTCAGGACCGACTCGGGGTGGAACTGCACCCCGGCGAAGCCGGGCCCGCGCAGGGCGTGCACCTCGCCGGTCCCCGGATCGCGGCTGACCTCGATCCGGTGCAGCGCCAGCTCCTCGGCCGCCCGGTCGTCGCAGCGGGCGGTGAAGCTGTTGTAGAAGCCGACCGTCCGCTCCTGCCCGAAGAGGTCGATCCGCACCTGGGCGCCCTGGAACGGCACCCGCTTGCGGACGATCTCCAGGCCCAGCTCGGCGGCGATCAGCTCGTGCCCGAGGCACACCCCCAGCAGGCCGTGCCGGTGGTCCCGGACCAGGTCGGCCGTCAGAGCGCGCAGGAACCGCATCTTCGGGTCGGCCGCGTCCGAGGGGTCGCCGGGCCCGGGGCCCAGGACGACCGGCCCCTCGTGCGCGAGCGCCAGCTCCCGCAGCCCCGGCTCGTCGTACCGCAGCACCGACACCTCCAGGCCCGAGGAGCGCAGGACGTGCGCCAGCATCGCCGTGAAGGTGTCCTCGGCGTCCACCACCAGGGCGTGCCCGGACAGTTCGGCGGACCGGACCTGCATCTTCAGCCAGAACGGCGCCAGGTCCGCCCGGCGCGCGTCGAGCGCGGCCCGCACCCGCGGGTCGTCGGCCAGCCGCGGGCCGGCGGGGTCCCCCGTCGCCGGCCGGCCCTCCCGCACCCCGAGCGCGGTGAGGACCCCGGCCGCCTTGGCGTGGGTCTCGGCGACCTCGCCCGCAGGGTCCGAGTGCCGCACGAGGGTCGCGCCCACCGGCACCCGCAGCCGCCCGTCGGCGGCGATGTCGGCCGTACGGATCAGGATGGGGGAGTCCAGCGTCTGGGCGCCGGTCCCGTCCGTGCCGAGCAGGGCGAGGGCCCCCGCGTAGTAGCCGCGGCCCCCGGTCTCGTGGCGCTCGATCACCCGGCAGGCGTTCTGCACCGGCGACCCGGTCACGGTCGCCGCGAACATCGTCTCCCGCAGCACCTCCCGCACGTCGAGTGACGACCGGCCGCGCAGCTCGTACTCGGTGTGGGCGAGGTGCGCCATCTCCTTCAGGCGCGGGCCGATCACCACCCCGCCCCGGTCGCCCACCGTGCACATCATCTTCAGCTCCTCGTCCACCACCATGGACAGCTCCTCGGTCTCCTTGCGGTCGCCGAGGAAGGCGAGCAGGCCCTCCGGGGTGGGGGCGGCGCCGGCCGGGTAGCGGTACGTGCCGCTGATCGGGTTCATCACGACCGTCCCGCCCGACATCCGCACGTGCACCTCGGGACTGGCCCCGACCAGCGTCCGCTCCCCGGTGTGCACGACGAAGGTCCAGTACGCGCCCCGCTCGCCCGCGAGCAGCCGCCGGAACAGGGCGAGCGCGTCGGCGCGCCCGAAGCCCGGGATCTCCCCGGTGTAGGTGCGCCGGATCACGAAGTTCGCGCCCTCGCCGGAGCCGATCTCCTCGTCGATCACCCGCCGCACGGTCTCCGCGTACTCCTCGTCGGAGACGTCGAACCCGCCGCCCTCGACCCGCACGTCGTGCGCGGGGAGCCGCTCCAGGACGTCGGCGAGCGGCAGCTCGTGGGCCTCGTCGGCGACGAGCACGGAGAGCGGGGTGCCGTCGTCGCGCACGTCGAAGCCGCGCTCCCGGATCTGCCGGAAGGGCACGAGCGCGAGCGTCGGCAGCGGACCGACGGGCAGCTCCGCGAGGCGCTCGGCCTCGTGGACCCGGCCGATCAGCACCTCGACGGTGTCGTGGTCGCGGCCCGGGGTGCGCCTGCGCAGCAGGGCGAAGGGAGGGCAGGAGTCGTCGAGCAGACGGGAGAGGTCCATGGGGTCCGTCGTTCCTTCCGTTGGTGTGCGGAGAGGAACGGCCCCGGATACGGGAAAGGCCGCCCCTCGGGCGGCCTTCGCGCGTGTCGGTGTACGCGTGGTCAGTGGGCCGCCGGAAGAGCGGGCCACCACCAGTTCTGGTTCAGGGGCGCGTACATGCGAGCACTGTAACCCAGCCGCACACGGGAACGGGGCCCGTCCCACACCGCGGACGGTGTGGAACGGGCCCCGGGGCCGTCACGCCTTCGATCAGACGATCAGGTCGTAGGTCTGCCAGCCGGGACCGACCTGCACGCGCGCGGCGTACGGGTTCGGGTAGCCGTTCGTGTTCTTGTAGAACCACAGGACGCCGGCCGTGTCGCGGGCGATCAGGTCCGGCCTGCCGTCCCTGTCCAGGTCGCTCGGACCGACCATGACGTTGTAGACGCCCCAGCCGCCGCCGACCTTGGCGCGGGTGGCGTACGGGTTCGGCGACCCGCCCGTGTTCTTGTACAGCCACAGGACGCCGGCCGTGTCGCGGGCGATCAGGTCCGGCTTGCCGTCACCGGTCATGTCGCCGGTGCTGATGAGCTCGTTGTAGATGCCCCAGCCGCCACCGACCCTGACGCGGGTCGCGAAGGGGTTCGGGGTGGCGCCCGTGTTCGTGTAGAGCCACAGCACGCCCGACGCGTCGCGGGCGATCAGATCCGGCCTGCCGTCGGCGTTCATGTCCCGCGCGCCGAGCAGCTTGTTGTAGACGTTCCAGCCGCCGCCGACCTTGAGCCGCGTCTTGAACGGCACGGAGGGGTTGCCGCTGCCCTGGTAGTACCAGAGCACGCCGTCCTTGTCCCGGGCGACCACGTCCCCGGTGCCGTCGGCCCGCAGGGCCGTCATCGGGGTGACGGCGTTGTAGATCCCCCAGCCGGACCCGATCCGGTACTTGGCCAGGAACGGCGCGGAGCCGGAGCCGGTGCCCTGGTACTGCCAGAGGACGCCGGAGGCGTCGCGGGCGATGACGTTGTAGCGGTCGTTCGTGGCGACGGGGGCGGCGGCGGGCGCCTCCGTGATCTCGCTCTGCTTCACCCAGACGACCTTGTGGTGGAAGCGGATCGGCACGAACTTCGTGGAGCCGACGACGTTCTTCTGGGCCGAGCCGAACCAGTCGTCGCCCGCCACGGCCGGACCGGCCTTGACGTAGGCCTGGCCGGCGGCGAACGAGAACTTCGACAGGGGGTCGTTCTCGTCGCCCGGCGCCTCGAGGTTCGCTGCCGTGTAGGCGGCGGTCTCGGGGAAGGAGCGGCCGAAGACCTTGATCGAGGAGCGGCCCGACCCGACCTTCACGGTCGTGGCGCCGGAGACCGGGACGGTGTACTGGCCGCCCGGGTTGAAGAACCAGGCCTTCTGGCCGGCGTACCAGATCGCCGTCCAGTCGTTCTGCGCCTCGGCGACGACGTAGAGACCGCCGGCGCGGACCTTGTTGCCGTAGTTCGACCCCTCGGTCGGGAGGGAGCTGAAGTACGGGTCCTTCAGCGTCGTCGCGGTCGTCGAGGGCGAGGTGTAGAGGTAGCCGAAGTTGGCCGGGCGGGCCGGGACGTCCGTGCCGCCCGTGGTCAGCTTCGGCTGGTTCGCCGTGGTGAACGGCGGCACGACGCGGACCACCTGGCCGGCCCGGAGCAGACCGCCCGCGCCCTTGTCGCCCTGCGGGGCGCCCAGGAGGGACATGTAGTAGTTCCAGTCCCAGTACGGGCCCGCGTCCCAGTGGAGGCTGGCGAGGCGGTTGTCCGTCTGGAGCGCCACCTCGTCGTGGCCGATGATGTGCTCGCGGTCGATCGGCACGCCGTACTCGTTCGCCAGGAACTTCACCAGCTCCGCGGAGGAGCGGTACTGCGGCTCGGTGTACCAGCTCCCCTCCTTGATGGCGAAGCCCTCGTGCTCCACGCCGATGGCGTGCATGTTGTGGGTCCAGTTGCCCGCGTGCCACGCCAGGTGCTTGTTCTCCAGCATCTGGGTGACCAGGCCGTCCTGGGCCCGGATCAGGTAGTGCGCGCTGCCGCCGCCCTTCGGGTTGGTCAGGGCGTCGAGCGAGCCCTGGTAGGGGCCCTCGGTGTCGTGGATGACGATCTGGCGGATGTCCACGCCCTGGTTCGGGCGGTCGGCCGGCGTGTAGTTGCGCGCGCCGCCGGGGTCCGTCCGGACCGGTACGAAGTTGCAGTTCAGGCCCGACGGGCACTCGGGGGTCGGGACCGCCGCCGTGCTCGCGAAGCTCGCCGCCAGCGGTACGTTCGCCGGCTTGACCGGCTCCACCGAAGGGTCGGCCGGCAGGGCGACCTGCTCGCCGTCGAGGGTGACCGCCCGCTCGCCCTCCTTGATCGACTCGAAGACGCGCTTCGCGAAGAGGTCGGCGCCCTTCTTCTCCGGCGACTGGCTGTAGCGCGCCACGGCCGGGTACCAGTCGCCCGGCTCCTCGGACAGCTCGGCGCCCGCCTGCTTCTGGTAGTCGGCGAGCAGCGCGGCACCGGCCCGGACGGAGGCGCCGGCGTCGTTCTGGACGGTCTCGGCGGAGCTGTCGATCAGCTCGGCGGCCTTGTCCAGGGTGTGCAGGCGCGGGTCGTCGGTGTCGACGAGCGCCTTCTCCAGGATGCGCCGGACCTGCTCGCGGTCGAACTTCTCCTCGATCTCCGGCCGGCCGGAGCCGTTGAAGTGGTCGATCTGCTCGTCGGTGACCTTCTGCGCGACGTCCTCGGGCTCCACCTTCGTGAGCCCCATCACGTTGTACGCGCCGGTCGTGCTCGGCTCGCCGTCGTGCGACTCCCAGCGGGTCTGCTGGTACGAAACCGCCATCAGCACGCTCTGCGGCACGTCGAACTCCCGTGCCGCGTTCGCGAACTGCTCCTGGAGGGTGGCCTCCCGGCCCGGCTTGTCGTCCCCCGCCGCTCCCAGGAGGTTCGGAGAGGCGACCGCGAGGGTGCCGATCGCGGCCGTGGCGACGACCGCCGCCGCCGTCCCGTAAAGGAGACGTTTCTTCTTGCGGTCCCTGCGGTGTGTCTGGCTCACGCCCACCCCTGTGTTCACCTGTGTTCGACCGAGCTGTCGAGAACTGTGCGGTCAAGAACTGTGTTGTCGAGAAACGGGCCCGAGGGTAACACCATCCGGTGCCACGAAGATCGTCGACCGACATTCCGGGCAGTCGTCTCAGCCACTGGTCGGTAGGGCAGGACCGGACGAAGAACCCCGTAGTGTTGTCCGTGTGACCGTGAACGCTGATTCCCACGCCGTCGCCGAGGCGACCTGGCGAGACCTGCCCGCGGCGCAGCAGCCCGAGTACCCCGATGCCGAGGCTCTGCGCGACGTGATCGCGGACCTCGAGTCGTATCCTCCGCTCGTCTTCGCCGGCGAGTGCGACCAGCTGCGCGCCCGGATGGGAGCCGTCGCCCGTGGCGAGGCGTTCCTGCTCCAGGGCGGCGACTGCGCCGAGGCCTTCGACGCCGTGTCCGCCGACCACATCAGGGCCAAGCTCAAGACGCTGCTCCAGATGAGCGCCGTCCTCACCTACGCGGCCTCCGTGCCCGTGGTGAAGGTCGGCCGTATCGCCGGGCAGTACTCCAAGCCCCGCTCGAAGGGGACCGAGACCCGCGACGGCGTGACCCTGCCGACGTACCGCGGCGACTCCGTCAACGGCTTCGACTTCACCGAGGCCGCCCGCGTCCCGGACCCCGAGCGCCTGAAGCGGATGTACAACGCCTCCGCCTCCACGCTCAACCTGGTGCGCGCCTTCACCACCGGTGGCTACGCCGACCTGCGCCAGGTGCACGCCTGGAACCAGGACTTCGTCAAGTCGTCCCCCTCGGGCCAGCGCTACGAGGCGCTCGCCCGCGAGATCGACAACGCCCTGAACTTCATGAAGGCCTGCGGCACCGACCCGGCCGAGTTCAAGGCCGTCGAGTTCTACGCCTCCCACGAGGCGCTGCTGCTCGACTACGAGGGCGCCCTGACCCGTACGGACTCGCGCACCGGCAGGCTGTACGACACCTCCGGCCACATGGTCTGGATCGGCGAGCGCACCCGCCAGCTCGACCACGCCCACATCGAGTTCGCCTCGCGGATCGCGAACCCGATCGGCATCAAGCTGGGCCCGACCACCTCGGTCGACGAGGCGCTCACCTACATCGACCGCCTCGACCCGGAGCGCGAGCCGGGCCGGCTGACCTTCATCGTCCGCATGGGCGCCGACAAGGTCCGCGACAAGCTCCCCGAGCTGGTCGAGAAGGTCACCGCCTCCGGCGCGGTCGTCGCCTGGGTCACCGACCCGATGCACGGCAACACCTTCGAGGCCGCCTCCGGCCACAAGACCCGCCGCTTCGACGACGTCCTGGACGAGGTCAAGGGCTTCTTCGAGGTCCACAAGGCGCTGGGCACCCACCCCGGCGGCATCCACGTCGAGCTCACCGGTGACGACGTCACCGAGTGCGTGGGCGGCGGCCACGAGATCTTCGTCGACGACCTGCACCAGCGCTACGAGACGGCCTGCGACCCCCGCCTGAACCGCAGCCAGTCGCTCGACCTGGCGTTCCTGGTGGCGGAGATGTACCGCGATCAGTAAGTGCCTTCCTACGACGACGGGGCGCGGATCCTTGTGATCCGCGCCCCATCGTCTTGGCGGGGGCTTTTCCGGCCCCGGGCCGCCGGGTAAGGTTAGGTTAGCCTAATCGATCTCGGCGGGAGGTGAACCGCGTGTACGTCTGCTCATGCTTCGGTGTCACGGAGAAGCAGGTCAAGGAGCACGCGGACGCGGGCGCCCACACGCCCCGCCAGATCGCCTCCGCCTGCAAGGCCGGCACGGACTGCGGGTCCTGCGTCCGTCGCATTCAGGCCATTCTCGGGCGCGGCAACTGCCCCCGGCGCGAGCTGGTGGACCGGGGCGTCCCCGCCCTGGCGGCCGAGACCGCCGTCGCTCCCGTCGCCACCCTCGGGGAAGCCGCCTGACCCCGCCGGGGACTCAGCTCGGCTGCTCGATGAGCGTCGAGATGTAGAGCGCCTCGCCCAGCGACTCGATCAGCTCCAGCTGCGTGTCCAGGTAGTCGATGTGGTGCTCCTCGTCCGCGAGGATCTCCTCGAAGAGGTTGGCGGACGTGATGTCCCCCTTGGCGCGCATGACCTCGATGCCGCGCCTGAGGCGGTCGATCGCCTCCACCTCGACCTGGCGGTCCGCCTGGAACATCTCGGTGACGGTCTGGCCGACGCGCACGTGGAAGAGCCGCTGGTAGTTGGGCAGGCCGTCGAGCATCAGGATGCGCTCGGTCAGCTTGTCCGCGTGCTTCATCTCGTCGATGGACTCTTCACGGGTGTACTTGGCGAGCTTCGTCCACCCCTTGTTGTCCTGGATGCGGTAGTGCAGCCAGTACTGGTTGATGGCGGTGAGTTCGCCGGTCAGCTGCTCGTTCAGGAACTCGAGGACCTCGGGGTCGCCCTGCATCGCACAGGCTCCTTCCACTTGCACACGGTGTGTCCACGCCATAACTGGGCAGGATGGCCGCATCCTCGCACTCCGAATGGGGGGCGTCCAGTAAGTACAGGCTTAGTGGGAGTTGCCCCAATGGTGTCGTCGGAGTGGTCGCCTGGTCATGACCACCCCTTGCGGTCTGTCACCATGGATGACATGGGTCAGCCGGAGAGCGGAGTACACCGGGAAGAGGGCCGGCCGGATCGTTCGCCGGACCTTTCGGCGGATCTCCCGCCGGGGCAGCGGATCCAGCGCGGCTGGCCGGTCACCCACTACGGTCCCGTCCCCAAGTTCAAGCCGGACCGCTGGGAGTTCCGCGTCTTCGGGGCGACGGCCGACGGCGACAAGCGGTGCTGGAACCACGAGGAGTTCTCGGCCCTGCCGTTCTCCACGGTGGTGGCCGATCTGCACTGCGTCACGAAGTTCAGCATGCTCGGGGCCGAATGGGGCGGCGTTCCCGCCCGGACGATCCTGGAGCTCGCCCCGCCCGCGCCCCAGGTCACCCATGTGATGGTCTGGGCCGAGTACGGCTACAGCGCCAACATGCGGCTCGCCGACTTCGCCTCGGACCGCACGATCTTCGCCACCCACAAGGACGGGGAGCTGCTCACCGCCGAGCACGGCTTCCCGTTGCGGCTCGTCGTCCCCCACCTGTACGCCTGGAAGGGCCCGAAGTGGGTCCGGGGCGTGGAGTACATGGCCGCCGACCGGCGGGGCTTCTGGGAGGAGCGGGGCTACCACAACCTCGGCGACCCCTGGCGGGAGCAGCGCTACTCGTACCAGGAGGAGCCGGGGGACGGCCCCGAGCTCTGACCCGGGGCCCCCGGCCTCAGTGGTGGTACGCGTGGACCACCGCGTGGCCCTTGCCGCGGCCGATCAGCCACTTGTTGACCGGCGTGGTGATCACGAAGGCGACGGCGAGCGCGAGGGCCAGGACGATCCAGAAGAGCGGCTCGGACAGGTGCGCGTCCATGGCGCCGGGCCAGAGGGCGATGACGCCGTTGTCGACGATCTCCATGACCGCGATGGAGAGGGTGTCGGCGGCGAGGGCGACCTTGAAGGCCGCCCGGAAGCCGACGCCGGCGGCCAGGATGCCGCGCAGGGTGAGCGCGTAGCCGAAGAAGAAGGCCAGGACGATGGCGAGGACCATCGTCGGCACGTTCCCCCAGCCGAGCGCGGTGCCGATCACCATGCCGAGCACCTCGCCGATGGCGCAGCCGGTGAGGCAGTGCAGCGTGGCCTTGGCGGCCATGGCCCAGGTGGCCCCGCCGGGCGCGGCGTGCTCCCCGTGGCCGTGGCCGTGGTCGGGTCCGGGTCCGTGGTTGTTGTCGTGCCCGTGGTCGTTGTCGTGTCCGTGCTCGTGCCCGTGGTGGGCGTGCGCTTCGTGTCGCATGAGGACCCCCGGCGTCGGGTGAAGGTTCCTGTCGTTACGGGAACCCTATACCCCTCAGGGGTATTTCTCAGGGGCGCAGTTTCTTCAGGAGCTCCACGTCCGCCCGGTGCCCCTCCTTGCCGCCGGGCGTCTCGATGACCAGCGGCACGCCCTCCGTCGCCGGATGGCGCAGCAGCTCCCGGAAGGCGTCCTCGCCGATGTGGCCGGCGCCGATGTTCGCGTGCCGGTCCTTGTGGGCGCCCACCACGTCCTTGGAGTCGTTGGCGTGGATCAGCCTCAGCCGCCCCGCCCCGACGGTCTCCACGAGCAGGTCGAGGGTCTGCGCCGCCCCCGACGGGCCCGTCAGGTCGTGTCCGGCGGCGAACACGTGACACGTGTCCAGACAGACGCCCAGCTTGGGATGGCGGTCGAGGACGTCGAAGTACGGGCCGAAGTCCCAGGTCCGCGAGCAGAGCGAGGAGCCCTGCCCGGCCGTCGACTCCAGGAGCAGGTCCGGGTCGTCCGGGTGCGTCAGCTCGTCGAGCAGCGGCAGCAGCCGCTCCCGCACCTGGGCGAGCGCCACCGCGCGCGGCCGGCCGCCGGTCGCCGAGCCGGTGTGCACCACCACGCCCTTCGCGCCGATCTCCCGGCCCCGGCGCAGCGAGTGCCGCAGCGACTCCACCGACCGCTCCGCGGTGGCCTCGGTGTGCGAGCCGAAGTTGATCAGGTACGGGGCGTGGACCCAGACCGAGAGCGACGCCTCCGCGCACTCGGTCCGGAACCGCTCGTCCTGGGCCGGGTTGCCGGCCGGGGTGGCCCAGCCGCGCGGGTTGGCGACGAAGACCTGCACGGCCTCGGCGCCCAGCTCGCGGGCGTAGCCCAGACCGACCGTGGCGAGACCGCCGGCCACGGGGACGTGGCCGCCGACGGGGTTGCGCATGGGTGTCTACAGTCCCTTGATCGTGAGGGTGACCGTGGAGCCCTCGGGGGCGGTGGAGCCGCCTTCCACGGACTGGCCCGCGACCGTGTCGCCGAGGTACGGGAACGACTTCTTCAGCTTCACCTCGAAGCCCGCGTCCTCCAGGGCCGCGCGCGCGTCCTCGGTCTTCTCGCCGGTCACGTCGGGGACCTCGATCAGCTCGGGACCCTCGGAGACGGTGAGGGTGACGGTGTCGCCCTCGGCGGCGCGGCTGCCCTCCGGGAGGGACTGGGCGGCGACCGAGCCGGCGTCCTCGGGGGAGTTGACCCGCTCCGGGGCGACCCGGACGGTGAGCCCCGCCTCCTGGAGCGCCGCCGTGGCGTCGGCGACGGTCTCGCCGGTCACGTCGGGCACGTCGACCGGGGAGCCCTTGCTGACGACCAGGGCGATCGCCGAGTCGGGGGCGCGCTCGGTGCCGGGCTCGGGATCGGAGCCGATCACGGCCCCCCTGGCGACGGAGTCGCTGAACTCGCGGGTGACCACCCCCGCGGCCAGGCCCTCCTCCGCCAGGGCCTCGCGGGCCTCGGCGAGCGGCTTGTTCCTGAGGTGCGGCACCTTCACGACCTCGGGACCCCGGGAGAGGGTGAGGGCGACCGTGTCGTTGCCGCGCAGACGCTCGCCGGGAGGCGGGTCGACGGCCATGACGGTGCCGCGCTCGTACACGTCGCTGAAGGCGCGCCTCGTCGTGCCGACGTCCAGGCCGGCGTCGGTGATCCGCTGCGTGGCGGCGGCCTCGCTCTGGCCGAGGACGGCCGGGACGCGGGTGAACTGGCCGGAGTTGATGTACCAGACCCCGCCGCCCAGACCGAGGACGAGCAGGACGGCGGCGACCACGAGCAGCGGGCCGCGCGGGGCCGGCCGGCGGGCGGCGGGGGCCGCGGGCGGCTCGGGCGCCGGCATCCGGCCGGTGTGCCGCACCTCCCCGGCGCCGGCCTCCGCCGACGGCGGGAGGTCGATCACACTGGTGCGTTCCTCGGCCGGCACGGCACGGGCGATCACGCTCGTCCGGTCCTCGGCGGTGTCCCGGGCGCCGGACCGCGCCTGCGGCGGCGCCGCGTCCAGCTGCTCCTCGGAGAGCGCGGCGCGGGCCGCCAGGACCAGGCCGAGCAGGGCGGCGGCGTCGTGCGGACGCGCCTCGGGGGCGCGGGCCGCGGCGGCCGCGACCAGGCCGTCGAGCTCCGGGGCCAGCCCCGGCACGGCGGCCGAGGGCGCGGGCACGTCCGTGTTCAGGTGCCGGTAGAGCACCTGGGCGGGCGTGTCGCCCGCGTGCGGCTTGGCGCCGGTCAGCATCTCGTACAGGACGACGCCGCAGGCGTACACGTCGGCGCGGGTGTCGGCGGTGCCGTGCTCGATCTGCTCCGGCGCCAGGTACGAGACCGTGCCGAGGACCGAGCCGGTGGTGGCGGTCGCCGAGCCCACCGCCCGTACGAGCCCGAAGTCCGCGACCTTCACCCGGCCGTCGTCCCCTATCAGGACGTTCTCCGGCTTCATGTCCCGGTGCACGAACCCGGCCCGGTGCGCGGCGCCGAGCGCGGCGAGCACCGGCTCCAGGATGTCGAGCGCGGCCCGGGGCGCCAGGGCGCCCCGCTCGCGCAGCACGTCGCGGAGGGTGCAGCCGGGCACGTACTCCATCGCCAGGTAGACGTACGGCCCCTCGGCGCCCTGGTCGAAGACGCCGACGACGTTGGGGTGCGCGAGCCGGGCGACCGACTTCGCCTCGCGGATGAACCGCTCGACGAAGGCGGCGTCGGCCGCCAGCTGCGGGTGCATCACCTTGAGCGCGAGGACGCGGTCGAGGCGGGTGTCGACGGCCCGGTAGACCGTGGCCATCCCGCCGACGGCGATGCGCGCGTCGACGCGGTAGCGGCCGTCGAGCAGCCGCCCGACGAGGGGGTCCTGAAGGGTCGTGTCCACGGCGACGAGTCTACGAGCCGCGCACACGCGTCCGGCGCGCCCGTCCCGTACCGCGGCACACCCGTGACGGGCGCGCCGGACGGCCCCGGCCTCAGAAGGCGGGGCGCTCCGGGTCCAGGCGGGCCCGGCCCTCCACCGGCGAGGACGCCTCCGCGAAGTGGCGGCGCGGGATCCGGCCGGCCCGGTGGGCGAGCCGGCCCGCCTCGACCGCGTGCCGCATCGCCGAGGCCATCAGGACCGGTTCCTGCGCCCGGGTGACGGCCGACGCCAGCATCACCGCCGCGCACCCCAGCTCCATCGCGAGCGCCGCGTCCGACGCCGTGCCGGCTCCCGCGTCCAGGATCACCGGCACTCCCGCACGCTCCGCGATGAGCTGGAAGTTGTGCGGGTTGCGGATGCCGAGCCCGGAGCCGATGGGGGAGCCGAGCGGCATGATCGCCGCGCACCCCGCGTCCTCCAGCTTCCGGGCGAGGACCGGGTCGTCGTTGGTGTACGGCAGGACGGTGAAGCCGTCGTCGACCAGGGTCTCCGCCGCGTTCAGGAGCTCCTCCCCGTCCGGCAGCAGGGTCCGCTCGTCGGCGACGACCTCCAGCTTGATCCAGTCGGTGCCGAGCGCCTCCCGGGCGAGCCGGGCGGTCAGGACCGCCTCGCCGGCCGTGAAGCAGCCCGCCGTGTTGGGCAGGACCCGGATGCCGAGCCGGTCCAGGACGGAGAGGACCGACCCCTGGACGGTCGGGTCGAGACGCCGCATGGCGACCGTGGTCAGCTCCGTGCCGCTGGCGACCAGGGAGCGCTCCAGGGCGTCGAGGCTGGGCGCCCCGCCGGTCCCCATGATCAGGCGGGAGGAGAACTCCGCACCGCCCAGGACGAACACGTCGTCGGACATCGCGCTCAGCCCCCCTGCACCGCGGTGAGGACCTCCACCCGGTCCCCGTCGCCGAGGAGCGTCGCCGCCCACTCGCCGCGCGGGACCACCGTCTCGTTGACGGCGGCGGCCACCCCGGAGGGGGCGGCGGTCAGGGTCGCGACGAGGGCGTCGAGGGAGACGGGACCGGAGAGGACGCGCGCCTCCCCGTTGACGGACACGGACACGGACACGGTCGCGGGCGCGTCGTTCGCGGACGGGTTCACGCTCATGCGGGCTGCTCCTGACGTACGGGAGGGGCGGGGGAGAAACGGCGGGGGGTGAAGGGGCGCGCCTCCTCGGGCAGGGCGCCCGTGGTGAGCGCCTCGGCCAGGGCGTCGCCGGTGACGGGGGTGAGCAGCACCCCGTTGCGGTAGTGGCCGGTGGCGAGCAGCAGGCCGGGCAGGGCGGTGGGGCCGAGCAGGGGGGCGTTGTCCGGCGAACCGGGGCGCAGCCCGGCCAGGGTCTCGGTGAGCGGCAGCTCGGTGATCCCGGGCACCAGCTCGTGGGCGTCGCGCAGCAGCTCGTACACCCCGCCCGCCGTCACCGTGGTGTCCCAGCCGAGCTCCTCGCTGGTGGCGCCGACGACCAGCTCGCCGTTCTCGCGGGGCACCAGGTAGACGTGGCTGCCGCGCACGACGGCCCGGACGGTCCGGGAGAGGAAGGGGGCGTACGCGGGCGGCACCCGCAGGCGCAGGACCTGGCCCTTCACCGGGCGCACCGGCGGGAGCACCTCGTCGGGCACCCCCGCGAGCCGTCCGCTCAGGCTGCCCGCCGCGAGGACGGTCTGCCCCGCCGTCAGCTCCTCGCCCCCGGCGAGGACCGCGCCGCGCGCCCGGTCGCCCGTCACCGTGAGCCGCTCCGCGCGTGTCCGGTGGAAGACCACCCCGGCCCGCTCGCAGGCGGTGACGAGCGCGGCGGCGAGCCGGCGCGGGTCCACCTGGTGGTCGCCGTCGACCCGGAGGCCGCCGCGCACGCCCGGTGCCAGCATCGGCTCCAGACGGCGGCACTCGCGGCCGCTCAGCCACTCGGAGGCGAGCCCGCAGCGGGTCTGCAGGGCGTGCAGCTCGCGCAGGTGGGCCCGGTCGTCGGCGTCGAGGGCGACGGCGAGGGTGCCGCAGGCGCGGTAGCCGACGTCGAGCCCGGTCGCCTCCTCCAGCTCGGCGACGAAGGCCGGATAGCGGGCGGCGGAGGCGAGGTTGAGCCCGAGCAGGGTCTCCTCGCCGTAGTGCAGCTCGGTCACGGCGGCGAGCATCCCGGCCGCGACCCGCGCGGCCCCGCCGCCCGGTTCGGGATCGACGACGGCGGTGCGCAGCCCGCGCAGCGCGGCCCGCCAGGCCGTGACCAGGCCGATGATCCCGCCCCCGACCACGAGGACGTCGAAGGCCTTCCGGACATCGGAAGATCTCTGTGCGTCGGAAGAACGCATGGGCGTCCAGCCCCTCCCTTCGCCGGCATGACCCGGATCAGGTTCGTACGGTCGGAGGCCGGTCAGCCTCCCTCTCAGCCCGGTGCGTCCGGGCTCCCGCGAGTGCTTTACGCCCGCCAGACTAGCTTCCGCCGCGCGCCCGTCACGAGGGGGCCGGACTCCCCGTTCTCCCTGACGGCCCGTCAGGTACGTAAGGTGGCCGCGTGAGCGAGCAGAAGCAGACCCAGCGGCGCGTCGTGGTCGTCGGCGCCGGAATGGCGGGCGTCCAGACCGCCGTCGCCCTGCGCGAGCAGGGCTTCACCGGCCCCGTGACCCTCGTCGGGGCCGAACCCCACCAGCCCTACGACCGGCCCCCGCTCTCCAAGGCGGTCCTCCTCGGGAAGGCCGAGGACTCCGCCTTCGAGGTCGACTTCGAGGACCTCGGCGTCGAACTCCGGCTCGGCGTGGACGTCACCGGGCTGCGCGCCGCCGACCACGAGGTCGACACCGAGGCCGGACCCGTCCCGTACGACGTCCTGGTGATCGCCACCGGCGCACAGCCGGTCACCCTGCCCGGCTCCGAGGGCGTCCCCGGCGTCCACCTGCTGCGCACCCTCGACGACGCCGTGCGCCTCGGACCCGTCCTGGAGCGCCGCCACACCGTCGTGGTCGTCGGCGCCGGCTGGATCGGCGCCGAGTTCACCACCGCCGCGCTCGGCGCCGGCTGCGCCGTCACCGTCGTGGAGGCCGCCGACCTCCCGCTGGCCGGCACCCTGCCCGCCGAGGTCGCCGCCCCCATGGCCGACTGGTACGGGGCGAACGGCGCCGAACTCCTCACCCACGCGCGCGTGGACACCGTCGAACCCGGCCGGGTCCGCCTCGCCGACGGCCGCGAACTGCCCGCCGAGGCCGTCGTCGTCGGCATCGGCGCCCGCCCGGCCACCGGCTGGCTCGCCGGGTCCGGCATCGCCCTCGACCCGGGCGGCGCCGTCACCGCCGACGACCGGCTGCGCACCTCCCTGCCCGACGTGTACGCGGTCGGGGACTGCGCCTCCTTCCCCTCCACCCGCTACGGCGAGCGCCTCCTCGTCCACCACTGGGACAACGCCCTCCAGGGCCCGCGCGCGGTCGCCGCCGCGATCACGGGCGCCGACACCGGCCCGTACGACCCCGTGCCGTACTTCTGGTCCGAGCAGTTCGGGCGCTTCGTCCAGTACGCGGGGCACCACGCGGGCGCGGACGAGCTGCTGTGGCGCGGCGACCCGGCGGACGAGGCCTGGTCGGTGCTCTGGCTGCGCGCCGGGGCGCCGGTGGCCCTCCTCGCCGTCGGCCGCCCCCGCGACCTGGCCCAGGGCCGGAAGCTGATCGAGGCCGCGACCCCGGTCGACCCGGTCCGCGCCGCCGACCCCTCCGTACCCCTGAAGGCGGCAGTCCGGTAGGCCCGACTACCGGCTGTCGGTCCGGGATGGCAGGCTTGTCACGTGACCGAGATTGACGCAAAGATCGATGCTCTCGTCCCCGCCTGGCTCTACCTGCCCGACATCGCGGAGATGCTCGATGTCGAGGTGACGCGCGTGCGGCAGCTGGTCAAGGAGGGCCAGCTCATCGCCGTGCGCCGCGGAGAGAACAACGCACTCCAGGTGCCCGCCGCCTTCATCCAGGGCGACAAGGTCGTCAAGGGCCTCACCGGGACCCTGACCCTGCTGCGGGACGACGGCTTCACCGACGAGGAGATGCTGGAGTGGCTCTTCACTCCGGACGAGAGCCTGCCGGGCACGCCCGCGCAGGCGCTCGGCGAGAACCGCGGCACGGAGGTGAAGCGCCGCGCCCAGGCGCTCGCCGTCTGACGCGCCCTGCTTGACGCGCACCGCCCGACACGCGTCACCCGACGCACGTCGTCCGGCGCGCGCCGAAGACACCACCAGCGGGTGTCGTGACGGCCGGTCCCCGGTGACCGGCCGCCACGGCACCCGCGACACCGACGGGGGGACCCACCCATGCCCACGCCTCGCGAGCGGCTCGCCGACGCCCGGCTCTACCTGTGCACCGACGCCCGGAAGCGCCAGGGCGACCTGCCCGCCTTCCTCGACGCCGTGCTCTCCTCCGGCGTGGACGTCGTCCAGCTCCGCGACAAGGGCATGGAGGCCGCCGAGGAGCTGGAGCACCTCGCCGTCTTCGCCGAGGCCGCCCGCCGGCACGGCCGGCTCCTCGCCGTGAACGACCGGGCCGACGTCGCCCACGCCGTCGGCTCCGACGTCCTCCACCTCGGCCAGGGCGACCTGCCCGTCCCCGCCGCCCGCGCGATCCTCGGCGAGGAGGTCCTCGTCGGGCGTTCCTGCCACGCCGAGGGCGAGGTGGCCGCGGCCGCCGCCGAGCCGGGCGTGGACTACTTCTGCGCCGGCCCCTGCTGGCCCACCCCCACCAAGCCCGGACGGTACGCGCCGGGGCTCGACCTCGTGCGGTACGCGGCCGGCCTGGCCCAGGACCGCCCCTGGTTCGCCATCGGCGGCATCGACGAGACCAATCTCGACGAGGTCCTGGACGCGGGCGCGCGCCGGATCGTCGTCGTCCGGGCGATCACCGAGGCCGACGACCCGGCCGCCGCGACCGCCGCCCTCGTCAAGCGCGTCCGGGAGCGCGCCGGGGACTGAGACGCACCGGGGACCGGGACGCGCCGGGGACGACGACGCGCCCGAGACCGGGACGCACCGGGACCCGGACGCACCGGGCCGCGACACGCCCGGGCCCGGCCCGGCCGGAATCCGTCCGAAAAGTGTCCACCGATCGGACAGGGCCCGCGCGGTCCGCCGTACCCCGTCTAACCTGCCCGTATGGCCCTTGGTACCGCTTCCGTCCGCTCGGACCGCGCCCGCACGGTCCGCGACATCCTCGCCTCCGGCGGCACGTCGTACTCCTTCGAGTTCTACGCGCCCCGGACCGAGAAGGGTGAGCAGAGCCTCTGGAAGGCCATGCGGCGGGTCGAGGCGGTCGGCCCCAGCTTCGTCTCCGTGACCTACGGCGCCGGCGGCACCACCCGGGGCGGCACCGTCAAGGCCACCCAGAAGATCGCCTCCGACAGCACGCTGACCCCCGTCGCGCACCTCACGGCCGTCGGCCAGTCCGTCGCCGAGCTGCGCAACATCCTCGGCCAGTACGCCGACGCCGGCATCCGCAACATGCTCGCCCTCCGGGGCGACCCGCCGGGCGACCCGCTGGGCGAGTGGATCGAGCACCCGGAGGGGGTCCGCTACGCCGCCGACCTGGTCCGGCTGATCAAGGAGTCGGGCGACTTCTGCGTCGGCGTCGCCGCCTTCCCCGAGATGCACCCCCGGTCCACCGACTGGGACACCGACGTCCGGCACTTCGTGGACAAGTGCCGCGCGGGCGCCGACTACGCCATCACCCAGATGTTCTTCGACCCGGAGACGTACCTGCGGCTGCGCGACAGCGTGGCGAAGACGGGCTGCGAGACCCCGATCATCCCCGAGGTCATGCCCGTCGTGAACGTGAAGACCCTCGACCGGCTGCCCCAGTTGAGCAACGCCGCCTTCCCGGCGCGCGTGAAAGAGCGCATCCTCGCCGTCAAGGACGACCCCGCCGCTGTACGCTCCATCGGTATCGAGTTCGCGACGGAGTTCTGCGCGCGTCTGCTGTCCGAGGGCGTCCCCGGACTGCACTTCATCACGCTCAACAGCTCCACCGCGACACTCGAGATCTACGAGAATCTCGGACTGCACCAGCAGTCGTGACCGGTCGTACCCGCCCCGACCCGCGGCGGTGACCGTGGAGAGGGGCGGCGGGGCATGGGGTGGACGGTCCTCTACATCGCGTTCGGCGTGGTCGCGCTGTGGCTGCTGGGGGAGGTGCTCCTCCAGTACAAGGCGCGGCTGCGCTGGCGCGTGCTCGCCTTCTGCGGCTTCCTCTTCGTGGTCCTGGGCGTCCTGCTGCCCTCGGTCCCGGTGATCGTCGCCGGCGCGCTCGCCTTCGCCGTCGGCCAGACCTGTGTGACGCTCTCGTTCCGCCGCGGCTTCTCCACCGGCTGGGCGATCGGCGGCAACCCGGGCGCGAGCCGCCGCCGCAGGTCCGGCGCGCCGGCCCAGGCCGGACCCACCCTGGAGGTCACCGGACTCTCGTACGACGAGCCGGGCGCCGGCCACGGCCCCGCGGAGCACCCGGAGACGGCGGCCGGGGGGATGCCGGTCCACGAGCCCCTGCCGATGCCCGACGACACGGGCGGGTACGGGGTCTACGACACGGGGCGCGACACCGCCCCCGACGGCGGCCACGAGCCGGCGGCCCACGCCTCCTGCGCGACGGGGTACGAGCAGCCCGTCGCCCCGCAGGGGTACGACTACGGGACCGTCGGGCAGCAGCAGTACGCCGCCTACTCCGACCCGTACATCGGTCCCGGCACGGACGCCCAGCAGTACGGCTCGTACTACGGCGACCCCTACGCCCCCTCGTACACCTACGACACCCCGCCCGGCGGGGTCTGGGTCCCGCAGCAGCGCGACGCCGAGCCGGACCCGCGGCAGGCCACGGAGCCGTACGGACCCGGGTCCCACCAGGACGACCAGCAGCACTACCGGTACTGAGGTCCCGGGGCGCCCGTGGTCCCACCGCGGGCGCGCCGCCTCACCGCGAGCCGCGGAAGTCCTCGCCCTCCACGATCAGTCCCGCCACCAGCGCGCCCGACATGCCCGCGTGGGCGAGCCCGCCGCCGGGGTGCGACCAGCCGCCCGCGAAGTACAGGCCCGGCAGCGGCGAGCGGTTGGCGGCCGGGAGCAGCCGTCCGTCCGCCCCGGCGAGCGCGGGCCCGGGCACCTCGGCGGCGCCGGTGTCCCGGCGCACGTCCTCCGGGGTGCGGACGTGCCGCCACAGCAGCCGCTCCCGGAGGCCCGGCACCGCTCGTCCGGCGGCCTCGACCATCCGGTCGGCGAACGCCTCCCACTCCCGTCCCGGAGCCGTGCGGACGGTCGCGGTGACCGTCACCGCCTCGTGGTCCGCGTCCGGCCGCAGCGCCGGGTCGTCCGGGCGCAGCACGGTCACCGTCGGCCGCCCGCCCTCCGCGTGCACGACCGTGCGGTGGACCGCGTCCGCCCCCCGGGGGCCGCGCAGGGCCAGACAGACCGTCACCCGGCCGGTGCCGAGGGCCTGGTGGCGCTGCGTACCGCCGGGGTGGAGCGCGGGCACCGGGGCCCCGGAGACCACGTGGTCGGCCGCGACCTCCTCGCCCCCGGCCAGCCGCACGCCGACCGCCCGGCCGTCCTTCTCCAGGACGTCCACCACCGGCGCGTCGAAGACGAACTCCACCCGCCGCTTCCGGCACCGCTCGTACACCGCGTCGGCCAGCGCCCGCAGCCCCCCGGCCACGTACCAGCTGCCGAAGGTCTGCTCCATGTACGGCAGGACGGCGGCCGAGGCCGGGGCGTCGGCCGGGTCGAAGCCGTACGACCACGCGTACGCGTCGAGCAGGGCGGCGAGCCGGGGATCGCGCAGCTCCCGCGCCCCCACCCGCGCCAGCGTCCTCGTGGGGCGGCGCAGCAGGCCCGCCTTCGGGGCCGGGTACGGCTCGCGGGCCAGCGGCGCGGGGTCGGCCGGCTGCGGCTCCTCCAGGAGCGGCCGGCGGGTGCGGTCCCAGGCCTCGCGGGCCCGGGTCAGGAAATCGCCCCAGCGCTCGCCCGCACCCGCGCCGAGCGCCGCGTCCAGGGCGGCGACCGTGCCGGCCCGGGAGGCGTTCGGCAGCTCCACGCGCGTGCCGTCGGCGAAGACGTGACGGGCCGCCGGGTCGACCTGCGTCAGCGCGACGCACTCCTCCAGGGGCTCCCTGCCCGTCTTCACGAACAGGTCCCGGTACACGGCGGGCAGGTGCAGCAGCCCCGGGCCCGTGTCGAAGGCGAAGCCGTCGCGCGCGTACCGGCCCACCGCGCCGCCGTACGTCGCCCCCTGCTCGTACACCGTCACCCGGTGGCCCGCCACGGCCAGCCGGGCCGCCGCCGCCATGGCGCCCAGTCCCGCGCCGATCACCACAATCCGTGCCATGCCGGCGAGCCTATCCGGCCCCTCCGACGCCCCGTGAAGAGGTCAGGGGTGGGGAGGGGTGCGGGCCCCGGCGGCGAGCCGCCTCTCCTCCCGGCGCTGTGACCTGCGGCGCAGGAAGCGGCGGATCCGCCGGGCGAGGAAGACGACTGTGACCAGGCCGAGCAGGAGCAGGACGCCCGCGACGACCGCCGCCGCCACCGGGTGGAAGAGCGCGAGGGTGACGACCGCCGCCACCCCGAGGTCCTCCGCCAGGCTCACCCCGACGTTCGTGAACGGCTCCGGCGAGGTGTTGACCGCCATCCTCGTCCCCGCCTTGACGAAGTGGCTCAGGAGGGCCGTCGAACCGCCGACCGCGCCCGCCGCCAGCTCCGGCAGCGAACCGTCCTGCCCGGCGAGCAGGGCGCCGACGACGGCTCCCGCGACCGGCCGGACCACGGTGTGGACGGCGTCCCACACCGAGTCGACGTACGGGATCTTGTCCGCCACCGCCTCGCACAGGAACAGCACGCCCGCGACGACGAGGACGTCGGTGCGCTGGAGGGACTCGGGCACCTCGTCGGTCAGCCCGGTCGCGCCGAAGAGGCCGAACAGCAGGACCACCGCGTACGCGTTGATCCCGCTCGCCCAGCCGCTGGTGAACACCAGGGGGAGTACGGACACGTCCGCGATCGTAACCAGGACTGAGTACCCGTACCCAGGGGGCGGGATGAGTACGAGCGCGGATGGGCCCGGCGGCGCCCGGAGGAGAGAGTGGAGCCCACGGAAGGGGCGCGGCTCCGGAACCGCCGGCACGGGGCGGCGGAACGGGGCCGCGCGCCGGCCGGCACGGGGGCACGGGGGTGTTCACGGGGGGAACGCGGAAGAAGCCGGTGCGGCGGGGCTCGGGGGGATCGAGCCTCACCGCACCGGCTTTCTCCGTGCCTACGCGCGCGGGGTGGGGTCCTGACAGCCGCCCACCCGGCCGTGCAGCAGCCGGGAGAGGGCCGCGTGCACGTCGTCGAGCGAACGCTCGCTCTGGAACGCCTGCCAGTCGAGCGCCGCCACGAGCACCATGCCGACGAGCGCCGCCGCCGTCAGCTGGACGTCGATCTCCTCGCTCAGCTCCCCGGCCCCGACCCCTTCGCGCAGCACCCCCTCGACCACCGCGACCGCCTCCTTGCGGACCACCAGGAGCGTGGAGTTCCAGGCCCGGTTGGTGCGCCAGAGCTCGGCCACGTACAGCTGGGTGAAGGCCGGGTAGCGGTCGATGAAGACGAGGCCCGCCCGGATCATCGCGTCCAGCGCGTCGACCCGGCTCCCGCCGCGCCCGGCGGTCTCCTCGGCCGCCGCGCGCAGGGAGGCGGTGAGCAGCGACACCCCGTGGCGCAGCAGCTCCTCGAAGAGCTCGGTCTTGCTCTTGAAGTTGTAGTAGACCGTGCCCTTGGCCACGCCGGCCCGCTCGGCGATCTCGTCCACCGTCGTCGCGGAGAAGCCCTGCTCCGCGATGAGCGTGACGGCCGCTTCGTAGAGCTTCGCGCGCGTGGCCTGGCGTCTGGTGCTGCTGCTGTCCATGGGGTCGATTCTCACAGGTGTCACGGGTGGTGCCGGCCCTGTCTCACAGGGTCAGTTCGGGGTGGAGCCGGTCCAGCGTCCAGACCTGCCGCCTGCGGGCCGAGACGGCCGTCAGGGCCAGGGCGCCCAGGGTGAACGCCGCCAGGACCGCGCAGGACTGCCAGACGGGTTCGAGACCGCCGCCCGTGATCAGCCGGCGCAGCGACTCGACCACGTAGCTCATGGGCAGGAAGGGGTGGATCGCGTTGAAGAACGCCGGGCTGGTCTGGACGGGGTACGTGCCGCCCGCCGAGGTCAGCTGGAGCATCAGGAGGGCGAGCACCAGGATCCGGCCCGCCGCGCCGAAGCGGGCGTTGAGCCACTGGACGATCGCGGTGAAGCAGCAGGTGACCAGGGCGAGGAAGCCGACCGTGCCGGCGGCCCGCGCCATCTGGAGGCCGAGGCCCCAGTGCAGGACCGACATCAGGGCCGCGACCTGGAGGAGCCCGATCGCCGCCACCGGGAGCCAGCCCGCGAGGGCGATCCGCCAGGCGGAGCCGCCCACGGCGAGCGCGCGCCGGTTCATCGGCTGGATGATCATGTACGCGACCATCGCGCCGACCCAGAGGGAGAGCGGGATGAAGTACGGGGCGAAACCGGTGCCGTAGTTCGGCGCCTTGTGGAGCGACTGGGAGGCGAGCCGCACCGGGTCGGCCATGACCTCCGTACGCCGGTCGCGGGCCTGCTGGTCGTAGTCCGGGATCCGCCCGACCCCGTCGCGCAGCCCGACCGCCAGCTCGCCGGAGCCGTCGGCCAGCTTGAACAGGCCGCCGTCCAGGTCGCCGGCGCCCTTCTCGAGCCTGTCGATGCCGGCGTCGAGGTTCACCGAGCCGGTCTTCGCCCCGGTGATGCCGGTGTGCAGCCGGTCTGCGCCCGTCGCGACCTTCCTGGCACCCGCGTTCAGCTCGTTGATCTTCCGGATGGCGTCCTCGACGTCCTCGTCGAGGTGCGGGGCGCGGGCGGCCAGCTCGTCGGCCTGCTTCTTGAGCGTGACCAGGCGCGCGTTCAGCTTCTTCAGGTCGCCGTCGCTGTCCTTGGTCAGCTCGTGCACGTCGTCCGCGACGACCGCCACGTCGCCTGCGGTGACCGCGGCCCGCCGGAGGACCTCGCAGACCCGGGCGTCGGGCTCGGGGGCCTCCGCGCACGCCTCGCGGTGCAGGGCGGTCAGGTCGGCGTCGGCCTTGTGCGCGGCGGTGCGGAGCTGCGGGCCCCGCTTCACCAGGAGGTCCAGGTTGTGCTGGACGGCGGTGGCCGAGTCGGAGACCAGCCGGGCGGTGTCGCGGATCGACCTGCCGTTGTTCGCCAGGTAGGGGCGGACCTTGTCGGCGGTGCCGTTCACCTTGTCGGCGAGCCTCTGCGTGCCGTCCGCGACCTTGCGGGAACCGTTCTCCAGGTCCTTGGCGCCCTTGTCGAGCTTCTTCAGGCCCGCGGCCAGGTCGCCGCTGCCGGCCTTGGCGTCCCCGAGGCCGTCCGCCAGGCTCTTGGAGCCCTTCTTGGCCCTGTCCACGCCCCGCTTGAGGTCGGCCGCACCCTCGGCGGCCTTCTCGGTGGCGTCGTGGATGTCGGAGAAGGAGATGAAGATCTTGTCGAGGAAGGTGCGCGAGGACTTGGTGGAGGCCGCGGTGCGCACCTCGGAGAAGACCGTCCGGGAGATCTGCCCGACGATGTAGTTGTTGGCGTCGTTCGTCCGCACCCGCAGGGCGCCGGTCTCGGGGGAGTCGCCGGAGCTGGAGGCGATGCGCGCGCTGAAGTCGCCGGGCATGGTCAGGGACAGGTAGTACGTCCCGTCCTCGACGCCCCTGCGCGCCTCCTCGTCGCTCACCCGGTGCCACGCGAAGGTGTCGCTCTCCAGGAGCCCCTTCGTGATGTCGTCGCCGGCGTCGATCCTCCTGCCGTCGGCGGTGGCGCCCCGGTCCTCGTTGACGAGGGCGACGGGGATCTTGTCGAGCCTGCTGTACGGGTCCCAGAACGAGCACAGGTAGAGGGCGCCGTACAGCAGGGGCAGCAGCAGGACCGCGACGAGCGCGGCGATCGGCAGCTTCCCCCTGCCGAAGCGCCTCAGCTCAAGAGCGGCCAGTTTCGGCGAGCGCATCGTCCGCCCCCTCCTCGGTCGTGGACGCGGCGGCGCCCGTGTCGGTACGGCCGGCTTCGGCGGCTCCGGGGGCCCCGGTTGCTTCGGGGGCTCCGGTTGCTTCGCGCGTCTCCGGCGTCTCCGGCGCTTCCGGCGCCTCCCCGGCGACCGCGGTGATCCGCAGGGCGCCCTCCGGGGCATCGCTGCAGACGGCGAGGACGGTCGTCCCGGACGCGGTCAGGGAGCGCAGGAGCGCCCAGGCCTCGGTCCGGGCGGCGTCCGAGAGCTTCAGGTCCGCGTCGTCCACGGCGAGCAGCCGGGGGCGCCCGATCAGGGCGAGGGCGATCGAGAGCCGCAGCGCCTCGATCCGCTCCAGGTCCCGTACGGAGGTCCGCGCGCCCTTCGGCAGGGCGTCGAGGTCGAGCCCGGCGGCGGCCACGGCCTCCTCGATCCGGGCCCGGGCCTCCGCCGCCCGCGTGCCGGGGCGCCGCAGCAGCGCCCGTACGGAGCCGTCGAAGCGGCGCTGGAGGAGCGCCCGCTCGCGCAGGTGCTCGGCGACCGTGAGGGCGGGGTCGAGCTCGTTGACGCCGGGGACCTGGCCCAGCGCGCTGATCCGGCGCACCGCGGCCGCCTTCCGGGGCAGCGGGAGGCCGCCGACCTCGGCGTGCCCCTCCTGGGCCTTCATCCGGCCGGTGAGCGCGAGGAGCAGGCAGGTGCGCCCCGTGCCCGACGGCCCCTCGATCGCCACGAGCGCGCCCGGCTCCGCCCGGAAGGACACCTCCCGGAAGACCCAGCCCCGCGGTCCCCTCAGTCCGAAGCCGTCCGCGACGACGGCGGCGCCGTGCGGCTGTTCCTCGGCTTCCGTGCCCACGGACTCACCCCCCACTCCCCATTTTGAACTGACCAGTCAGTTCAAAAGCTACCCTCGTCCCGGATCCTTCGCAAAACGGCAGGTCAGCGTGATTGTCAGTGGGAGTGGGCACGATGGACACATACGGCCACAGCGCCGTCACGCGACGACAGGAGGCTTCGTCATGGCACGTCCATCCGCAGCAGCCGCACCCAGGCGCCACCACGTCCCCGTGCACTCCGGACCCGCGTCCGACATCCACCCCGTCTCCCGCCGCACCGCCGCCCCGCCCGCCGCCCTCGACCTCCTCGCCAAGTCCCGCGCCGGACTCGCCGAGGCCGCCGTCCTCGACCGCCCCCACGAGCGGTACGCCACCGCCCACCTCGCCGCCCTGCGCGCCGCGGCCGCCGTGCTCGCCGCCCGGGGCGCGCCCGACCCCGCCCCCCGCCGCCGGGAGCGGATACGGACCGCCTGGGAGCTGCTCGCCGAGCTGGCGCCCGAGCTGGCCGAGTGGAGCGCCCACTTCGCCGCCGGCGCACCGCGCAGGGCCCGCGCCGAGGCGGGCATCACGAGCGCCGTCACCCCCAGGGAGGCCGACGACCTCCTCAGGGAAGCCGCGCACTTCTCCCGTCTGGTCGAGCGGCTGCTCACCCTCCAGCCGGTGCTGCCCCGCGGCCCCGGGAGCGACGACGCGGGAGGATGATCCGAAAGGCGGGACCGAGGCCATAGGGTGGGGAGGTCCGTACCCGTCACCGAGGAGTCAACAGCCGTGCCGGACCCTTCCCCCGCCTTCGGTCGAGAGGCGACCTCCCGCCCGTCGCGCGCCTCCCTGCGCACCGCCGTCGTCTGGGACGTCCTCAAGGACGCCCTGGACCGCCGGGTCGAGGCCACCGGGAAAGACGGTCTCGACGTCCTCGACACGGGCGGCGGCTCCGGGAACTTCGCGGTGCCGGCGGCCCGCCTCGGCCACCGGGTCACCGTCGTCGACCCCAGCCCCAACGCGCTCTTCGCGCTGGAGCGCCGGGCCGCCGAGGCCGGCGTCGCCGACCTCGTCACCGGTGTCCAGGGCGACGTCCGGGGCCTCTTCGACGTGGTCGGGCGCGAGGGGTACGACGCCGTGCTCTGCCACGGCGTCCTGGAGTACGTCGACGACCCCGCCGAGGGCGTGCGCAACGCGGTCGCCGCGCTCCGGCCCGGCGGCAGCCTCAGCCTGCTCGCCGCCGGGGTCGGCGGCGCCGTCCTGGCCCGCGCCCTCGCCGGGCACTTCACCGAGGCCCGGCACGCGCTCACCGACCCGGCCGGCCGCTGGGGCGCGGGCGACCCGGTGCCCCGCCGCTTCACCGCCGACCAGCTCGCCGAGCTGGCCGACGAAGCCGGCCTGGAGGTCGGCGCCGTGCACGGCGTCCGGGTCTTCGCCGACCTCGTCCCCGGCGTCCTCGTCGACACCGAGCCGGGCGCGGCCGAGGCCCTCCTCCGTCTGGAGGCGGCCGCCGCGGAGCTGCCCTCCTTCCACGCCGTCGCCACCCAGCTGCACGTCCTCGGCGAGAAGCGGGCCTGACCCCCGGAGCCCACCCGTTCGGCGGTCCGGACCCCGGCGCCCCATGGAGTGCGCCACAGCACGCCCGGTGCGGGGCTCGGCCCCGTATGATCGGGGGACACCATCCGGCATGACGGACGGGGGCCCGGGGAACCAACACCTCAGCAACCGATCCGCATGGCGGCCCGGATTGGCTATTCGGCATTGTGGGCGGGTTTCACGGGGGCGATTCCCTGCCTATCCTGAAAGGGCCGCAAACCGGTCGCCCCCGCGGCCGACGACTAGGAGGACTCCGTGCCGCTCTCGGAGCACGAGCAGCGAATGCTCGAGCAGATGGAGCGAGCGCTGTACGCCGAAGACCCCAAGTTCGCGACAGCGCTCGAGGGAAGCGGACTGCGCACGTACACCCGGCGACGGGTTTACCAGGCAGTCGCCGGCTTCCTGGTGGGTATCGCGCTCCTCATGGCCGGAATGGTCGCACAGCAGATCTGGATCAGCGTGGTGGGATTCCTCGTCATGCTGGGCTGCGCGGTCCTGGCGGTCACCGGATGGCGCAAGGCGCCGAAGCCGGGCGAGCAGCAGACTGCGGGTGGACCGGCGGCCGGCGGCCGCCAGACCCGGCAGCGACGCCCCATGATGAACCGGATCGAAGAGCGGTGGCAGCGCCGCCGTGACGAACAGGGCGGCGGCCACTGACGGCCCCCTGAGCGGAAGCCCCGCCCCCTCCGACGGACCGAGCCCCGCAGAGCCGCGCTCCCGAGCGCAGCGGCCCTGTGGGGCTCGTTCGTGTCCCGGGCCCGCTCGTTCGCGTACCGGGACCAGGGGGGCCCCACCAGACCCGGGAGCGAGGCTCCTTCGTACCAGGGGGAGAGGCCCCTCCGGACCAGGGGGAGAGGCCCCTCCGGACCAGGGGGAGAGGCCCCTCCGGACCTCGCCCCCTCCCCCGGCCGGCTTCCTCAGCCCGCCCCGTGCTGGGTCCGGCGGAAGCGGGCCGTCAGGGCGTCGCGGCGGTCCGCCCAGCGGGCCGTCCCCTCCGCCCAGCGGGCCGAGGCCGCCCAGCGGACCCGGACCGCCGAGCGGGGAGCGAGCAGGGCGCGCAGCCGGGTGCGACGGTTCGCGCCCGCGTGGAAGCCCGCCCGGACCCGCCCGGCCTCCTCGGCCAGGCCCGCGACCGGCTGCGGCCGGGGTGCGTACAGCACCTCCTCCACCGCCCGCGCCACCCGGTGCACCGCGTCGGCGGACCCGCCCCGCAGCTCGCCCAGGCGCACGATTCGCGCCGCCGCGCGCCGGGGCGTCTGCGACTCGTCCGGCTCGACCCCGTAGTCCCAGGCCGTGTCGTTGATCTCCCGCCAGACCGCGAGCGTCCGCGCCGCCGTCCCCCCGGCGCCCCGCGCCGAGACCCGGCCGGAGCGCTCCTCCGCGGGCGCCGCCCCGGAGGGCACGGCCGTCACCTCCGGGTCCCGCGACCCGGCCGCCCCGAGCCGCCGGGCGCGGGTCCGGATCCGCCAGAACAGCGGAAGCAGCGGCAGGGCCAGGACCGCGACCGCGCCCAGGACGATCAGGGTCGTGTCCACCGGGTCCGGACCGGAGTCGTCCGGGGCCGCCCCGGCCGCCGCCGTCTGCGGGCCGCAGTCACCGAGCCTGCGCATCTGCGGCGTGCAGTCCTCCGAGGCGCTCGGCGCGACGGACGGCTGCGCCGAGGCGCTCTGCTGCGGCTGCGCGGGCCCGGTGGCCGAGCCCGAGGGCGTGGTCTCCCGGGCGTAGGAGGGGGTGGAGCCCCGCTGCGGGGTCGGCTCGAACCGCGTCCAGCCCGCCCCCTCGAAGTACAGCTCCGGCCACGCGTGCGCGTCCCGGATGCCGACCGACACCGACCCGTCGCTCTGGGGCGTGCCCGGCATGAAGCCCACGGCCACCCGGGCCGGGATGCCGAGCGTGCGGGCCATCGCCGCCATCGAGAAGGAGAAGTGGATGCAGAAGCCCTCCTTGTCCTTCAGGAAGCGGGAGACGGCCTGCGCCCCCGTGCCGGACTCCACCTCCACGTCGTAGCGGAAGCCGCCCTCCCGGGCGAACCAGTCCTGGAGCTTCACGGCCCGCTCGTAGTCGTTGCGCGCGTCGCCGGTGACCTTCAGGGCCGTCGCCTTCACGTCGGCCGGCAGCGACGGGGGCACCTCGGTGTACTCGCGGCGCAGCTTCTCCGGGGCGGCCCCGGCGGCGGCCAGCTGCTCCGCCGTCGGCCGCACCTCCAGGCCGGCCACCTGGTAGCGGACGCCCCGGGTGGTCTGCTTGTCGTCGCCGACCAGCATCCGGCCGGCCGGCTCGTACCGCCAGTTGCCCCCGACGTCGACCCGGGAGGCCGGGTACGGCATGGGCAGCCACTTCTGCTCGTAGTTCTCCGAGGCGACGAAGTTGCCGGTCACCTCGGTCACCCGGACGTCCTGCGCGAGCCCCTCCGGCCACGGCAGCCGCTCCGGCACGTCCTCGACCGGGCGGACCGAGGACTTCCACGACAGGCCGTCGAACCGGTCGAGCGCGACGAGCCGCAGGTACATGCCGCTGATGTCCTGGGCGTTGGTCCGGTAGCGCAGGACCTCCCGGTCCTCCTGCTGGCGCAGGTTGTTCTGGAGGGAGACCAGCGGGTTCACGGCGGAGATCCGGCCGCCCGTGCCGGTGCCCCCGGACCCCCCGCCGCCCCCGCCGTTCAGGAGGAGACCGCCGCTCAGACCGGGCAGCGCGAACGGCACCACGAGCGCGACCCCCATGGCCACGGCCCCGATCCGGCGTCCGGTGCGGACCGGGGCGAAGGCCTGGCCGCCGCCGCCCGCGGCGCTGCCGGGCCGGCCGGTGCGCCGGGCGCCGCCGAAGACCCGCCCCCACTGGGAGAGCCGGTCCCGGCCCTCGGCGAGGAGCAGCAGCAGATAGCCGGCGCCGGCCAGGACGAACCAGAGCCGGCCCGCGCCGCCGCCGGAGAGCCCGGCCGCCACCGAGTACAGGGCGAGCAGCGGCAGACCGGCCGGGGCCGCCCTGCGGAAGGTGACCGCGAGGGCGTCCACCAGGAGCCCGATCACGACCACGCCGCCGACCAGCATGAGCCGGATGCCCTCGGTGTCCGGCGCGGGAACCGCGTACCGGCCCACGTCCTCGGCGCCCGCCCGGAGCAGCTCGGCGGCGTGCGTCACCGCCCGCGGCCCCGGGAGGAACCAGAGGACCGCCTGCTCGCGCGCGAAGATCGCGGTCAGCGCGAGCAGCGCGACCACGCCCTGGGCGAGCAGGGTCAGCGGCCGGGACGGCGCCGCCCGCCGGACCAGCGTGCCCGCCCCGCTCACCAGGGCGAGCACGAAGGCCGCCGTGAAGATCCAGGTCGCCGGCCTGACCAGCGGGAGCAGGGCCCCGGCCGCCATCAGGGTGGCGGCCCAGGAGGCCAGCGTCAGCCGTGCGCGCCCGCTCATGACCATCCTCCGTAGGGGGTGTCGGCGGCGGCCTCCGCGCGGACGCCGGCCGCCTGCTGCCACAGATCGGCGAGCCGCGCCCCGGGCGGCACGGCGAGCGCCGTCCAGCCCGCCTCGCGCAACTGCCGCACCCGGTCCTCGACCGCCCCGGAGACCGAACCGCCGGTCAGCCAGGCGCCGGAGTCCAGGACGAAGGCGACGGCCGCGCCGGCGCGCCCGCGCATCCGGGCGACGAGCGCGGCCTGCTCCTCGTCCAGGTCGCCGAGGAAGGCGACGAGCAGCCCGTCGCCGCCGGTCCGCAGCACGTCGGAGGCGCGCGAGAGCCCCGCCCCCTCGGAGTGGTCGACGACCGCGAGGGTGTCCATCATCAGACCGGCCGAGTCCGCCGGGTCCTGCACCGAGCCGCCGAAGCCCTCGGAGCCCTCGCCGGGGACCGCGCTGCCGGTGTCGGTGAGCAGCCGGACCGTGTAGCCGCGCTCCAGCATGTGGACGAGCGCGGAGGCGGTGCCGGAGACCGCCCACTCGAAGGCGGAGTCGGGGCCCGTCCCCCGGTAGGCGACCTCGCGGGTGTCGAGGAGGACGGTGCAGCGGGCGCGCTGCGGCTGCTCCTCGCGGCGGACCATCAGCTCCCCGTAGCGGGCGGTGGAGCGCCAGTGCACCCGGCGCAGGTCGTCGCCGTGGCGGTAGGCGCGGGGGATCACGTCGTCGTCGCCGGCGAGGGCGAGCGTGCGCTGCCGCCCCTCGCCGTATCCGGCGGTCTCGCCGAAGAGCCCGGTCGGCGGCAGGACCTCGGTCCTGGGCACGACGGTCAGGTCGTCGTACGCGCTGAAGGAACGGGTCAGCTCGCACATCCCGAAGGGGTCGCTCAGCCGCAGCTGGAGCGGCCCGAGCGGGAAGCGGCCGCGCAGGTCCGAGCGGACCCGGTAGGACACCTCGCGCCGCCCGCCCGCCTCGACCCGGTCGAGGACGAAACGGGGGCGGGACCCCAGCATGTACGGCACGTGGTCCTGGAGCATGAGCAGCCCGGTGGGCAGCTTGGAGACGTTCTCCATCCGCAGCCGGACCCGGGCCTCGGTGCCCGTCTCCACCCGCTGCGGGGTGAGCAGGCGCGAGGTGGCGACCCGGTAGCGGGTCCGGTGCAGCACGAGGACGCAGATCAGCGGCAGGACGGCGAGCAGCAGCCCGACGCGCAGCAGGTCGGCCTGGCCGAGGACGTAGGCGCAGACGGCGGCGGCCACCCCGGCGGCGAGGAAGGACCGGCCGCGGGTGGTGAGGCCGCTCAGGGCGGTCCGCAGCCCGCCCCGGCCGTCGTCGCCCGGCTGCCCGTCCGGCACGGCGGCGCTCGTCATCACAGCCGCCGGGCGCCGGGCTGCTGGCCGTAGAGCGGTCCGGCGGGCGGGGCCGCGGCCGGTACGGGGGTGCGCTGCAGGATGTCGTGGACGACCTGCTCGGCGGTGCGGCGGTTCAGCTGGGCCTGCGCCGTCGGCAGCAGCCGGTGGGCGAGGACGGGCGCGGCGAGGGCCTGGAGGTCGTCGGGCAGGACGTACTCGCGGCCGCTGAGCGCGGCGGAGGCCCGCGCGGCCCGCAGCAGGTGGAGCGTGGCCCGCGGGGAGGCGCCGAGCCGCAGGTCGGGGTGGGTGCGGGTGGCGGCGACGAGGTCGACCGCGTACCGGCGCACGGCGTCGGCGACGTGCACCGCGCGCACCGCCTCGATCAGCTTCAGGACGTCGTGGGCGTGCGCGACCGGCTGGAGGTCGTCCAGCGGATTGACCGCGCCGTGCACGTCGAGCATCTGGAACTCGGCCTCGGCGCTCGGGTAGCCGATGGAGACCCGGGCCATGAAGCGGTCGCGCTGGGCCTCGGGCAGCGGGTAGGTGCCCTCCATCTCGACCGGGTTCTGGGTGGCCACGACCATGAACGGGCTGGGCAGCTCGTACGTCTGCCCGTCGATGGTGACCTGCCGCTCCTCCATGGACTCCAGGAGCGCGGACTGGGTCTTCGGCGAGGCGCGGTTGATCTCGTCGCCGATCACGATCTGGGCGAAGATCGCGCCCGGCTTGAACTCGAACTCCCGGCGCTGCTGGTCGAAGATCGACACGCCCGTGACGTCCGAGGGCAGCAGGTCCGGGGTGAACTGGATGCGGCGCACCGAGCAGTCGATGGACCGGGCCAGGGTCTTGGCCAGCATGGTCTTGCCGACGCCGGGCACGTCCTCGATGAGGAGGTGCCCCTCGGCGAGCAGCACGGTCAGCGAAAGGCGTACGACCTCGGGCTTGCCCTCGATCACACTCTCCACCGATCTGCGGACGCGCTCCACAGTGGCGGTCAGATCAGTGAGGCTCGCTCGATCGTCATAGGTCGTCACCCGGCCCTCCTCGGCCTTCCGGAACACACGGACACCTGCCCCCGGCGGAATGTTCGGGGGGTGTCCACCCGGGCATTGTTGTTGGCGCGGCCGGGTCGTGTCACTCGGCTGCCGACAAGTACGGAGGAAATGCCGGAGTTTCGACCGTTAAGCCCGGCCGGCGGCGCGGGCCCCCGGGGATCCGCGGCGCGGGCCCCCGCGATCCGCCGCGCGGGGGAGGGGGAGCGTCAACGCGCCTCGTCGCGAGCTGACCCGCGGGAGGGAGAGCCGCACCCCGAACGAGTGAGCCGTCCGGAATGTTCCGCGGAACCGCCGGGGCCGTGCGACGCGCCAGCGGGTTGATTGACCGGCGGGTCCCGTGGACTAAAGTGACGCGGAGTTCACGGAGACAACGAGCGATTTCCGCGGTTTCTCCCCCGTGTGCGCGGCGGTACCCACGGCTCGGCCTCCTCCCGCTCGCCGGTCGGCCGACACGCCCTTCCGGCGCCGGACGACCGCTTCTCCCCGGCGAGCGGGCGGGGACCCGGCGGTACGTGCCCCGCGTTCGTTCTGAGAGGGCGCATTGAGCAACGACCGACACGTCCCGGTGATGCTCCAGCGGTGCCTGGACATGTTGGCCCCCGCCCTGGAGCGCCCCGGCGCGGTCGTCGTCGACTGCACCCTGGGGCTCGGCGGCCACAGCGAGGCCCTGCTGAAGAGGTTCCCCGAGGTGCGCCTCGTCGCACTCGACCGGGACAAGGAGGCCCTGCGGCTCTCCGGCGAACGGCTCGCCCCCCACGGCGAGCGGGCCACCCTCGTCCACGCGGTGTACGACGAGCTGCCCGAGGTCCTCGACCGGCTCGGCATCCCGCGGGTGGACGGCGTCCTGTTCGACCTGGGCGTCTCCTCCATGCAGCTGGACGAGGCCGACCGCGGCTTCGCCTACGCCCAGGACGCCCCGCTCGACATGCGCATGGACCAGTCGACCGGCATCGGCGCGGCCGAGGTCCTCAACACCTACCCGGCCGGCGAACTGGTCCGCATCCTGCGCGCGTACGGCGAGGAGAAGCAGGCCAAGCGGATCGTCTCCGCGATCGTGCGCGAGCGCGAGAGGGAGCCCTTCACCACCAGCGCCCGGCTCGTCGAGCTCATCCGCGACGCCCTGCCCCAGGCCGCCAAGCGCACCGGCGGCAACCCGGCCAAGCGCACCTTCCAGGCCCTGCGCATCGAGGTCAACCACGAGCTCGACAGCGTCGAGAGGGCGATCCCGGCGGCCGTGAAGGCCCTCGCCGTCGGCGGCCGGATCGCCGTCCTGTCGTACCAGTCCCTGGAGGACCGGATCGTCAAGCAGGTCTTCGCGGCCGGCGCGGCCACCACCGCCCCGCCCGGCCTGCCGGTCGTCCCCGAGAAGTACCAGCCCCGCCTGAAGCTGCTCACCCGCGGTGCCGAGCTGCCCACGGAGGAGGAGGTCGCCGAGAACCGGCGTGCCGCCCCGGCCCGGCTGCGGGGCGTCGAGCGCATCCGGGAAGACGTCCTGTGAACACGGCGAAGGGGCCCCTCAAAGGGCGGGCCGCGCGGCTCGGGCTGCTCATGCCGTCCGGGCCCAGCACGGCCGCCCGCACCCCCTTCGTCCTGCTCGTCGTCGTGCTGCTCGGCGGCGGCCTGATCAGCCTGCTCCTGCTGAACTCGGCGCTCAACCAGGGCTCCTTCAAGCTGAACGAGCTGAAGAACGAGACCACCGAGCTCACCGACGAGGAGCAGGCGCTCCAGCGGGACGTGGACGACTACGCGGCCCCCGACGCCCTGGAGCGGCGGGCCCGCGAACTCGGCATGGTCCCGGGCGGCAGCCCCGCCTTCCTAGGCCCCGACGGCAAGGTCCTCGGCCGTCCCTCCGCCGCCCCCTCCCCGGACCCGACCCCGGCCCCGACGGACCCGTCGGCGGACCCGGGCGCGGCCGGCGCCGGCGCGGACCCCGCGGGCACCGGAACCGGCACCGACCCGGCGCGGACCGCGCCCGCGTCCCCAGCAACCGCTCCGACGACCTCCGGCAGGTGACCGAGCAGTGCCCCCCAAGGAGCCCCCGCGCCGCCGCGTCCCCGGCCCCGCCCGGCCCGCCCGCCCCCGGCCCGCCCCGGCGGCCTCCGGCGGCGCCCGCACGGCCCGGCCCGCACCGCGCCCGGCGGCCAGGGCCGGGCGGACCGCGCCCCGGCCCCCGGCCCGCCGGCCCCGCACCATCAAGCTCGGCAACCCCCGGCCCCGGCTGCGCCTGGTCTCCCTCGGCCTGACCCTCGTCATGCTGGTCTTCGTCGTCCGGCTGCTCCAGGTCCAGGCCGTGGACGCCGACGCGTACGCGGCCAAGGCCGACCGGTACCGATTCCAGGAGTACACGCTCTCCGCCGAGCGCGGCGAGATCACCGACCGCAACGGCATCGCGCTCGCCGCCAGCGTCGACGCGTACGACATCACCGCCGACCCCAAGCTCTTCACCCCCGAGGAGAGCAAGGTCGCGGACGCCCCCGAGCAGGCGGCCGCCCTCCTCGCCCCGATCCTCGGCAAGCAGCCCGCCGAGCTCGCCAGGAAGCTCCGCACCCCCAAGTCCCGCTACACCCTGCTCGCCCGCAAGCAGACCCCGCAGGTGTGGAACCAGATCAAGGACCTCAAGAAGGTCTACGGGCAGAAGGCCCAGGCTTCCGCCGGGGGCAACGGGATCAACCTCCTCGGCGGCGTCCTCAGCGAGCCCAGCACCAGGCGCGTCTACCCGAACGGCGAACTCGCCGCCGGGATACTGGGCTACGTCAACGCCGAGGGCCGGGGCGCCGGCGGCCTGGAGTCCATGCTCGACCCGCAGCTCGCCGGCAAGGACGGCAAGATCCGCTTCACCCAGTCCGGAGGCCGCCAGGTGCCCACCGCCGGCTCCCAGGGCACCCCCGCCGTCCCCGGCTCGAACATCGAGCTGACCATCGACCGGGACATCCAGTGGGCCGCCCAGCAGGCCATCACCGAGCAGGTGGAGAAGTCCAAGGCCGACCGCGGCTACGTCATCGTGCAGGACACCCGCACCGGCGAGGTCCTCGCCATGGCCAACGCCCCCGGCTTCGACCCCAACGACCTCTCCGCCGCCAACGCCGCCTCCATGGGCAACGCCGCCCTCCAGGACGCCTACGAACCCGGCTCCACCAGCAAGGTCATGTCCATGGCCGCCGTCCTGGAGGAGGGCAAGGCCGCCCCCGACACCCACGTCACCGTCCCCAACCGGCTCCACCGCGGCGACCGGCTCTTCAAGGACGACATCGACCACCCGACCTGGTACCTGACGCTCAACGGCGTCCTCGCCAAGTCCAGCAACATCGGCACCATCCTCGCCACCGGCCGGCTCGGCGCCACCCAGGCCGAGTCGAACAAGGTGCTCCACTCCTACCTGCGCAGGTTCGGCATCGGCGGCCCCACCGGCCTCGGCTACCCCGGGGAGACCTCCGGCATCCTCGCCAGGCCCGGGGACTGGTCCACCTCGCAGCAGTACACGATCCCCTTCGGCCAGGGCCTCTCCCTCAACGCCATGCAGGCCGCCTCCGTGTACTCGACCATCGCCAACGGAGGCGTACGGGTCGCCCCCACCCTCGTGCGCGGCACCAAGGGACCCGACGGGCGCTTCACCCCGACCCCCCGGCCCGAGGAGGCGCGGGTCGTCAGCGAGAAGACCGCCAAGACCCTCGCCACCATGCTGGAGTCCGTCGTCGACGACCAGGAGGGCACCGGCACCCGCGCCGCGATCCCCGGCTACCGCGTCGCCGGCAAGACCGGCACCGCCAACCGGGTCGACCCCGAACTCGGCCGCTACAAGGGCTACACCGCCTCCTTCGCCGGCTTCGCCCCCGCCGACGCGCCGAGGGTCACCGTCTACTGCGCCATCCAGAACCCCACCAGGGGAAGCTACTTCGGCGGCCAGATCTGCGGCCCCATCTACAAGAAGGTCATGGAGTTCGCCCTCAAGACCCTCCACATCGCCCCCACGGGCAGCGGCCCCGCCCGACTGCCGGTCGTCTTCGACCCCACCCCGTGACACTCCGGGAGCACCAGTGACAACGATCACCCCCCATTCCGGGAACCGGAAATCGAACTCCGGCGAGGCCCCGGCCTCTTTTGGCCCCCCACAGGGTGGGCCCGGTACGCTCACCGCCGTGCCACACGCTGATCAGTACCGAACCACCCCGCCACGGCCGGAGCGGGTCCGCCCGACACCCCTGGGCGACCTGGCCGCGCACCTGGGGACCGACACCCCGGGCGACGCCGAGATCTCGGGCATCACCCACGACTCCCGGGCCGTGCGCCCCGGGGACGTGTACGCCGCCCTGCCCGGCGCCCGCGCCCACGGCGCCGACTTCGTCGACCAGGCCGCCGGACTCGGCGCCGCCGCGATCCTCACCGACCCGGCGGGCGCCGAACGCGCCGCCGCCACCGGACTGCCGGTCCTGGTCGTCGAGGACCCGCGCGGCCGGATGGGCGAACTCGCCGCCGAGATCTACGGACGGCCCGGCGCCGACCTGCTGAAGATCGGCATCACCGGCACCTCCGGCAAGACCACCACCGCCTACCTGGTCGAGGGCGGCCTGCGCGGCGCCGGACGGCGGACCGGACTCGTCGGCACCGTCGAGATGCGGATCGGCGACGAGCGCATCAAGTCCGAGCGCACCACCCCCGAGGCCACCGACCTCCAGGCCCTCTTCGCCGTCATGCGCGAGCGGGGCGTCGAGGCCGTCGCCATGGAGGTCTCCAGCCACGCCCTCGTGCTCGGCCGGGTCGACGGCTGCGTCTTCGACGTCGCCGTCTTCAACAACCTCAGCCCGGAGCACATGGAGTTCCACTCCGACATGGAGGACTACTTCCAGGCCAAGGCCGGGCTCTTCACGCCCGAGCGCAGCCGCCTGGGCGTGGTCAACCTCGACGACGCGTACGGCCGCAGGCTGGCGAAGGAGGCCGGCGTCCCGGTCGTCACCTTCTCCGCCGAGGGCCGCACCGACGCCGACTGGCGCGCCGAGGACCTCGTCCTGGGCTCCCACGACTCGACGTTCACCGCCGTCGGCCCCGGGGGCGAGCGGATTCCCGCCGCCGCCCCGCTGCCCGGCCCGTTCAACGTCGCCAACACCCTCGCCGCGATCGCCGTCCTCGCCGTCGCCGGCCTCGACCCGAAGGCCGCCGCCGAGGGCGTCGCCGCCGTCCCCGGCGTCCCCGGACGCCTGGAGCGCGTCGACGCGGGCCAGCCGTACCTCGCGGTCGTCGACTACGCGCACAAGACGGACGCCGTCGAATCGGTCCTGCGCTCCCTGCGCGAGGTCACCGAGGGCCGGCTGCACGTGGTCATCGGCTGCGGCGGCGACCGGGACGTCACCAAGCGCGGCCCGATGGGCGCCGCCGCCGCCCGGCTCGCCGACACCGCCGTCCTCACCTCGGACAACCCCCGCTCCGAGGACCCCCTCGCCATCCTCACCGCCATGCTCACGGGCGCCGCCGGGGTCCCCGCCGGAGAGCGCGGCGAGGTGCTCGTCCTCGCCGACCGCGCCGCCGCGATCGGCGCGGCCGTCGCCCGCGCCCGGCCGGGCGACACCGTCCTGGTCGCGGGCAAGGGACACGAACAGGGCCAGGAGATCGCCGGGGCCGTCCGCCCCTTCGACGACCGCGAGGTCCTGCGCGCCGCGATCCTCGGACAGCAGAACCGGACCGCCCCGTCGAGCAGCAGTGCCGAAGCCAGTCACCAGAACAGTCAGGGATGAAGCAGTGATCGCCCTCTCCCTCGCCGAGATCGCCGAAATCGTCGGCGGGCAGGCGCACGACATACCGGATCCGGCCGCCCGGATCACCGGGCCCGTCGTCATCGACTCCCGCGAGGTGCGGGCCGGCAGCCTCTTCGCGGCCTTCGCCGGTGAGCGCGTCGACGGCCACGACTACGCGGCACGCGCCGTCGAGGCGGGTGCGACGGCCGTGCTCGCCACCCGCCCCGTCGGCGTGCCCGCGATCGTCGTGGACGACGTCCAGACCGCCCTCGGGGCCCTCGCCCGCGCGGTCGTCGAACGCCTCGGCACCGACGTCGTCGCCCTCACCGGCTCGGCGGGCAAGACCTCCACCAAGGACCTGATCGCCCAGGTCCTGGAGAAGCACGCCCCCACCGTGTGGACGCCCGGCTCGCTCAACAACGAGATCGGCCTGCCCCTCACGGCGCTCCGTGCGACCGACGAGACCCGGCACCTGGTCCTGGAGATGGGCGCGCGCGGAATCGGCCACATCCGCTACCTCACCACCCTCACCCCGCCCCGCATCGGCCTCGTCCTCAACGTGGGCTCCGCCCACATCGGCGAGTTCGGCGGCCGGGAGCAGATCGCCCTGGCGAAGGGCGAGATGGTCGAGTCGCTCCCCACCGAGGCCGAGGGGGGAGTGGCGGTCCTCAACGCCGACGACCCCCTCGTACGCGCGATGGCCGACCGCACCAAGGCCCGCGTGCTCCTCTTCGGAGAAGCGGACGAAGCGGCCGTACGTGCCGAGAACGTCCACCTCACCGAGGTCGGGAGGCCCTCTTTCCGCCTTCACACACCCACCGGGTGCAGCGACGTGACCTTGCGCCTGTACGGTGAGCACCACGTGTCGAACGCGCTCGCCGCGGCCGCCGTCGCGCACGAGCTGGGCATGCCTGTCGAAGAGATCGCCACCGCGCTCTCCGAGGCCGGCTCCCTGTCGCGCTGGCGCATGGAGGTCACCGAGCGTCCGGACGGCGTGACGATCGTCAACGACGCCTACAACGCGAACCCCGAGTCCATGCGGGCCGCCCTGCGCGCGCTCGCGTCCATGGGCCGGGCCGCACAGGCCCGGGGGGCCCGTACGTGGGCGGTGCTCGGCAAGATGGCCGAGCTCGGGGACGCATCGCTCGCCGAGCACGACGCGGTCGGACGGCTCGCCGTCCGGCTCAACGTCAGCAAGCTCGTGGCGGTCGGGGACAGGGAAGCGTCCTGGCTGCAACTGGGCGCATATAACGAGGGTTCGTGGGGTGAGGAGTCGGTGCACGTGTCCGACGCGCAGGCGGCGGTCGACCTGTTGCGCAGTGAGCTGCGCCCGGGGGACGTCGTCCTTGTGAAGGCTTCCAGGTCGGTCGGTCTCGAACGGGTCGCCCTGGCTCTCCTCGACACCGAGGGCGAGGTCGCCGGCCGATGAGGCAGATCCTCTTCGCGGGGGCCATCGGGCTCTTCCTGACCCTGATCGGCACCCCGCTGCTCATCAAGCTGCTCGCGCGCAAGGGGTACGGGCAGTTCATCCGGGACGACGGCCCGCGCGGCCACGCCGGGAAGAAGGGCACGCCCACCATGGGCGGCATCTCCTTCATCCTGGCCACGCTCATCGCGTACGCGCTGGCCAAGGTCATCACCGGCGAACCCGTCTCGTACTCCGGCGTGCTCGTCCTCTTCCTGATGGCGGGCATGGGCCTGGTCGGCTTCCTCGACGACTACATCAAGATCGTCAAGCAGCGGTCGCTCGGTCTGCGGGCGAAGGCGAAGATGGCCGGACAGCTGATCGTGGGCATCGCCTTCGCGGTGCTCGCGCTCCAGTTCTCCGACTCGCGGGGACTCACCCCGGCCTCCGAGAAGCTCTCCTTCATCACGGACTTCGGCTGGACCATCGGCCCGGTGCTCTTCGTGGTCTGGGCGCTCTTCATGATCCTGGCCATGTCCAACGGCGTGAACCTGACGGACGGTCTGGACGGCCTGGCCACCGGGGCCTCCGTGATGGTCTTCGGCGCGTACACCTTCATCGGGCTCTGGCAGTTCCAGGAGTCCTGTGCCAACGCGCTGACCCTCACCAACCCGAACGCCTGCTTCGAGGTCCGCGACCCGCTGGACCTCGCGGTCGTGGCCTCCGCCCTCATGGGAGCCTGCTTCGGCTTCCTGTGGTGGAACACCTCGCCCGCCAAGATCTTCATGGGCGACACCGGCTCGCTCGCCCTCGGCGGCGCCCTCGCCGGCCTCGCCATCTGCTCCCGCACGGAGCTCCTCCTCGCGCTGCTCGGCGGCCTGTTCGTGCTGATCACGATGTCCGTGGTCATCCAGGTCGGCTCGTTCAAGATGACCGGCAAGCGCGTCTTCCGGATGGCCCCCCTCCAGCACCACTTCGAACTCAAGGGGTGGTCCGAGGTCCTGGTCGTCGTCCGGTTCTGGATCATCCAGGGCATGTGCGTCATCGTGGGCCTGGGCCTCTTCTACGCGGGATGGGCAGCGGACAAGTGACAGAGCGGCTCGACTGGAACGGCAAGCGGGTCACCGTCGCGGGACTCGGCGTCTCCGGCATCCCGGCCGCCCGCGTCCTGCACGGCCTCGGCGCGCGCGTGACCGTCGTCAACGACGGCGACGACGAGCGCTCCCGGGCCCAGGCCGCCGCGCTGGAGGCCGAGGGCGTCACCGTCCGCCTCGGCGACGGCGACACCCTGCCGACCGGCACCGAGCTGATCGTCACCGCCCCCGGCTGGCGCCCCGACAAGCCCCTCTTCGCGGCCGCCGCCGAGGCGGGTGTGGAGGTCTGGGGCGACGTCGAACTGGCCTGGCGGCTCCGGGGCCCCGGAGCCGCGCCCTGGCTCGCGGTCACCGGCACCAACGGCAAGACCACGACCGTGCGGATGCTCGCCTCGATCCTGGAGGCGGCCGGCCTGCGGACCGCCGCCGTCGGCAACATCGGCGTCTCCCTCCTCGACGCCGTCCTCGGCGACCGGGAGTACGACGTGCTCGCCGTCGAACTCTCCAGCTACCAGCTCCACTGGGCGCCCTCCGTCCGCGTCCACTCGGCCGCCGTCCTCAACCTGGCGCCCGACCACCTCGACTGGCACGGCTCCATGGAGGCGTACGCCGCCGACAAGGGCCGGATCTACGAGGGCAACCGGGTCGCCTGCGTCTACAACGCCGCCGACAGGGCGACCGAGGACCTGGTCCGCGAGGCCGACGTCGAGGAGGGCTGCCGGGCGATCGGCTTCACCCTCGGCACCCCCGGCCCCTCCGAACTGGGCGTCGTCGAGGGCCTCCTCGTCGACCGGGCCTTCGTCGAGAACCGGCGGGAGAACGCCCAGGAGCTGGCCGAGGTCGCCGACGTGCGGCCCCCGGCCCCGCACAACATCGCCAACGCCCTCGCCGCCGCCGCCCTGGCCCGCGCCTTCGGCGTCGACGCCAAGGCCGTACGGGACGGCCTCAGGGCCTTCCGGCCCGACCCGCACCGCATCGAACCGGTCGAGGAGGTCGGGGGAGTCACCTACGTCGACGACTCCAAGGCCACCAACACCCACGCCGCGGAAGCCTCGTTGGCGGCCTACGACCCGATCGTCTGGATCGCCGGCGGCCTCGCCAAGGGCGCGACCTTCGACGAGCTGGTCCAGAAGTCCGCGAAGCGGCTGCGCGGGGCCGTCCTGATCGGCGCCGACCGGGCCCTGATCCGCGAAGCCCTGGCGCGACACGCCCCGGAGGTCCCGGTGGTCGACCTCGACCGGACCGACACTGGTGCGATGTCCGAGGCGGTCCGCGAGGCGGCCCGGCTCGCCCGCCCCGGGGACACGGTCCTGCTCGCCCCGGCCTGTGCCTCGATGGACATGTTCACCGACTACAACAAGCGCGGCGAGGCCTTCGCGGACGCGGTCCGCGCCCTCGCCGCCGCCGGGGACGCCTGACCCGACCAGTGGGAGGGTCCGGCCGCACCGGACACGACCGGAGGGGACGGCGACCATGCCGAGCAAGACCGCCGGGACGCGCCGGCCCTCCGCCGCACGCGGCGGGGGGCGGCCTCCCGCGACCCCGCGGCGGACGCGCGGCGGAGGCGTGCGGGGGCTCCACGAGCGGGCCAGGAAGGCCTGGGACCGCCCCCTCACGGCGTACTACGTGATCATCGGCGCGGGAATGCTCATCACCGGCCTCGGGCTCGTGATGGTCTACTCCGCCTCGATGATCACCGCGCTCACCTACGACCTGGTGCCGTCCTACTTCTTCCGGAAGCAGTTCCTCGCCGCGCTCCTCGGCACCGGACTGCTCCTGGCCGCCTCCCGGATGCCGGTGAGGCTGCACCGGGCGCTGGCCTACCCGATCCTGGTCGGCGCGGTCTTCCTGATGGTCCTCGTGCAGATCCCCGGGATAGGGCACTCGGTCAACGGCAACCAGAACTGGATCTCCCTCGGCGGCCCCTTCCAGCTCCAGCCCAGCGAGTTCGGCAAGCTGGCGCTGATCCTGTGGGGCGCCGACCTGCTCGCCCGCAAGCAGGACATGCGGCTCCTGACCCAGTGGAAGCACATGCTGGTGCCGCTGGTCCCGGGCGCCTTCATGCTGCTCGGACTGATCATGCTCGGCGGCGACATGGGCACCTCGATCGTCCTCGCCGCGATCCTCTTCGGCCTGCTCTGGACGGCCGGGGCGCCCACCCGGCTCTTCGTCGGGGTGCTCACCGTCGCCGGCGCGATCGGCATGCTGCTGATCAAGACAAGCGCCAACCGCATGAAGCGCTTCCAGTGCATCGGCGCGTCCGACCCGGGCGGCGAGGGAGCCCCCTGCCTCCAGGCCGCGCACGGAATCTATGCTCTGGCGTCGGGCGGATGGTTCGGATCCGGGCTCGGTGCGAGTGTGGAGAAATGGGGCCAACTGCCGGAGGCGCACACCGACTTCATCTTCGCGGTCACCGGTGAGGAACTGGGCCTGGCGGGGACGCTGTCGGTACTCGCCCTGTTCGCGGCTCTAGGCTATGCGGGTATCCGCGTGGCCGGAGGCACGGAGGACCCCTTCGTGAGGTTCGCCGCGGGAGGTGTGACCACCTGGATCACGGCGCAGGCCGTGATCAACATCGGTGCGGTGCTCGGCCTGCTGCCGATCGCCGGTGTCCCGCTCCCGCTGTTCTCCTACGGAGGGTCGGCCCTGCTGCCGACCATGTTCGCCGTCGGGCTCCTCATCGCCTTCGCGCGACAGGAACCCGCCGCGAGGGCGGCCCTGGCCATGCGTCGCCCCGGCTGGGGCAAGCGGGTCGGGAAGAGATGGAAGTCGATGCGACGGCGCGTGAAGAAGCGCCCGTCCGGAGAGCGGTGAATTTCGGTGCATGTCGTACTCGCCGGTGGGGGGACCGCCGGCCACATCGAGCCCGCGCTCGCCCTCGCGGACGCCCTGCGCAGGCAGGACCCCAGCGTGGGGATCACGGCGCTCGGCACGGAGAAGGGCCTGGAGACCCGGCTCGTGCCCGAGCGGGGCTACGAGCTGGCGCTCATCCCCGCCGTACCGCTGCCCCGCAAGCCCACCCCCGAGCTGATCACCGTCCCCGGACGGCTGCGCGGCACGATCAAGGCGGCCGAGCAGGTCCTGGAGCGCACCAAGGCGGACTGCGTGGTCGGCTTCGGCGGCTACGTGGCCCTGCCCGGCTACCTGGCCGCCAAGCGGCTCGGGGTGCCGATCGTGGTCCACGAGGCCAACGCCCGGCCCGGCCTGGCCAACAAGATCGGTTCGCGGTACGCGGCCGGGGTCGCCGTCGCCACCCCGGACAGCAAGCTCCGCAACGCCCGTTACATCGGCATCCCGCTGCGGCACACCATCGCCACCCTCGACCGGGCCCGGACGCGCCCCGAGGCGCGCGCCGCGTTCGGGCTCGACCCGAACCTGCCGACGCTGCTCGTCTCGGGCGGCTCGCAGGGCGCCCGGCGCCTCAACGAGGTCGTCCAGCAGGCCGCCCCGGTGCTCCAGCGCTCCGGCATCCAGATCCTGCACGCGGTCGGTCCGAAGAACGAAATGCCGCGCGTCGACAACATGCCCGGTATGCCGCCGTACGTACCGGTACCGTACGTGGACCGGATGGATCTCGCGTACGCCGCGGCCGACATGATGCTCTGCCGCGCGGGCGCGATGACCGTCGCCGAGCTCTCCGCCGTCGGGCTGCCCGCCGCGTACGTCCCGCTGCCCATCGGCAACGGCGAACAGCGGCTCAACGCCCAGCCGGTGGTCAAGGCCGGCGGCGGGCTCCTCGTCGACGACGCGGAGCTGACGCCGCAGTGGGTGCAGGGCAACGTCCTGCCCGTACTGGCAGATCCGCACCGGTTGTACGAGATGTCCCGCGCCGCCGCCGAGTTCGGCCGCCGGGACGCCGACGACCTGCTCGTCGGCATGGTGTACGAGGCGATCGCCGCCCGCCGCCAGGCGTAGCGCGGCGCTCCGGACGGAAGGCAGGAGGCGCCGGGTGGCAACCGCACCGACGACCGCGGAGAAGAGCGGCGCACGCGGGTCGAGGGGCCCGTCGGACGGTCCGTCCCGGCCGGGTGCCCGGAATCGAAGGTTCCGGGCGCCCGCGCCCCGGCTCCTGTTCTCCGGGCTCGGTCTCGTGGCGGTCACCGCCGGAGTGCTCTGGGCGCTCTACGGATCGGACTGGTTCCGTGTGGAAGATGTGAAGACTTCCGGCACGCGGGTCCTGACCCCGGCCCAGGTCGAGAAGGCCGCCGCCGTCCCGGTCGGCGCCCCGCTCGCCTCCGTCGACACCGACGCGATCGAGGCCCGGACCCGGCAACTGCTGCCCCGGATCGAGTCGATCGAGGTCGTCCGGTCCTGGCCGCACGGCATCGGACTCGAGGTGACGGAACGGAAGCCGGCCCTGCTCGTCGAGAAGGGGGGGAAGTTTACCGAAGTGGACATGAACGGCGTGCGGTTCGCCACCGTCGCCACCGCCCCCCGGGGCGTTCCCCTGCTGGTCCTCGACGCCTCCTCCTCCCCGAGCCTCCGCCGCTTCGGCGCGGACCGGCTGCTGCGGGAGGCGGTCCGCGTCCGGGGCGAACTCCCGGCGGAGGTCGCCCGGGACACCCGTGTCGTCCGCGTCACCTCGTACGACTCCGTCACCCTGGAACTGACCGGCGACCGCACCGTCCTCTGGGGCAGTGGCGAACACGGCCCCGCCAAGGCCCGGGTCCTCACCGCCCTCATGAAGGCCGCGCCCAAAGCGGGGCACTTCGACGTAAGTGCTCCCACGGCGCCCGCCTCGTCGGGGAGTTGACGCACATCACCGCTGGCCAGCACCCTGGTTGGCCAGCGCTACGGGTGATCACATAGGGTGAAAAGAAAAACGGGAGGTTCGGCGTGTTCGTTGAACGTGCGCCACTTGTCGACTTAGTGTCCTGTTCGGAAGAGTCCAGCGAACAGAGACGCTGGTAACCCTAAACTTCAACGTTAGGGTTTGGGTCGGCGTTTCGGACCGTCCCAATCGGCATCCGTCGTCGCAGCGCGGCCAACCGCGCGGTGGCGACACGTAACTCGAGGCGAGAGGCCTTCGACGTGGCAGCACCGCAGAACTACCTCGCAGTCATCAAGGTCATCGGTGTCGGCGGCGGTGGTGTCAATGCCATCAACCGAATGATCGAGGTCGGCCTCAAGGGCGTCGAGTTCATCGCGATCAACACCGACGCGCAAGCGCTGTTGATGAGCGACGCCGACGTCAAGCTCGACGTCGGCCGTGAACTCACCCGCGGCCTCGGCGCCGGGGCGAACCCGGCCGTCGGTCGCAAGGCGGCAGAGGACCACCGCGAGGAGATCGAGGAGGTCCTCAAGGGGGCCGACATGGTCTTCGTCACCGCCGGCGAGGGCGGCGGCACCGGCACCGGCGGCGCGCCCGTCGTCGCCAACATCGCGCGCTCGCTCGGCGCCCTCACGATCGGTGTGGTCACCCGGCCGTTCACCTTCGAGGGACGCCGCCGGGCCAACCAGGCGGAGGACGGCATCGCCGAGCTCCGCGAAGAGGTCGACACCCTCATCGTCATCCCCAACGACCGGCTGCTGTCGATCTCGGACCGCCAGGTCTCCGTGCTCGACGCCTTCAAGTCGGCCGACCAGGTCCTCCTGAGCGGTGTCCAGGGCATCACCGACCTCATCACGACCCCGGGTCTGATCAACCTCGACTTCGCCGACGTCAAGTCGGTCATGTCCGAGGCCGGTTCGGCCCTCATGGGCATCGGCTCCGCCCGCGGCGACGACCGCGCGGTGGCCGCCGCGGAGATGGCGATCTCCTCGCCGCTCCTGGAGGCGTCCATCGACGGCGCCCGCGGCGTCCTGCTCTCCATCTCCGGCGGCAGCGACCTCGGCCTCTTCGAGATCAACGAGGCCGCGCAGCTGGTCAGCGAGGCCGCCCACCCCGAGGCCAACATCATCTTCGGCGCCGTCATCGACGACGCCCTCGGCGACGAGGTCCGGGTCACCGTCATCGCGGCCGGCTTCGACGGCGGCCAGCCGCCGGCCCGCCGGGACAACATCATCGGCTCGGTCTCCGCCAAGCGCGAGGAGCCCGCCCCGGCGCCCCGCCCCGCCGAGACCTCCCGCCCGCTGGGCGGCCTCGGCACGGTGCCCCCGCGCGAGGACCCGGCCCCCGCCCCGGTCGAGCCGCCCGCCCCGGTCGTCAACGAGGCCCCGCTGACCCCGGCCCCGCCGGTGGTCCCCCCGGCCCGTCCGTACGCGGACAGCCAGGCCGAGGAGCTGGACGTCCCGGACTTCCTGAAGTGATAGGACGTCGCTTCGACGCGAACGGCGCGCACTTCGCCTTCACCGACCGGTGGGGCGGGGTGAGCGCCGTTCCGTACGAGGAGCTCAACCTCGGCGGCGCGGTGGGCGACGACCCGGGGGCCGTGCTCGCCAACAGGTCGCTCGCCGCCGGGGCCCTCGGGCTCGACCCGGCGCGGGTGGTCTGGATGAACCAGGTGCACGGCGCGGACGTGGCCGAGGTCGAAGGCCCCTGGGGGGACGCGGAGATCCCGTCCGTCGACGCCCTCGTCACCACCCGGCGCGGGCTCGCCCTCGCCGTCCTCACCGCCGACTGCGTCCCGGTCCTGCTCGCCGACCCCGTCGCCGGGGTCGCGGCCGCCGCCCACGCGGGACGGCCCGGCATGGTCGCCGGGGTCGTCCCGGCCGCGGTGAAGGCCATGACCGCCCTGGGCGCCGACCCCGCCCGGATCGTCGCCCGCACCGGACCCGCCGTCTGCGGACGCTGCTACGAGGTGCCGGAGGCGATGCGCGACGAGGTCGCCGCCGTCGAGCCGGCCGCCGCCGCGGAGACCTCCTGGGGGACCCCCGCCGTCGACGTCGCCGCCGGAGTGCGCGCGCAGCTCGCCCGGCTCGGGGTCGGGGACGTCGGGGACGCCGGGGTCTGCACCCTGGAGTCCCGCGACCACTACTCGTACCGCCGCGACCGCACCACGGGGCGACTCGCGGGATATGTCTGGCTGGACGCCGAGTCCTCCCGGGGCGCGGCCCCCGGATCCCCGGCAGGAAAGAGCTGATGACGGACCGCACGGCGGAACTCGCCGAGAACCTGGCCCGGGTGGAGGCGCGCATCACGGCCGCCTGCGCCGCCGCGGGACGCGCGCGCGAGGAGGTCACCCTGATCGTGGTGACCAAGACCTACCCCGCGAGCGACGTGAGAATCCTCCACGGCCTGGGCGTTCGGCACGTCGCCGAGAACCGGGACCAGGACGCCGCGCCCAAGGCGGCCGCCTGTGTCGATCTCGACCTCACCTGGCACTTCGTGGGCCAGTTGCAGACGAACAAGGTCAGGTCCGTGGCCGGTTATGCCGATGTGGTGCAGTCCGTCGACCGCCCGAAGCTCGTCTCCGCCCTCTCCGCCGCGGCGGAGAGGAAGGGCACCGCGCTCGACTGCCTGATCCAGGTCGCGCTCGACGCGGAGTCCGGCGAGCGGGGCGACCGCGGCGGTGTGGCGCCGGACGGGATCGAGGAGTTGGCGGCGGCCGTGGACGCCGCCCCCGGACTGCGGCTCGGCGGTCTGATGACGGTCGCCCCGCTCGCCGGTCCGTACGCCGGGGAGCCCCGCGCGGCCTTCGACCGGCTGATGGATTTGTCGACTGCCCTGCGCGCGACCCGTCCGGCTGCGAACATGGTCTCGGCAGGGATGAGCGGAGACCTCGAAGAGGCCGTCGCCGCCGGGGCGACACACGTACGCGTCGGTACGGCGGTACTCGGAGTCCGCCCGAAGCTCGGGTAACGTCGCGAAGCAAGTCGGACCACAGCAGAAAATATGGTCATTCCGCAGAACGGCGGGACGACCCGTGGATCGCCGGCACTTGGTGACGAGGCCGATCCACCACAGAGCGGAGGAATCGGAGAATGGCCGGCGCGATGCGCAAGATGGCGGTCTACCTCGGCCTCGTGGAGGACGATGGGTACGACGGCCGGGGCTTCGACCCCGACGACGACTTCGAACCCGAGCTGGAGCCGGAGCCCGAGCGCGACCGGCGTCACGTCCCCCCGCGACAGGTGGAACACGAGGAGCCGGTGCGCGTGGTGAAGCCCCCGGCCCCCCGGGAGCCCGTCGCCCGTTCCGTCCCTGTACTCGCCGAAAGCGGACGTCCGGCCCGAATTGCCCCCGTGGCATCCATCACACCCGAACGCCCGAGCCTGGAGAAGAACGCACCGGTGATCATGCCCAAGGTCGTGTCCGAGCGGGAGCCCTACCGCATCACCACGCTGCACCCCCGGACCTACAACGAGGCCCGTACCATCGGGGAACACTTCCGTGAGGGCACCCCGGTGATCATGAATCTCACGGAGATGGACGACACGGACGCGAAGCGACTTGTCGACTTTGCCGCCGGACTCGTCTTCGGACTCCATGGCAGCATTGAGCGCGTGACGCAGAAGGTGTTCCTGTTGTCGCCTGCTAACGTCGATGTCACGGCGGAGGACAAGGCCCGGATCGCAGAGGGCGGATTCTTCAACCAGAGCTGAGAACACAGGAACCGGACGGACCGGTCGCGAGGGCGGCCGGGACGAGCGAGAGCGCAAGCCAGGGGAGAGGGAAACGCGGGATGGGCGTCGCACTACAGGTGGTCTACATCGTGCTGATGTGCTTCCTCGTCCTCCTGATCGTCCGGCTCGTCATGGACTACGTCTTCCAGTTCGCCCGTTCATGGCAACCCGGTAAGGCGATGGTGGTCGTCCTTGAGGCCACCTACACTGTCACCGATCCACCGCTCAAGCTTCTGCGGCGGCTGATCCCGCCGTTGCGTCTCGGGGGCGTGGCACTCGACCTGTCCTTCTTCGTTCTGATGATCATCGTCTACATCCTGATCTCCCTCGTGAGCAGCTTCGCGAGGTGAATGTGGACGATACGGTCTTGCCGACTGCCGACGACTACGTAGAGGTGAAGAAGAGATGCCGCTGACTCCCGAGGACGTGCGGAACAAGCAGTTCACGACCGTCCGCCTTCGAGAAGGCTATGACGAGGACGAGGTCGATGCCTTCCTCGACGAGGTCGAAGCCGAGCTGACCCGCCTGCTCCGCGAGAACGAGGACCTGCGCGCCAAGCTGGCCGCCGCGACGCGCGCCGCCGCGCAGAACCAGCAGCAGCAGAGCATGCGCAAGCCCCCGGAGCAGCAGGATCGTCCCGTCGGGCCCGGGGCTCCGGTACCCGCCGCCATATCCGGTCCGCCGGTCCAGCAGCAGCCGCCGCAGATGGGCCCGCCGCAGCTGCCTTCCGGTGCTCCTCAGCTTCCCGCCGGCCCGATGCAGGGCGGCCCCATGCAGGGCGGGCCCATGGGCCCCGGCTCGATGCAGGGTGGCCCCATGCAGGGTGGACCGATGGGTCCCGGCCCGATGCAGGGCGGTCCGATGCAGGGCGGCCCCATGCAGGGCGGCCCGATGGGTCACCCGCAGCAGATGCAGCAGCAGCCGCCCGCGCAGGCGCCCGGAGGCGACAGCGCCGCGCGCGTCCTGTCGCTGGCCCAGCAGACCGCCGACCAGGCGATCGCGGAGGCCCGTTCCGAGGCCAACAAGATCGTCGGCGAGGCGCGTTCGCGCGCCGAGGGCCTGGAGCGGGACGCCCGCGCCAAGGCCGACGCCCTAGAGCGGGACGCGCAGGAGAAGCACCGCGTCGCGATGGGGTCCCTGGAGTCCGCCCGCGCCACCCTCGAGCGCAAGGTCGAGGACCTGCGGGGCTTCGAGCGCGAGTACCGCACGCGCCTGAAGTCGTACCTGGAGTCGCAGCTGCGTCAGCTGGAGACCCAGGCGGACGACTCGCTGGCTCCGCCGCGAACCCCGGCCGCGGCCTCCCTCCCGCCGGCCCCGTCGATGGCCTCGGCCGGTGCCGGTGGCCCGTCCTACGGCGGCGGCACGATGGGCGGCGGCCCGTCCATGGGCGGCGCCCCGTCCTACGGCGGCGGTCAGCAGCAGATGTCCCCGGCGATGACCCAGCCGATGGCTCCGGTCCGTCCGCAGGCACCGCAGCCGATGCAGCAGGCTCCGGCGCCGATGCGGGGCTTCCTGATCGACGAGGACGACAACTGACGGCGGGCGGTCGCGCGACGAGCGCGTAGCCGTCGGCAGGCTGCGAGGGCCGGCTCCCGGGAAACCGGGGGCCGGCCCTTCGTCGTGCCCGGGGTGCTCCGGGGCGCGGGGAGGGAAAGCGGAAGGCCCGGCCCCCGGAGCGGGGGAGCCGGGCCTTCGCCGTGCCGGTTACGCCTTGCGGAGGCGGAACGTCAGGCCGAGGGACTCGTCCGTGAACGGGGCGCCGTAGGTGTCGTCGGCCTCGCCGTTCGCGTGGTCCGTCGCCAGGACCTCGTCCGCGATGAGGGCCGCGTGGGCCGTCAGGGCCTCCCTGGTCTCCGCGGAGTCGGAGGTCCAGCGCAGGGCGATGCGGTCGGCGACGTCCAGGCCGCTGTTCTTGCGGGCCTCCTGGATCAGCCGGATCGCGTCACGGGCCAGGCCCGCCCGACGCAGCTCCGGGGTGATCTCCAGGTCCAGGGCGACCGTCGCGCCCGCGTCCGAGGCGACCGACCAGCCCTCGCGGGGGGTCTCCGTGATGATGATCTCCTCGGGGGTGACGGTGATCGTCTCGCCGTTCACCTCCAGGCTCGCCTCCCCGGAGCGCAGCGCCAGGGACAGGGCCGCCGCGTCCGCCGCCGCCACCGCCTTCGCCACGTCCTGGACGCCCTTGCCGAAGCGCTTGCCCAGGGCCCGGAAGTTGGCCTTCGCCGTCGTGTCGACGAGCGAGCCGCCGACCTCCGACAGGGACGCGAGCGAGGAGACGTTCAGCTCCTCCGTGATCTGGGCCCGCAGCTCCGGCGAGAGGGCGGTGAAGCCCGTGGCCGCCACCAGGGCGCGGGAGAGCGGCTGACGGGTCTTCACGCCCGACTCGGCGCGCGTCGCCCGGCCCAGCTCCACCAGGCGCCGGACGAGCAGCATCTGCTCGGAGAGCGTGCCGTCGATCAGCGTGGCGTCCGCCTCCGGCCAGGTGGCCAGGTGGACCGACTCCGGGGCGTCCGGCGCCACCGGGACCACCAGGTCCTGCCAGACCCGCTCGGTGATGAACGGGGTCAGCGGGGCCATCAGGCGGGTGACCGTCTCCACGACCTCGTGCAGGGTCCGCAGAGCGGCCTTGTCGCCCTGCCAGAAGCGGCGGCGGGAGCGGCGCACGTACCAGTTGGACAGGTCGTCCACGAACGCCGAGAGGAGCTTGCCGGTGCGCTGGGTGTCGTACGACTCCATCGCCTCGGTCGTCTCGGCCACCAGCGTGTTCAGCTCGGAGAGCAGCCACTTGTCGAGGACCGTGCGGTCGGCCGGGGCCGGGTCCGCCGCGCTCGGCGCCCAGCCGGACGTGCGGGCGTACAGGGCCTGGAAGGCGACCGTGTTCCAGTACGTCAGGAGGGTCTTGCGGACCACCTCCTGGATCGTGCCGTGGCCCACCCGGCGGGCCGCCCACGGTGAGCCGCCGGCCGCCATGAACCAGCGGACGGCGTCGGCGCCGTGCTGGTCCATCAGCGGGATCGGCTGGAGGATGTTCCCCAGGTGCTTGGACATCTTGCGGCCGTCCTCGGCGAGGATGTGGCCCAGGCAGACCACGTTCTCGTACGACGACCTGTCGAAGACCAGGGTGCCGACGGCCATCAGCGTGTAGAACCAGCCGCGGGTCTGGTCGATCGCCTCGGAGATGAACTGCGCCGGGTAGCGGCTCTCGAACAGCTCCTTGTTCTCGTACGGGTAGCCGTACTGCGCGAACGGCATCGAGCCCGAGTCGTACCAGGCGTCGATGACCTCGGGGACGCGCGTGGCCGTCTTCGAGCAGCTCGGGCACGGGAACGTGACCGCGTCGATGTACGGGCGGTGCGGGTCCAGGCCCGACTGGTCGGTGCCGGTCAGCTCGGTCAGCTCCGCGCGCGAGCCCACGCAGGTGAGGTGTCCGTCCTCGCAGCGCCAGATCGGCAGCGGGGTGCCCCAGTAGCGGTTGCGGGAGAGCGCCCAGTCGACGTTGTTGGTCAGCCAGTCGCCGAAGCGCCCGTGCTTGACCGACTCCGGGAACCAGTTGGTCTTCTCGTTCTCCGCGAGCATGCGGTCCTTGACCGCGGTCGTGCGGATGTACCAGGACGGCTGCGCGTAGTAGAGCAGCGCCGTGTGGCAGCGCCAGCAGTGCGGGTAGCTGTGCTCGTACGCGATGTGCTCGAAGAGCAGGCCGCGCGCGTCCAGGTCGGCGGTCAGCTTCTCGTCGGCCTTCTTGAAGAAGACGCCGCCGACCAGCGGCACGTCCTCCTCGAAGGTGCCGTCGGGGCGGACCGGGTTCACGACCGGCAGGCCGTACGCCTTGCAGACCCGGAGGTCGTCCTCGCCGAAGGCGGGGGACTGGTGGACCAGACCCGTGCCGTCCTCGGTGGTCACGTACTCGGCGTTGACGACGTAGTGCGCCGGCTCCGGGAACTCGATCAGCTCGAACGGGCGCTCGTACGTCCAGCGCTCCATGTCCTTGCCGGTGAAGGTCTCGCCGGTGGTGACCCAGCCCTCGCCGAACGCCTTCTCGACCAGCGGCTCGGCGACGACGACCTGCTCGTCGCCGTCGGTGGCGACCACGTAGGTGACCTCGGGGTGGGCGGCGACCGCCGTGTTGGACACCAGGGTCCACGGGGTCGTCGTCCAGACCAGGAGCGCCGCCCGGCCGGCCAGCGGGCCGGAGGTCAGCGGGAAGCGGACGTAGACCGAGGGGTCGACGACCGTCTCGTAGCCCTGCGCCAGCTCGTGGTCGGAGAGGCCGGTGCCGCAGCGGGGACACCAGGGGGCGACCCGGTGGTCCTGGACCAGCAGGTCCTTCTCGAAGATCTGCTTGAGCGACCACCAGACCGACTCGATGTACGCGGGGTCCATGGTCCGGTACGCGTCGTCGAGGTCGACCCAGTAGCCCATCCGGGTCGTCAGCTCGGCGAAGGCGTCGGTGTGGCGGGTCACCGACGCGCGGCACTTCGCGTTGAACTCCGCGATGCCGTAGTCCTCGATGTCCTTCTTGCCGGAGAAGCCGAGCTCCTTCTCGACGGCGAGCTCGACCGGCAGGCCGTGGCAGTCCCAGCCGGCCTTGCGGGCCACGTGGTAGCCGCGCATGGTCCGGAAGCGGGGGAAGACGTCCTTGAAGACGCGGGCCTCGATGTGGTGGGCGCCCGGCATGCCGTTGGCGGTGGGCGGGCCCTCGTAGAACACCCACTCGGGGCGTCCCTCGGACTGCTCCAGGGTCTTCGCGAAGACCTTGTTCTCCTGCCAGAAGTCGAGCACGGCGTGCTCGAGGGCGGGCAGGTCGACCTGGGCGGGCACCTGGCGGTACTGCGGCGGTGTCATGCGGCGGACTCTCCTCCGGACGGACGGTTCTGCTTCCGTCGGAGGGACGAGAGCGCTGCTCCCGCGGTACCACCCTCCTTGGCCCCGGACGTGACCGCCCCGAGCCCCCTCATTGGGGTCGCGACGCCGGGTCTAGTCACCGCGCCCGTGGGGCGGCTTTCTTCCGGCGGCTCCGGGGTGATGCTTCACATCGGGCTCGCCCCCGGGCTCTCACCGTCCCCGGGTCGCTCATGGCTGCGTACGACGCTACTCGTCCCCATCCAAGCCTTTCGCTGAGGCCAGTGTACGGGGCCCGGGGAAGGAGGGCGGACCGGTTTTCCGTGACCCGAATGGCCATACGGAGGGGCCCGGGTCCGGTGTGGGGCCATGTGGGGGAGGGGCGGGACGGATAACCCGGCGGGGAGCCGGGCACAACGGATGCAGGCCGCCCCGGCGGGGAGCGGGGGCGGGTGGGAACGGCGGCGTGCCCCGTTGCCGCGGGCCCCGGGCCGATTTATCGTCCCAGCACGATTCGCGAGCAAGATCACAAAATGTGAAGGGGCCGCGACATGGTGGCGAAGAAGACGGTCACGAAGAAGGTGGCGGCCGCCAAGAAGACGGTCGCCGAGAAGGCCGCGGCGGCCGAGAAGGCCGTCGTGGAGAAGACGGGAGCGGCGGCCCCCGCCGGGGCGGCCTCCGCCGAGGACACCGCCGCCCCGGACGCGCCCGCCAAGAAGGCCGGGGCGAAGAGGGCGGCCGCCGGCAAGGCGCCCGCGCGGAAGCAGACAGGAGCCAGGACGGTGGCAGCGAAGAAGACCGCGGGTGGGGTCACGACCGTCGACGACGAGGCCGCGGTGCCCCCGGCCCGTGCCGGCGAACTCGCGGTCCGGCCGGGCGAGGACCCGTGGACGCCCGAGGAGGTCGCCGGGGCCCGCGACGGGCTCCGGGCGGAGGTGGCGCGGCTCCGCAGCGAGCTCGCCCACTCCCAGGAGGAGCTCACCGGCCTCATGCGGGACTCGGGCGACGGCGCCGGGGACGACCAGGCCGACACCGGCACCAAGAACATCACCCGCGAGCACGAGCTGGCCCTCGCGGCCAACGCCCGGGAGATGCTGGAACAGACCGAGCACGCCCTGGAGCGGCTCGACGCCGGCACGTACGGCCTGTGCGAGGTGTGCGGCAAGCCGATCGGCAAGGCCCGGATGCAGGCCTTCCCGAGAGCCACCCTCTGCGTCGAGGACAAGCAGCGCCAGGAACGGCGCGGCTGAGGCGCGCGGCGCCCGCCGGGGCGCCGCGCGGCCGGGCGGTCTCGGCCGACGGCCCCGTACGCCTGTGCCGTACCCTCGGTGCACGGTCAGGCATCGAGGTCGAGGGACTCACTCACGTGGCAGAGGCGGAGCGCATCATCGGTACGCCGGATTCAGCAGGGGCCGACGGGTCGGCCGCCCCCGACGGCACGGACGCCGGCGCGGACGCCCCCGCGGAGCGTCCCCGGGGCCGGCGCAGGATCGCCGCCCTGTTCGTGGTGGCCGTCCTGGCCTATCTGCTCGACCTCGGCAGCAAGATCCTCGTGGTCGAGAAGCTGGAGGGCCGCGAGCCGATCCGGGTGATCGGCGACCTGCTCCGCTTCGACGCCATCCGGAACCCGGGCGCCGCCTTCGGCATGGGCGAGGCCTTCACGATCATCTTCACCTGCATCGCCGCCGTCGTGATCGTCGTGATCGTCCGCCTCGCGCGCAAGCTCTACAGCCTGCCGTGGGCCGTCGCGCTCGGCCTGCTCCTCGGCGGCGCGCTCGGCAACCTCACCGACCGGATCTTCCGCTCGCCGGGCGTCTTCGAGGGCGCGGTCGTCGACTTCATCGCCCCCGCGCACTTCGCCGTCTTCAACCTCGCCGACTCGGCGATCGTCTGCGGCGGCGTCCTCATCGTGATCCTGTCGTTCCGGGGCCTGGACCCCGACGGGACCGTCCACAAGGACTGACAAGGCATACTCGACGGGTGAGTACGAGTCCCGAGATCCGCACGCTGCCCGTTCCCGACGGCCTGGAGGGCGAGCGCGTCGACGCCGCCATCGCCCGCATGTTCGGGTTTTCCCGTACGAAGGCGGCCGAGCTGGCCGCCGCAGGGAAGGTCCAGGTCGACGGCTCCGTCGTCGGCAAGTCCGAGCGGGTCAGCGGCGGCGCGTGGCTCGAGGTCGAGATGCCGGGCGCCGCCGCGCCCGTGCAGATCGTCGCGGAGCCCGTCGAGGGCATGGAGATCGTCCACGACGACGACGACATCGTCGTGATCACGAAGCCGGTCGGCGTCGCCGCCCACCCCAGCCCCGGCTGGACCGGCACCACCGTCATCGGCGGCCTCGCCGCCGCCGGCTACCGCATCTCCACCTCCGGCGCCGCCGAGCGCCAGGGCATCGTGCACCGCCTCGACGTCGGCACCTCCGGCCTGATGGTGGTCGCCAAGTCCGAGTACGCGTACACCTCGCTCAAGCGCCAGTTCAAGGAGCGCACGGTCGACAAGCGCTACCACGCGCTGGTCCAGGGGCACCCCGACCCGATGAGCGGCACCATCGACGCCCCCATCGGCCGGCACCCGAACCACGACTACAAGTGGGCGGTCACCGCCGACGGCAAGCCCTCCGTCACGCACTACGACCTCATCGAGGCCTACCGCTCGGCCTCGCTGCTCGACATCAAGCTGGAGACGGGCCGCACCCACCAGATCCGGGTGCACATGTCCGCCCACCGCCACCCCTGCGTCGGCGACCTCACCTACGGCGCCGACCCGACGATCGCCAAGCGCCTCGGCCTGACCCGGCAGTGGCTGCACGCCGTCCGCCTCGGCTTCGAGCACCCGGGCGACGGCTCGTGGGTCGAGTTCGCCAGCACCTACCCCGAGGACCTGCGGAAGGCCCTGGACCGGATCGAGGCGGAGAGCCGGTGAACACCGCGCACGGCACCGCGTACGACGTCCGCGAGGTCCTGGGCGACGAGGACCGGGAGGCCTGCTTCGCGGTCCGCCGCGAGGTCTTCGTCGAGGAGCAGGGCGTTCCGGCGGACATCGAGTACGACGCGTACGACGCGACCGCCGTGCACGTGCTCGCGGTCCGCGCGGACGGCCTCCCGCTGGGCACCGGGCGCCTGCTGCACGGCGCCGACGCGGCCGGCAGGACCGGCGGCGACGCCTCGGTGGGCTCGCTCGGCCGGCTCGCGGTCGCCGGGGCCGCGCGCGGCCTCGGGGTCGGCGCGGCCCTGGTCCGGGGCATCGAGGACGCGGCGCGCGAGCGCGGTCTGACCGCCGTCGACCTGCACGCGCAGACCCACGCCCTCGGCTTCTACGAGCGGCTCGGCTACGAGGCGTACGGCCCCGAGTTCCCGGACGCGGGCATCCCGCACCGGGCCATGCGGAAGACGCTGTAGCGTCCCCGGGGCCGTCCGTCGCGGCGCCCCGGGGACAACACGTGTGAAAAGAGGCCCACGTGGCAGGCTGAGCCCGTGGATCAATTGGCCCTGCTGTTCCTGCTGCTCCTGGGCGCCCTGCTCACCGTCCCCCTCGGCGAGCGGCTCGGGCTGCCCGCGCCGGTCCTGATGACCCTCGTCGGGATCGTGCTGGCCCTCCTGCCCTTCGTACCGAACGTCGAGATCCCGCCGGAGTACATCCTCCCGCTGGTGCTGCCGCCCCTCCTCTACGCGGCCGTGCAGCGGACCTCCTGGCGCCAGTTCGCGGCCAACAAGCGGCCCATCTTCCTGCTCGCGGTGGCCCTGGTCTTCGTCACCACGGCCGCCGTCGGCGCCGTCGCGAACGCGCTCGTGCCCGGCATCCCGCTGGCCGCCGCCATCGCGCTCGGCGCCCTCGTCGCGCCGCCGGACCCGGTCGCCGCGACCGCCGTCGCGGGCTCGCTCGGGCTGCCCCGCCGGCTCGTGTCGATCCTGGAGGGCGAAGGCCTCTTCAACGACGTCACCGCGATCGTGCTCTACCACGTGGCGATCGGCGCCGCCGTCAGCGGCGCCTTCTCCTGGCCCGGGGCGGTCGGCGCCCTCGTGCTCTCCGCCGTCGTCGCCGTGGTCGTCGGCCTGGGGCTCGGCTGGCTCTCCAACAAGCTCATCGGGGTCCTGGGCGACGCCACCCTCCAGACCGGCCTCACCCTCCTCGTCCCCTTCGTGAGCTACGTGCTCGCCGAGGAGCTGCACGGCTCCGGCGTCCTCTCCGTCCTGGTCACCGCGCTCTTCCTGGCCGAGCACGCGGCCGACGCCGACGACGTCATGGGCCGGCTCGCCGGGCAGACCTTCTGGGAGATCGTCGACACCCTCGTGACCGGCATCGCCTTCGGCCTCATCGGCCTGGAGGTCGTCCACGTCTTCGGGTACGCGGACGGACACGTCCTGGAGATGCTCGGCTGGGGCGCGGCCGTGGCCGGGACGGTCGTCGTCGTCCGGCTGCTCTGGCTGCTGCCCGCCACCTGGCTGGCGCAGAAGCTGCACACGCTCCGGGACGTGGACGAGGAGATCCCGGTGAGCTGGCGGGAGACCGTCGTCATGTGGTGGGCGGGGATGCGCGGGGTGGCCTCGGTGGCGCTCGCGCTCGCCGTTCCGCTCACCACCGCCGACGGCGAGCCCTTCCCCGGCCGCGCGGAGATCGTCTTCATCGCCTTCTGCGTGATCCTCACCACCCTCGTCCTCCAGGGGCTGACCCTGCCCGCCCTGGTCCGGCGGCTCGGGGTGAAGGCGGACACCGAGGCCGAACGGGCCCTGGAGCGGGAGCTCGCGGTCCGGGCCGCGAAGGCGGCCAAGCGGCGGCTCAAGGAGATCGAGGAGGTCGAGGACCTGCCGGAGGAGGTGCAGGAGCGGCTCCAGCGCGGCGCCTTCGACATCGGGGCGCGGATCAGCCCCGACATGGTGGACGACGAGCGGCGGGCCGCCTTCGCGGAGCGGGCGCACCGCTTCAAGGCGGTCCAGCGGATCCAGAGGGAGCTGATGTCGGCGGCCCGGCACGAGGTCCTGGCGGCGCGCAGCGAGCCGGGCGCCGACCCCGAGGTGGTGGACCGGGTGCTCCGCCAGCTGGACGTGCGCAGCATGCGGTGACGTGCGCGGCACGCGGTGACGCGGGCGGCACGCGGTGACGCGGGCGGCACGCGGTGACGCGGGCGGCGCGGTCGGGCGGGGGAGCGGGGCCCGGCTTTCGGAGCGGGCCCGTGCCGGGTGGCAGGATGGCGCGCATGGACATCATGCTTTTCCACTCGGTGTACGGCCCGCGCCCGGCCGTGGAGGCCGCGGCCGAGCGGCTGCGGGCCGCCGGGCACCGGGTGTGGACGCCGGACCTCTTCGACGGCTGGACCACCGATTCGGTGGAGGAGGGCACGGCGAAGCGGGACGAGATCGGCAAGGACGAACTCCTCAGGCGCGCGATCCTGGCCGCCGCCCCGTACTCGGAGCGCGGCCTCGTCTACGCCGGCTTCTCGCTGGGCGCGTCGGTCGCGCAGACCCTGGCCCTCGGCGACGAGAGGGCGCGCGGCCTCCTGCTGCTGCACGGCACCTCGGACCTCGCGCCGGACGCGTCGGTGGACGGGCTGCCCGTACAGCTGCACGTGGCCGAGCCCGACCCCTTCGAGACGGACGACTGGCTGTCCGCGTGGTACCTCCAGATGGGCCGGGCCGGGGCGGACGTGGAGATCCACCGCTACCGGGGCGCCGGGCACCTCTACACGGACCCGGACCTGCTCGACTGGGACGCGGAGGCGGCGGAGCGGACCTGGACGGTGGCGCTCGCGTTCCTGGAGGAGCTGGAAGAAGCCTCGTAAGGTCCGTGCGGACGTGCCCGAGGGCGCGACGGGAGGCTCTTCCCGTCGCGCCCTCGGTGTGTTCGCGGGCCGGATCAGCCCGCGCGGTACGCGGTCCAGTACTCGTTCATCCGGGCCACCTGGCCCGAGGTGAACTGGTACATGCAGGAGTCGTACGTGTAGTCCATGAAGTTGTGGATCGGGTCCGCGCCGGCCTTGGTGGTGCAGGAGTCGCGGCCGGTCGGGCACTCGTACGCCGGGCTCTTCTCGGCCGGGGTGTCGGCGACGTAGTCGCCGCTGCCGCTGCAGCCACCCTGGAAGGTGTGGTAGAGGCCCATCCAGTGGCCGACCTCGTGGGTGGCGGTGTCGCCCTGGTTGTAGTTGGCCGCCGAGCCGCCCGGGAGCGAGGCGTCGAGGACGACGACGCCGTCCATGGACGGGTTGGACTTGTACGAGGACGGGAAGGTCGCCCAGCCGAGCAGTCCGCCGCCCAGGTTGGCGGTGTAGAAGTTCAGCGCGCCCGCGCCGCCCTTCCGGAGGGTCTGCTTCATCTGCTTCTCGGCGGTGGAGCCGGAGGTCAGGTTGTACCAGGAGGCGTTGTCCGTGTAGTCGGTACCGGCCAGGGTGAACTGGAAGTTGCTGTTCACGTTGCCGGTGCCCTGGCCGGCGTAGGCCGCGTTCAGGACGTTCATCTGGTTGTTGACGGCGGTGGCCGAGAGCTTGCCCGTCGTCCCGGAGTGGATGACGTGGAAGTAGACGGGGATGGTGACCACGGCGGCGGCCCGGCCCGAGGCGGCGGCCCGGCCGGCGTCGGTGCGCCCGGCCGAGGAGAGCGACGCCAGTCTCTTGTCGAGGTCGGCGTCCATCGCCTTGGCCTGGGCGGCCGAGACCTCGTTGGGCTCGGCCGCGTGGCTGTCGGCGCCGCGCGCCTTGCGGGCGCCGGAGAGGGCCGCCGTGCCGTCGGCACACTCCTCGGCGGAGGCGCCGGCGAGGGGGGAGGCGGCGGCGCCGGTGGCGACGGGGGCCGAAAGCGGTGCCAGGGCCAGGGTTCCGGCCATGACGGCGGTACCGATGACACGACGTGACGTACGCGGGGATATACGGGCAAGAGCACGCATCGTGACTCCTCGTGGGGGGTGTGCGGGGGAACTTCCTCCGCCACGCCGGGGAGATTACGCGGCCATGTCAGGTGTCATTGAGGAGTGATCAGGCCCAATCATCCGTGGGGCAATTCGGCGCATCGGGAAGAAAATCTTCTGCGTCTTCCGGAGTTTGAGACGCCGACGTAACGAACCGAGGGACGGTGGCGGGTGGTGTGTCCGGATTTCGATCGCCGAAAATCGCCACCCGCCGTAGCCGTGTGATCTCTCGTTAACAGAAGGGATCATGGCTGAAAATCGACCCTCTGGGGATCTCAGAGGACCGGCTGGTACACCCGCTCGACACGCTGCGTTCCGCTCGACGTCCGGTACGAGCGCGCCCAGGCCGTCGTCGCGGCCGGGTCCGCCTTGTCGGAGACCGTGTAGTAGTCCATCTGCGAGCGGTCGGCCGTCACGTCGAGCACGCCGTAGCCGTGGTGGTCCATGTCCACCCACTTCACGTGGCGGTTGGCGGCCTTCACGGCGGTCGCGGCCACCGCCGAGAGCGTCCCCGGCGCCACGTGCAGCAGGTCGTCCAGGTTGTCCGAGGTCACCGAGGTGACCACGAACTCGGTCGCCGCCGAGGCCGAGAGCGGATACGTCGCGGCCCGCACCGGCACGTCGTTGGCCCAGGCCATGTGGATGTCGCCGGTCAGGAAGACCGTGTTCCGGACACCGCGCGAGGTCAGGTGCGCGAGGAGCTCCCTGCGGTCGTCCGTGTACCCGTCCCACTGGTCCACGTTGACCGCGAGCCCCTCCTTCGGCAGGCCCATCAGCTCCGCGAGCGGCTCCAGGAGGTGGGCGGGCAGGGAGCCGAAGGCGACCGGCGAGATCATCACCGAGGTGCCGACCAGCTGCCAGGTCGCGTCCGAACCCGCGAGCCCCGCCTTGAGCCAGTCCAGCTGGGCGCGGCCGGTGATGCTCCGCTCCGGGTCGTCGACCGTGCCGCTGCCCGCCTTCGCCTGCGCCGAGCGGAACGAACGCAGGTCGAGCAGGTGCAGATCGGCCAGTCTGCCGAAGCGCAGGCGCCGGAAGACCGTGCCCTCGGTGGAGGCCCGGACCGGCATCCACTCGAAGTACGCCTGCTTGGCGGCCGCCACCCGGGCCGCCCACGCGCCCTCGGCGCCGGGGGTGTGGTTCTCGGCCCCGCCCGTCCAGGCGTCGTTGGCGAACTCGTGGTCGTCCCAGATGGCGATCACCGGGTGCGCCGCGTGCAGCGCCCGCAGGCCGGGGTCCGTCTTGTACTTCCCGTGCCGGGCGCGGTAGTCGGCGAGCGAGACGATCTCGTGGCGCGGCTCGTGGGCCCGGACGGTGTACTTCGCCTCGGGGTAGACCCCGCTGGCGTACTCGTAGAGGTAGTCGCCGAGGTGGAGCACCGCGTCCAGGTCGGCGCGGGCGGCCAGGTGGCGGTACGCGGAGAAGTGCCCGGCCTCCCAGTTCGCGCAGGAGACCACGCCGAAGCGGACGCCGGGCGCGGCCGCGTCGGCGGCCGGGGCGGTGCGGGTGCGGGCGGCCGGCGAGACCGTGCCGTCCGCGGTGAAGCGGAACCAGTAGGCGGTGGCCGGGCGCAGGCCCCGGACGTCCGCCTTCACGGTGTGGTCGGCGGCGGCGCCCGTCGTGGTCGTGCCCGAGGCGACGACCCGGGCGAAGGCGCGGTCCTCGGCGACCTCCCAGCCGACCCGGACGTCGGGGCCGACGCCGGAGCCGGGCACGGCCTCGGGGACGGGGGTGACGCGCGTCCAGAGCAGGACGCCGTCGGGCAGCGGGTCGCCGGAGGCGACGCCGTGGAGGAAGGCGGGGGCCGTGGCCTCCGCGAGGGCGGGGGAGGCGGCGCCCAGGAGGACGGGCGCGGCGACGGCGGTGGCGGCGGCGGCCTTCACGACCGTGCGGCGGGTGGGGGCGGAGGATACGGAACGACTGGTCACGGGCAGTCAGATTACTGACGGGTATGCCCAAGGGGCAGGCGAAATCCGGAAGTTCGCCGACCGGTCGCCCCGGGGACGCCCGGGTTCCTCCTGTCGGCTTCCCCCCTTGCCGCGCCCCCGTCCCGGACGCGCCTCGGCCCCGGACCGGTGGGGTCCGGGGCCGAGGAGGGCTGTCGGAGCGGGGCGCGGGGGCGGGCGTCAGCCCTTGAGGGCCGCCGTGATCGCCGTCGTGAACTCCTCCGGCGACATCGGCGGGTTGTCGCTGCCCTGGACCGTCACCGGCTTGCCGTTCATCTTCAGGGTCGGGGTGCCCTGCACCCCGCTGTCGTCGAAGGACTTGGACATCTTCACCGCCCAGGCGTCGAAGGTGCCCTCCTCGACGTTCTTCTTGAACGCGGCGTTGCCCTTGAGCGCCGGCACCGACTCCGCGACCTCCAGGAGGTAGGAGTCCTCGGCGAACTTGTCGTCGTTCTCCTCCGGGTGGAACTTCGTGGAGTAGAGCGCGGACTTGTACTTCAGGAAGGCCTCCGGGCTCACGTCCAGGGCAGCGCCGAGCGCCGACAGGGCGTTCCTCGAACCCTCGCCCGGGACGGCGTTGTCGATGAAGGTCGCGCCGACGTACCGGATCTTGTACTTGCCGGCCTCGACGTCCTTCTCGATCGTGGAGCCCACGGACTGCTCGAAGGTCGCGCAGACCGGGCAGCGCGAGTCCTCGTACAGCTCCAGGGTCTTCTTCGCGGACGCCTCGCCGACGACGACCGTCGTGCCGTTCGTCCCCGAGGTGTTCTTCGGGGCCGCGACGGTCGTCGCCTCGGCCGCCGCCTCCCACTGGGAGGGCTTGTTCGCCTGCACCACCGCGTAGCCGACGCCGCCGGCGACGGCCAGGACGGCCACCGCCGAGACGCCCACGACGAGCTGCCGGCGCGCCCGGTCCTTCTTCGCCCGGCGCTCGCGCTCCTCGCGCAGCCGCTCGCGGGCGGCCGCCTTGTGGGACTGGCTGTTGCGTGCACTCATGATCGTTTCCTCCGTGGAAACCGTGAGAAAGGGGGGAGGGAGCCGCGGGACCCGCTCAGACGAGAGCGAGGCCCGGACGCGGCGGCCCCCGCCGCCCCACGGAGTGCACGAGGAGCCGGGTGCGCGAGGACCGGGGCCGTCCCTGGGGGCGCCCGGTGCGCCGGGGCGCCGGACCGCCCGTACGGAAGAAGGCCGCCACGAGCAGCAGCGGCCGGAACGCGAAGGCCTCCACCGCGCCGATCAGCCGGGCGAGCGCCCGCTCCCCGCCGCGCAGCCAGCAGGCCGCCGAGAACCCGACGCCCACGTGGGCCAGGAGCAGCAGCCACGGCAGCGCCGGGTCGGGGGAGGAGAGCAGGGCGGCCGCGCTCCCGCTCTCCGGGACCGCCACGCCGGGCAGCGGCGCCCCCACGGCGCCGCCGCAGAAGACCTCCACCCCCACCGCGCGCAGCGACCCGGCGACCGGGCCGCCGGCGGGGCCGTAACAGACCGCCTGGCCGCTGGTGAAGAGCGTGTCGGCCGCCAGCTCCAGCGGGACGAGGAGCCCGGCGATCGGGCCGAGGCCGCGCTCGCGGCCGGCCAGCGCGTACGCCACGGCGAAGACGCCGGCGGCGACCGGGACGACCGTCCCCACCGGCAGCGGCACGCCCGAGAGCAGCACGTGGGACGCCACGGACAGCGTCACGGCCAGTACCGTGAAGAACGCCGCCCGCAGCGTCCTCAGCTGCGTCCCTGCCATGTCCATCGCTCAGGAGTGTGCCACGCGGGCGCGTAAGGGGTCACTAAAGGGAAGCTGTGGAGGGTCCCTCCGGTCCCCGGAGCCCCGGGATCCGGTCGTTGCGGAACAGGTCCACGAAGATCTGGTGGTCCGCCCGGGCACGGGCCCCGTAGGAGTGCGCGAACTCCACGAGCAGCTCCGCGAACCCCTCCCCGTCGGTGCCGATCGCCGCGTCGATGGCCCGCTCCGTCGAGAACGGCACGAGGGAGTGGCCGCTGGAGTCGTCCGCCGCCGCGTGCATGGTCGCCGTCGCCCGCCCCAGGTCCGCCACGGTCGCCGCGATCTCGGCCGGGTCGTCGATGTCCGACCAGTCCAGGTCCACCGCGTACGGCGAGACCTCCGCCACCAGCTGTCCCGCGCCGCCCAGCTCCGTCCACCCCAGCCAGGGGTCCGCGTGCGCCTGGAGCGCCCGCTGCGAGATCACCGTCCGGTGCCCCTCGTGCCGGAAGTACCCCCGTACCGCCGCGTCGGTCACGTGCCGGGAGACCGCCGGGGTCTGCGCCTGCTTGAGGTAGATCACGACGTCGTTCTCCAGGGCGTCGCTGTTGCCCTCCAGGAGGATGTTGTACGAGGGGAGGCCGGCCGAGCCGATGCCGATCCCGCGCCGCCCGACCACGTCCTTCACCCGGTACGAGTCGGGGCGGGCCAGGCTGGACTCCGGCAGGGTCCCCAGATAGGCGTCGAAGGCGGCCAGGACCTCGTGGCGGGTGCCCGCGTCCAGCTCGATCGTGCCGCGGCCCGCCGAGAAACGGCGCTCGAAGTCCTGGATCACGGTCATCGAGTCCAGGAGCCCGAAGCGGGTCAGCGACCGGGCCTGGCGCAGGGCGGCGAGCAGCGGCCCGCCGGCGGTCTCCAGGGTGAAGCCGGGCACCTCGTCCTCCCCGGCGCCGGACGCCAGGACGTGGATCCGCTCCCGGTAGGCGGCGGCGCAGATCCGTACGAGCTCGGTGATCTGTGCGTCACTGAGCGCCTTGGCGTACCCGATCAGGGCGAGCGAGGCCGCGAGCCGCTTCAGGTCCCAGGTGAAGGGACCCACGTACGCCTCGTCGAAGTCGTTGACGTTGAAGACCAGGCGCCCGTTGGCGTTCATGTACGTGCCGAAGTTCTCGGCGTGCAGGTCACCGTGGATCCAGACCCGGCCGGTGCGCTCGTCCAGGTACGGGCCGCCGTGCGCCTCCGCCTCCAGGTCGGCGTAGAACAGGCAGGCGGTGCCCCGGTAGAAGGCGAAGGCGGACCCGGCCATCTTCCGGAACTTCACGCGGAAGGCCGCCGGGTCGGCGGCGAGCAGCTCGCCGAAGGCGGTGCCGAAGACGGCGAGGATGTGCTCACCGCGCTCGGCGGCGGTGGGCTGGGGGACCGGCATCGGGGTGCCTCCTGGTGGGGGACGTACGGGAAGAATGTTCACGACAAATGGGACGGGTGTTCCCCGCCTCACAACGCGCGACCCTAGCCCCCGAGTGCCCCGCGCGACCCACCCGCCCGACTAGACTCCGACACCGTCCCCCGCAGACTGCCCGCAGCCTGTCATCCGTCGTTCCCGGAGGCCTCCCGCCGTGACCAAGCCGCCCTTCACGCACCTCCACGTCCACACCCAGTACTCGCTGCTGGACGGTGCCGCGCGGCTGAAGGACATGTTCGACGCGTGCAACGAGATGGGCATGACGCACATCGCCATGTCCGACCACGGCAACCTGCACGGGGCGTACGACTTCTTCCACACGGCCAGGAAGGCCGGGGTCACGCCGATCATCGGCATCGAGGCGTACGTCGCCCCCGAGTCCCGGCGGAACAAGCGGAAGATCCAGTGGGGTCAGCCGCACCAGAAGCGGGACGACGTCTCCGGCTCCGGCGGCTACACCCACAAGACGATCTGGGCGGCGAACGCCACCGGACTCCACAACCTCTTCAAGCTCTCCTCCGACGCCTACGCCGAGGGCTGGCTCCAGAAGTGGCCCCGGATGGACAAGGAGACCATCTCCCAGTGGTCCGAGGGCCTGATCGCCTCCACCGGCTGCCCCTCCGGCGAGCTCCAGACCCGGCTGCGCCTCGGCCAGTTCGACGAGGCCCTGAAGTCCGCCTCCGAGTACCAGGACATCTTCGGCAAGGACCGGTACTTCCTGGAGCTGATGGACCACGGCATCGAGATCGAGCACCGGGTCCGCGACGGCCTCCTGGAGATCGGCAAGAAGCTCGGCATCCCGCCGCTCGTCACCAACGACTCGCACTACACCTACGCGCACGAGGCGACCGCCCACGACGCCCTGCTCTGCATCCAGACCGGCAAGAACCTCTCCGACCCGGACCGCTTCAAGTTCGACGGCACCGGCTACTACCTGAAGTCCACGGACGAGATGTACGCCGTCGACTCCTCGGACGCCTGGCAGGAGGGCTGCCGCAACACCCTCCTGGTCGCCGAGCAGGTCGACACCTCCGGCATGTTCGAGGCCAGGAACCTCATGCCGAAGTTCGACATCCCGGAGGGCTACACCGAGGTCACCTGGTTCCGCGAGGAGACCATGCGCGGCATGCACCGCCGCTTCCCCGGGGGCATCCCCGAGGACCGCATGAAGCAGGTCGAGTACGAGATGGACACCATCATCTCGATGGGCTTCCCCGGCTACTTCCTCGTCGTCGCCGACTTCATCATGTGGGCCAAGAGCCAGGGCATCGCCGTGGGCCCCGGCCGGGGCTCCGCGGCCGGCTCGATCGTCGCGTACGCCATGGGCATCACCGACCTCGACCCCATCCCGCACGGCCTGATCTTCGAGCGCTTCCTCAACCCCGAGCGCATCTCCATGCCCGACGTCGACATCGACTTCGACGAGCGCCGGCGCGTCGAGGTCATCCGGTACGTCACGGAGAAGTACGGCTCCGACAAGGTCGCCATGATCGGCACCTACGGCAAGATCAAGGCCAAGAACGCCATCAAGGACTCCGCGCGCGTCCTCGGCTACCCGTACGCCATGGGCGACCGGCTCACCAAGGCCATGCCCGCCGACGTCCTCGGCAAGGGCATCGACCTCGACGGCATCACCAACCCCTCCCACCCGCGCTACAGCGAGGCGGGCGAGATCCGGGCGATGTACGAGAACGAGCCCGACGTGAAGAAGGTCATCGACACCGCCCGGGGCGTCGAGGGCCTGGTCCGGCAGATGGGCGTGCACGCCGCCGGCGTGATCATGTCCAGCGAGCCGATCGTCGACCACGCCCCGATCTGGGTGCGGCACACCGACGGCGTCACCATCACGCAGTGGGACTACCCGCAGTGCGAGTCGCTCGGCCTCCTGAAGATGGACTTCCTGGGCCTGCGCAACCTCACCATCATGGACGACGCCGTCAAGATGGTGAAGGCGAACAAGGGGATCGACCTCGACCTGCTCGCCCTGCCGCTCGACGACCCGAAGACCTTCGAACTGCTCCAGCGCGGCGACACCCTCGGCGTCTTCCAGTTCGACGGCGGGCCCATGCGCTCGCTGCTCCGGCTGATGAAGCCCGACAACTTCGAAGACATCTCCGCCGTGTCCGCCCTGTACCGGCCGGGTCCGATGGGCATGAACTCGCACACCAACTACGCCCTGCGCAAGAACAAGCAGCAGGAGATCACCCCGATCCACCCCGAGCTGGAGAAGCCGCTCGAAGAGGTGCTCGCGGTCACCTACGGCCTCATCGTCTACCAGGAGCAGGTGCAGAAGGCCGCCCAGATCATCGCCGGCTACTCGCTCGGCGAGGCCGACATCCTCCGCCGCGTGATGGGCAAGAAGAAGCCCGAGGAACTGGCGAAGAACTTCACCATCTTCCAGGCCGGCGCCCGGAAGAACGGCTACAGCGACGAGGCCATCCAGTCCCTCTGGGACGTCCTGGTCCCCTTCGCCGGCTACGCCTTCAACAAGGCGCACTCCGCCGCGTACGGCCTGGTCTCCTACTGGACCGCCTACCTCAAGGCCAACCACCCGGCCGAGTACATGGCCGGACTGCTCACCTCGGTCAAGGACGACAAGGACAAGTCCGCGGTCTACCTCAACGAGTGCCGCCGCATGGGCATCAAGGTGCTGCCGCCCAACGTCAACGAGTCCCAGTCGAACTTCGCCGCCCAGGGCGACGACGTGATCCTCTTCGGCCTCACCGCCGTCCGCAACGTCGGCACCAACGTCGTCGAGTCGATCATCAAGACCCGCAAGTCCAAGGGGAAGTACTCCTCCTTCCCCGACTTCCTGGACAAGGTCGAGGCCGTCGTCTGCAACAAGCGGACCGTCGAGTCGCTGATCAAGGCCGGCGCCTTCGACGAGATGGGCCACACCCGCAAGGGCCTGGTCGCCCACCACGAGCCCATGATCGACAACGTGGTGGCGGTCAAGCGCAAGGAGGCCGAGGGGCAGTTCGACCTCTTCGGCGGCATGGGCGAGGAGACCACCGACGAGCCCGGCTTCGGCCTGGACGTCGAGTTCTCCGACCTCGAGTGGGAGAAGTCCTACCTGCTCGCCCAGGAGCGCGAGATGCTCGGCCTCTACGTCTCCGACCACCCGCTCTTCGGCATCGAGCACGTCCTGTCCGACAAGACGGACGCGGCGATCTCCCAGCTCACCGGCGGCGAGCACGGCGACGGCGCGGTCGTCACCATCGGCGGCATCATCTCCGGCCTCCAGCGCAAGATGACCAAGCAGGGCAACGCCTGGGCCATCGCCACCGTCGAGGACCTGGCCGGCTCCATCGAGTGCATGTTCTTCCCGGCCACCTACCAGCTGGTCTCCACCCAGCTCGTCGAGGACACGGTCGTCTTCGTCAAGGGCCGGCTCGACAAGCGCGAGGACGTGCCCCGGCTCGTCGCCATGGAACTCCAGGTGCCCGACCTGTCGAACGCCGGGACCAACGCGCCGGTGATCCTCACCATCCCCACGGTCAAGGTGACCCCGCCGATGGTCAGCAGGCTCGGCGAGATCCTCAAGCACCACAAGGGCAACACCGAGGTGCGGATCAGGCTCCAGGGCCCGCGCAAGACCACCGTGCTGCGGCTCGACCGGCACCGGGTGACGGCCGACCCGGCGCTCTTCGGCGACCTGAAGGTGCTGCTCGGCCCGTCCTGCCTGGCCGGCTGACCGCGCCTCCCCGCACGCGCAAGGGGCGCGCCCGTCGTCACGGGCGCGCCCCTTTGCCGTACGCGAGAGCCGTCAGTTGTGGCCGAAGCGCTTCTGGCGGCCCTTGCGGGCGACATCGCTGGGAAGGACCTGGGACGCGCGCTGCGCCGCCTCGGACTCCATCGCCGACTGCTGCGCCTGCTGGGCGCCGCGCTCGGCCGGGGACTGCTTCGGACCGCGGTTCTGGTTCCGGTTCTTGGCCATGGTGATGCCTCCTCAAGGGAATTAGGGGCCAGGGCCGCTGTCAGACTCACATACGGGGTGAAACGCCGCATTTTGGATCATTACGGAGGGTCAGGGCGCTCCGAACAGGACATCCGCCACGCCGATGATCCAGTTCCGACCGTCAAGCCACCGGCCGTCGGGCAGACTCGAAGGAAACCCGGAGCAACTTCCGATCCCGAGTCCGACCCCCAGGGCCGAAAGAGGGTGGAACACGTGGACCGCTGCGTCGTCCTGGTGGACGCCGGCTACCTGCTGGGCGCCGCCGCCAGTCTCCTCGCCGGGGAACCGGCCCGTTCCCGGATCACGGTCGACCACACCGCGCTGATCCAGCAGCTGCGCCAGCGGGCCGAGGCCGAGACCGCGCTGCCCCTCCTGCGGATCTACTGGTTCGACGGCGCGCCCGACCGGGTGCCCCAGCCCGAGCACCGCAGACTGCGCGTGATGCCCCGGGTCACCGTCCGGCTCGGCGCCCTGACCAGGAGCGAGGGGCGCTGGGCGCAGAAGGGCGTCGACGCGGCCATGCACACCGAGCTGACCGAGCTCGCCCGGAACAGGGCCTGCTCCGACATCGTGCTCGTCACCGGCGACGGCGACCTGCTGCCCGGCCTCATGTCGGCCAAGGAACACGGCGTCGCCGTCCACCTCTGGGCCGTCCAGGCCGCCGACGGCGACTACAACCAGTCCGAGGACCTCGTCGCCGAGGCCGACGAGCGGCGGGTCCTCGACCGGGCCTGGATCACCCGCGCCGTCCGCGCCAAGGACCTCAGCGGACTCTGCGCGCCCCCGCCCGCCCCGCGCCCCGAGATCGCCGCCATCCTCTCCGCGCCGCTGCCCGAGGCCGCCCTCGCCGCCTCGGCCGAGCGGGCGGCGGAGGCCGCCGCGGCGGCGACCGTACGGAACGGGAGCACGGCCCCGGCCGGGACGAACGGCTCCCGGGGCGCCTCCGACGGCGGCCACGACCACGACCACGCGCGCGCCGGGGAGAACGGCCGCGCCCCGGCCCAGAGCAGGGGCGTCCCCACCCCCAAGGACCTCGCGGGGCTGCGCGCCCCCGCGGTCAACGGCTCCCACGGCGCCCACGGCGCCTCCGTGCCGCAGAGCGCGAGCGCGCTCCGCTGGTCCTCCGACCGGGGCTGGGTCGAGCGCCCCGCCCCCCTCGGCGAACCGGCCGAGACCGCCTCCCTGCCCACCCTCGCCGCGCTCACCAGCGCCGAGCAGCGCTGGGCCGACCGCGAGGAGGACATCACCACCGTCGGCGGCGACCCCTTCGAGGTCGGACAGGTCTTCGCCCGCCGCTGGATGGAACGCCTCCCGGAGCAGAGCCACGTCCAGAAGCTCTCCACCCTCTACCCCCGCATCCCGCACCGCATCGACGGCGAACTCCTCCGCTACGCCGCCCGCTTCGGTCTCCTCGCCCACAAGGACGACCAGATCGACGAGCACGACCGGTACGCGATCCGGGCCGGTTTCTGGCGCGAGATCGACGTCCGCGCCGCCGCCGAACACGCCCCCGCGCCCGGAGCGGGCCCGGCGACCCCGTAGGCTCTTCCCCCGTGAGTACGGTGTGCGCGGTGCGGGATCTGGTCAAGACGTACCCCGCCACGCGCGGCGGGCGCGGTGCGCCGGCGACCCCCGAGGTGCGGGCCACCGACGGGATCAGCCTCGACGTGCGCGGCGGGGAGATCTTCGGGCTGCTCGGCCCCAACGGGGCGGGCAAGTCCACCCTCGTCCGCCAGGTCACCGGGCTCATGCGGCCCGACTCCGGCTCCGTCGAGCTCCTCGGCCACGACCTGGTGCGCCACCCCGAGCGGGCCTCCCGGCTCCTCGCCCACCTCGGCCAGGAGTCCACCGCCCTCGACGAGCTGACCGTCTCCCTCGCCGCCGTGACCACCGGCCGGCTGCGTGGCCTCACCGCCCGCGACGCGCGCGCCGAGAGCGACGCCGTCCTGGAGGAGCTCGGCCTCACCGCGCTCGCCTCCCGGCCCCTCAAGAAGCTCTCCGGCGGACAGCGCCGCCTCGCCTGCGTCGCCGCCGCCCTCGTCGGCCGGCGGCCCGTCCTCGTCCTCGACGAGCCCACCACCGGCATGGACCCGGTCGCCCGCCGCGCCGTCTGGGCCGCCGTCGACCGGCGGCGCGCCGAACACGGCACCACCGTCCTCCTCGTCACCCACAACGTCATCGAGGCCGAGACCGTCCTCGACCGGGTCGCCGTCCTCGAACACGGCCGGGTCATCGCCTGCGACACCCCGGCCGGGCTCAAGGAGCGCGTCGCGGGCGAGGTCCGCGTCGAACTGGTGTGGCGCGAGACCGCCCCCCTCCACCTGCCCGAGGTGGCCGCCCTGCGCGGCCTCGCCCAGGAGACCGGCCGGCGCTGGAGCCTGCGGCTCGCCCCCGACGCGGCCCGCGCGGCCGTCGCCACCGTCACCGGCGGCGCCGCCTTCGCCGCCCTCGACGACTTCGCCCTGGCCACGCCCAGCCTGGAGGACGTCTACCTCGCCCTCGGCGGCGCGACGGAGGGCACGGAGGGGCTGGTGAAGGCGTGACCACCACGACGCCCGGCTCCGCCGTGACCTCCGGATCCTTCGGCTCCGACGCGCTTCCCGGCTCCGCCGGGGAACCCGTGCTTTTCGGTCCCGCCGCGCTTTCCCGCCCGGACCTGGCGCCCCTCTCCGCCGAGGCGTCCGGCCCCTTCGGCTCCGCTCCGCTTCCCGGCCCCGCCGGGCCCTCCGGCGCGCGCGGCCCCGTCGGCGCGGCACGCCGTCCCGGCGCCCGGGACGCCTCCCGCGTCCCCGGGGGCGGCCGTCCCCCGTACGCGCCCCTCCCCGCCCCCGCGGGGCACCGCGTTCCGTACCCGCACGTGACCGTCAGGAGCTGTCCGCAGTGAGCACCGTGCCCGCCGAGGCCCTGCCGACCCGCGCGCCGGGCGTCCGGTCGTACGACGACGGGGCCGCCGCGCCCCTCGCCCCGAGCGCCCGGCTGCTGCCGTCCCTGGCCGCCGTCTACCGCGCCCAGCTCTCCCGGGCCCGCGTCGCCCGCATCCCGCTGCTCTTCGTCGCCACCTTCCAGTCCATCGGGATCATGGTCCTGATGCGCGGGGTCGTCGACGGCGGCTCCGAGGCGCGCGCCGTCGTGGCCGGCTCCACCGTCCTCGTCGTCGCCTTCGTCGCGCTCAACCTGCTCGCCCAGTACTTCGGACAGCTGCGGGCGACCGGCGGCCTCGACCACTACGCCACCCTGCCGGTGCCGCCCGCCGCCGTCGTGCTCGGCGCGGCCGGGGCGTACGCCTCCTTCACCGTCCCCGGCACCGCCTTCACCGCCGTCGCGGGCTCCCTGCTCTTCGGCCTCCCGCTCACCCACCTGTGGATCCTCGCCGCCGTCGTCCCGCTCTCCGGTGCCGCCCTCGCGGGACTCGGCGCGGCCCTCGGGCTCCTCGCGCCCCGGCAGGAGCTGGCCACCCTCCTGGGCCAGCTCGGCATGTCGGCCGCGCTGCTCCTCGGCGTGCTCCCGGCGGAGCGGCTGCCCGGACCCCTCGGCTGGGCGCGGGACCTGCTGCCCTCGACGTACGGCGTGGAGGCCCTGGCCCGCGCCTTCGACCCGCACCCCGACTGGGCGGCCGTCGCCCTGGACCTCGCCGTCTGCGGCGCGGTCGGCGTGATCTCGCTCGCGGTCGCCACCCGGGCGTACCGCAGGGCCGCCGTCCGCTGAGGCGGGTCACAGGCACACCTGGCACGATGGCGGGGTGACCGCACCTCTGACTCCGCCTCACCAGCCGCCGCACGACCCCGCCTGGCCCCCGCCGCCCCCGCCGGCGTCCGGCCCGGACGGGGACCCGATCACGGCGGCCGAGGTCGTCCAGGGCGCCCTGGTGACCATCGCCTCGGCGGTCGCGGGAGTGCTGCTCGGAGTGCTGTGGCTGAACCTGGCCCCCCGCGTCCTGCTCGTCTCGGACGGCAAGGGGGTCTACCTCCGGAACTCCGAGGGGGAGACCGCGATCGGCGCGGACGGCACGTTCGTCCTGCTCGCCCTGGCCTTCGGCGCGGTCGCCGGAATCACCGTCTTCCTGCTGCGCCGGCGGGGCGGCGTCCCGCTGGTCCTCGGCCTGGCCGCCGGCGGCGTCCTGGGCTCGCTGCTCGCGTGGGGCCTCGGCACGCACTTCGGTCCGACCTCGGACGTGGTCGCCCACGCGAAGGCGGTCGGCCCCGACGTCACCTTCGAGGCCCCGCTGGAACTGCACCTGGGCGCCGCCGCGCTCCTCGCCTGGCCGCTCGCCGCGATGATCGTGCACCTGTCCCTGACGGCCGCCTTCGGTCCGCGCGACCCGGACCCCTGGGAGCACCCGAAGGCGCTCTGACGCGGCGGCCCGGTCAGCCGCGGCCGATCGGGGCCACCACCGCCGAGGTGAGGGCGGCGAGGTCCGCGGGGGAGAGCTCCACCTCCAGGCCGCGCCGCCCCGCCGAGACGCAGACGGTCGCGTGGTCCGAGGCCGAGGAGTCGAGGACGGTACGGAGCCGCTTGCGCTGCCCCAGCGGGGAGATGCCGCCCCGCACGTAGCCCGTGGTGCGCTCCACCGCCGCCGGGTCGGCCATCGCCGCGCGCTTGCCGCCGACCGCCGAGGCCAGCGCCTTCAGGTCCAGCCGGCCCGCCACCGGGACCACCGCGACCGTCAGCTCGCCGTCGACGTCCGCCACCAGCGTCTTGAACACCCGGTCGGGGGAGACGCCCAGGGCCTCCGCGGCCTCCTCGCCGTACGAGGGGGCGGCCGGATCGTGCTCGTACGCGTGCACGGTGAACGGCGTGCCGGCCGCCGTCAGGGCCACCGTCGCCGGAGTGCCCCCGCCGTTCTTCTTCTGCTTCTTCGCCACGCGCTCCTCCTGGCTTCTTTCCCCGCTCGGGCGGGACTCCGGGCGGGACCCCGCCCGGGCCGGATCCGGTGCGAACCGGATCCGGTCCGGCCCGGATCAGTTCGGGTACGTCGGGGTCTGCGTCAGGTCCACGACCGGCAGCGACGGCAGGTGCCGCAGGACCGCCGTCTCCGTGCGCAGCAGGGCCAGCTCCTCGCGCAGCCGCGTCGCCGTGTCCGGGGCCTGGAGCAGCCGCTGCTTCGACGGCGTGTCGAGCACCGCCGCCGCCGCGACCAGGTACGACACCACCGACGGGTCGTCCGGCAGCTCGCTCGTGGTCAGCGAGCGCTCCCGGGCGCCCGCCAGCCGCTTCTGATAGCTCCGGAAGGCCCGCAGCACCCCCTCGGCGAGCGCGCCCGCATCCTCGCCCGGCTCCTCCGGGATCTCCTCGACCTCGGCCGTCAGGAACGGGCCGCTCGCGTCGACCGAGAGCAGCTTCACCCGGGTCGTGCCGGTGGTCATCACCTCGAAGCTGCCGTCGGCGCGCTCCCGGACGCTCGCCGCGTCGGCGACGCAGCCCACCCGGTGGAAGGACTGGATCGGGTCGGCGCCGAAGCCCGCGGCCGGGCCCTTCTCGGGCAGCGCCGTCGGGTCCGGCAGCCCGGGCGCGGTCGGCGCGACCTCGCGGCCGTCGCGGATCGCGACGACGGCGAAGCGGCGCGGCTCCGCCTCGTCGATCGTGAGCAGCTCGCGCATCATGGCGCGATAACGCTCCTCGAAGACGTTCAGCGGCAGCACGAGGCCCGGGAACAGCACCGTGTTGAGGGGGAAGAGGGGCAGGCGGGCGGTGGTCACAGCGGCCAAGCCTAATGGCCGCCGGGCCCACCCCGTCCGGCCCGTCCACGACCGGGCGTCCACAGGGGCGTCCGGCGGGCCACTTCGAGCCGCGTCCGGTCCCGCGCGGCCAGGAAACGGAGGAGGGGGTCACCGCCGTCCGGGCGCGGCCGGGAGCCCGGGGGAGGGTCCCCCGGCACGGCGTCCCGCGCGGACCCCCAGGGGAACGAGGTCGCGCAGGGACCGATCCGGCCGAACTCCTCCAGGGCCTCCGTCCACCGCCCCCGCTCCATCAGCACGTGCGCGAGCAGGTTGCGCGCCCCGGCCGGCCACGGGTCGCCCGCCGGGAACGCCGCCGACAGGGCCAGGGCCCGGTCCGCCGCCCGATCGAGCACGGCCGGCGGCCCGGACCCCTCCTGCCCCGGCGCCCCCAGTGCCTCGTGGGCGGCGCGGACCGGCAGCGCCCGCACCAGCGAGTCCGGGGCGGCGTCGTCGGCCGCCCGCTCGGCGAAGTCGAAGGCGGCGCGACGCGAGCCGTGCCCCTGCGCGGACAGGTACTTCAGCGCCGCGACGTGGCAGCCGTAGTGGTGCGGGGAGCGGCGCACGGCCTGTTCCCAGAGGGACTCGAAGACGGCGGGCCCGGCCTGTGCCCCGCGCGCGTGGTCCAGGGCGAGCCGCCACGGCACCGGGTCGTCGTGCGGGGCCGTCTCGGCGACCCCCCGGACCAGCGGTTCGAGGTCGCCCAGGAGCTCGGTCCGCGCCGGGGACCCCCACGCCCTGCGGACGGCGAGCTGCGTCGTGACGAGCAGGGCGTCCGAGTCCTCGGGCGCGGTGGAGAGCCACTGGAGCAGCCAGTCGTCCCGGTGCCGGGCGAAGGCGGCGAGCCGGACGACGTACCGGTCGCGGTCCTCCCACTCGGCGGCGTCCCGGGTGGTGGCGAGCAGTTTCGCCGCGGGCTCCGGGTCGCCGAGGGCGGCGGCGACCAGGGCGGGGGCGAGCCGCTCGTCCGGGGCGTCGAGCAGCACGTCGTCGTCCGGCACGAGCCCGGCGGCGAGCCGCGGGGCGTGCCGGGCCGAGCGGGCGGCGCCTACCAGGGCGCGAAACAAGGACATGGCGTGACGTATTGTCCCCCGGCGCCCCCCGCGGTCGCAGCCGTCCCGGCAGGTCGTGACAGCTCCCTCACCGCGCCGTGACAGCTTCCACACGCCTGCCACTCCCGCCTCCGCTTTTCACGCGCGAAACCCCTCCTCCGCCGCCTCACCCCCTGCTCAGCAGGCGGGTCGCGCCCGCCGCCACCGTCGTCGCGAGGATCCAGCCCAGCAGGACGAGCACCGCCGCCGCCCACTGCCACATGCCTTCGAGGCGCCAGTAGCCGTCCTGACCCAGGTTGATCACCGGCAGCAGCAGGTCCAGGGCGTACAGCGTGCCGTTCCACTCGGGCGCCTCGTCCGCCTTCAGCGGGACCGGACGGTAGTGGGAGAAGGCCACCGTGCCCGCCGCCCACAGCACCGCCATCCACAGCGCCGCCCGGCCCGGCCGGTAGCCGTACGCCACCGTCCAGTCCTGGAGGTAGCCCCAGAGCTTCCCGGCGAGGGGCAGCGTCTCCCGCCGGCGCCGCTGCTTGGCGAGCAGCACCTCGCGCGCGTCCGCGTCCTCGCCGCTGTTGCGCAGCACCGCCGCGAGCCGCTCGTACGGCTCGGGGGCGTACTCCGGGGTCGCCGCCGCCACCCACTCCAGGCGCAGGGCCAGCGGGAAGCGCTCGTACGGCACGAGGTTCTCGTAGACGAAGCCGCCCATCGCGAGGCCGCCGGGCCCCGGCCAGCTGCTCCACAGGTCGATCAGGGTGACGATCCTGGCGCCGTTGAGCACCACCCGCCCCTCCTCCGGGCGCTCGCCGTTGAACCGCAGCTCCGGGGTGACGATCCGGCGCAGCGACACCTCCTCCCGGCGCGCGCCGTCGAGGAGGAACCGGGCGTGCTTCAGGTCCACCGCGTCGCCGAACCGCCCGTCGTCGAGCCGCACCCCGCCGTGGAACTCGACCGGCTTGCGCCGCGTGCCCCGGGCGGGCGTCAGCCCGTACGGCGGGGTGGCCGTCGAGCCGTCCGCCACTCCCGCCGTCCCCGTCCCCTCGTACACCCAGGCCGCGTTCAGATAGAGCGAGCGCTCCACCGTCAGCTGCGGCGCGTTGAGCGCGCGGCGGCCCTGGGCCCCGCGCAGCACGCTGCCCCGCAGGCTGAGCGAGACCCCGACCTGGGCCCCGCGCAGGCTCAGCTCGCCGTACGTCTCGATCAGCTCGGCCTGGAGGTCCTGCGCCACCACCATCCCGTCCGCCGCGATAGCCCGCCCCCGCCGGTCCGGCCACACCTGGATCTGGTTGATCAGCAGGTCCGTGCCGATCTGGGCGTCCGTCAGACGGATGCCCCACCGCACCCGGCAGCGCGGCAGGTGCAGGTCCCCCTCCGTGTGCAGCCGGGCCGCCTCCAGGCGCGGCAGGGCGCACTCGACCATCCGCAGGGTGCCGAACCGGGCCTCGGGCACCACCACCTCGCCGTCGAACCGGCAGCCCTGGAGCTCCACGTACGGCCCTATCGTCCCGCCCGCCAGGTCCAGGACGCCGGTGATCCTGGCCCCGCGCAGCTTCAGCGCCGCCACACGCCCGGACCTGGCGTCCGGCCCGGAGAGCAGCAGCAGCGCCACCACCTCGGCGCGGACGCTCCGCTCCTCCCCCCACTCCCGCGCCCCGAACGGGTCGTCCCGCTCCGCGACCCCCTCCGTCAGATCGCACGTCCTGCCCACCCGGAACGCCCTCCACAGGGCCCGCTCCGGAGCCGTGAGACCGTCCGGGATCCCGTCCTCGTGCGGCTCGGTCACTGCCGCCCCCTCGCTTTCCACGATCCGCATCCACGATTCCGCTCTCCGGGATTCGTGGATTCGTACAGCCGTTCTTCCCGCTGTGTGACGGGCTGAACGCTAACGGTCAGGAGTGGCGCCAAGACGCCACTGTGGTGTGTATCAGCCAGTGATACGGGCGTCCGGTGCCGTGGGGCGTCTGAGAGAATTGACCCGTGATCTCTCGAATCGATCTGCGCGGCGAGGCCCTCCCCGAGGGTTCCGCCCTGCGTGACCTGCTGCCCCGTGCCGAGTTCGACGTGGAGGCCGCCCTGGAGAGGGTGCGGCCGATCTGCGAGGACGTACGGCATCATGGCGCGGCCGCGGTGATCGACTACGGGGAGAAATTCGACGGCGTCCGCGTCCCGGGCCTGCGCGTCCCCGCCGAGGAGCTCACCCGCGCCCTCGACGAGCTCGATCCGGCCGTCCGCGCCGCCCTGGAGGAGTCCGTCCGGCGCGCCCGGCTCGTCCACCGCGAGCAGCGCCGCGCCACCCACACCACCCAGGTCGTCCCCGGCGGCACCGTCACCGAGAAGTGGATCCCCGTCGAGCGCGTCGGCCTGTACGTGCCGGGCGGCCGCTCCGTCTATCCGTCCTCCGTCGTGATGAACGTCGTCCCGGCCCAGGAGGCCGGCGTCGAGGGCGTGGCCGTCGCCTCGCCCCCGCAGAAGGAGTTCGGCGGGCTCCCGCACCCCACGATCCTCGCCGCCTGCGCCCTGCTCGGCGTGGACGAGGTCTACGCCGCCGGCGGCGCCCAGGCCATCGCCATGTTCGCGTACGGCACCCTCGACGGCACCGGGACGGACGGCGAGCCCGGCTGCGCCCCCGTCAACCTGGTCACCGGCCCCGGCAACATCTACGTGGCCGCCGCCAAGCGCCTCCTCAAGGGCCGCATCGGCATCGACGCCGAGGCCGGACCCACCGAGATCGCGATCCTCGCGGACTCCACCGCCGACCCCGTGCACGTCGCCGCCGACCTCATCAGCCAGGCCGAGCACGACCCGATGGCCGCCTCCGTCCTCGTCACCGACTCCGAGGAGCTGGCCGCGGCGACCGAGGCCGAGCTGAAGACCCAGGTCGCCGCCTCCAAGCACGTCGACGACCGGATCGTCCCGGCCCTGGCCGGCCGCCAGTCCGCGATCGTCCTCGTCCGCGACCTCGCCGACGGCCTCGAGGTCGTCGACGCGTACGGCGCCGAGCACCTGGAGATCCAGACCGCCGCCGCCGCCGCCGTCGCGGACCGCGTCCGCAACGCCGGCGCGATCTTCGTCGGCCCCTGGGCCCCCGTCTCGCTCGGCGACTACTGCGCCGGCTCCAACCACGTCCTGCCCACCGGCGGCTGCGCCTGCCACTCCTCGGGCCTCTCCGTGCAGTCATTCCTGCGCGGGGTGCACATCGTGGACTACACCCGCGACGCCCTCGCGGACGTCGCCCACCACGTGGTGACCCTCGCGGAGGCCGAGGACCTGCCGGCCCACGGCGCCGCGATCAAGGCGAGGTTCGGATGGAAGGTGCCGCAGCGGTGACCGGAATCGACGACCTGCCCGTCCGGGACGAGCTGCGCGGCAAGTCCCCCTACGGCGCGCCCCAGCTCGACGTCCCCGTCCAGCTCAACACCAACGAGAACCCCTACCCGCTGCCCGAGCCGCTCGTGGCCCGGATCGCGGAGCGGGTCGCCGAGGCCGCCCGCGGCCTCAACCGCTACCCCGACCGGGACGCGGTCGAGCTGCGCACCGGGCTCGCCCGCTACCTCACCCGCACCGGCGGGCACCCGGTCGCCGTCGAGAACGTCTGGGCGGCCAACGGCTCCAACGAGGTCCTCCAGCAGCTCCTCCAGACCTTCGGCGGCCCCGGCCGCACCGCGATCGGCTTCGAGCCCTCGTACTCGATGCACGCCCTGATCGCCCGCGGCACCGGCACCGGCTGGATCTCCGGTCCCCGCAACGAGGACTTCACCATCGACGTGGCGGCCGCCGGGAAGGCGATCGCCGAGCACCGCCCGGACGTCGTCTTCGTCACCTCGCCCAACAACCCCACCGGCACCGCCGTCGGGGCCGAGACCGTCCTCGCCCTGTACGAGGCGGCCCAGGCGGCCAGGCCGTCGATGGTCGTCGTGGACGAGGCGTACGTCGAGTTCAGCCACCGCGACTCGCTGCTGCCCCTCATCGAGGGCCGCCCGAACCTGGTGGTCTCGCGGACCATGTCCAAGGCCTTCGGCGCCGCCGGACTCCGCCTCGGCTACCTCGCCGCCCACCCCGCCGTGGTCGACGCCGTGCAGCTCGTCCGGCTGCCGTACCACCTCTCCGCCGTCACCCAGGCCACCGCGCTCGCCGCCCTGGAGCACACCGACACCCTCCTCGGGTACGTCGAGCAGCTCAAGGCCGAGCGCGACCGGCTCGTCGCCGAGCTGCGGGCGATCGGCTACGAGGTCACCGAGTCCGACGCCAACTTCGTGCAGTTCGGGAAGTTCCCCGACACCCACGCCGCCTGGCAGGCGATCCTCGACCGGGGCGTCCTGGTCCGGGACAACGGCGTACCGGGATGGCTGCGCGTCACCGCCGGCACCCCCGAAGAGAACGACGCGTTCCTCGACGCGGTCCGTGAATTGATGAAGGAGCAGGAACGATGAGCCGCGTAGGCCGCGTTGAGCGCACCACCAAGGAGACCTCCGTCGTCGTCGAGATCGACCTCGACGGCACCGGGAAGGTCGACGTGTCGACCGGGGTCGGCTTCTACGACCACATGCTCGACCAGCTCGGCCGCCACGGGCTCTTCGACCTCACGGTCAAGACCGAGGGCGACCTGCACATCGACTCGCACCACACCATCGAGGACAGCGCCCTCGCCCTCGGCGCCGCCTTCAAGCAGGCCCTCGGCGACAAGGTCGGCATCTACCGCTTCGGCAACTGCACCGTCCCGCTCGACGAGTCGCTCGCCCAGGTCACCGTCGACCTCTCCGGCCGCCCGTACCTCGTGCACACCGAGCCCGAGAACATGGCGCCGATGATCGGCTCGTACGACACGACCATGACCCGGCACATCTTCGAGTCGTTCGTCGCCCAGGCCCAGATCGCGCTGCACATCCACGTCCCGTACGGGCGCAACGCCCACCACATCGTGGAGTGCCAGTTCAAGGCCCTCGCCCGCGCCCTGCGCTACGCCTCCGAGCGCGACCCGCGCGCCGTCGGCATCCTTCCCTCCACGAAGGGCGCGCTCTAGTCGTGAACGGCCTCTCCACCATCCTGATCGTCGTCGGGCTGTTCCTGCTCGGCGGCATCTACTCCTTCGCCAAGCAGCAGATGCCCAAGGGCCTCATCGTGCTGCTCTCCCTCGGCGCCGCGATGTGCCTCGCCGCCGGCGTGCTCCGTCTGGACGTGTGGTCATGAGCGCACCCGGAGACTCCAAGAAGGTCGTCGTCTTCGACTACGGCTTCGGCAACGTGCGCTCCGCCGAGCGCGCCCTCGCCCGGGTCGGCGCCGACGTCGAGATCACCCGCGACTACGAGCGCGCCATGAACGCCGACGGACTCCTCGTCCCCGGCGTCGGCGCCTTCTCCGCCTGCATGCAGGGGCTCAGGCAGGCCCGCGGCGACTGGATCGTCGGCCGCCGCCTCGCCGGCGGCCGGCCCGTCATGGGCATCTGCGTCGGCATGCAGATCCTCTTCGCCGAGGGCATCGAGCACGGCGTGCAGACCGAAGGGCTCGACGAGTGGCCCGGCACGGTCGAGCCGCTGAACGCCCCCGTCGTCCCCCACATGGGCTGGAACACCGTCGACGCCCCCGCCGACAGCGAGCTGTTCGCCGGGCTCGACGCCGGCGCCCGCTACTACTTCGTGCACTCCTACGGGGTGCGCGAGTGGTCCATGGAGATCGGCAACCCGCACATCCGCGCCCCCAAGGTCAGCTGGACCACCCACGGCGAGCCCTTCGTCGCGGCCGTCGAGAACGGCGCCCTGTGGGCCACCCAGTTCCACCCCGAGAAGTCCGGCGACGCCGGAGCCCAGCTCCTCACCAACTGGATCGGAACCCTGTGAGCAGCACGCTTGAACTCCTCCCCGCCGTCGACGTCCGCGACGGGCAGGCCGTCCGCCTCGTCCACGGCGAGTCCGGCACCGAGACCTCCTACGGCTCCCCGCTCGAAGCGGCCCTGGCCTGGCAGAGCTCCGGCGCCGAGTGGCTGCACCTGGTCGACCTCGACGCGGCCTTCGGCACCGGCGACAACCGCGAGGTGATCGCCGAGGTCACGGGGGCCATGGACATCAAGGTCGAGCTCTCCGGCGGCATCCGCGACGACGCCTCGCTCGTCGCCGCCCTCGCCACCGGCTGCACCCGCGTCAACCTCGGCACCGCCGCCCTGGAGACCCCCGAGTGGGTCGCCAAGGTCATCGCCGAGTACGGCGACAGGATCGCCGTCGGCCTCGACGTGCGCGGCACGACCCTGCGCGGCCGCGGCTGGACCCGCGACGGCGGCGACCTGTACGAGACGCTGGCCCGCCTCGACTCCGAGGGCTGCGCCCGGTACGTCGTCACCGACATCGCCAAGGACGGCACCCTCCAGGGCCCCAACCTGGAGCTCCTGAAGAACGTCTGCGCGGCCACCGACAAGCCCGTCGTGGCCTCCGGCGGCGTCTCCTCCCTGGACGACCTGCGGGCCCTGTCCGGCCTGGTCCCGCTGGGCGTCGAGGGCGCGATCGTCGGCAAGGCGCTGTACGCCAAGGCCTTCACCCTCGAAGAGGCGCTCGCGGCGGTGGCGTCGTGACCTCCGGCGTCCGCAGGATCGTCACCGGAGCGCCCTGGGAGGAGCAGTTCGGCTACTCCCGCGCGGTCGAGCTGCCGAACGGCACGGTCCTGGTCTCCGGCTGCACGTCGGTGGTCGACGGCCAGATCGCCGACGGCGGCCCGTACGACCAGGCGGTCAACTCCTTCAACGTGGCCTTCGGCGCGCTGGGGCAGCTGGGCCTGGGGGCCGAGCACGTCGTCCGGACCCGGATGTACCTCACGCACGCCCGGGACGTGGAGGAGGTCGGCCGCGCCCACAAGGAGCTGTTCGACGCCGTCCGCCCCGCCGCCTCCATGATCATCGTCTCCGGCTTCGTCGACCCCCGCCTGGTCGTCGAGGTCGAGGTCGAGGCCTACCGGGGGGAGAGCTCATGAGCCTCGCCGTACGCGTGATCCCCTGCCTGGACGTGGACAACGGCCGGGTCGTCAAGGGCGTCAACTTCCAGAACCTGCGGGACGCGGGCGACCCCGTCGAGATGGCGAAGCTGTACGACGCCGAGGGCGCCGACGAGCTGACCTTCCTCGACATCACCGCCTCCTCCGGCAACCGGGAGACCACCTACGACGTGGTGCGCCGCACCGCCGAGCAGGTCTTCATCCCGCTCACGGTCGGCGGCGGCGTGCGGTCGGCCGAGGACGTCGACAGGCTGCTGCGGGCCGGCGCCGACAAGGTCGGCGTGAACACGGCGGCCATCGCGCGTCCCGAGCTGATCCAGGAGATCGCGGAGCGCTTCGGCCGCCAGGTGCTCGTCCTGTCCGTGGACGCGCGCCGTACGGAGACGGGCTCCTTCGAGGTCACCACGCACGGCGGCCGCAAGGGCACCGGCATCGACGCCGTCGAGTGGGCGCACCGCGCCGCCGAGCTCGGCGCGGGCGAGATCCTGCTCAACTCGATGGACGCGGACGGCACGAAGGACGGCTACGACACCGAGATGATCGCGGCCGTGCGCAAGCACGTGACCGTGCCGGTGATCGCCTCCGGCGGCGCGGGCAGGCTCGCCGACTTCCCGCCGGCCGTCGCGGCGGGCGCCGACGCGGTGCTCGCGGCCTCCGTCTTCCACTTCGGCGACCTGCGGATCGGTCAGGTCAAGGAGACGCTGCGGGAGGCGGGCCACCCGGTCCGCTGAGACCCGGTTCCGCTTCCTGGAAGGGCCCCTTCGGGGGCCCTTCTTCCAGGTCGGATGCACAGGATTTCTTTCGCAATTCTCATTGCGCAACTTTTCTTTCGTATCTAGGGTCATGGGCATGACCTCACCGGAGAACCGTCGGATCACCGACCTCGGCACCCTCAAGGCCGTCTCGCACCCGCTGCGGATGCGCCTCTACCGCGCCCTCTTCACGGCCCGCACCGCCACCGCGTCCCAGCTCGCCGACCAGGTCGACGAGGCCGTCTCCCTGGTCAGCTACCACCTGCGCAAGCTCGCCGAGCACGGCCTCATCGAGGAGGCCGGGGCCCGGTCCGCCGACGGCCGCGAACGCTGGTGGCAGCCCAGCTCGTACGGCTTCAGCATCCACGACGAGGACATGCGCGACGCCCCCGAACTCGTCGCCGCCAACACCGCCTTCAGCCGTACGGTCGAGGCGCAGCGCGGCGAGATGCAGGCCCGCTTCCTCGACGAGCGGCACACCTGGTCCGACGCCTGGCGCGCCGCCTCCACCAGCTCCGAGTGGCTGCCCCGCCTCACCGCCCCCGAGCTGGCCGCGCTCGCCGCCGAACTGGACGCCGTCGTCGAGAAGTACGACCAGCGGGCCCGCGCCGCCGAGGAGGCCGGCGACACCGAGGGCCGCGAGAACGTGGCCGTCCACCTCAACGGCTTCCCCTACCGCGCATGACCGCCGCCGTCCTCGCCGCCGCCCCGCCGCGGCCCGCCCACCGCGACCCCCGGGTCCTGCGCTGGCTCGGCGCCTACACCGCCTCCACCGTCGGCGACGGCGTCTACCACCTCGCCCTCTCCTGGACCGCCGTCAGCAGCGGCAGCCCCGCCCAGGCAGGACTCGTCATGGCCATCTCCGCCGTGCCCCGGGCCCTCCTCATGCTCGGCGGGGGAGTGGTCGCCGACCGCTTCGGCCCCCGCCGGGTCGTCATCGTCTCCGACGCCGTCCGCTGCCTCGTCGTCCTCGCCCTGGCCGCGCTCGTCCTGGCCACCACGCCCGCCCTCTGGACGCTCGCCGCCGTCGCCCTCGTCTTCGGCGTCCTCGACGCCCTCTTCCTGCCCGCCGTCGGCTCCCTGCCGCCCCGGATGGCCCCGCGCGACCAGCTCGCCCGCGTCCAGGGCATGCGCGGCCTCGGCCAGCGCGCCGGAGCCGTCCTCGGTGCCCCGCTCGGCGGCCTCGCGGTCGCCCTCGGCGGACCGGGCGCCGCGTTCGCGGCCGCCGGACTGCTCTTCGCGCTCTCCCTGCCCCTGCTGCTCGGGCTCCGCCTGGACCCGCTGCCGACCGACGCCGGGGCGCGGGGCCGGAAGAACACCGCCCTCGGCGACCTGGCCGACGGCCTGCGCTACCTGCGCGGCCACCGGGTCCTCGGCCCTCTCGTGATCGTCATCGCCCTCAGCGACCTCGGCTTCGTCGGTCCCCTCAACGTCGGCCTCGCGCTCCTCTCCGACCAGCGCGGCTGGGGCGCCTCCGGCATCGGCTGGGTCCTCGCCGGCTTCGGCACGGGTGCGGCGGCCTCCTCGCTGCTGCTCGGCGTCAAGGGCCGGGTCCCGCGCGCCGGGGCCGTCCTCGGCGGGACCATGGTCCTCGGCGCCGTCTCGGTCGCCGCGCTCGCCCACACCCCGCTGCTGCCCGTCGCCGTGTTCCTCGCGCTCTCCGTCGGCCTGCTCGCCGGGCTCTCCGGAGCGCTGGCCGGCGCCCTCCTCCAGACCGAGTGCGACCCCGCGTACCTCGGCCGCGTCTCCGCCGTCGCGAGCCTGTGCAGCCTGGGCCTCGCCCCGCTGAGCTTCCCGGCCACGGGCGCCGCGATCGGCCTGTGGGGCCCCGGCCCGGTCTTCGTCGCCAGCGCCGCCGTCTGCGCCCTGGCCGGGGTCCACGGCCTCCTGGTCCCGGCCCTGCGCCGCGCCGAACTGCCGAAGTAGCCCGGATCACCGGGCCACCGAACCGAGGCCCTAGATCCCCAGCCGCTTCGTCTCCCGCAGCCGCTCGATCGCCTGCGGCTCCCCGTCGAGCGCCACCTTCGCCGCGTCCTGCCGCCCGTACAGGTACATCGTCAGCTCGCCCGGCTCCCCGGAGGCCGTCACCACCGGGGTGCCCCTGCGGGCGACCACCGTCTGCCCGTCCGGGCGGCGCAGCACCAGGCCCACCGGGACCTTGCGGCCGAGCAGCCGGGCCGTGCGCTCCAGACGGGACCAGAGGACGTCCGCGAAGACCGGGTCCAGCTCACGGGCCGACCAGTGGGGCTGGGCCCGCCGCACGTCCTCCGCGTGCACGTAGAACTCGACGACGTTCGCCCCCTCGTCCACCTGCTTGATCGTGAACGGCGAGAACTTCGGCGGTCCCGTCCGGATGAGCCGGATCAGCTCGTCGTACGGCCGGTCGGCGAACTCCGCCTGCACCCGGTCCTGCCGGTCCTTCAGCGCCGGTACGAGCGAACCGGCCGCCGCGTCCGGGCGCCGCTCCCGCACCACCACATGGGCCGCGAGGTCCCGGGCCCGCCAGCCCTCGCAGAGCGTCGGCGCGTCCGGACCGGCCGCCTCCAACAGATCAGCCAGCAGAAGCCGTTCACGTTTGGCATGGGTCGACATGTCCGCCAGCGTACGGCGGACGCCCACGGTCCGCCCAGTGGACGCCCCGCCGGGCACCGCTCCCGGGCGCGGCACAATGGCGCCATGAGCAGCAATCTCGACCCGGCCCTCTCCGCCCGGCTCAAGCGCAGCCCGGACGGGCTCGTCCCCGCCATCGCCCAGCAGTACGACACCGGCGAGGTGCTGATGCTCGGCTGGATGGACGACGAGGCCCTGCACCGCACCCTCACCACCGGCCGCTGCACCTACTGGTCCCGCAGCCGCAACGAGTACTGGGTCAAGGGCGACACCTCCGGGCACGTCCAGCACGTCAAGTCCGTCGCCCTCGACTGCGACGCCGACACCCTCCTCGTCAAGGTCGACCAGGTCGGAGCCGCCTGCCACACCGGCGCCCGCACCTGCTTCGACGCCGACGTGCTCCCCGTATCCCAGTAAGGTCCGGTGCCATGGATCTCGAGACCTTCCGCAAGCTGGCGGCCGACCGCCGCGTCATCCCCGTCAGCCGCAGGCTCCTCGCGGACGGCGACACCCCGGTCGGGCTCTACCGCAAGCTCGCCGCCGAACGCCCCGGCACCTTCCTCCTCGAATCCGCGGAGAACGGCCGCTCCTGGTCCCGCTACTCCTTCATCGGGGTCCGCAGCGACGCCACGCTGACGGTGAAGGACGGCGAGGCCCACTGGCTCGGCACCCCGCCCGTCGGCGTCCCCGTCGACGGCGACCCCCTCCAGGCCCTGCGCGCCACCGTCGAGACCCTCCACACCCCCCGCGACCTCGCTTCGGGCATGCCCCCGTTCACCGGCGGCATGGTCGGCTACCTCGGCTACGACATCGTCCGCCGTCTGGAGAGGATCGGCGAGCACGGCCGCGACGACCTGGAGCTCCCCGAGCTCACCATGCTCCTCACCAGCGACCTCGCGGTCCTCGACCACTGGGACGGCTCGGTCCTCCTGATCGCCAACGCGATCAACCACAACGACCTGGAGACCGGCGTCGACGAGGCGTACGCGCACGCCGTCGCCCGCCTCGACGCCATGGAGGCCGACCTGGCCCGCCCGGTCGCCACCGCCCCCACCGCCCTGCCCGCCTCCGAGCTGCCCGACTACTCGGCCCTCTGGGGCGGCCCCGCCTACCAGGACGCCGTCGAGGACATCAAGGAGCGCATCCGGGCCGGCGAGGCCTTCCAGGTCGTGCCCTCGCAGCGGTTCGAGACCCCCTGCGCCGCCTCCGCGCTCGACGTCTACCGGGTCCTGCGGGCCACCAACCCGTCCCCGTACATGTACCTCTTCCGCTTCGAGAACGGCTTCGACGTCGTCGGATCCAGCCCCGAGGCCCTCGTCAAGGTCGAGGACGGGCGGGCGCTCGTGCACCCCATCGCCGGCACCCGGCACCGCGGCGCCACCCCGCAGGAGGACCACGACCTCGCCGAGGAGCTGCTCGCCGACCCCAAGGAGCGCGCCGAGCACCTCATGCTCGTCGACCTCGGCCGCAACGACCTCGGCCGGGTCTGCGCGCCCGGCTCCGTGGAGGTCGTCGACTTCATGTCGATCGAGCGGTACTCCCACGTCATGCACATCGTCTCCACCGTGACCGGCCGGGTCGCCGAGGGCCGCACCGCCTTCGACGTCCTCACCGCCTGCTTCCCCGCCGGAACCCTCTCCGGCGCCCCCAAGCCGCGCGCCATGCAGATCATCGAGGAGCTCGAACCCTCCCGGCGCGGCCTGTACGGCGGATGTGTCGGTTATCTCGATTTCGCCGGCGACGCGGACACCGCCATCGCCATCCGCACCGCCCTGCTCCGCGACGGCACCGCGTACGTGCAGGCCGGAGCGGGTGTCGTCGCCGACTCCGACCCGGCCGCCGAGGACGACGAGTGCCGCAACAAGGCCGCGGCCGTCCTCCGGGCCGTCCACACCGCCAACCGGATGAACGCCTCCTGAGCGCGTAGGGGATAGTGGGGTACGTGAGCGCCGTACCCGTACCCCAGCCCCGGACCGCCCGAGCGGCCGCCCCCACGGGCGGCCGTCGCAGCCTGGCCGCGGCCCTCCTCCTCGGCGCCCTCGGCGCCACCGTCGTCCTGCTCTCCGCCGGGCAGATCTGGGCGCAGGGCACCGCGGCCGTCGGCGGCGGCAGCGTCCCCGTCGAGGCCGACGGCGGCACCGTCACCGGCGTGCCGACCGCCCTCGCGATCGTCGGCCTGGCCGCGCTCTTCGCCGTCTTCGCCGTCCGCCGCACCGGCCGCACCCTCGTCGCCGCGCTCCTCGCGCTGAGCGGCGCGGGCGCCGCGCTCGCCGCCGTCCTCGGCGCCTCCGACCGGACCGCCCTGGACGCCGAGGCCGCCCGGATCAGCGGCGACACGGCCGCCGCCGTCGCCGGCCTGACCCACACCGTCTGGCCGTACGTGACCGCCGCGGGCGCCGCCCTCATCCTGCTCGCCGGCCTCTTCGCACTCCGCTTCGGCAAGAACTGGCCCGCCATGGGCGGCCGCTACGAGCGCACCGGCGCCGCCCGCAAGGCCCCCACGGCCGACCCCGACCGGCCCGAGGACCTGTGGAAGGCCCTGGACCGCGGCGAGGACCCCACCCGGAACTGACCGGGCCGGGGCGCCGACCGCGACGCGTGATCGTCCCGGTACCCCCGATTCATCCTCGCGCGCCCGCGTGCGGGACAATGAGCGCCGAGCGTCCGCGCACGCGTGACCTCACCACCGAGCAACAGCAACGAGGAGCAACTCATGGCGGGCAGCGCCCACGGACACACCCCGGCCGCCTGGACCGGTGTCATCATCTCCTTCATCGGCTTCTGCATCGCCGGAGTCTTCATGGTGGCCGCCAACGTGCCCGGTTTCTGGGCGGGCATCGCCGTCGTCCTCCTCGGCGGTGTCGTCGGCGGAGCGATGAAGGTGGCGGGCCTCGGCATGCCGAAGGAGTCGGCCGACGTGGCCGCCGCCCGCGAGGCCGCGAGCACCACCGCGCGGGCCCATTCCTGACGCGACCCCACGCACACGAGGGCGCGGCCCGGCAACGCCGGACCGCGCCCTCGCGCGTGAGGGGGCCGGGTCGCGCGCACGCGCGTGAGGGGAGTCGGGTCGCGTCCTCGGGTGCGTGAGGACCTGGGCCGAATCCGCGCGGGGATCCGGGTCGCGCCAGCGCGCGCCTGAGGGGGACGCGAAGCCGCCGTGCCGCGGGGAACCGCCGTCCGGGCTGCGCTCGCGCGCGTGAGGGGCGAGAATCACCGCGTGGACCCACATCCGACGCCCGAACCCGCGACCGACGCCCTCCGCCGCACCCGGTCGGCGGAACCCGCCCCGACGAATGCCGGGGATCCGGGGACGGACGCCCTCGCCGCGCCCCCGTCGCCCGCCCGGTCCGGGCCGTCCCGGGGCCCCGTACCCCCGTCCCCGTCCTGGGGTCCCGTACCCCCGTCCCCGTACGGGACCGCCCGGTACGAACCGTCCGGGCGGCCCGTGTTCCCGCCCCCGCCGCCCCGCTCGCGCGCGCGGCGCCTGCTCGCGCCCGTCGGGGCGCTCGCCGGGGTCGTCGCGGCGTTCGCGTACGTCGGGGCCGTCGACCCCAACGAACCCGGGCACTACCCGGTCTGCCCGCTGCTCCGCTTCACCGGTCTGTACTGCCCCGGCTGCGGCGGGCTCCGCAGTGCCCACGCCTTCGCCCACGGCGACCTTCCGGCCGCCCTCGGCGCCAACGCCCTCGCCGTCGTCGGCTACGGAGTGTTCGCCGTCGTGGCCGTCCTGTGGCTGGTACGCGCCTACCGGGGCGCACCGATGCGCCTCTCGGTCCCCCCGAACTGGTGGTGGGGGATCGGGGCCGTCCTCGTCCTCTTCTCCCTGGTCCGGAACCTTCCCCTCGGTTCCGCGCTGGCCCCGTGAGGGCCCGCCGGGACCCCGGCGGGACGTCCCAGCAGATGGGACGCCGCTCCGGTCGATGCGAGACCGGGGCCGTCCTGCGGATAGGATCGACGTGGCTGAACCTGGTTCATCATCACCGTCCCGGAAGGGGGCCCCTCGCGTGAGTGTGCTCGACGAGATCATCGAAGGCGTGCGCGCCGACCTCGCAGAGCGGCAGGCGCGGGTCACCCTCGACGAGCTCAAGGAGCGCGCCGCCAAGGCGCCGCAGGTCAAGGACGGCGTCGCCGCACTGCGCGGCGACGGCGTCAAGGTGATCTGCGAGGTCAAGCGCTCCAGCCCGTCCAAGGGCGCGCTCGCCGCGATCGCCGACCCGGCCGGACTCGCCGCGGACTACGAGGCGGGCGGCGCGGCCGTCATCTCCGTCCTCACCGAGGAGCGCCGCTTCGGCGGCTCCCTCGCGGACCTGGAGGCCGTCCGCGCCAAGGTCGACATCCCGGTCCTGCGCAAGGACTTCATCGTCACCGCGTACCAGCTCTGGGAGGCGCGGGCGTACGGAGCGGACCTCGCGCTCCTCATCGTCGCCGCCCTGGAGCAGGAGGCCCTCGTCTCCCTCATCGAGCGGGCCGAGTCCATCGGGCTCACCCCGCTGGTCGAGGTGCACGACGAGGAGGAGGTCGAGCGCGCCGTCGACGCGGGCGCCCGGATCATCGGCGTCAACGCCCGCAACCTCAAGACCCTCAAGGTCGACCGCTCCACCTTCGAGCGCGTCGCCCCCGAGATCCCGGCGCACGTCGTCAAGGTCGCCGAGTCCGGCGTCCGCGGCCCGCACGACCTCATCGCGTACGCCAACGCGGGCGCCGACGCGGTCCTCGTGGGCGAGTCCCTGGTGACCGGCCGCGACCCGAAGGCCGCCGTCGCCGACCTGGTCGCCGCCGGCGCCCACCCGGCCCTCCGCCACGGGCGGAGCTGACCGGACCATGACCCCCCGCCGCGACACGCCGACCCCTCCGGGCCCCGCCCGGGGGGACGCCGCCGTGCCGTCGGCACCCGGGCGCCGCGGCCGGCTCCGTACCGCCGCGGCCCCCGTCCCCGCGCACGCCCCCCTGGCCCGGGGCTGCCGCCCGCGCGGCTGCCGCGCGCCCGCCCGGCGGGTCCTCGGCCGCCGGGTGCGGTACGTGATCGGCGACGAGCCCGGCCAGGTCAACGGCATGCGATGGCGCCCGCGCCTCGCGCGCGTCTCCACGCACGCCGCCAGCGCCTAGCCGCCACGGTTTCCGTCCCCTCACCCGCGCGGGCCCCCGTTCCACGAGGACCCCGCACGGACGGCACCGCGCCGACACGGGCCTCCGCCATCCCGGCACGGGCCCCCGCCATCCGGGCGGGGAGCCTCCGCCACCCCGGCGGGACTCCCGCCGCCTCGGTGCGGGCCCCCGCCCCTCCGTTGTGGGCAGTTGTTCCGCTGGGGCGTGGGGGTCCCCCCCTCCGGGGGAGGGTGGGCACAACGGGACGGCGCCCCTCGCCGGGCCCAGGCTTCCGCGCCCCGACCCGCACCCGGTGCGCGCCGCGCCGGTGGTGCGGGCGGGAGCAAGGGGCGGAGGCGCCGCCAAGGGCGCCGTCCCGTGTGCCCACCCGTCCCGCCCTGCGGGACGATTGCCCACACGGGCGGGGCGGCGGCCCGCACAGGCGGTGCGGCGGCAGCCCGTCACCGGTGCCCAGCACCGGCGACCGCCCCGGCACCGGCCGACGGCGACGGCCACCGCACCGGCAACCGCGTAAGCGAGCGGCGCGCGCATACCGTGACCATCACCCACACGTATCCCGGGGCACCCGCCCCGCGAGGAGCAACCGCATGTCCAGCGAGTTCTTCATTCCCGACCCGGACGGTCAGGTCCCCACCGCCGAGGGCTACTTCGGCGCCTACGGCGGCAAGTTCATCCCGGAGGCCCTCGTCGCCGCCGTGGACGAGGTCGCCGTCGAGTACGACAAGGCCAAGTCCGACCCCGAGTTCGCCCGCGAGCTCAACGACCTGATGGTGAACTACACGGGCCGCCCGAGCGCCCTCACCGAGGTCCCCCGGTTCGCCGGGCACGCCGGCGGCGCCCGGATCTTCCTCAAGCGCGAGGACCTCAACCACACCGGCTCGCACAAGATCAACAACGTGCTCGGCCAGGCCCTCCTGACCAGGCGCATGGGCAAGACCCGGGTCATCGCGGAGACCGGCGCCGGACAGCACGGCGTCGCCACCGCCACCGCCTGCGCCCTCTTCGGCCTCGACTGCACCATCTACATGGGCGAGATCGACACCCAGCGCCAGGCGCTCAACGTCGCCCGGATGCGGATGCTCGGCGCCGAGGTCGTCGCCGTGAAGTCCGGCAGCCGCACCCTCAAGGACGCCATCAACGAGGCCTTCCGCGACTGGGTCGCCAACGTCGACCGCACGCACTACCTCTTCGGCACCGTCGCCGGCCCGCACCCCTTCCCCGCCATGGTCCGCGACTTCCACCGCGTCATCGGCGTCGAGGCCCGCCGCCAGATCCTGGAGCGCGCCGGACGCCTCCCCGACGCGGCCGTCGCCTGCGTCGGCGGCGGCTCCAACGCCATCGGCCTCTTCCACGCCTTCGTCCCCGACGCCGACGTGCGCCTGATCGGCTGCGAGCCGGCCGGTCACGGCGTCGAGACCGGCGAGCACGCGGCCACCCTCACCGCCGGCGAGCCCGGCATCCTGCACGGCTCGCGCAGCTACGTCCTCCAGGACGACGAGGGCCAGATCACCGAGCCGTACTCGATCTCGGCCGGCCTCGACTACCCCGGCATCGGCCCCGAGCACGCCCACCTCAAGGACAGCGGCCGCGGCGAGTACCGGGCCGTCACCGACGACGCCGCCATGCAGGCGCTCCGGCTGCTCTCCCGCACCGAGGGCATCATCCCGGCCATCGAGTCGGCCCACGCCCTCGCCGGGGCGATCGAGGTCGGCAGGGAGCTGGGCCCCGAGGGCCTGATCGTGGTCAACCTCTCCGGGCGCGGCGACAAGGACATGGACACCGCCGCCCGCTACTTCGGCCTGTACGACACCGACGCCGAGGTCGCCGCGGACGCCGGCGACACCGCCGAGATCGAGGGGGACGCCAAGTGAGCGGCAACATCCAGCTGTTGAGCGACACCCTCGCCGCGGCGAAGTCCGAGGACCGGGCCGCGCTCATCGCCTACCTGCCGGCCGGCTTCCCGACCGTCGACGGCGGCATCGCGGCGATCAAGGCCGTCTTCGACGGCGGCGCCGACGTCGTCGAGGTCGGCCTCCCGCACAGCGACCCCGTCCTCGACGGTCCGGTCATCCAGACCGCCGACGACATCGCCCTGCGCGGCGGCGTCCGGATCGCCGACGTCATGCGCACGGTCCGCGAGGCCCACGAGGCGACCGGGAAGCCGGTCCTCGTCATGACGTACTGGAACCCGATCGACCGCTACGGCGTCGAGCGCTTCACCGAGGAGCTCGCCGCGGCCGGCGGCGCGGGCTGCATCCTGCCCGACCTGCCGGTCCAGGAGTCCGCGCTCTGGCGCGAGCACGCCGACAAGCACGGCCTCGCGACCGTCTTCGTCGTCGCGCCCAGCAGCAGGGACGAGCGCCTCGCCACCATCACGGCGGCCGGGTCCGGCTTCGTCTACGCCGCCTCCCTCATGGGCGTCACCGGCACCCGCGCGTCGGTCGGCGAGCAGGCGGCCGACCTGGTCCGCCGCACCCGCGCCGCCGTCGAGCCCGGCCGCACCCTCCCGGTCTGCGTCGGCCTCGGGGTCTCCGACGCCGCCCAGGCCAAGGAGGTCGCCGCCTTCGCCGACGGCGTCATCGTCGGCTCCGCCTTCGTCAAGCGGATCCTCGACGCCGACGGCGACGAGGCCGCCGGACTCGCCGCCGTGCGGGAACTGGCGGCCGAACTCGCCACGGGCGTCCGCCGGGATTCGTAACCCGTCACCCGTCCGGGTGGTTCAGGGACCGGGGAGGCGCGCCCGCGCCTCCCCGGTTCGTTGTCCGGGCGTGAGCCAGAACAACCGTGGTGACGGTAACCGGAACGCGCGCGAGCGCCTTCAGCAGCAGCGCGAGCGCGACAAGTCCCGTGAGCGGCAGCGGCGCGTCCTGATCGTGTCGTCGGCGGTGGTCGGCGTCCTCGCGCTCGCCGCGGTCGTCGGCGTGATCGCCGCGAGCGCCGGCAAGGACGGCGGATCCGACAAGGCCGGCCCGGTGGTCGCGCCGTCGACCTCCGTCGAGGGCGACAAGCCCGCCATCCCCACCGGCCGGCCGGACGCCCCCGCCACCCTCCAGATCTGGGAGGACTTCCGCTGCCCGGCGTGCGCCCAGTTCGAGAACGTCATGCGGGACTCCATCCACGAGCTGGAGGCCTCCGGACAGCTCAGGACCGAGTACCACCTCGCCACCCTCATCGACGGGAACATGGGCGGCAGCGGCTCGCTGCGCGCGGCGAACGCCGCCGCGTGCGCCCAGGACGCCGGGAAGTTCACCCCGTACCACGACACGCTCTACATCAACCAGCCGCAGGAGACGGACGACGCCTTCGGCGACAACAAGAAGCTGATCGAGCTGGCGGCGAAGGTCCCGGGCCTCGACACGCCGACGTTCCGCTCCTGCGTGGAGGACGGCACGCACGACAGCTGGGTCGTGAAGTCCAACGAGGCCTTCCAGAAGGGCGGCTTCCGCGGCACCCCGACCGTCCTCCTCGACGGCGAGTCGATCTTCCCGACCAAGGGGAACGAGCAGCTCTCCCCGGAGAACCTGAAGAAGTGGGTCGCCGAGGCCGGCAAGGGCGAGAAGCCCGGCACGGCCTCCCCGTCGGCCGGCTGAGCCGCCCCCGGCGGGCCCCCGTCCACCGGGGTTAGTTACCCAGACGTTGCCGGGCGGGCTGCCGTCGCGCCCGCCCGGCAGGGTAGCGTCGGACCTGCCATGGACCTTGCCTACATTCCCAGCCCGTCGACCGGCGTGATCCACCTCGGACCGATCCCGCTGCGCGGCTATGCCTTCTGCATCATCATCGGTGTCTTCGTCGCCGTCTGGTACGGCAACAAGCGCTGGATCGCCCGGGGCGGCACCGCCGGCACCGTGGCCGACATCGCCGTCTGGGCGGTGCCCTTCGGCCTCGTCGGCGGCCGTCTCTACCACGTGATCACCGACTACCAGCTGTACTTCAGCGAGGGTGAGAACTGGGTCGACGCCTTCAAGATCTGGGAGGGCGGCCTCGGCATCTGGGGCGCCATCGCGCTCGGCGCGGTGGGCGCCTGGATCGGCTGCCGCCGCCGGGGCATCCCGCTCCCCGCGTACGCCGACGCCATCGCGCCCGGCATCGCCCTCGCCCAGGCCGTCGGCCGCTGGGGCAACTGGTTCAACCAGGAGCTGTACGGCCGGGCGACCGACCTGCCCTGGGCCCTGAAGATCAGCGAGGGCGCGAACCGCGAGGCCGGGACCTACCACCCGACCTTCCTGTACGAGTCCCTCTGGTGCGTCGGCGTCGCCCTCCTCGTCGTCTGGGCCGACCGCCGCTTCAGGCTCGGCCACGGGCGCGCCTTCGCGCTCTACGTCGCCGCGTACTGCGCGGGCCGCGGCTGGATCGAGTACATGCGCGTCGACGAGGCGCACCACGTGCTCGGCCTGCGTCTGAACGTGTGGACGGCCATCGTCGTCTTCCTCCTCGCGGTGGTCTACATCGTGGTCTCGTCGCGGGTCCGGCCGGGACGCGAGGAGATCGTGGAGCCGAAGGCCGGGGAGAAGGCGGAGGGCTCGGAGAAGGCCGGGGAGTCCGACGAGGACGCCCCTGCCGACGCCGACGCCGACACGAAGGCGGACGGCTCCTCCGGTGCCGTCGACCTCGGCAAGGACATGGAGCACGGCGCCGGGAAGAGCTGACCGCCCCGCCCGCGGCGATCGCGAGGGCCGCCGGAGCCGAAAGGTTCCGGCGGCCCTTCCGCGTGCGGGGGCACGGGTCACCCGGTCCGCGCAGCGAGGGCGAGGACCCGGCGGGCGCCCTCCACCACCGCCGCGTCGACGAACCGGCCGTCCGGGAGGGCCAGCGCGCCACGCCCGGTCGCGGCGACGATCTCCCGGGCCTCGTCGACCTCCTCCGGGGTGGGGAGATAGGCGCGCTCGATGACCGGGAGCTGGCGGGGATGGATGGCCGCGCGGCCCAGGAAGCCCAGCGCCCGGCCCCGGGCGCAGTCGGCGGCCAGCCCCTCCAGGTCGCGGACGTGGGGGTGGACCGACTGGGTGGGGGGCGGGAGGGCGGCCGCGCGGGCCGCGACCACCAGCCGGCCGCGCGACCAGTCGAGCCCGCCGTCCTCCCGCACTCCCAGGTCGGAGCGGAGGTCGGCCTCGCCGAGCGCGATGCCGCGCACGGCGGGGTGGGCGGAGGCGATGGCGTACGCGTTCTCCACCGCGAGGGCGCTCTCCAGGAGCGGGTAGAGCGGGAGGCCCGGGGCGAGGCCGGCGATCCGGTGGATGTCAGTGGCGTGTGTCACCTTGGGTACACGGAGACCGCAGAGGCCGGGGAGGGGGGTCAGGGCGGGGATGTCGAGCGGGGTGTGGACGCGGACGTGGACCGGGACGGGGTGCACGTCCGCGAGGAGATCGACCGTCGCCTCCAGGGCGTACGCCTTGCGGTGCGGGGCGACCGCGTCCTCCAGATCGACGATCACGACGTCGGCGCCGGAGGCCAGGGCCTTGCGGACGACCTCGGGCCGGTCGCCGGGCGCGTACAGCCAGGTGAGCGGGGTGTGCGGCCCGGCGGTGCCGCTCGCGACGGGCGCGCCGGTCCGCTCGCGGGGGCCGCTGACCCTGCCCGGGTTCCGGACGCCGTGGGTGCCGCTCATACCGCCCCCTGGTCGCGGAGGGCACCGATCTCGGCGGGGCTGAGGCCGAGTTCGGCGAGGACGGCGGCGGTGTCGGCGCCGTGCGGGCGGCCGGACCAGCGGATGGCGCCGGGGGTCTCGGAGAGCCGGAAGAGGACGTTCTGCATCCTGATCGGCCCCAGCTCGGGGTCGTCCACTTCGGTGACGGTGCCGAGCGCCTGGTACTGCGGGTCGTCGAGGACGTCACGGACGTCGTAGACGGGGGCGATGGCGGCCTCCGCCTTCTCGAAGGCCGCCATCGCCTCGTCGCGGGTGCGGCGGGCGATCCACGAGCCGACCGCCTCGTCCAGGACGTCCGCGTGCGCCGCCCGGCCCGCGCCGTCGGCGAACCACGGCTCGTCGATCAGCTCCGGGCGGCCGACGAGGTTCAGGACCCGTTCCGCGATCGACTGGGCGGAGGTGGAGACGGCGACCCAGGAGCCGTCGGCGGTCCGGTAGGTGTTGCGCGGGGCGTTGTTGCGGGAGCGGTTGCCGGTGCGGGGCTGGACGTATCCGAGCTGGTCGTACCAGAGGGGGTGGGGTCCGATGACGGAGAGCATCGGTTCGATGATGGCCATGTCCACGACCTGGCCGCGGCCGGTCGTCGTCCTGGCGGTGAGCGCGGTCATCACGGCGTACGCGGTGGCCAGGGCGGCGATCGAGTCGGCCAGGCCGAAGGGGGGCAGGGTCGGCGGGCCGTCGGGCTCGCCGGTGATGGCGGCGAAGCCGCTCATCGCCTCGGCGAGGGTGCCGAAGCCGGGGCGGTGGGAGTACGGGCCGAACTGGCCGAAGCCGGTGACGCGGGCGAGGACCAGACGCGGGTTGGCGGCGGAGAGCTCCTCCCAGCCCAGGCCCCAGCGCTCCAGGGTGCCGGGGCGGAAGTTCTCCACGATCACGTCGGCGTCGGCGGCGAGCGCGAGGAGGGTGGCGCGGCCGCCCGGCGTGGACAGGTCGAGGGTGATCGTCCGCTTGTTGCGGCCCAGGACCTTCCACCACAGGCCGATCCCGTCCTTGGCGGGGCCGTGGCCGCGGGACGGGTCCGGCCTGCGGGGGTGCTCGACCTTGACGACGTCGGCGCCGAAGTCGCCCAGCATCATGGCGGCGAGCGGCCCGGCGAAGAGGGTCGCGAGGTCCAGGACCCGCAGCCCCCGGAGGGGCGGGGCGGAGCCGTCGGTCTCCGGCGCGGTGTCAGGCGTGGCGTCCTGTGCGGTGTTCGGCGTCATACGGGATCGGCCTCCAGGGAGTCGGGGGAGCGGAAGGCCGCTTCGATGTCGACGCGGTACGGCATCGAGGTCGACGCGCCCTCGCGCCGGACGGAGAGCGCGGCGGCGGTCTGCGCCCAGGCGAGCGCCTCCGGGGCGGGACGGCCCTCGCCCAGGGCGACCGCGAGGGCGCCGACGAAGGTGTCGCCGGCGCCGGTGGTGTCCACGGCCCTGACCCGGCGGGCGGGCACGGCGACCGGTTCGGCGCCGCGCGCCGCGTACAGGCTGCCGGCCGCGCCCAGGGTGACCACCACCTCGGGGACGTCCCGCAGCAGGGCCTCGGCGGCGGCGCGCGGGTCCGTGCGGCCGGTGAGCGCGGCGGCCTCGTGCTCGTTCGGCACCAACAGGTCGGTGACGGCGAGGAGTTCGGGAGGGAGCGGCTGCGCGGGGGAGGGGGTGAGGACGGTGCGGACGCCGCGCCGGCGGGCGGCCGTGGCGCCCTCGACGACGACGGGGAGGGGGAGTTCGAGCTGGAGGAGCAGGGTGTCGGCGGTGCCGATGAGGGCCTCGTCGCCGTGGGTGAGGGAGGTGACGGTGCCGTTGGCGCCGGGGACGACGACGATCGCGTTGCCGCCCTCGTCGTCCACGACGATGTGGGCGGTGCCCGAGGCGCCCTCGGCGGTGCGCAGGAGGTCGGTGTCCACCGCGCAGTGCTCCAGGGCGGCCCGCAGCCGCGTGCCGAAGCCGTCCGTGCCGACCGCGCCGATCATCGCGACCTCGCCGCCGGCGCGGGCGGCGGCGACGGCCTGGTTGGCGCCCTTGCCGCCGGGGATCGTACGGAAGGAGCGGCCGGTGACGGTCTCGCCGGGGGCCGGGGCCCTCGGCACATAGGCGACGAGGTCCATGTTCGTGCTGCCGAGCACGACGATGCTGGTCATGGGCGTACTGCCTCCAGGTGTGTCAGTGCGGCCAGGGTGTCGAAACCGATGCCGTCGAAGGACGGGACCGAGGTCGCGAGGCGGTTCTTGAGGGGGGAGGTCCAGCGCTCGGGGAGCCGGTCGGGCCGGCCGGCGAGCAGACCGGCGACCGAGCCGGCGGTGGCGCCGTTGGAGTCGGTGTCCCAGCCGCCCGAGACCGCCGCGCAGACGGAGCGGGAGAAGTCGCCGTCGGCGTGGGTGAGGGCGGCGGCGAGCAGGGCGGCGTTGGGGACGGCGTGCACCCAGTGGTACCCGCCGAGTTCGGCGTGCAGCCGGTCCGCGACGGCGTCGAAGTCGGGGTGGGCGCGGGCGTGCGCGATGCCCCGGCGGACCGCCCGCGCGAGGCGGGAACGCGGCGGGACCACGGCGAGTCCGGCGGCGAGCGCCCGGTGGACGTCGGCGGTGCCGGACGCGGCGGCGGCGACGGTGGCGGCGACGAACATGGCGCCGTACACGCCGTTGGCGGTGTGGGTGAGCACCGCGTCCCGGTACGCCTGCGCGGCGGCGGCCGCCGGGTCGCCCGGGTGGGTCCAGCCGTGCACGTCGGCCCGGATCTGGGCGCCGATCCACTCGCGGAAGGGGTTGCGGCGGACGGCGGTCAGCGGGGGTTCGATCCCGTCGAGGAGGTTGCGGTAGGCGACGCGCTCGGCCGTGAAGGTGCGGCCGGCGGGGAGTTCGTCGAGCCAGAGGCGGGCGACGTCGGCGGTGGTGAAGTCGCGGCCGTACCGCTGGAGCAGGAGGAGGTTCAGCAGGGGGTAGTTGAGGTCGTCGTCCTCGGGCATGCCGTCGATGTTCTCGGCGAGGGAGGTGGCGGCGGACCGCCGGTTCCAGGGGTGGGCGGCGAGCAGTCCGGGAGGCACGCCCCGGGCGGTGAACCAGGTGCTGAGGGGCCAGTTGCCGGTGGCGCGGGCCAGGGCGCGGATCGCGGGGAGGGGGAGCTTCTCGACGGGTTTGCCGAGCAGGCACCCGACGGCACGGCCGAGCCAGGCGGCGTGCAGCCGGGGGAGGAGGGCGGGGTCGTGCGCTGCTTCCGCCGCCGCTCCGGGGGAGGGCGGGCCTCCGCCGGGCCGGGGAGCCGCGCCTTCGTGGGCCCGGGGGCCCGAGGTCTCGCGCGGGGCGTCCGGCACCGGGCGGGGGGCCGAGGCGACGTGGGCGTCGTGGGCGTCGTGGCCGCCGTGGTCGTCGTACGGGGAGCCCGGCGCCCGGCTCCGGGCATGCCCGTCCCCGGCGCCGGGCCCCTCCTGGGTGCCTCCGGCGGGGGCGGAGGTCAGGGCCAGGATGCCGGGCAGGGCGGTCGGCTCGTGCTCCGCGAGCGGGGAGGGGAGCGCGGCCAGGGCGTCCAGGAGTTCCTCCGCCAGGGGGCGGAGGTCCGGGCGGGGCGTTGCGGAGGCGCCGGCCGCGTCCGGGGCGGGCGGGCCGCCCGCCGCCGCCCAGCGGGCCGCCTGGGCGCGGACGTCGCGGCCGTCCTCCGCCGCCTGCCGGAGCTCGTGGCCCACCAGGTCCTCCGGCTGCACCCAGGTCACACGGAGGTTCACCGGTCCGCGCTCGTCAGCGCCGCGAACGCCGACTCGTGCGCCCGGCGCGCCTCCGCGTCCCGCGCGAAGACCTCGCGGGCGACCCCGGCCAGGGCCCGCGCCGGGGCGTGCAGGTCGAGGCGGCTCGCCTCCGCCACCCGCTTCGCCCAGTCGGCGGGCACGACCGCCTCGCCGTGCAGCGCGCCCACGATCGCGCCCGCCATCGTGGCGATCGAGTCGCAGTCCCGGCCGTAGTTGACGGCGCCCAGGACCGTGCGCCGGAAGTCGCCCCCGCCGACGAGCAGCATCCCCAGGGCGATCGGCAACTCCTCGATCGCGTGGAGCCGGGAGGGCCGCCGGGCGCCGAGGGACGGCGCGCGGTAGTCGGGGCCGACCGTGTCGAAGGGGGCCACCGCCCGGCGCAGGGGGGTGAGGGCGGTCTCGAAGTCCGTGTGGCGGGCGGCCGCTTCGGCCACCGCCTCGATCGCCGCCTCCGTGCCGTCCTTCGCCAGGGCCAGGGCCGCGTCCACCACCGAGACCGGCGTCGCGCCCGGTACGCAGGCCGCCGCCACCGCCGCCGCGAACACGCCCGCCGCCTCCCGTCCGTACGAGGACTGGTGCGCGCCCGCCAGGTCGAGGGCCTCGGCGTAGGCGGCCGGCGGGTTGGCGGCGTTGACGAGTCCGACCGGCGCCATGTACATCGCGGCGCCGCAGTTGACGATGTTGCCGCTGCCGGCCTCGCGCGGGTCCACGTGGCCGTAGTGGAGCCGGGTCACGATCCACTTCTCGGCGAGGAAGATCCGCTGGAGCGGCAGCGCCTCGGCCTCCAGTTCCGGGATCCAGACGGGGGAGTTCATGAGTTCGGGGACGAGGTGGTCCGCGACCGCGTACGCGTCGAGGTGGCCGCGGACCTTCTCGTACACCCGGATCAGGGTGTGGGTCATCAGGGTGTCGTCGGTGACGTGCCCGTCGCCCTTGTGGTACGGGGCGATGGGGCGGGCGGTGCGCCAGGCCTCGCCGTTCCAGGGGCCGACGATCCCGGTGACGCGGCCGCCGTGGCGCTCCAGGATCTGCTCGGGGGTGTAGCCCTCGACGGGGCCGCCGAGCGCGTCGCCGACGGCGGCTCCGAGGAGGCTGCCGGTGATCCGGTCATCCAGGGTGGGAGCGCCCGGCGTGTTCGGTGTGGGTGCAGCCGGGTCGGGCACGTCCAGTGTGGGTTCCATGTCGGAATTGTCCCCCTGGGGCGGCCGGTTCCGTGGCTCCGAGCAGCCCGGCGAGTTCCACCAGGTCGGTCCCCGCGAGCCGGGGCAGCGCGCAGCCCGCGAGCCTCCGGCAGGCCTCGCGCCAGCTCGCCGGGATCGAACGGCCGCCGCCGAGCGCGCCGGTGAGCGCGCCCGCGAGCGCCGGGGCCGAGTCCGCGACCCGGGAGAGACAGGCGGCGGCCGGGACCGCGGCCGTCGTCTCGCCCCGGGCGGCGAGGGCGAGCGCGAGGGCGACCGGGACCGTCTCGGCGGCGGCGACGCCGTAACTGTAGACGTGGTCCACGATCCGGTGCTCCAGGAGCGGGACGAGCGCGAAGGCCGAGTCGGCGGACCGGGCGAGCTCCACGGCGTGCCGGGCGTTGCGGCCGATCTCGGTGGCGGGCGGGAGTTCGGCGAGCGCCGCCCCGACGGCCTCGTCGACGTCCGCCCCGCCGAGGGCCGCGGCGACCGCCGCCGCCGTCGCGCGCGCGCCGTGCACGCCGTCGCCGTCCTGGGTGTACCGGGCGTCGAACTCCGCGAGTTCGGCGGCGGCGCGCGGATCGCCCGGGTGGACGAGGGCCAGGACGGCGGCCCGTACGCAGGCGGCGTCGTCGAAGTAGTGCGGGTTGTCGTGGCCGGTCGCGGGCGGGCGCAGGCCGGTGGCGAGGTTGCCGAGACCGGCCCGTACGGAGATCCGGGCGCGGAGGGGCAGGACGGCGGACTCGACCTCGGGGGCGCGGTCGGCGGCGGCCGCGACCTGCCCGGCGAGGGCGTTCCAGGCGAGGTCGACGGCGGCGCGGAGCCGGCGCTCCGGGGGCAGGCCGGACAGGGCGGGGTCGGCGGAGGCGAGGATCGCCTCGGCGGTGAAGACCGCCCACTCTGCGTCGTCGGAGGGGCCCAGCAGGAGGGGCTCGGGGGGCTGGTTGAGGGCGATGGGGACGGGGAGGGCGGTCGTCGCGTTCTGCTCCGCGAAGGTGTCGAGCTCCCGGGTGAGGCGGCGGGTCCACTCGGGCATCCGGGCGGCCCGGTGCCGCGCGGCGGGCCACCCGGCGGCGTCACCCGCGGCGAGCCCGAGGAGAAGCCCTTCGATCGCGTCGCGCCTTGCGGTGACCTGGGCGGTCGGCGTCTGGAGCGGGGTGGTGGGCGCGGTGACCCGGGCGGTCGGCGCCTGGGCCTGGGCGGTGGGCGTCGAGGTGTGGTCGTGCGTGTCCCGCGCCGGGGGTGCCGCCGGGTCCTCGTGGATCCCGTCCAGCAGGCCGGTGCCCCGCACCGGGGCCTGTGTCCTACCTCCCCCGGAGGAGGGACCTCCCCGTCCGGTGGGACTACCGGCCACGTGGGTGGTGGGGATGCCGACGCCCGGACCGGTGCCCATGGCGGTGGGCGCGGACGGGGCGGTGCCGCCGGTTTCCGGAGCCGTACCCGCGAAGGAGGTGGAGGCTCCCGTGGCGGAGGCGATCGCCGGAGTGCCCGGGGTGGCGTCCGTGCCCACGGCCGTGACGGGGGCGCTCGGACCCGTACCCGCGTCCACGGCCGTACCGGAGGCGCTCGTACCCGCGCCCACACCCGTACCGGCCCCCGCCGCTCCCGCTCCCGCCCCCGGCAGGTCCGGCAGGTTCGTGTTCGGGTTCATGCCGCCTCCTCCGGGGTCAGGAGGTCCGCGATGTCCAGGACGTGGTAGCCGCGCATGGAGGGGAGGCAACTGCCGGTGACCGGGGTGATGGCCGTGGCCCACTCCGCCGGGATCGCCCGGGCGCCCGACATCGCACCCGCCAGGGCGCCCGCGACCGCCGCCGTGGTGTCGGCGTCGCGGCCCATGTTGACGGCGGTCAGGACGGCCGTACGGAAGTCCCCGCGGGCCGCCGCGAAGGCGCCGAACGCCAGGCCCACCGCCTCCGGGGCCAGGTCCGTCCACGGGTAGCCCCCGATGACGACCGCCGAGCGGACCTGGCGTTCGCGGACGAGCGGGTCCGGCTGGACCCGCTGGGCCGCCACGACCGCGCGGCGCAGCGAGCGGGCCGTCCACGAGTCCATCGGGACGGCGGAGAGGGCCGCCGCGATCACCGACGTCACGCTCGCCCCCGCCATCGCCGCCGCGACCCCCGCCGCGACCGCCTGACCGCCGTAGATGCCCTCGCCCTCGTGGCTGACGCTGCCGTCGATCGCGACGAGCCGGGCCGCCTCCGCCGGGCGCCCGGCGGCGAACACCCCGAACGGCGCCGCGCGCATCGCGAGGCCGTCGCTCCAGGCGTGCCGGTGCTGCGCGGAGATGGGGGCCGCGAGCCCCCGCCGGAGGTTCTCCAGGGTGCCCCGCTCCGAGAAGCCCGCGCCCCGGAAGGGCCCTTCGTCGAGGTCGGCGATCCAGCGGTGCCAGGCCCGTTCGACGTGGCGGACGGTGAGGGCCGAGCCGTGCCGGGCGAGCAGCAGCCCCGAGAAGACGGCGTACTCGGTGTCGTCCGTGCCCGTCGGGCTCTCCGTCACGAAGCCCTCGATCCGGCCCCAGCGGCGGCGGATCTCGGAGGGCCGCATGTTCTCGGCGGGCGCGCCGAGCGCGTCGCCGACGGCGAGGCCGAGGAGCGCCCCCCTCGCCCGTTCCCGCGTGTCGCATGCCGTGGTGGTGACCATGTGCGGCGGCTCCTTCCTCCGGGAGGCGCACCGTTGGCGCCCCGTTGCCTGGATCTGTGCCACCACCGCCCGCGAACTCGCCGCGGAAACGTCTCTGTCACCCGCCTGACACCCCGCCAGGATCCGGTGCTCCCGGTCAGGCGGCCCTTAGTAAGTACGGCCTGCCTTGCTGGCACGACCCTTACATCGAGCGTATTTTCGAGGGTAGTCGAGGGGGAGGCGGGCGTGTCCCGGACCGCCGTGAAGAGGGGAGCACCATGTCCATCATCGAAGCCCAGGCACCGCTGCACGAGGCCCACCGCGACAACCACACGCACCGCGACGTGAACGGTGGCTGGCTGCGTCCGGCGGTCTTCGGCGCGATGGACGGACTGGTGTCCAACCTCGCCCTGATGACCGGCGTCGCCGGCGGCGCGGTCTCCTCCGGGACCGTCGCCGTGACCGGCCTCGCGGGCCTCGCCGCCGGCGCCTTCTCCATGGCCGCCGGGGAGTACACCTCCGTCGCCTCGCAGCGCGAACTCGTGCAGGCCGAACTGGACGTGGAGCGACGCCAGTTGCGCAAGCACCCCGTCGACGAGATGGAGGAGCTCGCCGCGCTCTACGTCTCCCGGGGCGTCGAGCCCGCCCTCGCCCGCGAGGTCGCGATGCAGCTGTCGAAGGACCCCGAGCAGGCCCTGGAGATCCACGCCCGCGAGGAGCTCGGCATCGACCCCGACGACCTGCCGTCGCCCGCGGTCGCCGCGGTCTCGTCGTTCGGCTCGTTCGCGCTCGGCGCGCTGCTGCCCGTCCTGCCGTACCTGCTCGGGGCGACCACCCTCTGGCCGGCCGTGCTGCTCGCCCTCCTCGGGCTCTTCGCCTGCGGCGCCCTGGTGGCCCGGGTGACCGCGCGCGGCTGGCTCTTCAGCGGCCTGCGCCAGCTCGTCCTCGGCGGTGCCGCCGCGGCCGTCACGTACGGACTCGGCATGCTCTTCGGCGCCGCGCTGTAGCCCCGGGGCGCCCTGCTTTTCGGGCACAAGCCGCATATCGCCTGTGACGTATCTCCCTGGTCCGATCCGCCGTCGCGATGAGACACTATGCGGAGCGCTACATACATAGCCGGTTACCCGGCGGTTTCGGACCCGTGTCCAACGGGAAGGACGCATGAGCGCCAGTGGGCAACGAAGCCCACCCAGCGACGGCTCGCCGGAGATCCGGAGATCGTTCGGACCCCCTCGATCCGTCCCCGCGGGACAGTGCCTGTCACCGCACCCCACAGCTGAACCGGTACCACCGCTGCGTGTCGGCGGTGTCCGCATGTTGGAATGAGCTATCCGCTTCGCGAGAAGCCCGCCATCATGTAACCTGCACGAAATTTCGCGGAGGGCCAACGTCGTCCCTCGGCATCTGCATATGCCACGACGACGACGGGAGAGCCGATGCGTTCCGACGCCTGGTCGCCCATGGACGGTCGCCCCGCTCCGCAGGGGATGTACGACCCCCGTAACGAACACGACGCCTGCGGTGTCGGGTTCGTGGCCACCCTCACCGGTGTAGCCAGCCACGCGCTGGTGGAGCAGGCGCTGACCGTACTGCGCAACCTCGAGCACCGCGGCGCCACCGGCGCGGAGGCCGACTCCGGCGACGGCGCCGGCATCCTGCTCCAGGTCCCGGACGCCTTCCTCCGCGAGGTCGCCGGATTCGAGCTCCCCGAGGCCGGCGCGTACGCCGTCGGCATCGCCTTCCTCCCCGAGGACGGCATCGACGCCACCGTCGCGAAGATCGAGGCGATCGCCGCCGAGGAGGACCTGAACGTCCTCGGCTGGCGCGAGGTCCCCGTCGCCCCCGAGCTGCTCGGCGCCTCCGCCCGGTCCACCATGCCGGTCTTCCGCCAGCTCTTCGTGGCCGACGGGCGGAACACGGGCATCGCGCTCGACCGCAAGGCCTTCGTCCTGCGCAAGCGCGCCGAGCGCGAGGCCGCGACGTACTTCCCGTCGCTCTCCGCCCGCACCCTCGTCTACAAGGGCATGCTGACCACCGGCCAGCTGGAGCCCTTCTTCCCGGACCTGTCGGACCGCCGCTGCGCCACCGCCGTGGCCCTGGTCCACTCCCGGTTCTCCACCAACACCTTCCCGAGCTGGCCGCTGGCCCACCCGTACCGCTTCGTCGCCCACAACGGTGAGATCAACACCGTCAAGGGCAACCGGAACTGGATGACGGCCCGCGAGGCCCAGCTCGCCTCCGACGTCTTCGGCGACCGTCCGCTGGACCGGGTCTTCCCGATCTGCACCCCGGACGCCTCCGACTCGGCCTCCTTCGACGAGGTCCTGGAGCTGCTCCACCTCGGCGGCCGCTCCCTGCCGCACGCGGTCCTCATGATGGTCCCGGAGGCGTGGGAGAACCACGAGACCATGGACCCGGCCCGCCGCGCCTTCTACCAGTACCACTCCACGATGATGGAGCCCTGGGACGGCCCGGCCTGCGTCACCTTCACCGACGGCGTCCAGGTCGGCGCGGTCCTCGACCGCAACGGTCTGCGCCCCGGCCGCTACTGGGTCACCGACGACGGCCTCGTCGTCCTCTCCTCCGAGGTCGGCGTCCTCGACATCGACCCCGCCAGGGTCGTCCGCAAGGGCCGCCTCCAGCCCGGCAGGATGTTCCTCGTCGACACCGCCGAGCACCGCATCGTCGAGGACGACGAGATCAAGGCCGCCCTCGCCGCCGAGAACCCCTACGAGGAGTGGCTGGAGACCGGCGAGATCGAGCTCTCCGACCTCCCCGAGCGCGAGCACGTCGTCCACACCCACGCCTCGGTCACCCGCCGCCAGCAGACCTTCGGCTACACCGAGGAAGAACTCCGCGTCATCCTCGCCCCGATGGCCCGCACCGGCGGCGAGCCCCTCGGCTCCATGGGCACGGACTCCCCGATCGCGGCCCTGTCCGCCCGCCCGCGCCTCCTCTTCGACTACTTCACCCAGCTCTTCGCGCAGGTCACCAACCCGCCGCTCGACGCCATCCGCGAAGAGCTCGTGACCTCGCTGCGCTCCTCGCTCGGCCCCCAGGGCAACCTGCTCGACCCGACCTCCGTGTCGTGCCGCAGCGTCACCCTGCCCTTCCCGGTGATCGACAACGACGAGCTCGCCAAGCTCGTCCACATCAACGCCGACGGCGACATGCCCGGAATGAAGGCCGCGACCCTCTCCGGCCTCTACCGGGTCTCCGGCGGCGGCGACGCCCTCGCCGCCCGCATCGAGGCCATCTGCGCCGAGGCCGACACCGCCATCGAGGGCGGCGCCCGCCTCATCGTGCTCTCCGACCGGCACTCCGACGCCGAGCACGCCCCGATCCCCTCGCTGCTGCTCACCGCGGCCGTCCACCACCACCTCATCCGCACCAAGCAGCGGACCAAGGTGGGCCTGCTCATCGAGGCCGGCGACGTCCGCGAGGTCCACCACGTCGCCCTGCTCATCGGCTACGGCGCCGCCGCCGTCAACCCGTACCTCGCCATGGAGTCCGTCGAGGACCTGGTCCGCGCCGGCACCTTCATCGAGGGCCTGGAGCCCGAGCAGGCCATCCGCAACCTGATCTACGCCCTCGGCAAGGGCGTCCTCAAGGTCATGTCCAAGATGGGCATCTCCACCGTCGCCTCCTACCGCGGCGCCCAGGTCTTCGAGGCCGTCGGCCTCGACGACGAATTCGTCGCCACGTACTTCAACGGCACGGCCACCAAGATCGGCGGCGCCGGCCTCGACGTCGTCGCCCAGGAGGTCGCCGCCCGCCACGCCAAGGCGTACCCCGCCTCCGGCGTCCCCTCGGCGCACCGCGCCCTGGAGATCGGCGGCGAGTACCAGTGGCGCCGCGAGGGCGAGCCGCACCTGTTCGACCCGGAGACCGTCTTCCGCCTCCAGCACGCCACGCGCACCAAGCGGTACGACATCTTCAAGCAGTACACCGACCGGGTGAACGAGCAGTCCGAGCGCCTCATGACGCTCCGCGGCCTCTTCGGCTTCGCCGCCGAGGACCGCACCCCGATCCCGATCGACGAGGTCGAGCCCGCCTCCGAGATCGTCAAGCGCTTCTCCACCGGCGCCATGTCGTACGGCTCCATCTCCCAGGAGGCGCACGAGACCCTCGCCATCGCCATGAACCGGCTGGGCGGCAAGTCCAACACCGGCGAGGGCGGCGAGGACCCGGACCGCCTGTACGACCCGGAGCGCCGCTCCTCCATCAAGCAGGTCGCCTCCGGCCGCTTCGGCGTCACCAGCGAGTACCTGGTCAACGCCGACGACATCCAGATCAAGATGGCCCAGGGCGCCAAGCCCGGCGAGGGCGGCCAGCTGCCCGGCCACAAGGTCTACCCGTGGGTCGCCAGGACGCGTCACTCGACGCCCGGCGTCGGCCTGATCTCCCCGCCGCCGCACCACGACATCTACTCCATCGAGGACCTGGCCCAGCTGATCCACGACCTCAAGAACGCCAACCCGGTCGCCCGCATCCACGTGAAGCTGGTCTCCGAGGTCGGCGTCGGCACGGTCGCCGCCGGCGTCTCCAAGGCCCACGCGGACGTCGTCCTCATCTCCGGCCACGACGGCGGCACGGGCGCGTCTCCTCTGACGAGCCTGAAGCACGCGGGCGGCCCCTGGGAGCTCGGCCTCGCCGAGACCCAGCAGACCCTGCTGCTCAACGGCCTGCGCGACCGGATCGTCGTCCAGACCGACGGCCAGCTCAAGACCGGCCGCGACGTCGTCATCGCCGCGCTGCTCGGCGCCGAGGAGTTCGGCTTCGCCACCGCGCCGCTCGTCGTCTCCGGCTGCGTCATGATGCGCGTCTGCCACCTCGACACCTGCCCGGTCGGCATCGCCACCCAGAACCCGGTCCTGCGCGACCGCTTCTCCGGCAAGGCCGAGTACGTCGTCAACTTCTTCGAGTTCATCGCCGAGGAGGTCCGCGAGCTCCTCGCCGAGCTGGGCTTCCGCACCCTCGAAGAGGCCGTCGGCCACGCCGAGCTGCTCGACACCGGCCGCGCCGTCACCCACTGGAAGGCCCAGGGCCTCGACCTGGGGCCCCTCTTCCACGTGCCGGACCTCCCGGAGGGCGCGGTCCGCCACGCCCTGGTCGAGCAGGACCACGGCCTGGAGAAGGCCCTCGACAACGAGCTGATCCAGCTCGCCGCCGAGGCCCTGAACGCCCCCTCCGCCGAGGAGGCCCAGCCGGTCCGCGCCCAGGTCGCGATCCGCAACATCAACCGCACGGTCGGCACCATGCTCGGCCACCAGGTGACGAAGAGGTTCGGCGGCGCCGGCCTCCCGGCCGACACCGTCGACATCACCTTCACCGGCTCCGCCGGCCAGTCCTTCGGCGCCTTCCTGCCGAGCGGCGTCACGCTCCGCCTGGAGGGCGACGCCAACGACTACGTCGGCAAGGGCCTCTCCGGCGGCCGCGTGATCGTCCGCCCCGACCGGGGCGCCGACCACCTGGCCGAGTACTCCACCATCGCGGGCAACACCATCGCGTACGGCGCGACCGGCGGCGAGTTGTTCCTCCGCGGCCGCACCGGCGAGCGCTTCTGCGTCCGCAACTCCGGCGCCCTCGTCGTCTCCGAGGGCGTGGGCGACCACGGCTGCGAGTACATGACCGGCGGCACGGCCGTCGTCCTCGGCGAGACCGGGCGCAACTTCGCGGCCGGCATGTCCGGCGGCGTCGCCTACGTGATCGACCTCGACCGGGACAACGTCAACTCCGGCAACCTGGGCGCGATCGAGGCCCTGTCGGACACCGACGCGGCCTGGCTGCACGACGTCGTGCGCCGCCACCACGAGGAGACCGGCTCCACCGTCGCCGAGAAGCTCCTCGCCGACTGGGACGCCGCCGCGGCCCGGTTCAGCAAGATCATCCCCACCACGTACAAGGCAGTGCTCGCCGCCAAGGACGCCGCTGAGCTCGCCGGTCTCTCCGAGACCGAGACCACCGAGAAGATGATGGAGGCGGCGACCCATGGCTGATCCGAAGGGCTTCCTCACCACCGGTCGCGAGGTCGCCGAGACCCGTCCCGTGACCGAGCGCGTCCGCGACTGGAACGAGGTCTATGTCTCCGGCTCCCTGCTGCCGATCATCAGCAAGCAGGCCGGCCGCTGCATGGACTGCGGCATCCCGTTCTGCCACAACGGCTGCCCCCTCGGGAACCTGATCCCCGAGTGGAACGACTACGCCTACCGCGAGGACTGGTCGGCGGCGCAGGAGCGCCTGCACGCCACCAACAACTTCCCGGAGTTCACCGGCCGCCTCTGCCCGGCGCCCTGCGAGTCCGCGTGCGTGCTCGGCATCAACCAGCCGGCCGTCACCATCAAGAACGTCGAAGTCTCCATCATCGACAAGGCCTGGGACGGGGGCGACGTCAAGCCGCAGGTGCCCGAGCGCCTCTCCGGCAAGACCGCCGCCGTCATCGGCTCCGGCCCGGCCGGTCTCGCCGCCGCCCAGCAGCTGACCCGGGCCGGCCACACCGTGGTCGTGTACGAGCGCGCCGACCGCATCGGCGGCCTGCTGCGCTACGGCATCCCCGAGTTCAAGATGGAGAAGCGGCACATCAACCGCCGCATCGAGCAGATGCGCGCGGAGGGCACCAAGTTCCGCACCGGCATCGAGATCGGCCGCGACCTGACGGCGACGGACCTGCGCAAGCGGTTCGACGCGGTCGTCGTCGCCGCCGGCGCCACCACCGCCCGCGACCTGCCCGTCCCCGGCCGCGAGCTGAACGGCATCCACCAGGCGATGGAGTACCTGCCGCTCGCCAACAAGGTGGTCGAGGGCGACTTCGTGGCCCCGCCGATCACCGCCGAGGGCAAGCACGTCGTCGTCATCGGCGGCGGCGACACCGGCGCCGACTGCGTCGGCACCGCCCACCGCCAGGGCGCGGCCTCGGTCACGCAGCTGGAGATCATGCCCCGGCCGGGCGAGGAGCGGAACCCGGGCCAGCCCTGGCCGACCTTCCCCATGCTGTACAAGGTCACCTCGGCGCACGAGGAGGGCGGCGAGCGGGTCTACTCCGTCTCCACCACCCACTTCGAGGGCGACGAGGACGGCAACGTCCAGTCCCTCCACCTCGTGGAGGTCGAGTTCGTCGACGGCAGGCTGACCCAGAAGCCGGGCACGGAGCGCAAGATCCCCGCCCAGCTGGTCACCCTCGCCATGGGCTTCACCGGCACGGACGTCCAGAACGGCCTGGTCGCCCAGTTCGGCCTGGAGCTCGACGAGCGCGGCAACATCGCCCGCGACGCGGACTTCGCCACCAACGTCGACGGCGTCTTCGTCGCCGGTGACGCGGGCCGCGGCCAGTCGCTCATCGTCTGGGCCATCGCCGAGGGCCGCTCCGCCGCCCGCGGCGTGGACCGCCACCTGACCGGCGCCAGCTCCCTGCCGGCCCCGATCCGCCCGACGGACCGCTCCCTGACGGTCTGATCCCACCGGATCACCCCTTTGAACGTCCCGTACAACGACGTACGGAACTGAGCGCGGCGCCCCCCGACCTGTCCCCGACCGGACGACTGGGTGGGCGCCGCGGCGCGTTCTCGTACGGGAGTCAGCTCGCGCCCGGGAAGATCCAGGTGACCAGCGAGGCGGCGGACACGGCGAGGACGCCGACGAGGCCCATCCAGCGGGCCCAGGCGGTCATCCGCCGTACGGTACGGGCCCGGTCCCGCTCGTACCGCAGCAGGTACTCCGCGCCGGAGGGCAGCTTTCGCCCCGGCCGCTCGTGGACGGCGGAGACCATCAGCCAGGAGGCGGCGAGCAGCAGCAGGAAGGCCTCGGCGAGCAGTCCGACCACCCACCACCTCGGGCCGGTGGTCATCTTGCTCAGGTTCTCCTGCCCCTTGAGCACGAAGACGACGGTCAGCAGCCCGGTGAGGGTGGTGAGGAAGTTCCGGTACCCCTCCGCCTGCTGGAGCGCCGCCCGCAACTGCTCCGGCGGAGTCGCCATCGCCAGCACCCGCTGATCGGCGTCCCGCAGCTCCTGCGGAGTGAACTCGCTCATCGCGACAGCCCCTGCGGCGGCAGGGCGATCCAGAACGACGCCCCGCAGCCCTGCTCCACCCCGGCGGGCCGGTCCACGTGCCAGGTCTCGCACAGACACCGCGCGTACTTCGGCGCCCCGTCGTCGAGGACGTACTTTCCCGGCGCGGACGGCCCCTTGGTGACGTACTGGACGTCCTCCCAGACGCGCACGGTCACACACCGGCAGGCCGGGCACTCTCCGGTCGCCTCCACCCGGACGCCGTCCCGGGACTCCCAGAGGAAGGTGGTGACGGGGGTGGCGAGGGGGAGGTCGGTGACGCGGTAGGGGACGGTGGAGCTCATGGGCGGGATCCTCCGGGGACGGTGGCGGGAAGGTCGAGGCCGAAGAGACGGGCGTACCGCCGGAGCCGGTCGAGGACCTGCTCCTCGGTGAGGTCGGTCTCCTCGGCGCACAGGACGATGTGGTCGGGATCGACGGCGCCTTCGAGCGCGGGGGCGCGCCCGGTCAGCCGGGCGGTGAGCACGATGACGTCACGCCAGTCGGGCACGAGGTCCCGCTCGTCGCCGACGGGCTCCGGCGTGGTGACGTCGAGCCCGAGACAGCGGAAGGGCGCGTACCGCTCGTACGTCTTCGCCAGCGTCCAGCCGAAGCGGCCGGCGACGAGGACGAGGTCGAGGGGGCCGAGGGCGCCGGGGCCGAGGAGGCCGGGGTCGAAGGCGACCAGGTCGAAATTGGTCGGAGCGAAGTCCTCCAGTGCTTCGGCGTCGGGACCGGTGAAGGGACCGGGTAGGGAGGGGCCGCCGACGGGGCGAAAGACGAGGGCGGTGCGTACGGCGTCGCCGAGTCCTCTGCCCGACTGCTCGGCGAACTGGAGGAGAGCCTTGCAGGAGAGAACAGTGCGGAAGGACAGCTTGATGAAGTGCTGCTCGTCCATTTCGAACAGTGCCAGGATCTCGAAGCCGAAGGGCAACGTCCCAAGCAGGTTGGGAAGGCGGGCGACTTCCAGCGGAAGCGGTGGGGCGAGTGCCGTCAACTGTTCGATCTGCGTGTGGATCGTGCTTCTCTCCAGCACGGCCAAATAGGTCAGAAGTTCGACTCCGAGGCCTTGTGTGTCGAGGTTCCAACTCCACTTTGCGGAGGTCGGGTGCGATCGAATCGCGTCAAATAGGCGTTCGACGATCGGAGGTGGGTCGACAATTCGATCGATGTTCGGCTCGATGAGGGCGAGACAGCCGGGAGCGAGCACACCGCACGCGTCCAGATGGAGCAGATCCTGACGCAGCGAAGCGAACCCGGCGTCGATGGAGGCGCGGCGCATGGCCGAGGCGGTGCTCCACGGTCCGAGCGGGATCAACTCTTCCTCCTGCAGGAGGAGTTCACCGACCCAATAGGGAACGGTCCAGTCGGTGGTCGCCTCGGGTACCAGCGGCGCCGAAACGTTCGTGGCGGAGGCGAGAGCGTTGATCTGTTCCACCACACGGCCGACCGGGACTCCCATCTGCTGTGACTTCCGGAGGACATCGGGCAGGGTGAGGTCGCTGGTGATCCAGGAGCGCGTGTTGTTCGTGTTGTACGAGAGGAGGCGGAGTTCGTCACCGGTCAGGGGCCGATGAGCGAGTGTGGCATCCGAGACGTCCTGCCCCAAGGTGAAACCCAGTTCCCCCAGTTCCTCGATTCGTTGGACGAGTCGTGCGCGCTGTTCGACGGAGGGAGCTCGGACCAGTAGGTCCACTGCATGGACGGTTCCTGCGTGCCAGGGGTGGGCCTCCCTCTTCGTGACGGCGTCGAGGGGGACGGCCAGTTCCACGGCCTCCATCTCCGAAACGGTCCTTTCGGGGAACCGGGGAAGTTCTTCCCAGCCCGGCACGGGCACACTGTCCACCAGTTTCCGTGCGGAGACGAGCACCTCGGCCAGGGTGATGCCATGGGCCGCTGCGACGGGAAGAAGTGGGGCAAGGCGTGCCGGTGCCGGGTTCCTCCCTCCGTCGTGGAAACGGCGAGTGTCGGAGTAGGCGGTATGGAGATCGGCCATGATCGCTGTCGGGACCACGTCTCTGAGTGCGCGGACGTCCAGGGCCTCGGGCACTCGCACCCCGGTGACGGAGAAGCGCCGTTGAGCCCTTACGGCTGCCGCGAGGGACTGCTCCGTGAGCGCTGCCGCCCTCAGGGCCGCAGTCCAGGAGTCGTCGGGGACACCCCTCTCGAAGAGCAGCGCGTCCAGGCCCACGGGCGAAGGGTACCCAGGAGGCAAGAACGGTTCGCGTACGTCCTTGAACACGCCCAGGAGAGAGCCTCGCCACCGTTGGAACAAGATCCCTTCGTCCCTCCGCGCGCGAACGAAGGGGGGTCCCAGGTGGTTCCGCAGGATGAGACGCCGGTCAGAGGGCAGACACCCCACTTCGCGCGCGGGCAAGGTGGAGGAGACCAGGCTGTGCTCGGTGTACGACACCTGGAGGGTCCCCGTCACGTCGTCGCCGAGCGAGTCGAACACCGCGACCGCCAGTTTCGGTTCGCGATCGGCGAGATCCCACAGCCAGCGCAGTGACACTTCCTCGAATGCACCGGCGGCCTCGGGGACCCCAAGGAGAAGACGCTGCATCACCCCCTTCTCGTCCCAGCCGATCAGCCCGTTCCGGTCCACGGTGGGCACCGGCTGGTCCCGCTCCCGCAGGTTGAAGACGTAGCCGTCGACCTCGGGTGCGTTCTTGACGACGACGCCGTCCAAGAGCAGCTGTCCCTTGCCCTGGACGAGCCAGGCGTCCGTCCCCGCCCCGGCCGGTGCGGTCGGCCAGACCTCCGACGCCTGGAGCTGGCCCGGCGTCCACTTTGCCGAGCGGGCCGGGTTCCCCCCGCGGTCCAGTTCCACCGCCGTCACCCGGTGGTCGCTCACCCACAGCAGCTTCCGCAGCGTCTCCACCAGGGACGGCGGGGTCTCGCCGTCCGCGCTCAGGTAGAGACGGACGGTGGTGCCGCCGCGCTCCGGGGCGTCGGAGGTCTCGACGATCTCCAGGAGGCCGGAGCCGGACTGGATGGTGGCCCGGAGGGGTGCTTCCGTACGGGACGGGTTGCCGTGCAGGTCGGTGGTGGCGGTGGTGACCACCACTTCCTCCGCCAGCATGAAGTAGCTGAACACCCCGATGCCGAAGCGGCTGTTGAAGGGAGTCGGATCGATCCCCGCGCGTCGCCAGTTGCGGCGCTCCTGCACGAAGTCCGGGTCCTGCTCGTACCGCTTGCCGGCCCGGGCGAACATCGAGGTGAGCTTCTTGCGGCTCATGCCGGTGCCCGTGTCGCGGCACTCGATGTAGGGACGGTCCTCCTCGTCGTACCCCTGGACGAACTCGATCCAGGGTTCCTTCCCGGCTGTCCCGCACTTGCCGAGCCGCCGGCCGTAGTCGACGCGCAGTTGCCGGTGCCGGCAGGCGTCCAGGGCGTTCTGGTAGAGCTCCCGGACGGCGAGCATCTTGTCGCCGTACAGCTGGGTGCCCATGAGCAGGGGGCGGATCTCGTCCTCGGCGAGCCGGAAGCGCTCCAGCGGCTTGGTGTACTGGTGGTCCAGCGGCTCCAGGAACTCGGTGGTCACTTTCCGCGGGATGCCGCGCAGCAGGTACGGCGCGTCCGTACGCGTCTCCTTCCACTTCTTGTGGAGCGCCCGGACCGACGCGTCGGCGGTCGCGGCCAGTTCCTCCACGGCCGCGTGCAGCGCGGGATGGGGACAGAGGAAGTCGATGGCGAGGTCGTACGTGCCACCCGCCTGCGTCCGCGCGTGCGCGTCGGGGGACTGGAGGCGGTACTCGGCGAGGGCCACGACCACGTCCGAGGGCACCAACCGTTTGTGGGCGCCCAGATGGTCGACGAGAACGCTCGACATACGCCGGGGATCGGCAGCCAGAAGGGCGGCGAGCCAGACCAGGTACGCGAGGTCGGGGCCGCGCCACGTGTTGCCGGGCACGGCGGGGTGCGTGCTCCAGCGGAGTTCGCCGCTGTCGTTGATGCGGGGACTGCTGCCGGGGGCGACCGTGACGTGGGCGAGGACCTGCCGGACCTGGCGGTCGATCAGGGTGCGATTCTGTGGAGTGGGCTCGCCGGGGGCTCCGGCGGCGACGGCGGTCACCACCATGTCGAGCAGGTGGTCGACCGCCGGGTAGTCGCCGGTGCGGTCCCACAGCCGGTCCCAGTCGGCGATGAACCGGTGCCGCAGCCAGTGGTCGGCCGCCGCTGCCCGCTCCGGGAGGTGGCGCTGCCGCAGCGTCTCCGCCGCGAGGCCGACCTGCGAGTGCGCCCGCGCCACGTCCCGCGCGGCGTCGCACACCAGCCGGTCGTGCGAGGTGACGGCGTCCCGCCCCCGGCCGTCCTCGCGCCGGTCGATCCGGTCGGGCCGCAGTGCCGCCAGCTCGCTGAGGGCGACGGCGACGACCCCCTCGTGCAGCAGGGGCGCCGCGAGCAGCGCCGCCGTCTCGGCGGGGGAGAGGAGCTCCCGGCCGGTGAGGGCGGCGGCCTCCACGAGGTGGTCGAGCCGCTCCACGAACCGGATCGGGTACTCGGGGTCGCTCCAGGGCGTGGCGAGGGCCGAGTCCGTGCCCAGGCGGCTCTTCGCGACCTCACGGGCCAGATCGGCGAGCCGGTCCTTCACCCGCTCGTGGACGTCGGGTCCGTGCGAGGTGTGCCGCCAGAGCGCGGAGCCGGTGACGGCCTCGGTCCAGCGCTGGGTCTCCTGGGAACCCCGGCAGACGACCAGGCGCTCGGCGAGTCCTTCCGGACAACGGGACCCGACCGTCGGCGGAGGTTCCGCGAGCCTGGCGGTGAGCCGCTCGACCCGGCCGCGGACGAAGGCGTGGACCTCCTTGAACGTCTTCGGGGGACTGTTGCGGGACAGCGCCTCGGAGAGGGCGATGCCGAAGTGGCTTCCCTTCTCCGGATCCGCGTAGGCGGCCTGTCCGCGCCCGCAGGCCAGCAGCCAGGCCACGTCGCGGTAGGCGGAGTCCACCAGGGGCGTCTCGTGCGGGATCGCGGCGGAGGGCGGCTGGTCGGTGCGGCAGGTGTCCAGGCAGACGACGACCTCGACGCCCTCGGGTATCCGGCCCAGCAGGACTTCGGGCGCGGTTTCGAGGACGGTCTGGGCGATCAGGGAGCCGTCGGCACGGGGCCGCGCGTCCGAGGCGACCAGGTACTCGCGCTCACCGACGGACATGCCGTGGCCGGAGAAGTAGAGGAAGGCCGTGTCCCCGGCCCCGCAGGAGAGGAAGAACTCCTCCACCGCGCTCACGATCGACCCCACGCTCGTGTCCTGCCGCTCCGACAGGGAATGACGGGGGTGCAGCGACTCGACCGCGTAGCCGGACTCGGCGAGGGCGGCGCCCACCGTCTCGACGTCCCGGTCGACGAACCCGAGCCGGGGGAAGCGCGCGGCGAGACCGGGGTCGCGCTCCAGGAAGGCGGTCCGGCCCACGCCGACGAGCAGCGCCCGCCGTCTGCCGGCGACCGGCTCTCCGTCCGAGTCCGTCATCGAGCCCACCCTCGCCCCCGCTCCCCGCCCCGCACACCTGGGCGCCCATGATTCCAGAGGTCCACCGGGAGCGGAGCCGTACCGACGGAACGTCACGCGAAGGCTGTCGTACGCTCGACGGCACGTCGGACGCGGCCACGTACGAGGGGGAACGCCCATGGCACCGAGCCTGCGGAAGGTCGAGGAGACCGCGCCCGCGCTCGTGAGTCTCTACAAGTCGGCGGGGGAGTCGCTGCGGCGGCACGGGATCGACGGGCAGCGGGCCGCCGTCCACCTGGTCGTCGATCACTCGGGGTCGATGCGGCCGTACTACAGGAGCGGGGCCGTGCAGGCGCTCGCCGACCGGGTCCTCGGGCTCTCCGCGCACCTGGACGACGACGGGCGGGTGCCGGTGGTGTTCTTCTCCACCGATGTCGACGCGGAGAGCGAGATACGGCTCGACGACCACAAGGGACGGATCCACCGGATCGCCGCCGGGCTCGGGCACATGGGGAGGACGAACTACCACCTGGCCATGGACGCGGTCGTCGACCACTACCTGGACAGGGGGGCGACCGATCCCGCGCTCGTCGTCTTCCAGACCGACGGCGGGCCGACCAGCAAGCCGGCGGCCGAGCGGTACGTGTGCAAGGCGGCCCGGCTGCCGATCTTCTGGCAGTTCATCGGCTTCGGCGACCCCGACAGTCGGCAGTTCGACTTCCTGCGCAGACTGGACGAGCTGGACGTCCCGGGAAAACGGCCTGTCGACAACGCGGGGTTCTTCCACGCGGGACAGGACCCCGACCGGATCCTGGACGCCGAACTGTACGACCGGCTCCTCTCCGGGTTCCCGGTGTGGCTCGCCGCCGCCCGGGAACGGGGCATCATCCGGGGGTGGGAGAACCGCAAAGTGGTGGCCCCGCCCCGGCCCCGGCGGGGATCATGGCGCCATGACCTCTCTCGTACGCCACGTGACCATCGACTGCGCCGACGCCTACGCCCTCGCGTCCTTCTGGGCGCAGGTCCTCGGCTCGAAGGTCTCCGACGACGACGTGCCGGGGGACGAGGAGGCGCTCGTCGAGTCGTCCGGGGCCTCGCTCCTCTTCATCCAGGTGCCCGAGCCGAAGGTCGCGAAGAACCGGGTCCACCTCGACCTCCAGCCGCAGGACCGCACCCGTGACGAGGAGGTCGAGCGGCTCGTCGGCCTCGGGGCGACCCTCCTCGACGACCGCCGCAACCCGGACGGCACCGGCTGGGTCACCCTGGGAGACCCCGAGGGGAACGAGTTCTGCGTCGAGCGCAGCCGGGCGGAGCGCGAGACCACCGCGGTCTGATCCCCGAGTGCGGGCCGCCGGCCCCGGAGCCCCGGAGCGGTAAGCCGCCGGGGCCGGGGCGCCCAGGACGTGTGAGGTGAACCACGTCGGGGACCGCTGGGCTGGGCCGATCCGTCCGGGCATCGGGCGGGCGGGGCGGGAAGGTCCCGGGGCGCACTATTGTTCCGGTAGAGAGACGACCGGAGCCGTACCACGTGTTCCGGACAGAGCAGCCGGGGCCCGCATCGCGCAGGTGCGGGCCCCGGCTGCGCCGCGCACCGGCCAGAAGGGCTCGGCGGCGCACCGGCCAGAAAGGCACGAATGACCCGCTCCGAGCGCCCCCACAAGCGCGGCCCCCGCACCGCGCAGGCGAAGTCCACGTCCCAGCCGAAGGCCTCCCGCGGTGGCCGCCGCCCCACCGCGCCCCCGCCGCCGAGCGAGTTCACGCCGCCGGTGTCGGTGACGCCCGCGCTGCCCCCGGTGGCCTCCTTCGCCGACCTCGGCATGCCCGAGGGCCTGCTGCGGACCCTCGGCGAGCAGGGCGTCACGGAGCCGTTCCCGATCCAGGCCGCGACCCTGCCGAACTCGCTCGCGGGCCGCGACGTGCTCGGCCGGGGACGCACCGGCTCCGGCAAGACCCTCGCCTTCGGCCTCGCCCTGCTCGCCCGCACCGCGGGCCGCCGCGCCGAGCCGACCGCGCCCCTCGCCCTCGTCCTGGTGCCCACGCGCGAGCTCGCCCAGCAGGTCACCGACGCCCTCACCCCGTACGCCGGTGCCCTGCGGCTGCGGATCACCACCGTCGTCGGCGGCATGTCGATCACCCGGCAGTCGTCCGCGCTGCGCCGCGGCGCCGAGGTGCTCATCGCCACCCCCGGCCGCCTCGCCGACCTCATCGACCGCGGCGACTGCCGGCTCGACCAGGTCGCCGTCACCGTCCTCGACGAGGCCGACCAGATGGCCGACATGGGCTTCCTGCCGCAGGTCACCAAGCTCCTGAAGCAGGTCGAGCCGGGCGGCCAGCGCCTGCTGTTCTCGGCCACCCTCGACCGGAACATCGACCGCCTGGTCAAGATGTTCCTCGACGACCCGGTCGTGCACTCCGTCGACCCGTCGGCCGGTGCGGTCACCACCATGGAGCACCACGTCCTGTACGTGGCCGACGAGACCGACAAGAAGGCCGTCACCCTGCGGATCGCGGCCCGCGACGGGCGCACGATCCTCTTCCTCGACACCAAGCGGTCCGTGGACCGGCTGGTCAAGCGGCTCCTCGCCAACGGCGTACGGGCCTCCGGCCTGCACGGCGGGCGTTCGCAGCCGCAGCGCAACCGCACCCTGGACCAGTTCAAGAACGGCCAGGTCACCACGCTCGTCGCGACCAACGTGGCGGCCCGCGGCATCCACGTCGACGACCTCGACATGGTCGTGAACGTCGACCCGCCGATGGACCACAAGGACTACCTCCACCGCGGCGGCCGCACCGCCCGCGCCGGCGAGTCCGGCAGCGTCTTCACCCTGGTCCTGCCCGACCAGAAGCGCGACATGGGCCGGCTGATGTCCAACGCGGGCATCAGCCCCCGCACGGCGCAGATCAAGTCCAGCGACGAGGAACTGGCCGAGCTCACCGGCGCCCGGGAGCCCTCGGGCGTCCCGATCGTCATCGAGACCCCGCAGCCCACCCCGCCCCGCAAGCCCGCCGGGTCCGGCACCGGTGCCGGGAACGGCGGCGGTCGCCGCCGTCGCCGTCCGGCCGCCGCCGGGAACACCGGCGCCACCACGGGCACGGGCACGGGCGGAGGCCGCGGCTCCGGTACGGGCGGGGGCCGCGCTTCCGGTACGGCCGGGGGCCGTGGTTCCGGCACGGGCCGGGGCGCGGGCAGCGGTCGCGCCGCCGCCTCCACCTCCGCCGGGTCCGGCCGCGGCGGGCGCCGGACGGCGGGCACGGGCCGCTCGCGCGGTTCCCGCCCGGGAGCCGCCGACGCCTGATCCCGTACGGGACGAGGAGACCGGGCCGCGTGATCCCGCGAGGGGCGCGGCCCGGTCGTGCGTTTCCGTACCTCCTCGGTCACGACCGTGCCGCTCTTCGACGTGGGCACGGACCACGCGCTCGTCATGAGCGCTCCACGGAGCCGCCTTCGTCGTCCACGGGCTCCTGACGGTCCTGGTGGCGGTCCGGCTGAAGTGGGGGCCGGGCCGGACGACGCTCCTCGCCCTGCTCGCCGCCGTACCGCCCTTCGCGACCGTGGCGTTCGAGGCGTGGGCCCGCCGCACCGGCCGGCTCCCCGCGAGGCCGGCCCCGGCCCCGCGGCCCGCGCCCGCCCCGTAGCCGGGTGCCCGCGCTCAGCTCCGGCGCGGGGCCGTCCACTCCAGACGGGTCCTGACCCGGGGGTCCCGGACGTGTTCGAGGGCGGCGAGCGCCGTCTCGCGCGCCGCGCCGTCCGCCTCGCCGTCCGCGAGGACCGACGCGAGCGCGTCGACGGCGCGCGGGTCCTGGCGGATCGCCAGCCCGCGCGCCGCCTCCGCCGCCGTCTCCGGGTCCGCGTCGTCGAGCCGCTCGGCGAGACCCTCCCGTACGAGCGGGGTGTCGTCGGGCAGTTCGGCGAGCGCGAGCGTCGCCCAGTCCCGCACCCGGGCGTCGCCGTCCCGGCTCAGCGCGAGCAGCACCCCGAGGGCCTCGACGTGCCCGGCCGGGACGATTCCGGCCAGGGCGCCCGCGACCGCCCTCCGCACCACCGCGTCGGGATGCCCGGCGGCCGCGAGCAGTTCGGGCACGGCCGCCGGGTCCGCGCACTCCCCGAGCGCCGTGACCACCGACAGGACCGGCTCCCGCGCCGGGCCCGCGACGGTCGACGGCTCCGCCGCGAGCCGCCGCAGGACCGGCACGGCGCTCTGCGCGAAGTCCGGCAGGGCGCCCAGGACCCGAGCGCCGAGCGCCCGCCGCAGCGGGTCCCGGTAGGCGCACCAGCCGGCCGCCGCCACGAAGGTCTCCTCGTCGGCCCGGCCCGCGAGTTCGGCCACGACCGTCGTCCAGTCGTCGAGTCCGGGGTCGCCGCACCGCAGCGCCCGCGCCGCCAGCTCCTCGACGGGGGTGCGCAGGCCGAGCGAGGCCTCCAGGAGCGTGGCGATCGCCGCGTGCCCGGTCTGCCGGTCGTTGCCGCGTCCGGGGGCGCCGTCCTCCCGCAGCAGCTCCACGACGACCGTGATCCCGCCGTCCTCCCGGACCCGGCGGACCACCGCCTCGTACGTCTGCCCGCCCTCGTTCCCGGCGACGAGCCCGCGCCGCAGCTCGGCCGCGATGTCGGCGCCGATCCACCGCCGCGCCTCCCGCAGCGCGGCCTCCCGGCCGCCCGCCCCGTGGTCCAGGAGCGCCCGCACGCAGCCGGTGGAGCCGCGCCGGGCGGCGGCGAGGAGCGGGACGAGCCCGTCGGGGCCGCGCCGGTCGGGGTCGGCGCCGTGCTCCAGGAGGAGCCGCGCGACGTCGGCGTACCCGAGCTGCAGGGCCCAGGCCAGGGCGGTGAAGCCGTACCCCTCCTCCTGGTCCGCCGCCGCGCCCGCCGCCAGCAGCGCCCGTACCGTCCCGGTGTGCCCGCCGCAGGCCGCCCCGCACAGCGGCAGGTCGCCGTCCTCCTCGCCGCTGCCCCGGCCCGGATCAGCCCCGGCGGCGAGCAGCACCCGCACGATTCCGGCCTCGCCGCCGACGGCCGCCCGGTACAGGGCGGTCTCGCCGTCCTCCCGCCCCTCGGGGTCGGCCCCTTCCCGCAGGGCCCGTACGGCCCCGTCCTCGTCGCCGTCCAGGATCGCCTCGAACAACGTGCTCATGCACCGACCCTGACCCGCCGTCGGCACATGGCGCAAATCGATTGCGGTCGGACACGGGCGGAGGAGGGTCAGGCCGCGCACTCCAGGACCGTGCCGCACACCCCGCACCGGGCCCGCAGCGTCCGCCCCGCCGGGATCCGGAGCCGCTGGCGGCAGACCGGGCAGGGGAAGGAGACACCGGTCGCGGGGGCCCCGCCGTCGAAGGCGTACGGGGCGCCCTCGCCGGCCCGGCCCCGGCGCCGCTCCCAGGCGTACCGGCGGCGCTCGACCGGGCCCGCCCCGGCGAGCGGCGGCGCCGTCCGCTCCCGGCGGGCCTCCGCCCGGCCCCGTACCCACGCCTCGTACGCCACCGGGCTCGTGAACCACGGCGACGGGTCCTCGCCGAACACCTCGGCCCGCTTGGCGAGGACGTAGCCGAACTCCTCCGGGGTCAGGTAGCCGAGCCGCTGGCGCTCGACGCCGTCCTCGCGGTACGCGTCGAGCAGCAGCCAGCCGGCGCCCAGATAGGCGGCGGTCACGTCGGTGAGGATCTCGTTCTCGGCGGTGCGCGGGAAGCGCAGGCCGAGGCGGTGCAGGAGCACGTGGGTGATCTCGTGGGCGAGGACCGCGCCGATGTCCCCGCGGCGGGTCCGGAACCGCTCGTGCACCTCCACGGAGTACTCCGGTCCGGGAGCGAGTTCGACGGTGCCGGCGTACTCCATCGGCCGGAAGTCCACCGTCACCCGCGCGTCGGGCAGCCCCAGGTGCCGGACGAGGGCGCGGGCCACCCGCCGGGTGCCCCGGTGCAGGTCCTCGCCGTCGCCGAGGGCCACGTCGGCGGCGGTCACGCTGGCCGGATAACGGCGCACGCCGTCGGGGGAGAGGCGGCGGTGGAGCGCGGTGAGCGAGGCCCCGACCGCGGACCGGTGCGGAAAGCCGTGGACGACACGGTCGGCCTCGTGACGGTGCGGCATGCCGGATCCCCCCTCTCCTTCACTGTACGGTCCCTCACATCGCAGCTGGCCGAAAAGGCTTCCTTGTGACGGCGGTTGAGCGCTGTTCATAATGCGGACCACACCTTGACGGGCGCATGTCATGAACCGTCGAGGTCGACCCCCCACGAGAGAAGGCAGACACGTGACGAAGAACAGAATGGTCCGCGCGCTCCAGAAGCTGGCCGCGGCCGGCGCCGTCGTCCTCGCGGCCGTCAGCCTCCAGCCCACCACCACCGCCTCCGCCGCCCCGGCCCCCGTCGTCGGCGGCACCCGCGCCGCCCAGGGCGAGTTCCCCTGGATGGTGCGGCTCTCCATGGGCTGCGGCGGCTCGCTGATCAGCCCGCAGGTCGTCCTCACCGCCGCCCACTGTGTGAGCGGCTCCGGCAACAACACCAGCATCACCGCCACCGCCGGAGTCGTGGACCTCCAGAGCAGCAGCGCCATCAAGGTCCGGTCGACCAAGGTCCTCCAGGCCCCCGGCTACAACGGCAAGGGCAAGGACTGGGCCCTCATCAAGCTCGCCAGCCCCATCACCTCCCTGCCCAACCTGAAGCTCGCCGAGACCACCGCCTACAACAGCGGCACCTTCACGGTGGCCGGCTGGGGCGCCGCCCGTGAGGGCGGGGCGCAGCAGCGCTACCTGCTCAAGGCGAACGTCCCGTTCGTCTCCGACGCCTCCTGCCAGTCCGCCTACGGCAGCGACCTCGTCCCCAGCGAGGAGATCTGCGCCGGCTACTCCCAGGGCGGCACCGACACCTGCCAGGGCGACTCCGGCGGCCCGATGTTCCGCAAGGACAACGCCGGGGCCTGGGTCCAGGTCGGCATCGTGAGCTGGGGCGAGGGCTGCGCCCGGGCCGGCTACCCCGGCGTCTACACGGAGGTCTCGACCTTCGCCGCCGCCATCAAGTCCGCCGCCGCCACGCTGTAGCGGCAGCCCGTGAACGGGTGCTCCGGGGCGGCCTCGGCCCCGGAGCACCCCTCCCGTACACCGGGCCGGTGTGGGCCGGCCCGGTGTGCACGGCCCGCTCGCTCCTCTTATTTAATGTGCAGTCACAGGACGTCGAGCACCACCTTGGCCCCCGCGTCCCCCTCCAGCTCCAACACCCACACCTCGTTCGCCCCCTCCCGCAGCACCGGGCCCGGCACGAACAGCGCCTCCTGCGGACCGGCCGACCAGTACCGGCCCAGGCAGAAGCCGTTCACCCAGACGAAGCCCCGGGTCGCCCCCGGCAGCCGCAGCACCGCGTCCCCCGCGCCCGCCACGTCGAGGACCGCCCGGTGGAGCCCCGGGCCGCCGCCGTGGTCCGCGCCCGACGCGAACGGCACCTTCCCGACCGCCGCCGCCTCGAACGCGTCGAGCCGCAGCCCCCGCGCCCGCACCCCGTGCAGGTACTGCCGCTCGTGCCGCACGCCCCCGGTGATCCCCTTCGGCTCCGCGAGCCGCGGCCCGTAGTTGACCCGCCCCAGGGACTCCACCCACAGGTCCACCACCGCCGGGCCCGCCACCGGCTCCGCGAGCGCCACGTCCTCCCCGCCGCCCGTGTCCAGGACCCCCGCGAGGGCCCCGTCCACGTACACCACGGCCCGGTCCCGCAGCCCCGTCACCCCCAGCGGGTACGGCCGCCGGGGACCCGGCACCGCCACCCGGTAGCGGACCAGGCCCCGGTCCACCCCCAGCTCCTCGAAGACCGGCGGCACCGCCGCCACCACCTCCTCGTCGCCGAGGACCTCCAGGACCGCGTCCAGCGACGCCCACCCGGCGAAACCGCCCCGCACCGGCGCCGCGAGCCGGGGCGGGGCCTCCGGCACCTCCGGCAGCGGCCCCTGCGCGTACTCCGCGAGCACCTCGCGGAAGCGCCAGAACTTCTCCGTCGGCCGCCCCGCCTCGTCCACCGGCGCGTCGTAGTCGTACGAGGTCACCGTCGCCCGCAGCGGCCCGTCGTGCAGCTCCCCGTCCCGGTTCGCCCCCGCCCAGCCGCCGAAGTTCGTCCCCCCGTGCGCCATGTACACGTTGACCGAGGCCCCGCACTCCAGGATCTCCCGCAGCGCCCCCGCCGCGTCCGCCGCGTCCCGCACCGCGTGCTCCGTGCCCCAGTGGTCGAACCAGCCGCACCAGAACTCCATGCACATCAGCGGCCCCGACGGCCGGTGCCGCCGCAGCGCCGCGAAGCCCTCCCGCGCCCCCGAGCCGAAGTTCGCCGTCGCGAGCACCCCCGGCACCGACCCACCCGTCAGCATGTGGTCCTCCGGGCCGTCCGAGGTGAACAGCGGCACGACCACCCCGCACTCCCGCAGCAGCTCCGCCAGCCACTCCAGGTACACCGGATCGCTGCCGTAACTCCCGTACTCGTTCTCCACCTGCACCAGGACCACCGGCCCGCCCCGGTCCACCTGCCGCTCCACCACCTGCGGCAGCAGCCGCCGGAACCAGGACCCCACCGGCGCCAGGAACTCCGGGTCCCGGGTCCGCACCCGCCGCCCGAGCGGCCCGGTCAGCCAGTGCGGAAGCCCGCCGTTCTCCCACTCGGCGCAGACGTACGGACCGGGGCGCACGATCGCCCGCATCCCCGCCCGCCCCACCGCGTCCAGGAACCGGCCGAGCGCCGCCACGTCCCCGTACCGGCCGGGCTCCGGCTCGTACAGGTTCCACGGGACGTACGTCTCGACGCAGTCGAGTCCCATCGCCCGCAGCATCCCCAGCCGGTGCTCCCAGTGGCCCTCGTGCACCCGGAAGTAGTGCAGCGCCCCCGACAGCAGCCGCACCGGCCGCCCGTCGAGCAGGAAGTCCTCGTCACCCACAGCGAACGTGCTCATGGACACCACCTCACCCCCTGGCGGCGAACCCGTCCATGGACAAAGATCGTCGCAGTTTGGACGTTGGGGCCCGCCCGGCCGGGGCCCCGGGGAAGGGGCGCCACCGCATGTACCACACCTGGATGCGCTACTTCACGCCCGGCCCCGTCCACCACCGCCTCGGCCTCGTCTGCCTCGGCGTCGGGCTCCAGCACGGCACCCTGCCCACCGTCGGACCCCGCACCCTCGACCACCACGTGGCCGTCGTCGTCTCCGCCGGCGGCGGCTGGTACCGGGGCGCCGACGGACGGCGCACCGCCGTCACCGCCCCCGCCCTGATCTGGCTCACCCCCGGCGTCCCCCACCACTACGGCGCCGACCCCGGCACCGGCTGGGACGAGGCCTTCGTCGACTTCTCCGGACCCGCCGCCGCCACGTACACCGAACTCGGCTGCATCGAACCCGACCGGCCCGTCGTCCCCCTCTCCGACGCCGCCCCCGCCCGCGCCGCCATCGCCCGCATCGCCCGCGCCGCCCGTCCGGGCAACCCCCTCCTGGAGGTGGAGACCGGTGCCGCCGTCCACGAACTCCTCGTCGCCCTGCGCCGCGCCCGCGCCGACACCAACGCCGACGGCGACCCCGTCCTCACCGCCCTCGCCCGCGACGCCTTCCAGCCGCTCTCCGTCGCCGAACACGCCGCCCGCCACGGCATGACCCCCGCCGAACTGCGCACCGCCGTCCGCCGCGCCGCCGGCTGCAGCCCCAAGGACTACCTGCTCACCGTCCGCCTCGGCCGTGCCAAGGAACTCCTCGCCGCCACCGAACTGCCCGTCTCCGCCGTCGCCCGCCGCGTCGGCTACGACGACCCCGCCTACTTCTCCCGGCTCTTCACCCGCCGGGTCGGCACCGCGCCCGTCCGCTTCCGCGAGCAGCAGGGCCGGTCCGTGCCCGGCGGCTGGAGCGACCGCGTCCCGGATCCCGAACACCCGCCGACGATCCTCCCGCGATCCGTCTAAGCTCGCAGATCATGAGCGACTCCACCCCGACCTCCGCGCCGACCCCGGCACCGGCCTCCGCACAGGCCCCCGCACCGGCCTCCTCCCCGGCAGCCGACGAGGCCGTACGCGCCGAACTGACCCGGCTGCGCGACAGCATCGACAACATCGACGCGGCCGTCGTCCACATGCTCGCCGAGCGCTTCAAGTGCACCCAGCAGGTCGGCGTCCTCAAGGCCGAGCACCAGCTGCCGCCCGCCGACCCCGCCCGCGAGGCCCGCCAGATCACCCGCCTCCGGCAGCTCGCCGAGAACGCGAAACTGGACCCGGCCTTCGCCGAGAAGCTCCTCAACTTCATCATCGCCGAGGTCATCCGCCACCACGAGACGATCGCGGACGGCACCCGGTGACACCCGCCGCCCCTGGTCCCGCGCCGGTGCGCGGGAACACCGGCGGCGGGGCCGCGCCGCCCGCCCCGCACGGAGCCCCCTGATGCCCCGCGTCACCGTCTTCACCCTCGGCGGGACCGTCTCCGCCCGGGGCGGAGACGCGGCCCGCATGACCGGCCGCGAGGTGCTCGCCGGGCTCGGGGCGCCCGAGGGCGTCGACGTCGTCCTCCGCGACTTCCGCCGCGTCCCCAGCTCCTCCCTCACCCACGCCGACCTCGCCGCCCTCGCCACGGAGGTCCGCGCCACCGTCGCCGCCGGCTCCGGCGCCGTCGTCGTGCAGGGCACCGACACCCTGGAGGAGACCGCCTTCCTCCTCGACCTGCTCTGCACCACCGAGCGGCCGATCGCCGTCACCGGCGCCATGCGCCGCCCCGACCTGCCGGGCGCCGACGGCCCCGCCAACCTCGCCGCCGCGCTCGCCGTCGCCGCCGCCCCCGCCTGCCGGAACCTCGGCGTCCTCGTCGTCCTCGCCGACGAGATCCACGCCGCCCGTCACGCCCGCAAGACCCACACCACCTCGGTCGCCACCTTCGCCTCGCCCGGCGCGGGGCCCCTCGGCGCCGTCGTCGAGGGCGAACCCAGGATCCTGCTCCGCCCCGCCACCCCCGCCACGCCCCGCCCCCTGGCGTTCGACCCCGACCTCCGGGTGGCCCTGGTGACCCTCTCCCTGGGCGACCGCGGAGAACTCCTCGAAGCCGTCGACGGCCGCTTCCAGGGCCTCGTCGTCGCCGCCTTCGGCGCCGGGCACGTCCCCGCTCCGCTCGTCGGGCCCCTCGCGGCGACCGCCGCGCGGATCCCGGTCGTCCTCGCCTCCCGCACCGGCGGCGGAGCCACCCTCTCGCACACCTACCGCGGCCCCGGCTCCGAACACGACCTGCTGCGCCGCGGACTGATCCCGGCCGGACCGCTCGACCCGGCCAAGGCCCGCCTCCTCCTCCACGCCCTGCTCTCCGACGGCGCTGCGGGCCCGGCCGGCTACGACCGCCCCCGCATCACCGCCGCCTTCGCCCGCCTGAACGGCTCCGGAACCGCCTGAACGGCTCCCCGAACCACTTGAACGGCCCCCTCGAACCACTTGAACGGCTCCGGAACCGCGCCCGCACCACTCCCCGTACCGCCTCGACGCCCCGCGACCGCCCCCGCGACCCCCGTACCGCCTCGACGCCCCGCGACCACCCGAACCGAGCCCCGGACCCCCGCCCGCAAGGTTCTCCCCCTCACCCCTGCCAGCCGCCCCGGGCATCGGGCAGCATAGGGCCCATGTCCGTACTGACGCGCGACGAAGCGCAGACCCGTGCCCAGCTCCTCGACGTCCACCACTACCTCGTGGACATCGACCTCACCACCGGCGCCGAGACCTTCGAGTCCACCAGCACCGTCCGATTCACCGCCCGCGCCGCCGGGGACACCTTCGTCGAGCTCAAGCCCGTCACCCTGCACTCCGCCACCCTCGACGGAGAGCCCCTCGACCCCGCCGCCCTCGACGGCAACCGGCTCCCGCTGAGCCTCACCGAGGGCGAGCACGAGCTGCGCGTCGCCACCACCATGCGCTACTCCCGCACGGGCGAGGGCATGCACCGCTTCACGGACCCCACCGACGGCGAGTCGTACGTCTACACCCAGCTCTTCATGGAGGACGTCCAGCGCGTCTTCGCCGCCTTCGACCAGCCCGACCTCAAGGCCGTCTTCGAGGTCGCCGTCACCGCCCCCGACGACTGGACCGTCCTCGCCAACGGCATCACCGAACGGCAGCCCGACGGCACCTGGAAGGCCGCCCCCACCCCCCTCCTCTCCACCTACTTCGTCTGCGTCGCCGCCGGCCCCTGGCACTCGGTCCGCACCGAACACGCCGGGCTCCCCCTCGGCATCCACTGCCGCCGCTCCCTCGCCCCCCACCTCGACGCCGACGCCGACGAGATCCTCGCCGTCACCAGAGCCTGCTACGACCGGTACCACGAGAAGTTCGACGAGCCCTACCCCTTCGACTCGTACGACCAGGCCTTCGTCCCCGAGTTCAACGCCGGCGCCATGGAGAACCCCGGCCTCGTCACCTTCCGCGACGAGTTCGTCTTCCGCTCCGCCGTCACCGTCACCGAACGCCAGACCCGCGCCATGGTCATCGCCCACGAGATGGCCCACATGTGGTTCGGTGACCTCGTCACCCTGCGCTGGTGGGACGACATCTGGCTGAACGAGTCCTTCGCCGAGTACATGGGCTACCAGACCGTCAACGAGGCCTGCTCCGACCTCTTCCCCGACACCTGGATCGACTTCGGCGTCACCCGCAAGGCCTGGGGCTACGAGGCCGACCAGCGCCCCTCCACCCACCCCGTCGCCCCCGACCCCGAGGCCGTCCCCGACACCGCCTCCGCCCTCCTCAACTTCGACGGCATCTCCTACGCCAAGGGCGCCTCCGCCCTCCGCCAGCTCGTCGCCTGGCTCGGCGAGGAGGACTTCCTCGCCGGCATCAACATCCACTTCAAGCGGCACAAGTTCGGCAACGCCACCCTCGCCGACTTCATCGACAACCTCGCCGCCGCCACCGACCGCGACGTCCACGGCTGGGCCGAGCAGTGGCTGCGCACCACCGGCGTCGACACCCTCACCCCCCGCCTCGACGGCGAGGGCCTCCACTGGAACCTCACGGTCGACCGCGACGGCAGCCGCCCCCACCGGATCTCCGCCGGCCTCTACGACCGCGACCCCTCCGGCGACCTCGTCCTGCGCGAACGCCGCGAACTCGACGTCCCCCAGGACGTCCCCGCCGAACTCACCGGCCCCCGCCCCGCCCTCGTCGTCCTCAACGACGGGGACCTCACCTACACCAAGCTCCGCTTCGACGAGGTCTCCGAGGAGTCCGCCCTGCGCGGCCTCTCCCGCGTCCCCGACCCCCTCACCCGCGCCGTCGTCTGGAACGCGCTGCGCGACCAGGTCCGCGACGGCGACCTCGCCCCCGCCGAATACCTCGAATTCGCCCTCGCGCACCTCACCGAGGAGACCGAACTCGCCCTCGTCCAGGGCGTCCTGGCCTTCGCCCGCCACCAGATCGCCGACCGGTACGTCCCCGCCGGCGAACGCCCCGCCGCCCTCGCCACCATCTGCGAGATCGCCCGCGCCCTGCTGCGCCGCACCGAGGACGGCGAAGCCCCCGGACTGCGCCTCACCGCCGTCCGCGCCTTCGTCGACAGCGCCACCACCCCCGACAAGATCGCCTCCTGGCTCGACGAGGGCACCGTCCACGGCGGCCCCGAACTCGACCCGGAACTGCGCTGGCGGATCCTCGCCCGCCTCGCCGTCCTCGGCGCCACCGACGAAACCGCCGTCGCCGCCGAACTGGAACGCGACCCCAGCGCCACCGGCCAGGAAGGTGCCGCCCGCTGCCGCGCCGCCCTGCCGACCTCCGAGGCCAAGGAAGCGGCCTGGTCCGCCCTCTTCGACTCCGACGACCTCTCCAACTACCTCTTCACCGCCACCGCCCAGGGCTTCTGGCAGCCCGAACAGGCCGACCTCGTACGGGACTACGTGCCCCGCTTCTACGAGGCGGCCGTCGCCCTCGGCGACCGGCGCGGTCCCGCCATGGCCGAGGCCACCGGCCGCCACGCCTTCCCGGCCCACGCGGTCGACGCCGACTCCCTCGCCCTCGGCGAACGCCACCTGGCGGACACCCCCATGATCCCGGCCCTCCGCCGCAAGCTCGTCGACCAGCTCGACGACCTGCGCCGGGCCCTGCGGGTCAGGGAAGGCTGACCCGGAGACGGTGCGGGGACCGGACCCCCGATCCCCGCACCACCCGGCCCCGAAACACCACCCCGTGTCCCCCGTTCGGGTAACACCCCCGCACTCTCCGGACAAACCCCCGCACCCCCCGGCACCCTGTCGTCCATGCGTGCCGCACCCCCACCCCTCGCCGGAGGCGTCCCCGGCGCCGCCGCCCTGCGGCCCCTCCTGGGCACCGTCCTCGACGCCCTGCGCGCCGGAGCCGAGGAACGCGGCGGACCGCTCCCGGCCGGAGGCCCGGACGCGGTGGCCCACCGGACCGCGCGCCTCGGAGCCGTACTCCCCGAGACCGGAACCGGCCCCGACGAAGCCCTCCGCACCCTCGTCCACGCCCTCGCCGCCGGCGCCGCCGACCCCGCGCACCCCCTCTGCGCCGCCCACCTCCACACCCCGCCCCTCGCGCTCGCCGCCGCCGCCGACCTGGCCGCCTCCGCGCTCAACCCCTCCATGGACTCCTGGGACCAGGCCCCCGCCGCCTCCGCCCTCGAAACCCTGGTCACCACCGCCCTCGCCGCCGAGATCCACCCCGACGCCCCCCGCCCCGACGCCCTCGTCACCACCGGCGGCACCGAGTCCAACCAACTCGCCCTCCTCCTCGCCCGCGAACGCCACGCCGGCGAGCGCCACAGCGAGGGACGCCACGCCGGCGAGCACCACACCGGAGAACGCCACACCGGAAACGGCCCCCTCCGCACCGTCGTCGGCGCCAACGCCCACCACTCCTTCCGGCGCGCCGCCTGGCTCCTCGGCCTCCCCGCCCCCGTCGTCGTCCCCACCCCCCGGGGCGTCCTCGACCCCGCCGCCCTCCACGCGGCCCTCACCGAAACCCCCGGCCCGCTCCTCGTCGCCGCCACCGCCGGCACCACCGACGAAGGCCTCGTCGACCCCCTGCCCGCACTCGCCGACGTCTGCGCGGCCCACGGCGCCGACCTCCACGTCGACGCCGCCTACGGCGGCCCCCTCCTCTTCAGCCGCACCCACCGCCCCCTCCTCGACGGCCTCGCCCGCGCCCGCACCGTCACCGTCGACCTCCACAAACTCGGCTGGCAGCCCGCCGCCGCCGGACTCCTCGCCGTCCGCGACACGACCGACCTCGCCCCCCTCGCCCACACCGCCGACTACCTCAACGCCGACGACGACACCGACGCCGGCCTCCCCGACCTCCTCGGCCGCTCCCCGCGCACCACCCGCCGACCCGACGTCCTCAAGGCCGCCGTCACCCTCCGCGCCCTCGGCCGCACCGGACTCGGCGCCCTCGTCGACACCTGCATGGACCTCGCCCAGGACCTCGCCGACCGCATCGAGAAGACCCCCGCCCTCGACCTGCGCGCCCGGCCCGTCCTCACCACCGTCCTCTTCCGCCCCCACGACGCCGACGACACCACCGTCGCCGCGATCCGCCGCACCCTCCTCACCGGCGGCCGGGCGGTCCTCGGCCGGGCCCGCGCGGACGGCCGCCTCTGGCTCAAGGCCACCCTGCTCAACCCCCACGCCACCCCCGGCGACCTGGACCAGCTCATCACCCTCGTGGAAGGCAGCGCCCACCGATGACCGGCAGCACCCCCGAACAGGACACCGACCGGCCCCCGCACCCCCGGGACACCCCGGCCCCCGACCGCCCCCACGACCTCGTCGGCATCGGCATCGGCCCCTTCAACCTCTCCCTCGCCGCCCTCGCCCACGGCGTCCCCGGCGGCCTCTCCACCGCCTTCTACGAACAGCGCCCCGCCTTCCACTGGCACCCCGGACTCCTCCTCGACGGCGCCACCCTCCAAGTCCCCTTCCTCGCCGACCTCGTCACCCTCGCCGACCCCGCCAGCCCCTGGACCTTCCTCAACTACCTCAAGAGCCGCGAGCGCCTCTTCCCCTTCTACTTCGCCGAGAAGTTCCACATCCACCGCGCCGAGTACGACGCCTACTGCCGCTGGGCCAGCGAACGCCTCCCCGGCCTCCACTTCGCCCACCAGGTCGACTCCGTCCGCTGGAACCCCGAACGGCGCCTCTTCGAGGTCGACTTCACCCAGCTCGACCCCGACGGCGAGGCCGAGGCCCTCGGCCGCGCCCACACCCGCAACGTCGTCCTCGGCGTCGGCACCGAACCGTACGTCCCCGAACCCCTCCGCCCCCTCGCCGACGCCCCCGGCGTCCCCGTCGTCCACTCCGCCGACTACCTCACCCACCGCGAGACCCTCCTCGCCGCCGGACACGTCACCGTCATCGGCTCCGGCCAGTCCGGCGCCGAGATCTTCCTCGACCTCCTGCGCGCCCGCCCCGCCGGAGCCGAGGGCCTCCACTGGCTCACCCGCACCGAGGCCTTCGCCCCCATGGAGTACTCCAAACTCGGCCTCGAACACTTCACCCCCGACTACACCCGCTACTTCCACGCCCTCCCCGAGCAGGTGCGCGACGGCCTCGTGCCCCGCCAGTGGCAACTCCACAAGGGCATCGACGACGCCACCATCACCGCCATCCACGACGAGCTCTACCGCCGCACCCTCCACGGCGGCTGGCCCGACGCCGTCCTCACCCCCGGCGTCCGCGTCCGCACCGCCGGCCGCGTCGCCACCACCCGCGTCGAACTCCACCTGGAACACCTCCAGCAGTCCACCCGCACCCGCCTCACCACCGACGCCGTCGTCCTCGCCACCGGCTACCGCGAACGCCCCCTCGACCGCATGCTCACCGGCCTCGACCCCTACCTGCGCCACGACTCCGCCGGCCGCCCCCGGATCGACGAGCACTACCGCCTCGTCCTCGACCCCTCCGTCACCGGCGCCGTCCACGTCCAGAACGCCGAACGCCACACCCACGGCGTCGGCGCCCCCGACCTCGGCCTCGCCGCCTGGCGCAGCGCCACCATCCTCAACGCGATCACCGGCAAGGAGCCCTACCCGCTGCCCCGCCGCACCGCCTTCACCAGCTTCGGCCTGGAAACACGAGAGGCGCCCGGCATCCCGGCCCAGGGCCGGAAGCTGACGCCCCTCGTCCAGCACTGACGTACGGATCAGAACACCGGCACGCCGTCCCGGGTCAGCCTCCAGTCCACCGACGCGAACTGCCCCGGGTCGACCGTCCCCCTCGCCCGCACCCACTGGATGATCGTGTTGCGGATCTCGTCCGAATTCGCCCACAGCTGCGGCGCGTTCGCCACGTGCGGGAACGCGCCGCCGCCGCTCGCCCGGTAGTTGTTCACCGCGAGGACGAACTCCGCCGCCGGATCCAGCGGCCTCCCCTCGAACGACAGGTTCACGATCCGCGACCCGGCCGGCTGCGCGATGTCGATCTCGTACGTCAGACCCGACACCGCGTCGTAGTTGTAGTCCGGCGTGCCGTCCGCGTTCGTCAGCTTCGCCGTGTCCACCGGAGCGCCCGCCGGGGTCCGCACGTAGTACCGCGCCGAGAACTCCAGGTAGTCCTTCAGCTGCGCGCCCGTCAGCAGCCGCGCCTCCAGGGTGTTCTCGAACGGGTACAGACCCGCCGCGTCCTTGATCGTCACCTGACCGGCCGGGATCCGGGCCGTACGGGAGAAGCAGGACGCCTGCGAGAGCACCGGCAGACCCGCGTACGCGCCGCCCGCCAGGGCCGCCCTCACCGTCTCCGCCTGCACCGCGTTGATCAGGTCGATGATCGGCTCGTCCTTCCACGGCGCGTCCGCCGTGGTCATCGCCGAGGTCGAGCTGCCGATGACCTGGTTGACGTACGCGACCACCTTCCGGTGCTCGTCCGAGAGCAGCCGCACGATCTTCGGGTCCTCCTCCACCGTGTTGGAGTTCAGGACCCGCGCACCGACCTTCTCGACGCTCCAGCGGCCCTTCTCCCACACCAGGCCGAAGTCGAAGAGGGTGAGCCGCTGCCCCCACTTCAGCGGCTCGGAGAGCACGACCTCCCTGCCGGTCTCCTTGTTCGCGACCCGGTACTCGGGGATCTCGCTGTGCGCGTGCCCCACGAGGATCGCGTCGATGCCCGGCACCTGCTCGGCCACCAGCCCGGCCGCGTTCTCCACGTACGGCAGCTGGTCACCGTACGAGGACGTGCCGCTGGAACCGGAGTGCGCCGAGACGACCACCACGTCCGCGCCCATCGAACGCAGCTTCGGCACCCACTTCGCCGCCTGCTCCTCCAGGCCCGGGAAGACCATCCGCCCGCCGACGTTCGCCTTGTCCCAGATCGCGATCCCCGGGTTGGTCAGCCCGAGCACGGCCACCTTCACGACCCGGCCGCACGGGGTCCGCAGCCGGTGCATGCTGTACGGGGCGAACGCCGGCCGCAGGGTCTTCGCGTCGAGCGCGTTGGCACCGAGCAGCGGGAAGTCGCACTGCTCCTCGAACTTCCGCAGCACCGGGATGCCGTAGTTGAACTCGTGGTTGCCGAGGGCGGCGGCGTCGTAGCCGATGGCGTTCATCGCCTGCGCCATCGGATGGACCGGACCGCGTCGCGCGGTGATCGGGTCCACCTTGGCGTAGTAGTACGACAGCTGGGTGCCCTGGATGGTGTCACCGGCGTCGATGAGCAGGGTGTTGCGCCTCCCCTTCTCCGCGCGCACCCGGTCCACGAGCGTGGAGATCTTGGCGAGGCCGACGTCGTTGTGCGCCTTGTCGTCGAACTCCTTGTCCGTGAAGTAGTCCCAGTTGAAGACGTTCCCGTGCAGGTCGGTCGTCCCCATGACGGTGAAGGAGTACCGCTCGGCCGGCTTCGGGCGGTGCCCGTGCCCGGTTCCGTGGGCCTCGGCGGGGGCGACGGCCCCGGCGGTGAGAGCGGCCCCGGCCCCGACGGCCACGGAGCCCTCCAGGAACGTCCGGCGGTTCAACGGCATGTGCTTCTCCTCGGTTCAGTGGCGTCGCTCAGGTGCACAACGCGCGTAGATTCTGGCCCAGGAGACCCGCCCGCAACAGGCCTCACGGGTTACGGAGTGGAAAAGTGTTCGACGCGCGCACGCCGCCGGACACCCACAGGGAGGACGGAAAGCGCTCATCGGAGCACCCCGCCGCACATATTCAATACTTGTCAACGACCCTTCACCGAAAGGTTGTTGGGCAGTCACGACAGGCGGATTCGCTACCCACCGGTAAGCCCTAGGCTCGTCCCATGCGCCGAGCGAAAATCGTCTGCACCCTTGGGCCCGCCACCGAGACATACGACCAGATCAAGGCACTGATCGAAGCCGGAATGGACGTGGCCCGCCTCAACCTCAGCCACGGCACCTACGCCGAGCACGAGGAGCGCTACCAGCGCGTCCGCAAAGCCTCCGACGAAACCGGCCACAGCGTCGGCGTCCTCGCCGACCTTCAAGGCCCGAAGATCCGCCTCGGCCGCTTCCGCGAAGGCCCCGTACTCCTTGAACGCGGCGACGAATTCACCATCACCGTCGAACCCGTCGAAGGCGACCGCCACACCTGCGGCACCACCTACCCCGGCCTCGCCGACGACGTCACCACCGGCGAACGCATCCTCGTCGACGACGGCCGCGTCACCCTCGAAGTCACCGCCGTCGACGGCCCCCGCGTCCGCACCCGCGTCGTCGAAGGCGGCATGGTCTCCGACCACAAGGGCCTCAACCTCCCCGGCGTCGCCGTCTCCGTCCCCGCCCTCTCCGACAAGGACATCGAAGACCTCCGCTGGGCCCTGCGCACCGGCGCCGACGTCATCGCCCTCTCCTTCGTCCGCAGCGCCCGCGACATCGACGACGTCCACCGCATCATGGACGAGGAAGGCCGCCGCCTCCCCGTCATCGCCAAGATCGAGAAACCCCAGGCCGTCGACAACATCGACGAGATCGTCGCCGCCTTCGACGGCATCATGGTCGCCCGCGGCGACCTCGGCGTCGAAATGCCCCTGGAACAAGTCCCGATCGTCCAGAAGCGCGCCGTCAAACTCGCCAAGCGCAACGCCAAACCGGTCATCGTCGCCACCCAGATGCTCGACTCCATGATCGACAACTCCCGCCCCACCCGCGCCGAGGCCTCCGACGTCGCCAACGCCGTCATCGACGGCACCGACGCCGTCATGCTCTCCGGCGAGACCAGCGTCGGCCGCTTCCCCGTCGAAACCGTCCGCACCATGAGCCGCATCGTCGAAGCCGCCGAAGAAGACGTCCTCGCCAAGGGCCTCCCCCCACTCACCGAACGCAACAAACCCCGCACCCAGGGCGGCGCCGTCGCCCGCGCCGCCGCCGAAATGGGCGACTTCCTCGGCGCCAAGTTCCTCGTCGCCTTCACCCAGTCCGGCGACACCGTCAAACGCCTCTCCCGCTACCGCTCCCCGATCCCCCTCCTCGCCTTCACCCCCGACCCCGCCACCCGCTCCCAGCTCAACCTCACCTGGGGCGTCGAAACCTTCCTCGGCCCCCACGTCGACTCCACCGACGCCATGGTCGCCCAGGTCGACGAGGAACTCCTCCGCATCGGCCGCTGCGCCAAGGGTGACATCGTCGTCATCACCGCCGGCTCCCCGCCCGGCGTCGCCGGCTCCACCAACCTGGTCCGCGTCCACCACATCGGAGAACCGCTGACATAACCCCGGCAACACGTCGTCCGCGACGTTCCGGGGGTAGCGTCCACGACATGGATCTCCACACCACCGCCGAGCGCGCCCGGCGCCTCAAGCAGCTCCACGCCGACCACCAGCCCCTCGTGCTGCCGACCGTCTGGGACGTCTGGTCCGCCCGCACGGCGGCCGACGCCGGATTCCCCGCCCTGACCATCGGCAGCCACCCCCTCGCCGACTCCCGAGGAGCCGACGACCACGAAGGACAGACCTTCGAAGAGGTGCTCACCGCCGTCCGGCCGATCATCGCGGCGGTGGACGTCCCCGTCTCCGTCGACCTGGAGGCCGGATACGGACAGAAGCCCGCCGACCTCGTCGCCGGACTCCTCGAGATCGGCGGCGCCGGCCTCAACCTCGAGGACACCGTCCACTCGGACGGCGGGCGCGTCCGCGACACGCAGGAACACGCGCAGTACATCGCCGGCCTGCGCGCGGCGGCCGACGACGCGGGCGTCCCGCTCTGGATCAACGGCCGCACCGACCTCTTCCTCCACGCGGAGGACCCCTCCACCGTCCTCGACGAGGCGATCGAACGACTGCGCGCCATGGAGCGGGCCGGCGCCGACAGCGTCTACCCGGTCAGCATCCAGGACGACGACGACCTCCTCACGGCGGTCGTCGACGCCGTCACCGTCCCCGTCAACTCCACGGCCCACCCCGTCAAGCACGACCTCGCCCGCTTCCGCCGCCTCGGCGTCGGCCGCGTCACCTACGGCCCGCTGCTGCAACTCGCCCTCACGGACACGATGAAGGACATGCTGAAGCCCTGGACCCCCTAGGGGAAGTCAGTACTTGGGCCCCACGTGAAGGTCCATGAGCGCGACGGAGGCCCTACGGGCGACGGAGACGTTGTAGGGCCTCCCGTCGCGGACACAGCGCGTCCACTCGACGCCGAGCGCGTCGAGCGTGTCGGTGTAGAGCCGCCGGATGTCGTCCGAGACGTTGGTGAAGAAGTACCGGGGGTACTCGTACCGCTTGCGCTCGCCCTTCACGACACGGGTGGTCCAGTTGGTGATCCGGCACCCGTCGGAGTGGACGAGCCCGCGCACGAACTCCCAGGGGTGAGCGTCGACGATCGCCTGCTGCCAGGGTCCGAGGACGATCGCGCGCTCGTGCTTCTTGCCGGGGCCGTGCTGGGGGAACATGCACGTCCAGTGCTTGGTGAAGGACTTCACCTCGGTGCACCCCTGCCTGGTCCTTCGCCGAATGGTCGGCAGAGGCATCACCCCGCGCATCGCCACCTCGGCGGCGTCGATCAGCATCGGCCACGAGGTGTCGCAGAAGATCGACAGGTGATGCTGCTTGGCCCTCGACGTGATGTGGCCGTCGCCGAGGTAGAGCCCCAAGAGATAGGCGTACGCGGATGTATCGAACGCACGGTTCGTGCACCTGGGGCAGTCCGTGGGCCGCTCGAATCGGACGCCGCGCTTCCGGCGGTCCTCGGAGAGCCACCAACCGACCGTGCCTCGCGGCACGTTGAGCTGTTCGGCAACTGCCCGGTTGCTCAAGCCCCGGTGGAGGAGTGCGAGTGCTTCTTCGCGAATCGAAGGATTGTGCTGCCCCATGGCGGCAGCTTGGTCGAACCGCAACTCGTATGGATCAAGTCGAAGAGATGTTCACCGCGACGAGTGAAGATCAACAGCGCCCTTGGGTTCCTTGGAATCGAAGGTAAAGTGCCCCGGGTGGGATTCGAACCCACGCTGTATGGTGTTTGAGACCACTGCCTCTTCCGCTGGGCTACCGGGGCGTCCTTCGAAACGAAGGTCATTGGCAACCTGCCGTGCCTCAAACATACAGGACCTAGGTAGGCTCATGTAGCAGTAGCTGCCCTGCAACGAGGAGCCCCCGTGACCGCCCCCGAGTCGCCCCAGCCCGCCGACGGCGTCGAGGCGCCGCACGTCCCTCCGCTGACGACCCGCGTCGTCATCGCCGAGGACGAGGCCCTGATCCGCCTCGACCTCAAAGAGATGCTCGAGGAAGAGGGCTACACGGTCGTCGGCGAGGCCGGGGACGGTGCCAAGGCCGTCGAGCTCGCCCGTGAGCACCGCCCGGACCTCGTGATCCTCGACGTGAAGATGCCCGTCCTCGACGGCATCTCGGCCGCCGAGAAGATCGCCGGCGAGTCCATCGCCCCCGTCCTCATGCTCACCGCGTTCTCGCAGCGGGAGCTGGTCGAGCGGGCCCGGGACGCCGGGGCCATGGCGTACCTGGTGAAGCCGTTCAGCAAGAGCGACGTGGTGCCGGCCATCGAGATGGCCGTCTCCCGGTTCGCGGAGCTGCGGGCCCTGGAGAAGGAGGTCGCCGACCTCTCGCAGCGTCTGGAGACCCGGAAGCTGGTGGACCGGGCGAAGTCGGTCCTGCAGACGCAGTACGGCCTGACGGAGCCCGCCGCGTTCCGGTGGATCCAGAAGACGTCGATGGACCGGCGCATGTCGATGCAGCAGGTCGCGGAGGCCGTGATCGAGGACGCCGAGGAGAAGAGGGCGGCCAAGAACAAGGAGCAGTAGTCCGCTCCGTACGTACGGACCCCGTACGGGAGAAGGCCCGTCCCCACGGCGTTGTGGGGGCGGGCCTTCCGTCTTCGGTGCGGTCCCGGTGGCTCAGTCCTCGCCGAGGTACGCCTTGCGGACCGACTCGTCGTGGAGCAGGTTCTGTCCCGTGCCGGAGAGCACGATCTTGCCGATCTCCATGACGTGGCCCTGGTCCGCGAGGGCGAGGGCGGCCTGGGCGTTCTGCTCGACGAGCAGGATGGTGGTGCCCTGGGCCTTCAGTTCGGCGATGGTGGCCATGATCTTCTGCATCATGATCGGGGAGAGGCCCATGGAGGGCTCGTCGAGCATGAGCAGCTTGGGCTGGGACATGAGGGCCCGGCCCATGGCGAGCATCTGCTGTTCGCCGCCGGAGAGCGTGCCGGCGGCCTGCTTGCGACGTTCGCCCAGGATGGGGAAGAGGTCGTAGGCGCGCTGGACGTCCTTGGTGATGCCGGGGCCGTCCTTGCGGAGGAAGGCGCCGAGGAGGAGGTTCTCCTCGATCGACATGCGGGGGAAGATGTGCCGTCCCTCGGGGGAGTGGGCGAGTCCCAGGGAGACGATCTTGTGGGCGGGGATCTTGCGGAGGGACTTGCCCTCGAACTTGATCTGGCCGCCGACCGGCTTGAGGAGGCCGGAGAGGGTCCGCAGGGTGGTGGTCTTGCCGGCGCCGTTGGTGCCGATGAGGGTGACGACCTCACCGGCGTCGACGGAGAAGGAGATGCCCTTGACGGCCTCGATCTTTCCGTAGGCGACGCGCAGGTTCTCGACTTCGAGCAGTGCGGTCATGCGTCGTTCTCCTTGCCCGAAGCAGGGTGGTGCGGGGTGTCCTCCGAGGCGTCGTCGGAAGCCGGGGCCTCGGGGGTCCCGTCGGCGGGGGGCGCGTCGGCCGGGGCCTCGTCGGTCTCCGGGGTGTCCTTCGCGGCCGGGGTCGCGGCCGGGGCGGGGGCCGGGGTCGCTTCCGATTCGACGGGCTCGCCCAGGTACGCGGCGATGACCCGCTCGTCGCTCTGGACGGTGTGGCTGTCGCCCTCGATGAGCTTCTGGCCCTGGACGAGTACGGCGACCCGGTCGCAGAGGTTGAAGATGAAGCGCATGTCGTGCTCGATGACGAGGACGGCGACGCCCATGTCCCGGATGGCGAAGATGAGTTCCTCGGCGGCCCGGGTCTCCTGCGGGTTCATGCCGGCGGTGGGCTCGTCGAGGAGGATCAGGCCGGGGTCGCTCGCGAGGGCGCGGGCGATCTCCAGCTTGCGCTGCTCGCCGTAGGGGAGGTTCTTGGCGAGGTGCTGGGCCTTGTCCTGGAGGCCGATGAACTCCAGGAGTTCCATCGCGCGCTGCGACGCCTCGGCCTCGGCCTTCTTGAAGCCGGGGAGGCGCAGGAGGGCGGACCAGAGGCCCTGCTTCATCCGGGTGTGGCGTCCGACGAGGACGTTCTCCAGGACGGTCATGTTGTGGAAGAGGCGGATGTTCTGGAAGGTGCGCGCGATGCCGGCGTCGGTGACCTTGTACGACGTGGGCGGCAGGACCTTGCCCTTGTAGCGGACTTCGCCCTCGGTGGGGACGTAGAGGCCGGTGAGGCAGTTGAAGAAGGTGGTCTTGCCGGCGCCGTTGGGGCCGATGAGGCCGACGATCTCGCCGCTGTTGACGGTCAGGTTCACGTCGCGGACGGCGGTGAGGCCGCCGAAGCGCATGGTGACCCCGCGTGCGTCGAGAACGGTCTCGCCCGAGGCCGGTGCGGTGGTGGCGTCGGCGGTCGTGGTGGTGGTGGTCATGGTTCAGGCACCTGCCTTGGCGAGCGTGGCGGGCGTCTCGTCCTTCTCGTGGAACTCCAGCTGGTTGCGCCGGTTGGCGATCATGCCCTCCGGGCGGAAGCGCATGAGCAGGATCAGCGCGACGCCGAAGGCGAGGAGCTGGAACTCGCCCATGAACTGGAGCTTGTTGGGGATGAGGAAGAGCAGCGAGGCGCCGACCAGGGGGCCGCTCATCGTGCCCATGCCGCCGAGGACGACGGCTGCGAGCAGGAAGGCGGAGTTGGGCGGGATGGGACCGGCGAAGAGGTACTGCTCCGGGGTCACGGTGTAGGTGACGTGGGCCTGTACGGTGCCGGCGAGGCCGGCGAGCGCGGCGCCGAGCGCGAAGGCGATGAGCTTGACCCGGAAGCCGTTGATGCCCATGGCGAGCGCGGCGGTCTCGTCCTCGCGGATGGCGACCCAGGCGCGGCCGATGCGGGAGTCGCCGCTGCGCCGGAAGACCAACACGACGACCACCATGATCAGCAGCATCAGGAAGAAGTAGTTGGCGAAGCGGCCGATGGTGAATCCGGCGATGACGTGCTCGGCGCCGAAGTCGAATCCGAAGATGTTGAGGTTCGGGATGGACGCGATGCCGTTGGAGCCGTTGGTGATGTCGGGGCCGGAGGTGCCGTCGGTGTTGTTCACGGCGATGCGGAAGATCTCGCCGAAGCCGAGGGTGACGATGGCGAGGTAGTCGCCGCGCAGCCGCAGGGTGGGGGCGCCGATGAGGACGCCGAAGACCAGGGATGCCGCGGCGCCGACCAGGACGGCGGCCCAGAAGGGGAGGTGTACGCCGAAGGGGGAGGTCGGGGCGCCGGAGACGAGGGCGGCCGCGTAGGCGCCGACGCCGAGGAAGGCGACGTAGCCGAGGTCGAGGAGGCCGGCGAGGCCGACGACGATGTTCAGGCCCAGGGCGACGGTGGCGAAGATCAGGATGTAGACGCCGAGGGTGGCGTACTGGTCGTCGGTCTGGGTGAAGGGGAAGAGGGCGGCGGCGGTGAAGGCGCCGGCGATGGTGAGGTTCTGGTGCTTGCCGGTGAGCTGGGTGGCCTGCTGGACGAGACCCGACTTGTTGAGCGCGGCGAAGCCGATGCCGGTCGTGATCAGGAAGCCGAGGAACAGCTCGTCGTACTCGGTGCCGACGCCGTAGGTGAAGATGCCGAGGGCCACGGCGAGGACGCCGGTGATGATCAGGATCTCGACGGAGGAGTGCAGCGGGGGCACTCGGCGGACGGGGCCGGTGACGAAGGCGGCCTTGAAGGTGGTCCAGGCGTTGCCGACCTTGTGCTTGAACTGGTCCCAGCCGGTGTCCTCGGGGTCCGTCGGCAGCAGTTTCGGCCGTTCGAAGGGGAGGGCGAGGGCGCCGAGGAGGGCGATCAGGGAGGCGAGGGCGAGGACGGCGCCGCCGGGCTCCAGGTTGATCGGGCCGCCGAGGGTGATGCTGATGGCGCCGATGGTGAACCAGGAGATGGCGAAGTTGGCGATGGCGGCGAGTCTGAGGGCCGAGTCGCCACCGGCGGGGGTGAGCCAGCGGGTGCCCTTGACGCCGTAGGTGGAGAGGGCGAGGAGGGTGGTGAGCAGGCCGGTGACCAGGACCTGCATCTGGAGGCCGGCGGGGGAGCCGTAGTACGTGAGGTCGCCGGGGAAGCTGGAGGTCCAGGTCCAGGCCAGGAAGCAGCTGGCGACGGTGAGGGCGCCGCCGGCCGTGACGAGGAGGCGGGCGGTCTTGGCGGGGATGAAGCCGATGAGACCGGTCGCTTCGGCGGGCGCGGGTGCCGCGGCCGCCTGGGGGTTCTCGGAGATGGTGGTCATGGTGCTCACGCCCTGTCCGCGACGCGCTCGCCGAGGAGGCCCTGGGGCCGGGCGAGGAGTACGACGATGAGGAGTACGAAGGCCCAGACGTCGGCCCAGGACTGGCCGCCGAGCTGCTCCATACCGGGGATGTGGCTGATGTACGCCGTCGCCATGGTCTCGGCGATGCCGAGGACGACTCCGCCGATCATGGCTCCGTAGATGTTGCCGATGCCGCCGAGGACCGCGGCGGTGAAGGCCTTGAGTCCGAGGAGGAAGCCCATCTTGTAGTCGACGACGCCGTACTTCAGGCCGTAGGCGACGGCGCCGACGGCGGCCATCGCGGCGCCGAGGGCGAAGGCGATGACGATGATGCGGTCGGTGTTGACGCCCATGAGCTTCGCGGTGTCCGGGTCCTGCGCCGTGGCCTGCATGCCGCGACCGGTGCGGGTGCGCATGACGAAGAAGGCGAGGAAGGCCATGCAGACGGGGGCGGCGATGAGGAGGAAGACGTCGCCGGTCTGGATGGTGACCGGGCCGAGTTCGATCGCGCCGCCGGGGATCTGCGGGAAGGTGCGGGCGGACTTCGCCTCCGGGTACAGCGACCAGACGAGCTGCTGGAGGGCGAGGGAGAGGCCGATGGCCGTGATGAGCGGGGCGAGGCGGGGGCCGCCGCGGAGCGGGCGGTACGCGAGTCGTTCGGCGCCGACGGCTATGGTCGTCGCGACGAGTACGGCTCCGATGATCATGAGGGGGAGAGCCACCCACATGGTGGTGCCGCCGGGCAGGATGAGCCAGACCGTGAGCGCTCCGAAGCCGCCGGTCATGAAGATCTCGCCGTGGGCGAAGTTGATGAGCTGGACGATGCCGTAGACCATCGTGTAGCCGACGGCGACCAGCCCGTACATGGATCCCAGTAGCAGGCCGTTGACCAGCTGCTGCGGCAGTTCGTTCACCGCATTGTCCTCCGAGACTTTCGACGGATGTGACACCGCGCGGGGAGCCTGGTGCGGCGCCCCGCGCGGTGAGGGTGGTGCTGGGAGTGGGGTGGGGTCAGCTGCCGAAGGTGCCGGACTTGACGGGCTTGAACGCGCCGCCCTGGACCTTGTAGACGGTCAGCTGCTTGTTGGTGGTGTCGCCGAACTCGTCGAAGGAGACCTTGCCGGTCACGCCTTCGAAGGAGACGCCCTGGAGGGCTTCGACGACCTTGGCGCGGGCGTCGCTGGGGAGCTTGCCGCCGTTGCCGTCCACGGCCTTCTTGACGGCCTCGATGATGGCCCAGGTCGAGTCGTAGGAGTAGCCGCCGTAGGCCTCGTAGGCCTCCTTGTAGTTCTCGGCCTTGTAGTTGGCCAGGAACTCCTTGGCGGAGGCGAGGGTCTCGATCGGCGCGCCGACGGAGGTGGCGAAGTCGCCCTCGGCCGCGGTGGCGCCGGCCAGCTTCACGTACTCCGGGCTGTAGAGCGCGTCGCCGCCGACGACGGTGACCTTCGCGCCGGCTTCCTTGATCTGCTTGGCCAGCGGGCCGGCTGCGGGGTACTCGCCGCCGTAGTAGACGACGTCGGCGCCGGAGCTCTTGACCTTGGTGGCGACCGCGGAGAAGTCCTTGGTGTCCGGGTTGATGTGCTCGGTGCCGAGGACCTTGCCGCCGAGCTTCTCGAACTCGGTCTTGAAGGTGCCCGCGAGGCCGGCGCCGTAGGTCTTCTTGTCGTCGATGATGAAGGCCTTGGTCTTCTTGGCCTCGTTGACGACGTACTGGGCGGCGAAGGGGCCCTGGATGGCGTCGGTGGTGGCGGTGCGGAAGTACGACGTGTAGCCGCGCTTCTTGTCGCCGGTGCTCCAGTTGACGCCCTGGCTCAGTGCCGGGTTGGTGTTGGCGGGGGAGACCTGCGCCAGTTTGGCGTCGTCGAAGACCTTCTGCATCGATTCGGCGACGGAGGAGTTCAGCGGGCCGACGACGCCGAGGACGGTCTTGTCGGCGACGAACTTGGTGGCGTTCTGCTGGCCGGCGGAGGGCTGGGCCTGGTCGTCCAGGGACTCCAGTTCGAAGGTGACGCCCTTGACGTACTGCTTCTTGTTGGCCGTCTTGACCGCGAGGTCGGCGGAGTTCTTGATGCCGAGGCCGAGGGCGGAGAGCTCACCCGTGAGCGGCGCGTCGAGGCCGATGGTCACGGTGACGTTTCCGCTGTCGCCGTTCCCGGCGCCGCCCTTGTCGTCGCGCGAACCACAGGCAGTGAGCGTGAGCGCTCCCGCGGTGATCGTGGTGGTGAGTATGAGCAACGAACGGTTTCGCACGAAGGGTCCTTTCCCTGGCGCGGCCCCCTCGGACGGGGCGGTGCCGTGAAGCTGCGGAGCGAGGGGTGCCGTTTTGGAACGCCGGGCCGTACTGGGTTGGTACAGGGCCGTGCAGTAGGACGCGCCCGGCGGCGCGGTGACTGGCGGTGACTCTAAGCGCAGGTGGGGAGGGTCGGGGAGCGGCGAGGTCAGGATGTGACTGTCTTGTTATGCCGACGGGGAAAGAGTGTGCGCGACGGAGGGGCGAATCGGGGCGAAAGGGTTCTTTACGCGGTGTTCACATAGTGAGAACGTGCAGTTCCGCTAAGGGGCTTGAGTGTTTCTTGGTCCTGACGGCGGCCTTCGGCCACTCTCCGGATATCGGACAGTGGCGGAAACCTCAGCGGACGAACCGGCGCCTCCGGTTCGGGGGATTCCGCTTCGCACGAAGATCACGCAGAGTGATGGACGCTGGGGTGGGGACGGGGGGGGGGGGGGGCCCCCCCCCGGGGGGGCCCCCCCCCCCCCCCCGTCCCCGCTCGCGCGGGTCTCAGGCGCCCGCGCCCGTCCCCGCGCCCGGGACGTTCTCCGCGTCCTTGCCGGTGACCTCGCGCAGCAGGCAGGTCAGCCGCGCCGAGCAGACCCGCCGGTCCTGCTCGTCGGTGATCACGATCTCGTACGTGGCGGTGGAGCGCCCGCGGTGCACCGGGGTCGCCACGCCGGTCACCAGGCCGCTGCGGACCCCGCGGTGGTGGGTGCAGTTGAGGTCGACGCCGACCGCGATCCGGGAGACCCCGCCGTGCAGCATCGAACCGACGGAGCCCAGCGTCTCGGCGAGCACCGCCGACGCCCCGCCGTGCAGCAGCCCGTACGGCTGTGTGTTGCCCTCCACCGGCATGGTGCCGACGACCCGCTCGGCCGAGGCCTCCAGGATCTGCACGCCCATCCGGTTGCCGAGGTGCCCCGCCGAGAAGAGGGCCGGGAGGTCGACGCCGAGCGCCGCGTACTCGTCGATGACCTCCTGCGGGAACTTCACGTGCTGCTGCTCACCCATGGCCCGGCTCCGTTCGTCTGCGTACGGCTGCTGATCGGCGCGATCACGTCGGTCGCGCCGATCGCGTCGCTTCCGCCCGAGCGTACTAAGCGTTCGCTCAGGCGGAAGGGGATTGTTCCAGACGGACGATCACGGACTTGCTCGCGGGGGTGTTGCTGACGTCCGCCGTCGACTCCAGCGGCACCAGGACGTTCGTCTCCGGGTAGTAGGCCGCCGCGCACCCCCGGGCCGTCGGGTAGTGCACCACTCGGAAGCCGGGCGCCCGCCGCTCGACGCCGTCCGTCCACTCGCTCACCAGGTCCGCGTACGCCCCGTCGGCCAGGCCGAGGGCCGCCGCGTCCGCCGGGTGCACGAGGACGACCCGACGGCCCCCCTGGATGCCCCGGTAGCGGTCGTCCAGACCGTAGATCGTGGTGTTGTACTGGTCGTGCGAGCGCAGCGTCTGGAGGAGCAGCCGGCCCTCCGGCACCCTCGGGTACTCGACGGGCGCGGCCGTGAAGTTGGCCTTGCCGGTCCTCGTGGGGAAGCGGCGCTCGTCGCGCGGGGCGTGCGGCAGCGCGAAGCCGCCCGGGTCCGCCGCGAGCCGGGCGTTGAAGTCCTCGAAGCCGGGCACCACGCGCGCGATGCGGTCCCGGATCAGGGCGTAGTCGGCCTCGAACTCCTCCCAGGGCGTGGCCGAGCCGTCGCCGAGGACGGCCCGCGCCATCCGCGCCACGATCGCCGGCTCGGACAGCAGGTGCGGGCTCGCCGGGGGCAGGTTGCCCCGGGAGGCGTGCACCAGGCTCATCGAGTCCTCGACCGTCACGAACTGCCGCCCGCCCTTCTGGACGTCCTTGTCGGTGCGGCCGAGGGTGGGCAGGATCAGCGCGCGCGTGCCCGTCACCGCGTGCGAGCGGTTCAGCTTCGTCGACACGTGGACGGTCAGCCGGGCCCGGCGCATCGCCGCCTCCGTCACCTCCGTGTCGGGCGTGGCCCCCACGAAGTTGCCGCCCATCGCGAAGAACACCTTCGCCCGGCCGTCGCGCAGCGCCTGGATGGAGCGGACCACGTCGTAGCCGTGGTGGCGCGGCGAGACGATCCCGAACTCCTTGTCCAGGGCGTCGAGGAACGCGGGCGCGGGGCGCTCGAAGATGCCCATCGTGCGGTCGCCCTGCACGTTCGAATGGCCGCGCACCGGGCACACGCCCGCGCCGGGCCGCCCGATGTTCCCCCGGAGCAGCAGCAGGTTGACCACCTCGCGGATGGTCGGCACGGAGTGCTTGTGCTGGGTGAGGCCCATCGCCCAGCAGACGATCGTGCGCTCCGAGGCGAGCACCATCTCCAGGGCCCGCTCGATCTCGGAGCGCTCCAGACCGGTGGCCGCGAGGGTCTCGTCCCAGTCGGCCTCCCGCGCGGCCGCCGCGAACTCCTCGTACCCGTGGGTGTGTTCGCGTACGAACTCCTCGTCGACCGCCCCGGGCGTCGCCAGGACCAGCTTGTTGAGGAGGCGGAAGAGGGCCTGGTCGCCGCCGATCCGGATCTGGAGGAAGAGGTCGGTGAGCGCGGTGCCCCTGAGCATGCCCCGGGGGGTCTGCGGGTTCTTGAACCGCTCCAGGCCCGCCTCCGGCAGCGGGTTCACCGAGATGATCCGGGCGCCCGCGGCCTTGGCCTTCTCCAGGGCGGACAGCATCCTGGGATGGTTCGTCCCCGGGTTCTGCCCGGCCACGACGATCAGGTCCGCCTTGTGCAGGTCCTCCAGGGAGACGCTGCCCTTGCCGACGCCGAGGGTCTCCGTCAGGGCCGAACCCGAGGACTCGTGGCACATGTTGGAACAGTCCGGCAGGTTGTTGGTGCCGAACTCGCGGGCGAAGAGCTGGAGCAGGAACGCCGCCTCGTTGCTGGTGCGGCCCGAGGTGTAGAACAGCGCCTCGTCGGGGGAGTCCAGGGCCCGCAGCTCCTCGGCGAGGATCCCGAAGGCCCGCTCCCAGGTCACCGGCTCGTACCGCTCGCCGCCCTCCGGGAGCAGCATCGGCTGCGTGATGCGGCCCTGCTGGCCCAGCCAGTACCCGCTGCGCTCCGCCAGGTCCGCCACGGGGTGCGCGGCGAAGAACTCCGGGGTGACCCGGCGCAGCGTCGCCTCCTCGGCGACCGCCTTCGCGCCGTTCTCGCAGAACTCCGCGACGTGCCGCTCGTCCCCCTCGGGCCAGGCGCAGCCCGGACAGTCGAAGCCGTCCTTCTGGTTGACCCTGAGGAGGGTCCGCGCGGTGCGCAGGGACCCCATCTGCTCCCGGGCGATCCGCAGGGTGTGCCCGACGGCGGGCAGTCCGGCGGCGGCGTGCTGCGGCGGCGTGACCTGCGGTGCGTCCTGGACCGGGTCACCGGCCGGCGGCTTGCTGACCATCGCGCTCTCCCTTGAGCGGTCGTCCTGCTGCGTACGTCTCCGATCCTGTCACGCGCCACCGACAGCCCGGCACCCCGACCGGTGAGGAGGGGATTGTCGGTGGGCCGTGGCAGGATCGTCCCGTGGCCCAGACAGCATCGAAGAACCCCGCAGACACCCGTCCCCGCCTGCTCCTGATGGACGGGCACTCGCTCGCGTACCGGGCGTTCTTCGCGCTGCCCGCGGAGAACTTCACCACCGCGACGGGGCAGCCGACGAACGCGATCTACGGGTTCGCCTCGATGCTGGCGAACACGCTGCGCGACGAGGCGCCCACGCACTTCGCGGTGGCGTTCGACGTGTCCCGCAAGACCTGGCGGTCCGAGGAGTTCCCCGAGTACAAGGCGAACCGCTCGAAGACCCCCGACGAGTTCAAGGGGCAGGTCGAGCTGATCGGCGAGCTGCTCGACGCGATGCGCGCGCAGCGCTTCGCCGTCGACGGCTTCGAGGCGGACGACGTCATCGCCACCCTCGCCACGCAGGCCGAGGCCGAGGGCTTCGACGTCCTGATCGTCACCGGCGACCGGGACTCCTTCCAGCTCGTCACCGACCACGTCACCGTGCTCTACCCCACCAAGGGCGTCTCCGAGCTGACCCGCTTCACCCCGGAGAAGATCCAGGAGAAGTACGGCCTGAGCCCCGCGCAGTACCCCGACTTCGCGGCCCTGCGCGGCGACCCGTCCGACAACCTGCCGGGCATCCCCAAGGTCGGCGAGAAGACCGCCGCGAAGTGGATCGGCCAGTTCGGCTCCTTCGACCAGCTCGTCGAGCGCGCCGACGAGGTCAAGGGCGTGGCCGGGCAGAACTTCCGCGACCACCTGGAGTCGGTCAAGCTCAACCGGCGCCTGACCGAGATGGTCCGGGACGTCGAGCTGCCGAAGACCGTGGCCGACCTCGCCCGCGAGCCCTACGACCGTCCGGCCGTCGCCCTCGTCCTCGACACCCTGGAGATCCGCAACCCCTCCCTGCGCGAGCGGCTCCTCGCCGTCGACCCGGGCTCCGCCGAGGAGGCCGCCCCGGCCCCCGCCGCGGGCGTCGAGCTCGACGCCTCCGTCCTGGCCGCCGGCGAGCTCGCCCCCTGGCTCGCCGAGCACGGCACCGGGCCCCTCGGCATCGCCACCGTCGACAGCTGGGCGCTCGGCACCGGAAACGTCAGCGAGGTCGCCCTCGCCGCCGCCGGGGGCGCCGCCGCCTGGTTCGACCCCAGCGGGATCGACGAGGCCGACGAGCGGGCCTGGGCCGCGTGGATCTCCGACCCCGACCGCCCCAAGGTGATGCACAACGCCAAGGGCGCCATGCGGGTCTTCCCCGAGCACGGCTGGAGCGTGGCGGGCGTCACCATGGACACCGCCCTCGCCGCCTACCTCGTCAAGCCCGGCCGCCGCTCCTTCGCCCTGGACGCGCTCTCGATCGAGTACCTCGGCCGCGAGCTCGCCCCCGCGTCCGCCGCCGACGGGCAGCTCGCCTTCGGCGCCGACGACACCGCCGAGGCCGAGGCCCTCATGGCCCAGGCCCGCGCCGTCCTGGACCTCGGCGACGCCTTCGACGAGCGGCTCGGCGAGGTCGGCGCCCGCGAGCTCCTCCACGAGGTCGAGCTGCCCACCTCCGCCCTCCTCGCCCGCCTGGAGCGGCACGGCATCGCCGCCGACCGCGAGCACCTGGAGGCCATGGAGCAGCAGTTCGCCGGAGCCGTCCAGCAGGCCGTGAAGGAGGCCCACGCCTCCGTCGGCCACGAGTTCAACCTCGGCTCGCCCAAGCAGCTCCAGGAGGTCTTCTTCGGCGAGCTGAACCTCCCGAAGACCAAGAAGACCAAGACCGGCTACACCACCGACGCCGACGCGCTCGCCTGGCTGGCCGGGCAGACCGAGCACGAACTGCCCGTGATCATGCTCCGCCACCGCGAGCAGGCCCGGCTCCGCTCCACCGTCGAGGGCCTGATCAAGACCGTCGCCGCCGACGGCCGGATCCACACCACCTTCAGCCAGACCGTCGCCGCCACCGGCCGCCTCTCCTCCACCGACCCCAACCTGCAGAACGTGCCGGTGCGCACCGACGAGGGCCGGGCCATCCGGCACGGCTTCGTCGTCGGCGAGGGCTTCGAGGCCCTGATGACCGCCGACTACAGCCAGATCGAGCTGCGGGTCATGGCCCACCTCTCCGAGGACGAGGGCCTCATCGAGGCCTTCACCTCCGGCGAGGACCTGCACACCACCGTCGCCTCGCAGGTCTTCGGCGTCGAGCGGTCCGCCGTCGACGCCGAGATGCGCCGCAAGATCAAGGCCATGTCGTACGGCCTGGCCTACGGCCTCTCCGCCTTCGGCCTCGCCCAGCAGCTCACCATCGACCCGGCCGAGGCCCGGATCCTGATGGAGACCTACTTCGAGCGCTTCGGCGGGGTGCGGGACTACCTGCGCCGGGTCGTCGACGAGGCCCGCGCCACCGGGTACACCGAGACGATGCTGGGCCGCCGCCGCTACCTGCCCGACCTCAACAGCGACAACCGGCAGCGCCGCGAGGCCGCCGAGCGGATGGCGCTCAACGCCCCCATCCAGGGCACGGCCGCCGACATCGTGAAGGTCGCCATGCTGAACGTCGACCGGGCGCTCACGGAGGCGGGCCTCACCTCCCGGATGCTCCTCCAGGTCCACGACGAGATCGTGCTCGAACTCGCCCCCGGCGAGCGCGAGCGGGTCGAGGCCCTGGTCCGCGAGCAGATGTCCGGCGCGGCCCACCTGCGCGCCCCGCTCGACGTCTCCGTCGGCGTCGGCCGGGACTGGGACTCCGCCGCGCACTGACACGCACCGACGACCGCCCGCCCCCGGCCCCGGGGGCGGGCGGTCGTCGTACGGGACGCAGAGGGCGCGCGGTTGCCGTACGGGGTCCCGGAGCGTGCGGATGTCGTACGGGGTCCTGGGGGCGTGCGAATGCCGTACGAAAAGCCCGGGGGCATGCGGTTTGCGCCGGATGGACCACTCCGGAGGGCGTCCCGGCCGCCGGGCTCACGAGACTGATCAGCATGATCACGAGCCGCCGCGCCCGCCTTCGCGCCTGGGCCCTGCTCGGAGCCGTCCTCGGGGCATCGGGCGCCGTCCACCCCGCCGAGGCGCACCGGGCACCCGCACTCTGCACCTCGTCCCGCGAACCGACCCTCGCCACCCGGCTGTCCCAGGACATCGCGAAGGCGCTCGGGGGCCGCGACGGCACGGTCTCCGTCGCCCTGCACGCCCCCGCGCGAGGACTGCGCTGCCGGCTCGACGACACCCTGGTGTACGACTCCGCCAGCATCGCCAAGGTCCTCATCCTGGAAGCCGTCCTCGGACGGGCGGCGGAGCTCGGCCGCGCGCCCACCCGCCCGGAGTCCCAGCGGATGAGGGCGATGATCACCCGCTCCGACAACAAGGCGGCCGGCGAGCTGTGGCAGGGGCTCTCCCGCGCCCGCCTCACCAGGGTGCTGCGCGACGTCGGGGCCCGGAACACCGTCCCGGGGCACGGCGGCTACTGGGGCCTCACCCGCACCACCGCCCGCGACCAACTCGCCCTCCTGGCCGCGGTGTCCCGCCGTACCGAGGCGCTGTCCCTGATGGGCCAGGTCGTCCGCGACCAGGCCTGGGGCGTCACCTCGGGCGCGCCCCGCACGGTCAAGGTCCACCTCAAGAACGGCTGGCTGCCCCGCGCCACCCACGCCTGGCGCGTCCACAGCGTCGGCGTGGTGCGCCCGGCCGCCGGCAAGGGGAAGGGCCGGAGCGGAGGCGGGGGCGGAGGAGCGGGCGCGGGGGCCGGGACGGGCGGTGCCTCCGCGACCGACTACCGGCTGGCGCTCCTGAGCCACGACAACCCCACCATGCGGTACGGCGTCCGCACCCTGGAGGGGGTCGCCCTGGCCGTGCACCGCAGACTCTCCGGGAGCGCGTCGGCCCGCGACTTCACCCCCTCCGAGGAGGTCGGCGAGGTCCCGGACGGGAGCGCTCCGGCCGGGACGCCGGGACCTCCGCCCCGGGAGCGGGCGACGCTCCGAGGAGCCGCGCCCCCGCCCCGTACAGCACGAGCCCGACGGCGAGCCCGGCGCCGGCCCCGAAGCACGCCGTCGGGATGACGTCCAGGGGCGTCTCGATCCGGTCCCAGCCCCAGTACGCGGCCCAGCGCAGCACCCGGTGGGCGACCCCGGCGAGGACGCAGCCGCCGATGAGCCCGGCCGCGATCAACCGCCCGCGCCGGTCCGGGACCGGCACGCCGGCGGGAAGCCCCACCCCCGGCGCGGTGGCGCGCAGCGCACGGGCGGCGAACCACACGAGGAGCACCAGGGCCAGCGCCGAACCCCCGTACTGCGCGTAGAGGTAGACGGGGAAGCCGGCCACGATCTCGCCGAGGAGGGGGATCGCGCGGGTGCCCCAGCGGTCGATGTGGGTGAAGGAGTCCCACACCACGTGGGTCGTGGCGCCCAGCACCGCCGAGAGACAGAACCGGCCCGCGAGCGCGGCGGGCCGCCGGTCGTGCCGACGGCGGCCCACGACGAGCCCGTACACCCTGCCCCGCCACCGGGCGGGCAGCAGTGCCACGAGCGGTTCGCGCACGGTCAGCCACAGGCCGACGAGCGCGGCCGTGATCAGGACGTCCGCCGTGACGATCCCGGCGGGGGAGTGCGTGACGTCCCCGAAGGCCATCGCGCCGGGGAACGCCGTGGCGGCGAAGTAGGTCGTGTCGGGCGCGAAGGAACCCGCGACGAGGGCCGACGCGACCAGCGGCCCGCGCCCGGTCCCGTCCCGGCGCAGCCCGGGCAGCACGGCGGCGGCATGGCTCGGCGTGAACGGCAAGAGGGGCTCCCGGGGTTCGGACGGCGGCGGCCCGCGGGGATCGGCCGGCGGTCCATGATCGGTCGCAGTGCAAGAGGCGACGGGCGCCCCGGTCGGTTCCCGCTCCCGTTTGATCGGGAGGCGGCCAAGAGGTGGCGAAAGCGTGAAACACGGTCACGGGCCGGTACTCGTCGGTACGGAGTTGGCATAGGGTCGCCGGAGGCCACGCGCGGGGAGCACGGGGCCCCAGTCGAATGGGGAGGGACGACACATATGGCACCGGACATGGGCCGCCGGCTGCGCAGGGGGGCCACCAGTGGCGCGGTGGTGGCCGCGGCGGTCGCCGCGCTCGCCGCGTCGCAGGCACCGGAGGCGATACAGCCGACCACGGACAACGCCGGCGGCGACCGCGCCGTCGGCGCGGGGGAGACCGCCCCGCCGTCCGGCGAGGGCTCCGCCACCGGCGACTCGCCGTACTACACGGCGCTGCCGCCGCTGAACAAGCCGGGCGGGCCCGCGGTGAGCATCAACCTGCCGCCGGTGGTCACCGGCCCCGCCGAGGCCGGCATACCCGCGTCCGTCCTCTCCGCCTACAAGCGGGCCGAGCTGTCCATACGCTCGACCGACCCCGCCTGCAACCTGCCGTGGCAGCTGCTCGCCGGCATCGGCAAGGTCGAGTCCGGACAGGCGCGCGGCGGCCGGGTCGACGGCAACGGCACGACCACCTCGCCGATCCTCGGCCCCGCCCTCAACGGCGTCGGCTTCGCCGACATCTCCGACACCGACGGCGGCGCCTACGACGGCGACAGGGTCCACGACCGGGCCGTCGGCCCGATGCAGTTCATCCCGTCCACCTGGGCCACGTGGGGCCAGGACGCCAACGGCGACGGGAAGAAGGACCCGAACAACATCTACGACGCGGCACAGGCCGCCGGTCTCTACCTCTGCGCCAACGACCGCAACCTCGCGCTCAGGGCCGACCTCGACCGCGCGATCCTCAGCTACAACCGCTCGACCGAGTACCTGAACACGGTCCTGTCCTGGTTCGAGTACTACAAGCGCGGCACCCACCAGATCCCGGACGGCACGGGCGTGCTGCCGGTCGACCGCAGCGACGACCGGCGTCCGGGCGGCTTCCCCAGCCCCACCACCGTGCCGTTCCCGTCCGTGCCGACGTCCCCCTCCCCGACGTCCCCCGCGCCGAAGCCGGACACCCAGAACCCGACGCCGACCAAGCCCGGGACGACCAAGCCGCCGACCGTCCCGACCAAGCCCCCCACCACCGACCCGACGCCGCCCGCCACCACTTCGCCGGCCGAGAAGGTGGCGGTGCTCTCGGTCGCGGCCAACGGGCAGCTGACCGTGACCACCGGCAGCGACTTCGCGAAGACCCCCCGGGCCGCGGCGCTCGACGCCTCGGGCAAGCCGGTCCCCGGGGTGAGCGTCCGCTTCGAGATCGTCGGGGCCACCGACACCCGCTTCGCCGGGGGCAGGACCGTCGTCACCGCGACCACCACCGCGTCCGGCGTCGCTTCCGCCCCGGCGCTGCGAGCCGGCGAGAAGACGGGAACGTTCAAGATCCGGGCCACCGTCGTGGGCCGGACCCTGGACGCGGCCGACTTCGCCGTCTCCGTCACGGAGCGCCAGGCGGACACCCTCGTCAGCGTCGGCGACGCCTCCCTGTCGGCCGCCACCGGCACCGCCTTCGACCAGCAGGTCCAGGCGAAGGCCACCCTCAAGGGCGCCCTCGCCCCCGGCGTGCTCGTCACCGCGCAGATCGTCACCGCGAAGACGGACAAGGAGGCGAGCGCCGAGGGCCCGACCTTCAAGAGCACGTCCTCCCGCACCGCCACCTTCCGGACCGCCGTGGACGGCACCCTCACCCTCGCGGCGGGCGACCTCCTCGCGGGCGACAAGGCGGGCGCGTACTACCTCAGGCTGACCACGCCCGGGGGCGGCTCCGTCTTCGTCGAACTCAAGGTCACCGAACCCGCCACCACGCCCACTCCCACCCCCACTCCCACCCCGAAGCCGGAACCGGAGCCCTCCGGGAGCAGCACGCCCGAGGCCTCCCCCTCGCCGTCCACCTCTCCTTCCCCGTCGTCCTCCACGCCGACGGACCCCTCCATCTCCACCTCCACCACCCCCAAGGCCTGACCACCACCCCGGGGGCCGATCATTGCCCCGAGGCCTGACCGCCACCCCCGGGGTCGGCCGCTGCTCCGAGGCCTGACCGCCGCCCCGGGGCAGCCACTGCCCCGAGGCCTGATCGCACCCCGGGGGCCGGTCACGGACCCGAAGGCTGACCAGGGCTCCGGGCCCGGCCGCCTCGCCCGAGGCCCCCAGGCACCGGCCCCGCCCGGCCGCACCGCGCCCCCCCCGCGCCCCCCTTCCGTCCGCACCGGACGAGGGGGCGGCGCTTCGCGTTCCCGGACCGCGTCCCGTCCCGCCGACCCCTCCGGAGTCACCGTCCCCCCTTGAGCCGCGCACTGGTGTGCCGGGTCGCCACCGCCGCGGACGGGTCCTCCGGCCACGGATGCTTCGGATACCGTCCCCGCAGTTCCGCCCGCACCGCGCGGTAACCGTCCCGCCAGAACGACGCCAGGTCGGCGGTCACCGCCGCCGGCCGCCCGGCGGGGGAGAGGAGGTGCACGAGCACCGGAACCCCCGCCACCCGGGGCGTCTCGGCCAGGCCGAACATCTCCTGGAGCTTCACCGCGAGCACCGGCCGGTCGCCCCCGTACTCCACCCGTATCCGCGAACCGCTCGGCACCTCGATCCGCTCCGGTGCCAGCTCGTCCAGCCGACCCGCATCGCCCGACGCCCACGGCAGCAGCCGCCGCAGGGCCTCACCGGCGCCGATCCGCCCCAGGTCGGCACGGCGCCCGGCCCGGGACAGCTCCGGTTCCAGCCACTCCCCGGCCCGGTCGACCAGCGCCGCCTCCGACACGTCCGGCCACGGTTCGCCCACCTCCCGGTGGAGGAACGCCAGCCGCTCGCGCAGCTCCCCGGCCTCCCGGCTCCACCGCAGCAGCCCGAGCCCCTCGCGCCGCAGGCCGTCGATCAGCGCCTCCCGCACCAGGGCGCGATCGGCCCCGGTGCCCAGCGGCCGGACCGCCAGCTCGACCGCGCCCAGCCGGTCCACCGAGCGCGCGACCACGTCCCCGTCCTCCCAGTGGACCTCCTCGCCGGTGGACCGCAGATGGCCGGCCGCCCGCCGCGCCACGGCCTCGTCCACCACCGCCGCGAGCCGCACCCGCGCGGTGGCGTCCCGGGCCGTACGGTCCGCCACCGCCACGGCCAGCCACGGCGCGGACCGCAACCCGGAGCCCTCGGCGAGCCGCGCCCCGCTCCCCGACACCATCAGGAAACCGCCCTGTTCCCGAGCCCTGGCCACTCGCTCGGGGAAGGCGAGCGCCGTCACCAGCCCGGCCACGGCGTCCTCGCCCTCCCCGACCGCCACCGCGACGCCACCACCACTTCTCCCGGACGCCGAGACACCCCCGTCCCCGCTCCCGGCATCTCCGGCACTCCCGCCCCCGTTCCCAGCACCTCTGGCATCCCTGCCCCCGCTCCCGGCACCTTCGGCACCCCCGCCGTCCCTGGTCGCCACCACGCCGGCCGCCCGCTCCAGACGGCGCGCCTCCGCCCTCCACCGCGCGCCGTACCCGTCCGAGCCACGGCGGGCCGCCCGCCAGGCCGCCGCCAGGTCGTCCCCGTAGTCGCGCGGCGGTTCCTCGCTCAGCAGCGCGACCACCTCGGCGGCCCGCCGGACCCCGACCTCCGGCGCACCGTCCAGCAGGGCGCGGCCCAGCCGGGGGTGGAGCCCGAGCCGGGACATCCGCACCCCGCGCTCCGTGGCCCGGCCCGCCGCGTCCACGGCCCCGATCGACCCGAGGACCGAACGGGCCGCCTCCATCGCCCCGGCCGGCGGCGCGTCGAGCAGCGCGAGCCCTCCGGCCGTCGGGTCGCCCCAGCAGGCGGCCCGCAGAGCGAAGTCCGCCAGGTCCGAGATCCTGATCCCGGGCGACGGGAACCGCGCCCGGCCGCCGTCCTCCGCCTCCGCCCAGCAGCGGTAGACCACACCGGGCGCCTCGCGTCCCGAGCGCCCGGCCCGCTGGGTCGCCGCGGCCGTCGACACCGGCACCGTCGCCAGCGACCCGAGCCCCCGGGCGTGGTCCGTCCGGGGCTCCCGCGCGAGCCCCGAGTCGACCACGATCCGCACCCCCGGGACCGTCAGGCTCGACTCCGCCACCGCCGTCGAGAGCACCACCCGGCGCCGCCCGCCCGGCTCGGCGCCCCGCAGCACCGCGTCCTGCACCGCCGCCGGAGCCCGCCCGTGCAGCTGGAGCACCTCGGCGTCCAGGCCGGACAGCAGCCCCGCCGTCCGCGCGATCTCCCCCGTACCCGGCAGGAAGCAGAGGACGTCGCCCCCGTGCCGCTCCAGGGCGAGCCGGACCGTCGCCGCCACGTGGCGCAGCAGCGCCGGATCCACCCAGGTGCCGTGCGCGGGCCTGATCCCGGCGGGCGGCGGGGCGAACCGGACCTCGTACCCGTGCCCCTCCCCCTCGCTCCGCACGATCGGTGCGGGACCGTCGCCGTCGAGGGCCGTCAGCAGCCGGGCCCATGCCTCGGCGTCGCTCGTCGCCGAGGCCGCGACCAGCTTCAGTTCCGGCCGCAGGGCCGCCCGCACGTCCACCAGGAACGCCATCGCGGTGTCGGCGTCCAGGTGCCGTTCGTGGCACTCGTCGAGCAGCACCACGTCGACCCCCGCGAGTTCCGGGTCGCGCTGGAGCCGCTGAAGCAGGATGCCCGTGGTCACCACCTCGACCCGGGTCGCCGGCCCGGCCCGCCGCTCGCCGCGCACCGAGAAGCCGACCGTGCCGCCGACCTCCTCGCCGAGCAGCCACGCCATCCGCCGGGCCGCCGCCCGCACCGCCATCCGGCGCGGCTCGGCCACCAGCACCCGGCGCGCAGGCCCGTCCCCCATGAGTCCCGCCAGCACCGGCGGGACCAGCGTCGTCTTGCCGGTGCCGGGAGGAGCGGACAGCACCGCCACGCCGCGCTCCGCGAGCGCGGAGAGCAGCTCGGGGACGGCATGGCGGACGGGGAGACGGTCGAGCGCTTCGTTTCGGATCACGCACTCAGTCTCGTACGCGGAAGAAAAAGGCGAGCCCCGTTGTCCACAGGGCCCGCCCATAAGTACGCAAGTAAGACTGATGAAGCTGGTGGATCTGGCGAAGCCGGTGAAGCTGACGAAGCCGGTGAAGCTGACGAAGCCGGTGAAGCCGGTGAAGCCGGTGAAGCTGACGAAGCCGGTGGAGCTGCTGGAACCGGCGCAGCCTCTTCTCCTGCCTCTCCCCTACTCCGCCCGCTCGCACACGAAGATCGCCGTCCCCGGGATCAGGTTCCCCCGCAGCGGGGACCAGCCGCCCCACTCCTGACCGTTCCAGGCCGGCCACTCCGGCTCGACCAGGTCCACCAGCCGGAACCCGCCGGCCACCACGTCCCGCACCCGGTCCCCGAGCGTCCGGTGGTGCTCCACGTACACCGCCCGCCCCTCCTCGTCCTGCTCGACGTACGGCGTGCGGTCGAAGTAGGAGGCCGCGACCGAGAGCCCCTCGGGCCCCGGCTCGTCGGGGAAGGCCCAGCGGATCGGGTGCGTCACCGAGAACACCCAGCGCCCGCCCGGCCGCAGCACCCGGCGTACCTCGCGGAAGACCCGTACCGGATCGGCGACGAACGGCACCGCCCCGTACGCCGAGCAGGCCAGGTCGAAGGAGCCGTCCCGGAACGGCAGCGCCACCGCGTCCGCCTCCACCAGCGGCACCTCGCCGCCGATCCGCAGCGCGTGCTGGAGCTGCCGGTGCGAGAGGTCGAGCGCCACCGGCCGCGCCCCCCGCGCCGCCAGCCACCGCGAGCACTGCGCCGCGCCCGCGCCGATCTCCAGGACGTCGAGGTCCTTCAGCGAGGCGGCCGGACCGAGGAGCCCGGCCTCCGCCTCGTCGAGCCCTTCGGGACCCCACACGAACCGGTCGTCGCCCAGGAAGGAGCCGTGCTCGCTCTGGTACTCGTCGGCGTTCCGGTCCCACCATCCGCGGCTCGCCCGGCTGCTCTCCGCGTCCCCCGCCTCACGCCGGGTCGCCTCCGCCCCGTCGGCCTCGTCCTCGACCGCGTCTTCGCGTCCGTACCCTTGGTTCATCTCGCCCGCCGATGTAGTTTGCGCTCAGTACCGCCGTGCGGCGGACCACGCCGATACGGCGTGGATGGACATGAATGGCGCCGGAGTTGAGCGGATCTGCCCCGGGTGCGCGCTTCGCGCATTGACCCTGTCCGGCCGCTTCCGTATGCTAAAGGTTGCGCTGCGGGTCTGCGTGCCTCAGACGGAGCAGGCCGCGCTCGTACCTGGTATATGTCCCCTCGGTTTTCGAGGCTCCTCCCGTCCGCGGGCAGGGGTTTCCTTGGCTGTCCGGCTTCTTGGTGCGATAACGGGCTCTCGGCGTAGCAGTACCTACGACCTTCTGTCCGTAACCGGAGCCCTTTCCCACATGACGAGCAGCACCGAGACCACCGCCACCAGCACCACCCCGCAGGTTGCGGTCAACGACATCGGTAACGAGGAAGCCTTCCTCGCCGCGATCGACGAGACGATCAAGTACTTCAACGACGGCGACATCGTCGACGGCGTCATCGTGAAGGTCGACCGGGACGAGGTCCTGCTCGACATCGGTTACAAGACCGAAGGTGTCATCCCGAGCCGCGAGCTCTCGATCAAGCACGACGTCGACCCGAACGAGGTCGTCAAGGTCGGCGACGAGATCGAGGCCCTGGTTCTCCAGAAGGAGGACAAGGAAGGCCGCCTGATCCTCTCGAAGAAGCGTGCCCAGTACGAGCGCGCCTGGGGCACCATCGAGAAGATCAAGGAAGAGGACGGCATCGTCACCGGTACCGTCATCGAGGTCGTCAAGGGTGGTCTCATCCTCGACATCGGCCTCCGCGGCTTCCTCCCGGCCTCCCTGGTCGAGATGCGTCGCGTCCGCGACCTCCAGCCCTACGTGGGCAAGGAGCTCGAGGCGAAGATCATCGAGCTGGACAAGAACCGCAACAACGTGGTCCTGTCCCGCCGCGCCTGGCTGGAGCAGACCCAGTCCGAGGTCCGCCAGACCTTCCTCACGACCCTCCAGAAGGGTCAGGTCCGCTCCGGCGTCGTGTCCTCGATCGTCAACTTCGGTGCCTTCGTGGACCTGGGTGGCGTCGACGGTCTCGTGCACGTCTCCGAGCTGTCCTGGAAGCACATCGACCACCCGTCCGAGGTCGTCGAGGTCGGCCAGGAGGTCACCGTCGAGGTTCTCGACGTGGACATGGACCGCGAGCGCGTCTCCCTGTCGCTGAAGGCGACGCAGGAGGACCCGTGGCAGCAGTTCGCCCGGACCCACCAGATCGGTCAGGTCGTCCCGGGTAAGGTCACCAAGCTGGTTCCGTTCGGTGCGTTCGTCCGCGTGGACGAGGGCATCGAGGGTCTGGTCCACATCTCCGAGCTGGCCGAGCGCCACGTGGAGATCCCGGAGCAGGTCGTCCAGGTCAACGACGAGATCTTCGTCAAGGTCATCGACATCGACCTCGAGCGCCGCCGCATCAGCCTCTCGCTGAAGCAGGCCAACGAGTCCTTCGGTGCCGACCCGGCCTCGGTCGAGTTCGACCCGACCCTGTACGGCATGGCCGCGTCCTACGACGACCAGGGCAACTACATCTACCCCGAGGGCTTCGACCCCGAGACCAACGACTGGCTCGAGGGCTACGAGACCCAGCGCGAGACCTGGGAGACCCAGTACGCCGAGGCGCAGTCCCGCTTCGAGCAGCACCAGGCCCAGGTCATCAAGTCCCGCGAGGCCGACGAGGCCGCCGCTGCCGAGGGCGCTGCCGCCCCGGCCGCCGGTGGCAACGCCGGTGCGGGCATCTCGGGCGGCTCCTACTCCTCGGAGTCGGACGACAACTCCGGCGCCCTGGCGTCGGACGAGGCGCTCGCCGCCCTGCGCGAGAAGCTGGCCGGCGGCCAGAGCTGAACAGGCTCTCCGCTGAGCGCTAGTCGCTGGTGAGACCGAGGCCCGTTCCCCTCCGGGGGAGCGGGCCTCGATCGTTCTCCCGCTCCCGCTCCCGGCCCCGTGTAGGGCCACGGCTCAGGGCGTGACGGCGACGTTCGTCAGCCCGTTCCCGCCGGTCACCGTGTTCGAGGCGTACACCGTGGTCCGGCACGAGGCGCTCTGGTGGGCGACGTTGATCGCGAGTCGCTGCGGCCCGGTAGCGCCCGTCAGGTCCGCGCGATTGCCGCGGAAGACCGTCCCGCAGCCCCAGCCGCTCTGCTGGCTGTGGGTCTCGAAGCCGTTGTTCGTCGTGTTCACCCCGGTGTTGTTCTCCACGAGGACGTCGTTGCCCTTCACGTCCACCCAGGAGTCGTCGTAGTTGGCGCCGGTCAGCCCGCGCCCGTCGAAGGTGTTGCCGACGATCCTCGCCCCGGTCGTGCCCTCCTTGACGTCGACACTCTCGCCGCCGACGTCCGGCCCGATGACGTTGTCCAGGATCTGCGCGCCGTCGCTCCTGTCCCCGAGATCGCCGGCGGTGCCCACGTACACGCCCTCGCCCATGCCCCGGCCGTCGTTCCCGGTGTCGTAGATCCGGGAGTTCCTGAGGACCCCGTTCCTGCTGGAGTTGCGGAAGTGCACGCCCTCCATGTCCAGGCCGTGCACGGTCACCCCGTCGATCACCACGCCGTTCGCGGAGTCGGCCATGATCCCCTTCTGTCCGCCGGTCACCGTGACCCCCTCCACCGTCCAGTACGAAGCTCCGTTGAGGTGCAGCCCGTAGCCGCCGCCGGCGGTCAGCACCGCGCGCGGGGAGCCGGTCAGCGTGATCCGGGCGGACGAGGTGCCCGGCGTGGTGGCCTTGAAGTTCCCGGTGTACGTGCCGTCCGCGAGGTGGATCGTGTCGCCGGGACGTGCGGCGGTGAGCGCCGACTTGAGCTGGGCTGCGGTCGTGACCTCGATGGTCGCCGCGGCGGACGGAGAGGCCGCGAGGGGGACGGCGAGGAGCGCGGGGAGGAGCGGGAGGAGCAGCGTTCGAGGGCGCATGGGGGTGCCTTCCGGGGCAGGAATGGGGTGTTCCCGTAGGTGCGCGGGGATCGAGTGGGTGCACGGGGACCGAGGGGCTGAACGCGACGCTGCCGGGAGACGGTAGGGAGCCGCCTTGATCGTGTCAAGGTCTGGACCAGTGGCCGGAGTTCGGGCCGTTCGCCGAAAGATCGCGTGTCCCGGGAATGGCGGCGCCGCCCGGCACGTTCCCAGAGAGGACACGAGGAGGAGCGGTAATCGTGCTTGATCCGCAGGATTTGTACGAATGGGACCCGAAGGGCGTGGCCGTCGTCGACATGGCTCTGGCACAGGAGTCGGCCGGCCTCGTCATGCTGTACCACTTCGACGGCTACATCGACGCGGGCGAGACCGGTGAGCAGATCGTCGAGCGTCTGCTCGACACCCTTCCGCACCAGCCGGTGGCCCGTTTCGACCACGACCGGCTCGTGGACTACCGCGCCCGCCGCCCGCTCCTGACCTTCCGGCGCGACCGCTGGACCGCGTACGAGACCCCGTCCATCGAGGTCCACCTCGTGCAGGACGCCACCGGCGCCCCCTTCCTCCTCCTCGCCGGTCCGGAGCCGGACGTGGAGTGGGAGCGGTTCGCCGCCGCCGTCCGGCAGATCGTCGAGCGCCTCGGCGTGCGCCTCTCCGTCAACTTCCACGGCATCCCCATGGGCGTGCCGCACACCCGCCCGGTCGGCCTCACCCCGCACGGCAGCCGCACCGACCTCATGCCCGGTCACCGCAGCCCCTTCGACGAGGCCCAGGTCCCCGGCAGCGCCGAGTCCCTCGTGGAGTACCGGCTCACCGAGGCCGGCCACGACACCCTCGGCGTCGCCGCCCACGTCCCGCACTACGTGGCCCGCTCGGCCTACCCGGACGCGGCCCTGACCGCCCTGGAGGCCGTCACGGCCGCCACGGGGCTCGTCCTCCCCGGCGTCGCCCACTCGCTGCGGACGGAGGCCCGCCGTACCCAGACCGAGATCGACCGCCAGATCGGCGAGGGCGACGAGGAGCTGGTGGCGCTGGTGCAGGGCCTGGAGCACCAGTACGACGCGGTGGCCGGGGCCGAGACCCGCGGCAACCTCGTCGCGGAGCCCGCCGACCTGCCGTCGGCGGACGAGCTGGGCCGCGAGTTCGAGCGCTTCCTCGCGGAGCGGGAGGGCGACGCCTAGCCCCGCCGGGGCAGGCCCTAAGCTGCCGCTCATGCTGAAGGTGGGCCTGACCGGCGGGATCGGCGCCGGCAAGAGCGAAGTGTCACGACTGCTCGTCTCGTACGGGGCCGTCCTCATCGACGCGGACCGGATCGCCCGCGAGGTCGTGGAACCCGGGACGCCGGGGCTCGCGGCCGTCGTGGAGGCCTTCGGCGAGGGCGTCCTCACGGCGGAGGGGGTGCTCGACCGGCCGAAGCTCGGCTCCCTCGTGTTCACCGACGCCGACCGCCTGGCCACCCTCAACGCCATCGTCCACCCCCTGGTCGGAGCCCGGTCGGCGGAGCTGGAGAGCCGTGCGGAGGCCGGGGACGTCGTCGTCCACGACGTCCCCCTGCTCACCGAGAACGGGCTCGCGCCCCTCTACGACCTGGTCGTGGTCGTCGACGCGTCCCCGGAGACCCAGCTCGACCGGCTCGTACGGCTCCGGGGCATGGCGGAGCCGGAGGCCCGGGCCCGCATGGCGGCCCAGGCGACGCGCGCGCAGCGGCTGGCCGTCGCGGACCTCGTGATCGACAACGACGGACCGCTCGACGCCCTCGAACCGCAGGTGCGGAAGGTCTGGGACGAACTGGCGCGGCGGGCCGCGTCCTCCACTCGGAGCCGCTCCTCCGGCCAGAGCCGTTCTTCCGGCCGGAGCGGTTCGTCCGGCTAGAGCCGTCCTTCCGGCGGCCGGACGGAATGCGGGCGCCGGGTCCGGTGTTCAACCACCGAACGAGGGGAAGGATGCCATCGTGGCCGACAGCAATCCGGAAACGCACGTCATCGACTTCCGCGCCGCGGAGCAACTGCTGGCCGCGCGGGACCCCCGGGGCGCCGTGAAGCTGCTGGACTCGGTGATCGCCGCCCATCCCGAGAACACGGCCGCGCGCCTGCTGCGCGCACGGGCCTTCTTCGCCGCCGCCCAGCTGCGCCCCGCGCAGTTGGAGTTCGAACTGGTCCTGGAGCGCGAGCCCGACAACGCGTTCGCCCACTTCGCCCTCGCCCGCACCTTCGAGCGCTCCGGACAGACCGACCGGGCCACCCGGCACTTCCGCCTGGCCGCCGCGCTCGACCCCAAGCCGGAGTACCTGGAGGCGGCGGACTTCGACTCGCGGAACTGAGGACGTACGGAGGCGGGACGCAGGGGCCGGAACGTACGGAACGGGTGCCGGGCAGTGCTCAGCGCCTCCCGCCGTCGGGGCCGGGATCGTACGGAGGGACGTTCCGGCCCGGCTGCCAGTGCGCCCCCTGCCGCATGCGCCGCACCACGAGGACCAGATCGACCAGGACCACCAGGAACAGCACCCCGCAGGCCGCGGCCCAGCCGGGCCGGTTCACCACGGCGAACGCGACCGTGCCGAAGGCCGCCCACAACAGCCCCCACACGCTCAGCCAGAACCGCATCCGCAGCGGGCTGCGCGCGGTCACCGGCTCGTTCCCGGTCCGCATGACGGTCACATCTCCCGTAGGGGTTCCTCGGACACTTCCAGCATGGACCCGTCCCGGGCGAAAGCGAAAAGGGGAGCGGGACGTCCCGCGCTAGTGGATGACGCTGTAGCTGCGCCAGGGCAGGGTGTCCGGAACGATGTGCTCCCCGGTGTTGGACGGCAGGTAGGTGGAGTCCTTGCCCCGGCAGTCGCGGGTCGGGTACAGCACGATGTCCACCAGGGTGTTGTTCTCGACGCTGGTCGCGCCCGAGGGCGCCAGGCGGTGGCAGCCCTTCACCGAGGGGCTCGTCACCATCACCCCCACCTCGCGCTCCGTCTCGTACTCGATCGTGCCCACGGCGGTGCGGCCGAGGCCCGAGCAGCCGGCGACGGCGAGGGTGAGCAGCACGGCCCCGGTGGCGGTCGTGAGACGCCGGCGAACGGACATGGCGGTTCCTCTTCTGTCGGGCGAACATCGGGTGAAGGTGGGGGCGAAAGTAAGGGCGAGGACTACGGGCTGCGGCGGACGGACCACGACGGGCCCTGCCTCTCGGGCCCGACCCCGGTCCAGGCCCACCCTCCCGCCCGCCGGGCCCCGTGTCATCCGCTGCTGGGCCGCCCGGGGGAGCCGCCCGGCGACCGTGGCCGGATCTGCGGCCGGACCGGCGGCCCGCCGTCGCACGCATGCCCCGGCCTGCCGTGCCGGAGGCGTGGTCGGACCGGTGGCCGGTCCCGTTGTCAGTCCCCACCCGTAAGGTCGGAGGTCCACGTCGGAACTCGTCGGAGTGCCGGCACGCGGCGGAGGGCCGGGGGAGGAGAGCGGAGCCGTGACACACACGTGGGCCACCGGTGCCGCCGTCTTCCTGCCCGCCGCCCTTCCCCGCGAGGGCCGGGTCGCCTTCTGGGCCCCCGACGGCGGCGCGCTGCCGGACCCCGGGGCGGTGGCCGGCGCGGAGCGCGTCGAGCTGACCGTGACCCGGCGGCACGGCAGCGGCGCCCGGAGCCGCGAGGTCCCCGCCGTCACCCTCCCCGTCGAGGCCGCCCTGCCCCACCTCGTCGCGGCCCGCCACCATCCGGCCGCCCATCCCGCCACCGCCGGCTGGGGCGCCGCCGCCCTGCACGCCCTGCACCTGGCCGCCCGGGGACGCCTCCTGCCGGGACTCACCGCCGACGACCTGGACGCCTGGCGGGCCGGCCCCCTGGACGCCGACGACATCGCCCACCTGCGGGCCGTCGCGGCCGCCCTGCCGGCCGAGGCGTACGCCGTTCCCGTCCCCGGCCGCGGGCCGCTGCGGCTGTCCGACCCCGAGGTCCTCGTCCGCGCCTTCCTCGACGCCGTCGCCGACACCCTGCCCCGCACCCCGGCCGCCCCGCACGCGGTCGGGGCGCCGTTCGCGGCCCGCGCCCCGCAGCACCTGCCCCGCGCGCGTGCCTGGGCCGCCGAGGCGGCGGCCGGAATGGACGCCGGGGTCCGCGTCTCGCTCCGCCTCGACCTGTCGCCGTACGAACTCTTCGACATCGGCGCCCCCGGAGAGGAGGACGGCGCCCCCGGGGCGAAGGGCGACGGGAAGCACGGCGGGAGCGGAGGCGAGCGGCACGCCGCCGCGGCGCTCCTCCAGGTCCACAGCCTCACCGACCCGACCCTCGTCATCGACGCCACGGCCCTGTGGGCGGGGGAGGGCGAGCACTTCGGCCCCCGAGCCCGGATCGACGCCGTCCTCGCCCTGCGCCGCGCCGCCCGGGTCTGGCCCCCGCTGGCCCGGCTCCTGGAGCGGGACGTGCCCGACGTCCTCGCCGTCACCGAGGACGAGCTGTACGAGCTGCTCGGCCCGGCCGCCGCCCGGCTCGCCGACGCCGGGGTCGCCGTCCACTGGCCGCGTGAGCTGGCCCGCTCGCTCAGCGCCTCCGCCGTCGTCCGCCCGGCGCTCGCCGCCCCCGGCTCCGCGACCGACGGCACCTCCTTCTTCGACAGCGAGGAGCTGCTGCGGTTCGACTGGCAGCTGGCCCTCGACGGCGATCCGCTCACCGAGCGCGAGATGGACCTCCTGGCCGAGGCCCACCGGCCCGTCGTGCGCCTCCGCGACCAGTGGGTCGTCGTCGACCCCGACCTGGTCCGCAAGGCCCGCAAGCGGGAGCTCGGCCTGCTCGAACCGGTCGACGCCCTCGGCGTCGCCCTCACCGGCACCGCCGAGGTGGACGGCGAGACCGTCCCCGCCGTCCCCGTCGGGGCCCTCGCCGCCCTCCGCGACCGGCTCCTGGCCGGACCCGAGGACGTACCGGCCCCGCCCGGCCTCACCGCCACCCTGCGCGACTACCAGCTCCGCGGCCTCGCCTGGCTCGACCTGATGACCTCGCTCGGCCTCGGCGGCTGCCTCGCCGACGACATGGGCCTCGGCAAGACCGTCACCCTCATCGCCCTCCACCTGCGCCGCGCCCGCCGCGCCCCCACCCTCGTCGTCTGCCCGGCGTCCCTGCTCGGCAACTGGCAGCGGGAGGTGCGGAAGTTCGCCCCCGACGTGCCGGTGCGGCGCTTCCACGGCACCGACAGGGACCTGGACGGCACCGCAGGCGGCTTCGTCCTCACCACCTACGGGACCCTGCGCACCAGCACCGCCCGACTGGCCGCCCACGAATGGGGGATGGTCGTCGCCGACGAGGCGCAGCACGTCAAGAACCCGTTCTCCGCGACCGCCAGGGCGCTGCGCGAGATCCCCGCGCCCGCCCGGGTCGCCCTGACCGGCACCCCCGTGGAGAACAACCTCTCCGAGCTGTGGGCCCTGCTCGACTGGACCACCCCCGGGCTCCTCGGGCCGCTCAAGGCCTTCCGCTCCCGGCACGCCAGGGCCGTGGAGAACCACGAGGAGATCGAGCACGACGAGGCCGTCGAGCGGCTCGCCCGGCTCGTGCGGCCCTTCCTTCTGCGCCGCCGCAAGTCCGACCCCGGCATCGTCCCCGAGCTGCCGCCCAAGACGGAGTCCGACCACCCCGTCCCCCTCACCCGGGAGCAGGCCTCCCTCTACGAGGCGACCGTCCGCGAGACCATGGCGCGGATCGAGGAGTCCGAGGGCATGGCCCGCCGCGGCCTCGTCATGAAGCTGCTGACCTCCCTCAAACAGATCTGCAACCACCCCGCCCAGTTCCTCAAGGAGCAGGCTCCGCGCGGCCCCGGCACCGCCCGCCTCGCAGGCCGCTCGGGAAAGCTCGCCCTCCTCGACGAACTCCTCGACACGATCCTCGCCGAGGACGGGTCCGTGCTCGTCTTCACCCAGTACGTGTCGATGGCCCGGCTCCTCGCCGACCACCTGGCCGCGCGCGGGATCCCCGCCCAACTCCTGCACGGCGGCACCCCGGTGGCCGAGCGGGAGCGGATGGTCGACCGCTTCCAGAGCGGCGAGGTCCCCGTCTTCCTGCTCTCCCTGAAGGCCGCGGGCACCGGCCTCAACCTCACCCGGGCTGGCCACGTGATCCACTACGACCGCTGGTGGAACCCGGCCGTCGAGGAGCAGGCCACCGACCGCGCCTACCGCATCGGACAGACCCGGCCGGTGCAGGTCCACCGGCTGATCGCCGAGGGCACGGTCGAGGACCGGATCTCCGAGATGCTCCGCGCCAAGCGGGCCCTGGCCGACGCCGTCCTCGGCTCCGGCGAGGCCGCCCTCACCGAACTCACCGACCGGGAGCTCGCCGACCTCGTGTCCCTGAGGAGGCCCTCGTGAACCGCGCCCGGCCCGCACGCGGAGCCGCCCCCCGCCACGACGACCGCCGCCGCTCCTTCCCGCAGGTCGCGCCCCGCGAAGCCCCCGACGGACGGTTCGCCGCCACCTGGTGGGGGAACGCCTGGGTCGAGGCACTGGAGGACGCCGCCCTCGACCCGGCCCGCCTCGCCCGCGGCAAGGCCTACGCGAGACGCGGCCACGTCGACGCGATCACGGTCACCCCCGGCCGGGTCGTCGCCTACGTCCACGGCAGCCGGCCCCGCCCGTACCGCACCGAGATCAGGATGCGGACCCTCGGCGACGACGGCTGGGAGGAGTTCCTCGACCGGGCCACCGCGCGCCCCGACCACATCGCCGCCCTCCTCGACAAGGACGTGCCGCACTCCCTGGAGGCGGTTACCGGGCTGCTCCCCGCGCCGGGCGACCTCGTCCCCGACTGCTCCTGCCCGGACGACGGCTACCCCTGCAAGCACGCCGCCGCCCTCTGCTACCAGGCCGCGCGACTCCTCGACGAGGACCCGTTCGTCCTCTTCCTGATGCGCGGCCGCGGCGAGCAGGAGCTCCTCGCCGAACTGACCCGGCGCAACGCGGCCCGGACCGCCGCCGAGACGGCCGCCGCCCCGCCCCCGACGCCCACCGTCCCCGCCCGCACCGCCCTCGACGCCGCCACCGGCGCCGGGCTCCCGCCGCTGCCCGCCCCGCTGCCGCTCCCCGACCGGCCCGGCCGCCCGGCCGTCTTCCCGCCCGACCCCGCCGCCCCCGACCCGCTCGCGCTCGACCTCCTCGCCACCGAGGCCGCCGCCCGCGCCCACGCCTTCCTCACCACCGGCCTCGACCCGGTCGCCGCCCTCACCCCCTGGCAGGACGCGGTCCGGCTCGCCGCCGCGCACCCCGGCTCCGGACTCACCGCCTCCACCCGCGCGCTCTACCGCGACCTGGCCCACGCCCTCGACCGCACCCCCACGGACCTGGCCCGCGCCGTCGCCGCCTGGCGGCAGGGCGGCGCCGAGGGCCTCGCCGTCCTGGAGGAGGCCTGGGACCCGCCGGCGGGCCCGTTCGACCGGGCCAGACCCGCGCTGCTCGCCGCCGGCCTCCCCGCCTTCCGCCCCTGGCGCAACCGCCTCTCCGGCAGGTCCCTCCAGCTCCGCCTCGGCCGGGACGGCCTCTGGTACGGCTACGAGTCGGACGCCGACCGCGAGGACTGGTGGCCGCGCGGCCACCCCGGTCCCGACCCCGTCGACACCCTCGACGGACTCCTGGGACGGTGAGTCCACACTCGAACAGGTCCCACTCGTTGGGGTGAAACCCTCCGGGGGCCGGATCCGGCGCACACGTCCGCCGCGTTGATTCGGGTACGGGCGACTGCCCGTGCACACCTCCGGAAGGCAGGAAGCCATGAGGCAGATTCGCCGAAGTGGTCTGGCCACACTGTTGGTCACGGGCGGGGCGCTCGCCCTCTCGGCGGGCGCCGCGCACGCCGACGCCGGCGCCCAGGGCGCCGCGGTCGGTTCGCCGGGAGTCGGTTCCGGCAACACGGTTCAGCTGCCGGTGCACGTCCCGGTCAACGTCTGCGGCAACACGGTCAACGTCGTCGGACTGCTCAACCCGGCCTTCGGCAACGGCTGCGCCAACGTCTCCGACGAGTCCGCGGGTTACGGATCGGACGAGGACGGCGGCGGCCGCTCCCACTCCCACAAGGACGAGCCCGGCACCCCGCGCGGCGGCGAGCAGGCCGGCGGCTCCCACGGGGGCGGCGCCCAGAGCGGCGGCTCCTCCAACGGCGGCGGCTCCACCGCCGAGGGCCAGGCCCAGGGATCGCCCGGCGTCCTCTCCGGGAACGGCCTCCAGCTCCCCGTCGACCTCCCCGTGAACGTCAGCGGGAACTCGGTCAACGTGGTCGGCATCGGCAACCCGTCCTTCGGCAACACGGCGGTCAACGGCCCCGGGAAGCCGACCCAGCCGACCCAGCCGGTCGAGACGCCGACGCCGCGCCCGCAGACCCCCGTGCGGAACGTCCCGGTCCCGCAGGCGCAGAACGAGTCGCCGGCCCCCGCTCCCGCCGTCCCGGCCCCCGCGCCGCAGGGCGAGACGGGCGAGGCCGCGCTGGCCCACACCGGTTCGTCGGACGGCATCGGCTACGCCGCCGCGGGAAGCGCCGCGCTGCTCCTCGGCGGCGCCCTGCTGTACCGCCGCGCGCGCCGCGCCGGAGACCGGGCCTGAGGGGACGTCCCGCGCGGCGGGACCGGCGCGCGCTGACGCCCGAGCCGTCAGCCGTGCGCTTCCCCGCCGCCATCGCGCCAGGCCCGGAGCACCGCCTCGATGGCGGGCGCGACCCTCGTCCGGGCCTGGTGACGCGGTACCCCCTGCATCAGCAGGGTGTCGTACGGGGTGTCGACGTGCCGTACCCCGGCCCGTACGGCGGCGATCACCGCGCCGCGGTCGAGCGAGCGGCCCGCGGCCGTGCGCCCCACCCGGCCGCTGCCCTTCGCCGAGGCGTGGACGGCGATCTCGTCGGCCCGGTCCGCCGGGCAGGACGGGAAGAGCCGCAGGATCTCCGCCCGGAGGGCCGCGGTGATCCCGGCGTCGAGGACCGCGCGCCGCTCCGCGTCCCGGGCCCGCCGCCTGGCACGCGCCTCCGCGTCCGCCAGGCAGGCCCGCTCCGCCCCGGCCAGCGCCGCCTCCTCGACGAGGAGGCCCTGGCGCTCGTACCGCGTGCGGCGCCGGTTGTGCCGTACCACCACCGCCCACAGGGTGCAGGCCTCGCGGGCGCGGCGGGTGAGGGCCGTGTCGCCCCGGGGCAGGAAGACCAGGTGCCCGAGGTCGGCGCAGTCCAGGCAGACCGGCGCGTTGAACTCGAGGATCATCCGTTCCAGCGGCCCCCGGTGGCACTCCGAGCAGCGGCGGCGCTTGAGCGGTTCGACGACGACCGGCGCGACGAGGTCCACGGCCGCCCCCGTCAGCGGACGCCGGGAGCGGCGGCGGCGACGAACAGGGCGAGGGCCTTCTTCGCCCGCTCGGAGCGGCGGGCGCGGTCCGCGGTCCCCACCGCCTCGTGCATGCAGTGGGTCTCCTCGAAGGCCTTCTCCGCCAGACGCCGGGTCTCGGGGTCGTCGCACACCAACTGGACGCGGAAGAGCGCCTGCCGGGCGGCGGTGCGCTGCCGGTAGGAGGCGAAGCGGGACTCCTCCGCCTCCTCCGAACCGGGCTCCTCGACCGCCCGGAACCAGCGGTCGTTCTGGCTGTGCCGGTAGTCGACGACCGCACCGGCGAAGGCACTGTAGGTCGCGATCCGTTCCTGCCGGAGCTGCTCGGACCGGGCGAGCGCGGCCGTGCGCTCGGTGGCCCGCCCCTGGAACCAGTGCGTGAAGACGACACCCAGCAGGGTTCCCGCCACGGCTATCAGCGCAGCGTCCATGACCGGCCGCCCTCCCGTTTCCCTCGACCGCCCGACCCCTTGATCATGACAGCCGGGAGGGCTCACGTCACCGCCCGTGTCCGCACCTGCCGCCGCCCGTGTCCGCTACTGCCGGTATCCGCTCAGGAAGCGGCCGATGCGGCTGATCGCGGCGTCGAGGTCGTCGGCGTACGGCAGGGTGAGGATGCGGAAGTGGTCCGGGCGCGGCCAGTTGAAGCCGGTGCCCTGGACGACCTGGATCTTCTCCCGGAGCAGCAGGTCGAGGACGAACTTCTCGTCGTCGTGGATCCGGTGCACGGCCGGGTCGAGGCGGGGGAAGGCGTAGAGGGCGCCCTTCGGCTTCACGCAGGAGACGCCGGGGATCTCGTTGAGCTTCTCCCAGGCGCGGTCGCGCTGCTCGCGCAGCCTGCCGCCCGGGGCGGTCAGCTCGTGGATCGACTGCCGGCCGCCGAGGGCGGCCTGGATGGCGTACTGGGCGGGGGCGTTGGGGCACAGGCGCATGGAGGCCAGCATGGTGAGGCCCTCCAGGTAGTTCGCGGCGTGCCGCTTCGGGCCGGTGACGACCAGCCAGCCGGAACGGAAGCCCGCCACCCGGTAGGTCTTGGAGAGACCGCCGAAGGTGAGGATCACCAGGTCGTCGGCGAGGGAGGCGGCCGGGTAATGGACGGCCTCGTCGTAGACGATCCGGTCGTAGATCTCGTCGGCGAGCACCATCAGGCCGTGGCGGCGGGCGAGGTCGAGCACGCCCTCGACGATCTCCTTCGGATAGACCGCGCCGGTGGGGTTGTTGGGGTTGATGATCACGACGGCCCGGGTCCGGTCGGTGATCTTCGACGCCATGTCGTCGAGGTCCGGGTACCAGTCGGCCGACTCGTCGCACAGGTAGTGCACGGCCTTGCCGCCCGCGAGGGTGGTGGCGGCGGTCCAGAGCGGGAAGTCGGGGGCGGGGATCAGAACCTCGTCGCCGTCCTCCAGGAGGGCCTGCACGGCCATGGAGACCAGCTCCGACACGCCGTTGCCGAGGAAGACGTCGTCGACGTCGACCTCCGGGAGGCCCATGGCCTGGTAGCGCTGGGCCACCGCGCGGCGGGCGGAGAGGATGCCGCGCGAGTCGGTGTAGCCGTGGGCCCTGGGGAGCATCCGGATCATGTCCTGGACGATCTCCTCGGGCGCCTCGAAGCCGAAGAGGGCCGGGTTGCCCGTGTTGAGGCGCAGGACGCTGTGGCCCGCCTCCTCCAGGGCGTTGGCGTGCTCGATCACCGGGCCGCGGATCTCGTAGCAGACCTCGTTCAGCTTGCTCGACTGCCGGAACTCCATGTCCGACCTCCCCAGTTCCCGGAATCAGCGCCGTTCGGCGATGCTTGGTTTTACCAAGTTCGAGCTTGGAAAGTCCAACGACATGTCTAGACTGCGTCGCATGCCACGTCAGTCACGCCGCAGTTACGACCAGCACTGCGCCACCGCGCGCGCCCTCGACCTCGTCGGCGACCGCTGGACCCTGCTCGTCGTCCGCGAACTCCTCGCCGGGCCGCGCCGCTACACCGACCTCCACGCCGACCTGCCCGGCGTCAGCACGGACATGCTGGCCGGCCGCCTCAAGGACATGGAGGGCGCCGAACTCGTCACCCGTCGCCGACTGCCCCCGCCCGCCTCGGCGTCCGTGTACGAACTCACCCCGCGCGGCCGTGACCTGCTGCCCGTCCTGCGCGCCCTCGCCGCGTGGGGGGCGCCCGACCTGGGGGAGCCGCGGCCGACCGACGCCGTGCGCGCGCACTGGTACGCGATCCCGCTCCTCGGACCGCTCGCGGAGCTGGGCCCCGGAACCGTCCAGGTCACCCTGGACGAGGGGGAGTTCCACGTACGGACCGGGACCGACGGCGACATCGCGTACGGAGACGGCCCGGCGGAGGCCCCCGACACCCGTCTGCGAACCGACGCGGCGACGTGCCGCGCCCTCGCGGACGGAAAGCTGACGCTCGCGGAGGCGGTCGCGTCGGGGCGTGCGGAGTGGGAGGGGGCGGAGCCGGTTCCGATCGGAGCCCCTGGCCTCACGTCCTGACGTACTCCGCCTTCGGCGCCTTCGCCTCCAGGGCCCTCGCCAGGCGGTCGCGGGCCGCGGTCTGCGCCGCGATCCGCGCGTCGAGCACGGCCAGCCGCTCGCGGGCGATCTCGAGCCCGAGGGCGGACGGCGGGGCCGAGGACACGTCCCCGTCCAGGCAGGAACGGAAGGCGGACACGTCCTCCAGGGTGAGCCCGGCGTCCAGCAGGTACCGGATGTTCGCCACCCGCGTGACGGCGCCCTCCTCGTACAGCCGGTAGCCGTTGGCCGCGCGGGACGACGTGACCAGGCCCGCCTTCTCGTAGTGCCGCAGAGCCCGGGCCGACACCCCGGTCCGCCGGGCCAGTTCGCCGATGCGCAAGGACGCCACCTCCTCGCACAGTCGTACCACGGCCCGGCGGGCCACCCTTCAGAGGACCAGCGCGCCCCCGTCGACGGGCAGGACCGTGCCGGTCGTGAAGGAGGCCTCGGGCGCGGCGAGGGAGGTGATCGACCACGCGACCTCCTCCGGCCTGCCGAGTCGCCCCAGCGGGACGTGCGCGAGCTGCCAGGCCCGCACCTCCTCCAACCGCTCCGGGGACAGACCCGCGTGCCGGCCGATCGGGGTCTCGACCGGTCCGGGGGCGACCGCCACCACCCGGATCCCGGCCGGCGCGAGCTCCACGGCCCAGCAGCGCGTCAGGGTCTCCAGGGCGCTCTTGGTCGCCGGATAGACGGAGTTGGCGGGCCAGCCGCGCTGCCCGACGGCCGTCGACACGTTCACCACCACGCCCCGGGACTCCCGGAGCGCGGGGACGGCGGCCTGGACGAGCAGGAGCGGGGCGACGAGGTTCGTCTCCAGGAGCGGGGTGATCACGGAACGGTCCAGGGTGCCGAGCGGGCCGCCCGTGGCGATCCCGGCGTTGTCGACGAGGACGTCGAGACGGCCGTGGGCGTCCAGGGCGGCCCGGACGATCTCCTCGGCCGCGCCCTCCGCCGTGACGTCGGCGGTGAACGGGTGGATTCCGGAGCGGCCCTCGGCGGTCTCCCGCAGCGGCTCCTCCCTGCGGCCGACGGCGACGACGGTCGCCCCCTGCGCCGCGAAGGCCCGCGCGGTGGCCCGGCCGATGCCGGTGCCCGCGCCCGTGACGACGACGACCCTGGTGGGTGTGGTGGTGTCCATGAATCCGATGGTCGAACGGTGACGTCAGTGACAAGGTCAAGCCATGACACCGCGCGAACTGTGGACGGCCCTGCCGCAGGAGGCACGCGAGCGTGTGGACGCGTTCGTCGTCCGGCGGATGAGGGTGCATGCGGTCAGGGAGATGAGGGACGCCGGTCTCGTGCCCCGGCCCGGTCTGTACGACTGCGCCGACCTCGCCGTCGTACGCGCGGAGATCCTCGCCGACCGGCTCGTACCGCTTCCGGCCCAGGACGTGGACGCCCTCGCCGGGAAGGCCGCCGCGTTGCCCGGGCCGCCCGCCGCCCTGGAACTGGAGTGGGACGGCGACAGCTGGGGCTGGATCCTGCTGCTCAGCGCCGTCCTCCCCGGGCCGCCCGGGCGTCCGCGCCCATTGGCACGGTGGCAGGTGGCCGACTGGACGGAGCCCCTCGCCACCGCGCGGGCCCTCGCGGACCGGCTCGGCGTGCCGCTGCGCGGACCCGGTGACGACGGCCCGCCGGGCGTACGGGCAGAGTGAGGGCATGCGGTACGAGGCGATCACCTGGGACAAGCTGGCGGAGGCGCTCGCCGGGCACGTCGACGCGTCCGCCCCCGGCGACGGCGGCGCATGGCTCAAGGTCGGCATCGACGGGCCGCCCGCCGCACCCGGCGGCGAACTCGCCGCCGCGCTGGCCGAGTCGCTGCGGGCGCGCGGACGCCCCGTCCACCTGGCGGGCACGGACGGCTTCCTGCGACCCGCCTCCCTCCGGTACGAGTACGGCAAGCAGGACCCCGACGCGTACTACGGCGGGTGGACCGACACCGGGGCCCTGTGGCGGGAGGTCTTCGGCCCGCTGGAGCCCGGCGGCACCGGGCGCGTGCTGCCCGACCTGTGGGACCCGGTCACGGACCGCGCGACCCGCAGCCCGTACGTCACGCTGCCGCCCGGCGGGGTCCTCGTCCTGCACGGCCCCTTCCTGCTCGGCCACTGGTTCCCCTTCGACCTCGTCGTGCACCTGCGGCTCTCGCCCGCCGCCCTCGCCCGGCGCACGGAGGAGTCCTGGACCCTTCCGGCCTTCGCCCGGTACGAGACGGAGGTCGACCCGGCCGGGACGGCGGACGTCGTCGTGCGCGCCGACGACCCGCGCCACCCGGCCTGGACGGGATTCGAGCCGTAGGCGCGGGACGCGCCGGACCCGGCCCCGCCGGTCTTCAGGAGCCGTCCGCCGGCGGCACCGGCGGTCTGCCGCCCACCACGGTGACCGCCTCCGCGCCCGCCCGGCACCCCGTCTCCGCCGCCTTCACCGGGTCCGCGCCCGCGAGCCGGGCCGCCAGGAACGCCCCGGTGAACGCGTCGCCCGCGCCCGTCGAGTCCACCGGCCGCACCGGAGGCGCCGCCACCCGCGCGATGACCGCGCCGTCCTCGGCGACCAGCGCCCCCGCCGCCCCGAGGGTGACCACGACCAGCGGAAAGCGCCGGCTCAACTCCGCCGCGGCCCGGTCCGGTTCGGCGTGACCGGTGAGCGTCCGGGCCTCGTCGGCGTTGGGCAGCAACACCTCGGCGCCGGCCACGGCCGTCAGGAACCTGTCGGTGCCCAGGGCCCTCAGGAACCCCGCCGAGGCCGGGTCCACGCTCACCGGAACCCCCGTCCTCCCGGCGTCCCGCAGCGCCCGCCGGGCCGCCTCGCGGCTCGGGCCGGCGAAGAACAGATACCCCGAGAGGTGCAGCCGGGCCACCCCGTCGAGCAGTCCCGGCGACCAGTCGGCGAGGGAGAGGCGCAGCGCGGCACCGCCGTCGGTCAGGAAGGTGCGCTCCGCCGAGGCGTCCACGAGCGCGATGACGGTGGCCGTCGCCGCCCCCGCGTCCCGGACGAGCAGCGGACGCACGCCCGCCGCCCGCAGTGCCCGCTCGTGCCAGTCGGCCGCGTCCGTCCCCACCCGGCCGAGCAGTCGCACCTCCCCACCGCCGTAACGCACCGCCCAGCAGGCCGCGTTGGCCCCCGCGCCACCCGGCAGGGTCCGGATCTCCGCGGCCGTGTCCGTGGCGGGCGCAAGTGGGGTCCGGTGCCGGGCCACGACGTCCGTGACCACGTCCCCGACGACGAGCAGCGCGCGCCGGACGCGACTCACCGGCGGCCCGCGCCGTGTGCCTCCGTACCGGGCGTCCCTGTGCCGTGCGTCCCTGTGTTGTGCACTCCCGTACCGTGCGCCCCCGTGCCGCGCACCTCCGTACCGCGCACCCCCGTGCCGTGCGCTGCCCCGCGTATCTCCGTCCCGTACGCCCCCGCGATCCTCGCCGCGAGCCGCACGTTCCCCCGGATCGCCGCCAGGTTGGCCTCCAGGGAGGCCCCCTCCGTGTGCGCCGTCAGGTAGGCGAGCAGGAACGGCGTCACCGCCTGCCCCGTGATCTCCTTCTCCTCGGCCGCCGCCAGGCCGTCCGCGAGCACCCGGTCGTGCAGCGCGGGGTCCAGCTGCTGCGTCTCCGGCACCGGGTTGGCCACGACGAGCGCGGTCCGGAGGCCTTCGAGGCGGTCCTGCGCGCGCATCACCGCCGCCACCTCCTCCGGCGTCCGCAGGGTCCAGTCGACGGGCTCGCCCGAGGAGGAGAGGTAGAAGCCGGGGAAGCGCTCCGTGCCGTACCCGACGACCGTCACCCCCAGGGTCTCCAGGCGCTGGAGCGTCGCGGGCACGTCGAGGATCGACTTGACCCCGGCGCAGACGACGGTGGTCCCGACCCGGGCGAGCAACCGCAGATCGGCGGACTCGTCCTGCGTCTCGCTCCACCCGCGGTGCACCCCGCCGAGGCCGCCCGTCGCGAACACCCGGACGCCCGCCGCGTCCGCGAGCCAGGCCGTCGCCGAGACCGTCGTCGCGCCGGTCGTGCCCGTCGCCAGGGCGGGGGCCAGGTCGCGGTGGCCCAGCTTCCGCACCGTCGGGTCCTCGGCGATCCGCATCAGCGCCGCCTCGTCCAGGCCCACCCTGGCCGTGCCGTCGACCACGGCGATCGTGGCGGGGACGGCGCCCCCGGTCCGCACCAGCTCCTCCAGCTCACGGGCCACCGCGAGGTTGCGCGGGCGCGGCAGGCCGTGGGCGACGAGCGTCGATTCCAGCGCGACGACGGGACGGCCCTCGTGGAGCGCTTCCCGTACCTCTTCGGACACGTGTGTGGACATGTCCCATTCCTGGCGCTCCCGCAAGGCCCGCAAACCTCGTTGGCGACCTCCTGCCAATTCCTCCGGAGCCCCCTGCGGAATCCGTCACGGACCGCCCCCGGCGCCCCTCCCGCACGGCCGCGCCTCCCTTGCGGCGCCGCCCCGAGGTCGCCGTACGGATTCCGTCGCCACCGCCGAAGCCGGACATCGTCGCTGGTGGGAGCCGTGTCCTTCAGGTGGTCCCGGCCTCGGACGGCCCCCGGACCCCCGCTACAGTCACCGCCCATGACGACACACGACCTGCCCTCCTTCGCCGTCCACATCCCCGACGCGGAACTCGTGGCGGAGCCGCTCGACCCCGCCCAGATCGTCTCCGGCACGCCCGAGGTGACGGGCAAGGTGCTGTGGGAGTCCGCCGACGGCAAGCAGGTGCGCGGCATCTGGCAGATCACGCCCGGCGTCGTCACCGACACCGAGGCCAACGAACTGTTCGTGGTGGTCTCCGGCCGGGCGACCGTCGCCGTCGAGGGCGGGGACACCCTCGAGATCGGCCCCGGCGACGCCTGTGTGCTGCGCGAGGGCGACCGGACCACCTGGACCGTCCACGAGACCCTGCGCAAGGCGTACCACATCAGCCTCTGAAGCCGATCGAGGCTTCCCGGGACTCTCACGTACGGGTACGGGTACGGGGAAGCGGTCCGGTACGTCCCGGTCGGCGGCACGGGCATCCCGTACCGTCTCGCCGCCGGGGCCCCGTCCCCGGCGGCGCCGCGCCGAAGGGACGCCTTCCCGGGCCCGTTCAGGCCTTCCGGAGGACGCCCCGCAGGGCGAGCGCCGCCATCGGAAGGAGCAGACAGGCGGCGATCGCGTTCAGCGGCCCGTAGCCCGCCTGCGAGACGATCAGGCCCGCCGCGATGCCGCCGACCCCGGCGGCCGTGTTCATGATGAAGTCGGAGAGCCCCTGGACGGCGGCCCGGGCGGCCTGCGGCACCGAGTCCGTGAGCAGCGCCGAACCGGACACGAGCCCCGCCGACCACCCCAGGCCGAGGACGAAGAGCCCCAGGGCGACCCGGCCGTGGCTCGCCCCCGCCGTGCCCGCGACGAGCGCCGCCGTGCCGAGGAGCCCGACCGCGAGCCCGATCACGGAGAGGCGCCCCAGCCGGTCGGACAGCCAGCCCATCACGGGGGAGAAGGCGTACATGCCCGCGATGTGGCCGCTGATGACGAGGCCGATCAGCTGGATGTCCGCGCCGTGGTGGGTGAGCGCCACCGGGGTCATCGACATGATCGACACCATGGCGGTGTGCGAGCCCGCGACGGTGACCAGGGCGAGGCGGCCCCGCGGGGACTCCCGCACCGCCCGCATCCCGGCCCGCAGGGAGCGGCCCTCGGCCGCCGCCTCCCCGCCCCGGTCCCCGTCGGCCAGCGCGCGGGCGGTGAGGAGCGGGTCCGGGCGCAGCAGCAGGGCCACCACGGCCGCGGCGACCACGAAGACGCCGGCGGCCCAGACGAAGGGGCCCGCCGCGGCCGGCACGCCCAGGCCCGAGACGCTCTTCCCGGCGGGCGCCGCGACGTTCGGCCCGAGGACCGCTCCGATCGTGGTCGCCCACACCACCGTGGAGATGGCACGGGCGCGATGGTCCGGCTCGGCCAGGTCGGCGGCGGCGAAGCGGGCCGCCAGGTTCGCCGAGGAACCGGCGCCGAAGCCGACGAGCCCGGCGAGCAGCAGGGGGAAGCTCCCGACGACCGCCCCCAGCACCACCACACCGGCGCCCACCGCCCCGAGCAGGTACGCGAGGACGAGCCCCGCCCTGCGCCCCCGCGAGGCCATCAGGGCGGCCAGCGGCATGGCGAGCAGCGCGGGACCGGCCACCGTCGCCGTCGACGCCAGACCGGCCAGCGCCTCGGTGCCGCCGATCTCCGTGGCCAGGACGGCGGCGAGCGCGACCCCGATGGCGATGCCGAGGCCGCCGAGGATCTGGGTGGCGATCAGCACGGCCCGAATGCGTCGGCGCAGCGCCGGCAGTTCGGCGGCGGTGACGGGGACGGGAGCGGATATGTGGCCGGGCAGGGTGGCGTCAGGGGCACCGGGGGTCTGGGTCACTTACGAGAGTGTGCCAGCCGTCCCACCCGGGGGGAACGCCCCGGAGGGGGACCACCTCCGAGGGAGATCGCCCCCGGGGGGAACCGCCTCGGCACCCGTGCGGCCCTCAGAACAGCGGCGCCGGCAGCACCCCCTCCAGAGCCAGCAGCCGCCGCTTGGTCTCCAGGCCGCCCCCGAAACCGCCGAGCCCGCCGTCGCTCTCCACCACGCGGTGGCACGGCACCACCACCGGCAGCGGATTGGAGCCCATCGCCGCCCCCACCGCCTGCGCGGCGCCCGGCTGCCCCAAGCGCCGTGCCAGCTCCCCGTACCCGACGACCGTCCCGTACGGGACGCCGGTCGCCAGCTCGCGCAGCACCTGCCGGTTGAATCCGCTCGTCAGGCTCCAGTCCAGGGGCAGGTCGAGCTCGTCCGGTTCGCCCGCGAAGTACCGGCCGAGCCGGCGTATCGGCTCCGCGAGCAGCCCCGAGGCGCACTCCACCGGCTCCGCGCCGAACCGGGCCGCCAGCCGGTCGGGCATCCGCTCCCGCCGCGCCGGGTCCGCGTGGAACCCGACCTGCACGAGCCCCCGCACGGTCGCGGCCAGGAAGAGCGGCCCGACGTCGCTCTCCACGACCGCCCACTCCACCGGGACGGCCCGCTCCCCGGCCGCCGGCCCCGCCGCCGGACCCCTCTCCGGCACCGCTTCGATCTCCATGCCGACCACGCTACGGCCCCGCACCGACAGTCCGTGAGCAAGCACCGAAGAGGCTGTGGAAAACCCCGGGCACCGGCTCCAGGATCACGGCCCGGTCTCGCTCCGGCCTCGCGGAAGGAAAATCCCCGGTCACATGGTCGCCGCGACTTCCGCGCGCCATAATCTCGCCCCGGGGGAGTAGGAGCCGACGGAACCGATCGTTTTCGGCCGACGTCGCACCAGGGGTGGAGGGCACAGCTCATGCAGGGCACGGTCGACGGATTCAGCTACGGGCTCGTCACTCCGGTGGCCTCCTTCCTCATGGCCTGCCTCGGCGGCGCCCTCGGCCTGAGGTGCACCACCAGATCCCTCCGCCACCGCGACACCTTCAAGGCGGGCTGGCTCGTCCTCGGCGCCACCTCGATCGGCACCGGCATCTGGACCATGCACTTCATCGCCATGATGGGCTTCTCGGTCCAGCAGGCCGCGGTCGACTACGACCGGCCCCTCACCTTCGCCAGCCTGGGCGTCGCGATCCTCATGGTCGGCATCGGCATCCTCATCGTCGGATACCGCGGGGCGACCGCCCTGACCCTGGTCACCGGCGGCACCATCACCGGTCTCGGCATCGCCACCATGCACTACCTGGGCATGGCCGGCATGCGTCTCCACGGACGCGTCGAGTACGACACCGCGACCGTCGCCCTCTCCGTGGTCATCGCCGTCCTGGCCGCCACCACGGCCCTCTGGGCGGCCGTTTCCGTCCATGGATTTCTGGCCAGCCTCGGTGCGAGCCTGGTGATGGGCATCGCCGTCAGTGGTATGCACTACACCGCCATGGCGGCCGTCAGCGTCCACCTGAACGGCGCCGGGACCCCCCGGGCCGCCACCGCCCCCTCCGCCTCGCTCCTCCTGCCGATGCTGATCGGCCCGGCGGTCTTCCTCATCCTGGCCGCCGTCGTCGTCATGTTCGATCCGCTGCTCGTGATGGGCGAGCCCGAAGGGCGGCGGACCCCGGCCCGGGCCGTGCACCGGCCCGGCGTGCCCGCCCCGCGCCACGTGCCGACCCACTACGGCGAGCCCGCCAGCCGGTCGTACCGCCCCGCCCGCCGCATGCCCGGCCGCGCCACCCGCAGGGCCGCCGCGGTCCACGGAGTGCACCGCTCCCAGGACTGGTGAGGAGCCGCCCGGAGGCCGGGCGACGGGCCGATCACCGCCCGAGTGTCAGTGCCGGGTCGTACGGTGGTTGCATGCGGCCCGTTTCCAAGATCGAACGTACGGTGGCGCCCTTCGAGGTCGTCAGCTCCTACCAGCCCAGCGGCGACCAGCCGACGGCCATCGCCGACCTCGAGCGCCGGATCCGCGCGGGAGAGAAGGACGTCGTGCTCCTCGGCGCCACCGGCACCGGCAAGTCGGCGACCACCGCGTGGATGATCGAGAAGCTCCAGCGCCCCACCCTCGTGATGGCGCCGAACAAGACGCTGGCCGCGCAGCTGGCGAACGAGTTCCGTGAGCTCCTGCCCAACAACGCCGTCGAGTACTTCGTCTCGTACTACGACTACTACCAGCCCGAGGCGTACGTCCCGCAGTCGGACACCTACATCGAGAAGGACTCCTCGATCAACGAGGAGGTGGAGCGGCTCCGCCACTCCGCCACGAACTCCCTGCTCACCCGCCGGGACGTGATCGTCGTCGCCTCCGTCTCCTGCATCTACGGCCTCGGCACGCCCCAGGAGTACGTGGACCGGATGGTCCCGCTCAAGGTCGGCGAGGAGATCGACCGCGACCAGCTGCTCCGCCGCTTCGTCGACATCCAGTACACCCGGAACGACCTCGCGTTCACCCGCGGCACCTTCCGGGTCCGCGGCGACACCATCGAGATCTTCCCGGTGTACGAGGAGCTCGCCGTCCGCATCGAGATGTTCGGCGACGAGATCGAGGCCCTCTCCACCCTCCACCCGCTCACCGGCGAGGTCATCAGCGAGGACGACCACCTGTACGTCTTCCCCGCCAGCCACTACGTCGCCGGACCCGAGCGCATGGAGCGGGCCGTCAACGACATCGAGCGCGAGCTGGAGGGCCGCCTCGCCGAGCTGGACAAGCAGGGCAAGCACCTGGAGTCCCAGCGGCTGCGCATGCGGACCACGTACGACATCGAGATGATGCGCCAAATCGGCTCCTGCTCCGGCATCGAGAACTACTCGATGCACTTCGACGGACGCGAGCCCGGCTCCGCGCCCAACACCCTCCTCGACTACTTCCCCGAGGACTTCCTGCTCGTCATCGACGAGTCCCACGTCACCGTGCCGCAGATCGGCGCCATGTACGAGGGCGACGCCTCCCGCAAGCGGACCCTGGTCGACCACGGCTTCCGGCTCCCCTCGGCCCTCGACAACCGCCCGCTGAAGTGGGAGGAGTTCCAGGAGCGGATCGGCCAGACCGTCTACCTCTCCGCGACCCCCGGGGCGTACGAGCTCTCGCGCGGCGACGGCTTCGTCGAGCAGATCATCCGCCCCACCGGCCTCGTCGACCCCGAGGTCGTCGTCAAGCCCACCGAGGGCCAGATCGACGACCTGGTCCACGAGATCCGGCTGCGCACCGAGCGGGACGAGCGGGTCCTCGTCACCACCCTCACCAAGAAGATGGCCGAGGACCTCACCGACTACTTCCTGGAGCTCGGCATCCAGGTGCGCTACCTGCACAGCGACGTCGACACCCTGCGCCGCATCGAGCTGCTGCGCGAGCTGCGCGCCGGCGAGTACGACGTCCTCGTCGGCATCAACCTCCTCCGGGAGGGCCTCGACCTCCCCGAGGTCTCCCTGGTCGCCATCCTCGACGCCGACAAGCAGGGCTTCCTGCGCTCCGGCACCTCCCTGATCCAGACGATCGGCCGCGCCGCGCGAAACGTCTCGGGCCAGGTCCACATGTACGCGGACCGGATCACCCCGGCGATGGAGCAGGCCATCGACGAGACCAACCGGCGCCGCGAGAAGCAGATCGCGTACAACACCGAGCACGGCATCGACCCGCAGCCGCTCCGCAAGAAGATCAACGACATCGTGGCGACCATCGCGCGCGAGGAGATCGACACCGAGGAGCTGCTCGGCACCGGCTACCGGCAGGCGAAGGAGGGCAAGGGCGCCAAGGCCCCCGTCCCCGCGCTCGCCGCGCACGCCCCCAAGGGCCGGGGCAAGGGCGGCAGGGCGGGTTCCACGGTCGAGCTCGGCGACCGGCCCGCCACCGAACTGGCCTCGATCATCGAGGAGATGACGGACCGGATGCGCGCCGCCGCCGCCGAGCTCCAGTTCGAGGTGGCGGCCCGGCTCCGCGACGAGGTGGGAGAGCTGAAGAAGGAGTTGCGCCAGATGAAGGAGGCGGGTCTCGCCTGACGGGGCGCCGCCCGGCCGGACGCGGTCCGGTGTGTTGCAAGACCGACACAAAACCGGACCGCCCCTCCGCGGTGTCAGTGACCCTGCGTAGGGTGCTGAACAACCGCACGCACCGGACAGCGGGCGCGGGGAACGCAACGAGAGGGGCACGCGCGTGACCGTGAACATGACCAAGGGTCAGGCCATCAGCCTGGAGAAGAAGGGCGGGGGCAGCCTCACCCAGGTGCGGATGGGGCTCGGCTGGCAGGCGGCGCCGCGCCGCGGTCTGTTCGGCTCGCGCACCCGCGAGATCGACCTGGACGCCTCGGCCGTCCTCTTCGCCGACAAGCAGCCGGTCGACGTGGTCTTCTTCCGACACCTGGTCAGCGACGACGGCTCGGTCAAGCACACCGGCGACAACCTGGTCGGCGGCGCGGGCCAGGGCGGCGACGACGAGGCGGTCCTCGTCGACCTGGAGCGGGTCCCGGTCCACATCGACCAGATCGTCTTCACGGTGAACTCCTTCACCGGCCAGACGTTCCAGGAGGTGCAGAACGCCTTCTGCCGTCTCGTCGACGAGACGAACGGGCAGGAGCTGGCGCGCTACACCCTCGACGGCGGCGGCCGCTACACCGCGCAGATCATGGCGAAGGTGCACCGGGCCGGCTCCGGCTGGCAGATGACCGCCCTGGGCAACCCGGCCAACGGCCGCACCTTCCAGGACCTGATGCCGGCGATCCTGCCGCACCTGTAGGCGGCCCGCGCACCACGCACCCACAGCTCCCGGAGGCAGCCGCCGCCGGGAGCTGTCCCGCATGATCCGTCCGGACCGGCCGCACGGCCCGGGCGCGCACGATCCGTTCGATCCGCGACCGATCCGTCGGAACCACGACGGGAAGAACCGAGGGGACAGAGCCGATGACGGCCGAGCTGGTCCGGGGGCAGAACCACCCCCTGCCCGACACCCGCCTTGAGATCCGGGTGTCGGCCGGTCATCCGGTCCTCGCCGGAGCCACCCTCGGCGACGAGACGGGCAGGGTCCCCGGCGCGGAGTGGATCGCCCACCCCGGCGCGCCCTCGCTCCCCGGCCTCGACGTTCCGGGGGCGGTGGCGGCCGACCACCGGCTCTCCGTCGACCTGGGGGCGATGCCCGGGACCGTCCACCGGATCTCGGTCCTCCTGGCGCTGACCGGGGACGGCGGAGCGGCCCGCTTCGGAGCCGCCGCCGCACCCTTCGTCGCCGTCGCCGGAGCCGACGGCGACGAGATCGCCAGTTACACCCTCACCGGCCTCGACAGGGAGACCGCCGTCGTCGCCCTGGAGCTGTACCGCAGACAGGGCGCCTGGAAGGTCCGCGCCATGGGCCAGGGGTACGAGGGAGGGCTCGCCGCCCTCCTCGGCGACCAGGGCCTGGAGCGCCCCGCCGACACGGCCGCGGCGATCCTGGCCGCGGCCGCCCCGGAGCACGCCCCCGCGGCGACCGCCCCGCGGCCGCGCGTCCCCGAGCCGGAGCGGGTGCCGCGGGCGACGTCCCTGGACCCCGCGGCACCCGCTCCGCCCCAGGACCCCGCTCTCCCGACGGCCCCGGAATCCACCCTCCCGGCCGTCCCGGCCCCGGTCCTTCCGGCCGGCTCGGACCACCCCACGCCCCTGACCACCCCGGTCGTCCCGGCCCCCGCCTCCCCGGCGACGCCGGACCCCACGCCTCCGCCCCCGCCCCTTCCGCCGGTCGTCCCCGATCCGGCGCCGACCGTGCCGGTGGCCCCCTCGGCGACGCCGCCGCAGGGCACGGGCGCGCGGGCCCAGGGTGGCCCCATCGACTACTCCCACCCCCGCCGCAGGCCCGCCGCCGCGCCGGAGCCCCCGCGGACCCCGCCCCAGGTGCCGCCCGTGCCGGTCGCCGGGGACGCCTCCGGCTGGTCCATGGACGAGCGCCTGTACAACCAGGTGTGGGGGATGTTCGAGGACCTGGCCCGCACCGCCGCCGCCTACCGCAGCGCCTGCGACTTCGCGGAGTCCCGGCTCGACCGGGAGCTCGACCGGACCCTCTCCGACTACCGCGCCCGGAACGGGGACGCGAACGACGCCGCCCGCGCGGCCGCCCGGGCCCGGCACGACGAGCTGGTGGAGCGGGCCCGGGCGGTCCTGGACCGGGACCTCGCCCAGCTCGCGACCGAGTCCGAGGTCGTCGAACCGGCCCTGCCGCCCGCCTACGCCCGCTGGGACAACCCGGTCTGGCACGCGTACCGCGTCCCGACCGAGGAGCCCATGGCCGTCCGGCTCGGCGACCTCCACCTGCCCGAGCGGACCGATCTGCGGATCCCCATGCTCGTCCGGCTGCCGCTGGAGCGCGGGCTGTGGGTGGACAGCGGGCGGGGGCGCTCCGAGGCGGCCGGCCTCCTCGACGGGACCGAGCTGCGGAGGCTCGCCCTGGACAGCGCGGTCGCGCACACCGCCCGGCTGCTCGCCGCGCACCCGGCGGGCGAGTTCGCCGTCCACGTCCTCGACGCGGCCGGAGCGGGCACCGCGTCCCTCGCGCCGCTCGTGGAGTCGGGCGTCCTCGCGGCCCCGCCGGCCCGGGGCGCGGCCGGTGTCTCGGCGGTCCTGGAGCAGCTCACCGAGCGGGTCGACCTGCTCCAGATGGCGGTGCGGGGCGGCGCGGCCGACGCGCTGCCGCCCGGCCTGGACACGGCCGGGCAGCTGCTGATCGTGCACGACTTCCCGCACGGCTTCGACGACCGGGCGGTCACCCGGCTGCGGTACCTCGCCGACGAGGGGCCCTCGGTCGGCGTCCACCTGCTGATGGTGGCGGACCGGGCGGACGCGGCCGCGTACGGGCCGCTGCTCGACCCCCTGTGGCGCTCGCTGCTGCGGCTCACCCCCGTCCCCGACGACCACCTCGCCGACCCGTGGGTGGGGCACGCCTGGTCGTACGAGCCGCCGGTGCTCCCGCCGGGCAGCGGGGTCCTGCGGCAGGTCCTCGCCCAGGTGGCGGACGCCCGCCGGGGGAAGCAGTTCTGAACTGGCGTTTTGATGATCCTTTAGCCTGCCCTTTACCTTCTCTTGGTGTTTCGGGTAGTGTTCTTCATGCGGAGGGGAGTACTCCCCAAGCGCGGCGTGCCCGTCAGTACGGACGGATCCCCATGATCCGATCCCGGGGCGTCGGCCCGGCGGCGGTCAGCCCGTCCCCCGGGTGGAAGAGACCTCCGGCAGCGACGACGCTGATCAGTAGCCGTACGACGCCGGAGGCGCAATGGACGTTTCAACGACCATGTGGGTCCTGACCATTCTCGGTCTGGGTGCCCTGATCGGTGCCGACTTCTTCATCGGGCGTAAGCCCCATGACGTGTCGGTCAAGGAAGCCGGGATCTGGACGGTCGTCTGGATCGTGCTCGCCGCGCTCTTCGGGCTCGGCCTGCTGTTCTTCGGCAATGCCCAGGCCTCGGGCGAGTTCTTCGCCGGTTACATCACCGAGAAGTCGCTCAGCGTCGACAACCTCTTCGTCTTCGTCCTCATCATGGCGAAGTTCTCGGTCCCCTCGCACCTCCAGCAGCGCGTGCTGCTCGTGGGCGTGCTGATCGCCCTGGTGCTCCGCGCGATCTTCATCGCCGCCGGCGCCGCGATCATCGCGAGCTTCTCCTGGGTCTTCTACATCTTCGGCGCGTTCCTGATCTACACCGCCTGGAAGCTCATCCAGGAGGCGCGGGCCGACGAGGAGGAGGACGAGTTCGAGGAGAACCGGCTCCTCAAGAGCGTCGAGAAGAAGTTCGGCGTCGCCGACCGGTACCACGGCACCAAGCTCTTCATCCGTGTCAACGGCAAGCGGGTGCTGACCCCCCTGATGGTGGTCATGCTGGCCATCGGCACCACCGACATCCTCTTCGCCCTCGACTCCATCCCGGCGATCTTCGGCCTCACCCAGGACCCGTACATCGTCTTCACCGCCAACGCCTTCGCCCTCATGGGTCTGCGGCAGCTGTACTTCCTGATCGGCGGCCTGCTCAAGAAGCTGGTCCACCTCAGCTACGGCCTGTCGGTGATCCTCGGCTTCATCGGCGTCAAGCTCGTGCTGCACGCCCTGCACGAGTCCGGGGTGCACGTCCCGGAGATCTCCATCCCGGTCTCCCTCGCGGTCATCTGCGGTGTTCTGATCATCACCACGATCACCAGCCTGATCGCCTCCAAGCGGCAGGCCGATCGGGAGGCAGCCCAGAGCGTGGCCGACGTGGAAGGAACCGAGAAGGACAGCATCGGCGCCTGACGCGGCACACACGGCGACGGCCGGCCCGGGATCCCCCTCCCCGGCCGGCCCTCGCCGTTTCCCGTCCTCTACCGGGCCGGTGCCGGCTCCTTCACGGCGGCGCGGGCGGGCAGGGTCTCCGGGAGCAGCGCGAAGCAGCCCAGGCTGACCAGGGCCACCAGGGTCAGGTAGGCCGCCACGCCCCACGGCGGACCGGAACCGCCCTCGGAGAGCGCGGTGGCCGCGAGGGGGGTCAGGGCGCCGCCGAGGACGCCCGCGAGGTTGTAGCCGACGGCCGCGCCCGTACAGCGGACCCGGGGCTCGTACAGCTCCGGCAGGTACGCGGAGACCACCGCGAACATCGTGATGAAGGCCAGCAGCGCGCCCAGGAAGCCGAGGAACATCAGCGGCGGCCGCGCGGTGTGCAGCAGCGCCACCATCGGGAACATCCAGAGCGCGCAGCCCGCGCACCCGGCCAGGCAGAGCGTCCGGCGGCCCCAGCGGTCGGCGAGGAGCGCCACGAACGGGGTGGCCGCGCCCATCACCGCCACCGCCGCCATGACGCAGCCCAGCATCACCGGACCGCTCAGGCCGAGCCGCCCGGTGCCGTAGGCCAGGGCCCAGGTGGAGACCGCGTAGAAGACGGCGTACCCGACCGCGAGGGCCCCCGCCGTCAGCAGGACGAGCCGCCAGTGGTTCCGTACGACCTCGGCCAGCGGGGCGCCCGCGCGCCGCCCGGACGCGGACAGCTCCTCGAACTGCGGGGTCTCCGCCAGCGAGGAGCGCAGCAGCAGTCCGCCCGCCGCGAGCAGCCCCGCGGCCCAGAACGGCACCCGCCAGCCCCAGGACCGGAACTCCGCGTCGCTCAGCCCGGCCGTGAGCCCCAGCATCGTCCCGTTCGCCAGGAGGAAGCCGACCGCCGGGCCGATCTGCGGGAAGCTCGCCCACAGCGCGCGCCGGTGCTCCGGGGCGTGCTCGGCGGTGAGCAGCACCGCCCCGCCCCACTCGCCGCCCAGACCGAGCCCCTGGAGGAAGCGGAGGAGGAGCAGCAGCGCGGGGGCGGCGATGCCGAGCGTCGCGTACGTGGGGACGCAGCCGACCGCGACCGTGGCGCAGCCGGTCAGGAGCAGCGAGGCGAAGAGGACGGGGCGCCGGCCGTACCGGTCGCCGACGTGGCCGAAGAGGACCGACCCGAGCGGCCGGGCCACGAACCCGACCGCGAAGGTGCCGAAGGCGGCCAGGGTCCCGGCGAGCGGGGAGAAGGTCGGGAAGAAGAGCGGCCCCAGGACGAGGGCGGCGGCGGTCCCGTAGACGTAGAAGTCGAAGAACTCGACGGCCGTGCCGACGAGCGAGGCGGCGGCGATCCGGCCCATCGAGGGGCCGGGGGAGGGCGACGGAGAGTGACGGCGGTGCATGTCCCGCGATCTACCCGCCGACCACCCCGTCCACGGGGGCGTGCGGAAGCGCGCCGCTGGTGGGGCGCGCGCCCTCCGTCCGCCGTCGGGTCACCAGCCCCGCTCGCGCCACCCCGCGAGGTGGGGGCGCTCGTCACCGAGGGTGGTGTCCCTGCCGTGACCCGGATAGACCCAGGACTCGTCAGGGAGGGCGTCGAAGAGCTTGGTCTCCACGTCGTGGAGCAGGCTCGCGAAGGCCTCCGGGTCCTGGCGGGTGTTGCCCACGCCGCCCGGGAAGAGGCAGTCGCCGGTGAAGACGTGCGGGTGGCCGTGCGGGTCGTCGTACACGAGGGCGATCGAGCCCGGGGTGTGCCCGACGAGCCGGCGCGCGGTCAGTTCGACCCGGCCCACCCGGATCGTGTCGCCGTCCTCGACGCGCACGTCGGTCGCGACCGGGATGCCCTCCGCGTCGTACGCGCCCGCGTAGGTGCGCGCACCGGTCGCGGCGACCACCTCGGCCAGGGCCTGCCAGTGGTCGCCGTGCCGGTGGGTGGTGACGACGGCGCCGACGCCGTCGTCACCGATCAGCGTGAGCAGCGTCCCGGCGTCGTTCGCCGCGTCGATCAGCAGCTGCTCGCCGGTCGTCCGGCAGCGCAGCAGGTACGCGTTGTTGTCCATCGGACCGACCGCGACCTTCGAGATCATCAGGTCCGCCAGTTCGTGCACGTCCGCAGGGCCGCCGACCTTCACCACTCCGCTGTACGTCATGCGCTCAGCCTATAGCGGGGGCAGTTCGGGGAGGCCGTCGCCGGAGAGGACGACGAGACGGGCGCCCTTGTCGCCGCGGCCGGACAGCCAGCCGAGCAGTTCGGGGCCGGTGCCGGCGAGGACGACCGGCGTCCCCTCGGTGCCGCCGGTGCGCCAGCTCGGACCCTCCTCGGGATCGAGCCGGAGGGTCACCGGGGGGACCTCCGGCCGTCCCGACCAGCGGTCGGCGAGGAACTCGATCTCCCGCAGGACGAACTCCTCCGGCAGGTCCTCGAGCCCGTAGCCGGCGCCCAGGTCGACGTGGTGCAGGGCCACCTCCACCCAGCGGCGGAAGGGGACCCGGGCCGCGCTGTCGGTGACGCCGTTGCGCAGCTCGACGGTCCGGCTCCAGTCGGCGGGCCTCTCGCCCACGGCCCGCAGCCGGTCGGCGCTCTCGCGCACGTCGGCGAGCTGCACGTCGAGCGGGCGGTACGCGTCCCGCTCGATGTCGGCCTCGCGGGTCGCCGCGTCCGGGTACATGGGGCGCCCTTCGAGGACGTTCACCAGGGCGTCGGCGTTGCGGGCGAGATGGGCGAGGACATGGCCGCGGGTCCAGCCGGGAAGCCGTGACGGCTCGGCCGCCGCGGCGTTGTCCCAGGAGGCGGCGGCGTCCAGGAGCCGATCGGTCGCCTCCCGCACGGAAACAAGGTCACGCTCGTGATCGATCATGGCGCCGACCTTAGCGCCGGCCGGGCCGGACCACTCGTTCGGGTGAAGCGGTCTCCGGAAGACCGGAAATCGAATGTACGTGCTATACGCTCGATGGAAGCATCCGGCGTCCCCGGTTGTTGGTGTGTAGGCACATCCGCTCTCTCAAGAAAGGTGCGGACCGGCGTGGCCGACCGTCTCATCGTCCGTGGCGCTCGCGAGCACAACCTCAAGAACGTCTCCCTCGATCTCCCGCGTGACTCCCTCATCGTCTTCACCGGGCTCTCGGGGTCGGGCAAGTCCTCCCTCGCGTTCGACACGATCTTCGCCGAGGGGCAGCGCCGGTACGTCGAGTCGCTCTCCTCGTACGCCCGGCAGTTCCTCGGCCAGATGGACAAGCCGGACGTCGACTTCATCGAAGGTCTGTCGCCCGCCGTCTCCATCGACCAGAAGTCGACCTCGCGCAACCCGCGCTCGACGGTCGGCACCATCACCGAGGTCTACGACTACCTCCGCCTGCTCTTCGCGCGCATCGGCAAGCCGCACTGTCCCGAGTGCCACCGCCCCATCTCGCGCCAGTCGCCGCAGGCCATCGTCGACAGGGTCCTGGAGCTGCCCGAGAGCAGCCGCTTCCAGGTGCTCTCCCCGCTCGTGCGCGAGCGCAAGGGCGAGTTCGTCGACCTCTTCGCCGATCTCCAGACCAAGGGCTACAGCCGTGCCCGGGTCGACGGCGCGACCGTCCAGCTCAGCGAGCCGCCGACGCTGAAGAAGCAGGAGAAGCACACCATCGAGGTGGTCGTCGACCGCCTCACCGTCAAGGACAGCGCCAAGCGCCGGCTCACCGACTCCGTCGAGACCGCGCTCGGACTCTCCGGCGGCATGGTCGTGCTCGACTTCGTCGACCTCCCCGAGGACGACCCCGAGCGCGAGAAGATGTACTCGGAGCACCTCTACTGCCCCTACGACGACCTCTCCTTCGAGGAGCTGGAGCCGCGCTCCTTCTCCTTCAACTCGCCCTTCGGCGCCTGCCCGGACTGCACCGGCATCGGCACCCGCATGGAGGTCGACCCGGAGCTGATCGTCCCCGACGAGGACAAGTCCCTCGACGAGGGCGCCATCCACCCCTGGTCGCACGGCCACACCAAGGAGTACTTCGGCCGGCTCGTCGGCGGCCTCTCCCAGGCTCTCGGCTTCCGCACCGACATCCCGTACGCGGGACTGCCGCAGCGCGCCAAGAAGGCGCTGATGTACGGCCACAAGACCCAGGTCGAGGTCCGCTACCGCAACCGGTACGGACGGGAGCGGGCGTACACCACCCCGGCCTTCGAGGGCGCCGTCCCCTTCGTCAAGCGGCGCCACACCGAGGCCGAGAGCGACTCCAGCCGCGAGCGCTTCGAGGGCTACATGCGCGAGGTGCCCTGCCCCACCTGCGAGGGCACCCGGCTCAAGCCGATCGTCCTCGCGGTCACGGTCATGGACAGGTCCATCGCCGAGGTCTCCGCGATGTCCATCAGCGACTGCGCCGAGTTCCTCTCCCGGCTCACCCTGAGCGCCCGCGACAAGAAGATCGCCGAGCGGGTCCTCAAGGAGGTCAACGAGCGGCTGCGCTTCCTCGTCGACGTAGGCCTCGACTACCTCTCGCTCAACCGGGCCGCCGGGACGCTCTCCGGCGGCGAGGCCCAGCGCATCCGACTCGCCACCCAGATCGGCTCCGGCCTGGTCGGCGTGCTCTACGTCCTCGACGAGCCCTCCATCGGCCTCCACCAGCGCGACAACCACCGGCTGATCGAGACCCTGGTGCGGCTGCGGGACATGGGCAACACGCTCATCGTGGTCGAGCACGACGAGGACACCATCAAGGTGGCCGACTGGGTCGTGGACATCGGCCCCGGCGCCGGCGAGCACGGCGGCAAGGTCGTCCACTCCGGCTCCCTGAAGGAGCTCCTCGCCAACGAGGAGTCGATGACCGGGCAGTACCTGTCCGGCCGCAGGGCGATCACCACCCCGGACACCCGCCGGCCGGTCGACCCCGGACGCCGGCTCACCGTGCACGGGGCCCGCGAGAACAACCTGCGGGACATCGACGTCTCCTTCCCGCTCGGCGTCCTCACCGCCGTCACCGGCGTCTCCGGATCCGGCAAGTCGACCCTGGTCAACGACATCCTCTACACCCACCTGGCGCGCGAGCTGAACGGCGCCAAGTCGGTGCCCGGACGGCACACGCGCGTGGAGGGCGACGACCTGGTCGACAAGGTCGTGCACGTCGACCAGTCCCCGATCGGCCGCACCCCGCGGTCGAACCCGGCGACCTACACCGGCGTCTTCGACCACGTCCGCAAGCTCTTCGCCGAGACGATGGAGGCCAAGGTCCGGGGCTACCTGCCCGGTCGCTTCTCCTTCAACGTCAAGGGCGGCCGCTGCGAGAACTGCTCCGGCGACGGCACGATCAAGATCGAGATGAACTTCCTCCCGGACGTCTACGTCCCGTGCGAGGTCTGCCACGGCGACCGGTACAACCGGGAGACCCTGGAGGTCCACTACAAGGGCAAGTCCATCGCCGAAGTCCTGAACATGCCGATCGAGGAGGCCCTCGGCTTCTTCGAGGCCGTCCCGACCATCGCCCGCCACCTGCGCACCCTGACCGAGGTCGGTCTCGGCTACGTCCGCCTCGGGCAGTCGGCGCCGACGCTCTCCGGCGGCGAGGCGCAGCGCGTGAAGCTCGCCTCCGAGCTCCAGAAGCGCTCGACGGGCCGCACGGTCTACGTCCTGGACGAGCCGACCACCGGTCTGCACTTCGAGGACATCTCGAAGCTGATCAAGGTCCTCTCCGGTCTGGTCGACAAGGGGAACTCGGTGATCGTCATCGAGCACAACCTCGACGTCATCAAGACCGCGGACTGGGTCATCGACATGGGCCCGGAGGGCGGCAGCGGCGGCGGCGTGGTGGTCGCCGAGGGCACGCCGGAAGAGGTCGCCTCGGTCCCGGCGAGCCACACCGGCAAGTTCCTCCGCGAGATCCTCGGCGCCGACCGGATCAGCGACGCGGCGATCCCGGCAGCGCGCGGCGCGAAGAAGACGACGGCCAGGAAGACGGCGGCGAAGAAGGCCACCGCCACGAAGGCCGCACCGGTGAAGAAGACGGCCGCCGCCACGAAGGCGACCGCGACCAAGGCCGCCGCCAAGAAGACGGCGACCCGCACCCGCAAGGCCTGACCCGCCACCCGGCAGGGCCCCGCCCCGGGCCCTGCCGCACCGGCGTGCCCCCGCGCACGGACCCCGCCGCACCGGCGGAGGCCCGTGCCGGGGGCGCTGTCATGCCCACGGGTCGTCGCGTACGGGACTCCGCCGTACTCACGGAGCGTCGGGTACGGGCCTCCGCCGTGCCCACGGGCCGTCGCGTACGGACTCCGCCGTCCCCACGGGCCCCCGCGACCCGGGAGCGGGACGCGCCGGTATCGTCGGTTCGGTCACCGCTGGGGTGTCTTGTCCCCGATCTCACCGTGGAGCGCTCATGTCCGGCCAGTCCAGCCGTCGCACCGTACTGAAAGGCGCCGCCCTCGCCGGTGCCGCCGGGCTGGGAGTCGCCGCCTGCTCCACCGAGTCCAAGCTCGGCCACGCCGAGGTCCCGACCCCGACCGCCCCGGTCCCCCTCGGTTCCCCGGACGAGGTCCCGGTCGGCGGTTCCAAGCTCTACCGCGAGCAGCGCCTCGTGGTGAGCTGCCCCGCCAAGGGCCAGTACAAGGCCTTCAGCGCCCAGTGCACCCACGCCGGCTGCGTCCTCGACAAGGTCGAGGAGAACGAGGGCAACTGTCCCTGCCACGGCAGCCGCTTCGACGTGACCACCGGCAAGGCGCTCCGGGGCCCGGCCACCGTCCCCCTCCCCGAGGTCCCGATCCGCGTCGAGGCCGGCAAGCTCGTCGCCGGACCCGAGACCGCCCAGGCCCCCAGGGTCTGAGGACCCGCCCCCCAAAGAAACCCAGGCCCCTCAGGACCAGTCCCAGTCGATCCCCAGGATCCCCGGACGCACCACCTGCTCCACCAGGTGCACCGTGCGGTGCCGGCCGCTCAGGGTCAGTTCGGCGCGGCCGCCGCGCGGCGCCCCCGCCGAGACCTGCGCGAACCTCCGGCACCGCACCGGCAGCGCCGCCTCGTCGAAGCGCACCTGGAGCACGTACTGCCCGCCCGCGAAGCTGAACCCGCGCACGTACTCCCCGCTCGCCCCCGCCGTACCGTCCTCGAAGCCGTACGAGAAGAGGTACGTGTCCCCGGCCCGCAGCCGCGCGTCGAAGAGCAGCTCCGCGACCAGCACCCCCGTCCCCGCGTGCCACCGCACCCGCCCGGTCCGGCAGTTCTCCACGGCCCGCACCACCACCCCCGACGGGTCGCAGCCCGGATCCCCGTGGTGGACGGCCAGATAACGGTCCACCCCGTCCCGGTGCGCCCGCACCACGTGCTGGGACTCCCGCCCCACCAGTTCCCGCCCCGCCCCGATCCGCACCCGCTCGTGGTGCCCCACCGTGTGCAGCCCCCCGTCCGTCGGGCACTCCATCTCCGCGAGCAGCTCCTCGACCGAGCCGGACGCCTCCACCAGCGAGCGGTACGAGCGGCCCGCCGGGCGCTCCGCCTCGGACCGGGCGGCCGTGTCCTCCGCGAGCAGCCGCAGGAGCGAGTTCCCCGGGAGCCGGAGCACCTCCTCCAGGACCCGGACGGCCTTCAGGGACTCCGGACGCTGCGGGCGGCGGGCGCCCTGCTGCCAGTAGCTCAGGCTCGTCACCCCGACCCTGACGCCCCGGTGCGCCAGATGCTGCTGGACCCGCTGGAGCGGCAGCCCGCGCACGGCGAGCGCGGTGCGCAGCGCCAGATGGAAGGGACCGGTGTGCAGCAGCTGCGCAAGATCGGCCTCGGTGCGGCTCACGAGGACTCCTCGGTGAACGTTCACGGCGGGGGAGCGGACCGTCGTACCGCCGGGGACGGGCGGGCAGGTGGGCCGGGGGCGTCCGTTCACACCCGGGTCACACCGTTCACAGTCCGATGTCATCCCGCATTGAAGCGTGTTGACCCGGACCGGACAACGGCAGATGCTCCTGACCAGCGTCCGGACGCGCTCCTCCAGATCCCCACCCCCACCCGGGAGGAACGCGATGCGCAGAAGAAAGCTGAACCTCGCGGCGCTCGCCGCGGCCGCCCTCTTCCTCGTCCCCACCACCTCGGCGTCCGCCGCGCCGACCGCCGGGGACGCCTCGGCCCTCGCCGCCAAGCGCCTGAACATCACCATGCAGGCCCAGCAGAAGACCAACTGGTGCTGGGCGGCGGGCGGCAACACCATCGCCACCTGGTTCGGCCGCTCCTACAGCCAGAACCAGTTCTGCAACGCCGCCTTCAACCGTCAGCAGGGCTACGACTGCCCCAACAACCAGGCCACCCTCGGCAACGTCCAGACCGGTCTGAGCTGGGCCGGAATCCGTCCCGGCTCGTACGTGACCGGCTGGCTGCGCTACCCCACCGTGCAGACCGAGATCAACGCCGACCGGCCGGTCGAGACCCGCATCCAGTGGTCGAGCGGCGGCGGGCACATGCACGTGATCTACGGCTACGACGACGCGAGCAGCTGGGTCTACTGGGGCGACCCCTGGCCCTCCAGCGACCGCTACAACTGGGCCTCGCACGCCTGGTACGTCGACAACGGCTCCTTCTCCTGGACCCACTCGCTCTACCGGATCGGGGCGTGACCACCGTGATCACCGTGACCGTGCCCATGACCGCGACGCACGCGCGTGCCACCGCCGCCGGCCTCCTGACCGCCGCGGCCCTCGTCGCCCTCGGAACCCTCCCGGCGGCCGCCGCCGAGAGCCTGCCGCCCGCCCCCACCCCCGAGCGGGCCGCCTCCGCGCCGGGGACCCTGGAGACCCTGTCCCGGTTCTTCGCCAGCGACGGGGCCGGAGCCCCGGCGACGGCCGCCCGTACGACGGGCACCCCGCGGGTCGAAGGCTCCTCCGTCCCCGTCCGGATCCTCTCCCCGGACTTCGTCGCCGGGAAGGCCGGGGCCCCGGTCGCCCGCGTCGAGTTCCGCGCCACCCGGGCCGTCGCCCCGGACGGACGGAAGGCCTCCCTGTGGACGGTCGAGGGGGCCGGCGGCTGGCAGGTGGTGAACATCGCCACCGGCGACGACGAGATCCGGTACGCGGAGCGGGCCGGGCACCTGCTGCCCGGCGGCCTCGTCTTCCGCGAGCCGCAGATCGACGCCTGGTACGTCCAGAAGGGTGCGAAGGTGCTCCCGCTGGACGAGGACGCGGTCCGGGCCGTCGGGAAGAACGGGACGACCCTCGCCGCCTACCGGGAGCGGGTCGCCCGGGCGTACGGCGACAAGCTCCCCGGCTCCGCCTACGCGAAGAAGGGCGCGGCGGGCGGGTACGGGGCGCGGGGAGCCGCCGGACAGGCGGCCCCGGCACAGGAGGCCGCCGTGCAAGCGGCTCCCGCGCCGCAGGCCGCTCCGACGGCCCGGGCGGACGCCTCGGAGGCGTTCACCGCCACCGTGGCCGGCGCCGGCGCCTCCCTGGCCCTCGCCCTGGCGGCCACGGCCGCGATACGCCGCCGCCGGGCGGCCTGGAGCGACCCGGCGGCCTGACCCGGCCCCGGCCCGGGCGGGGCCGCCCCCGCCCGGTTCGGCCCGGCCCCGCCCCGGCCCCGGCGGGCCTCGTGCGGGCAGGACGGCGACCCACCCGCACGAGGCCTGGACGCAGGTGTGCGCCCGGCCGGAGTGTCGGTCCCCGCCAGTAGGGTGGGGACCATGGCAGACCCCTCCAGCTACCGCCCCAAGCCGGGTCAGATCCCCGACTCCCCGGGGGTCTACAAGTTCCGCGACGAGCACCGCCGGGTGATCTACGTGGGCAAGGCGAAGTCCCTGCGCCAGCGCCTCGCCAACTACTTCCAGCCGCTCGCGAGCCTCCACCCGCGCACGGCCACCATGGTGACCACGGCCGCCTCCGTGGAGTGGACCGTCGTGTCCACCGAGGTCGAGGCGCTCCAGCTGGAGTACTCCTGGATCAAGGAGTTCGACCCCCGGTTCAACGTCAAGTACCGGGACGACAAGAGCTACCCGTACCTCGCGGTGACCATGAACGAGGAGTTCCCCCGCGTCCAGGTCATGCGCGGCCACAAGAAGAAGGGCGTGCGCTACTTCGGGCCGTACGCGCACGCGTGGGCGATCCGCGAGACCGTCGACCTGATGCTGCGGGTCTTCCCCGTCCGCACCTGCTCGGCGGGCGTCTTCCGGAACGCCGCCTCGGCCGGCCGCCCCTGCCTCCTCGGCTACATCGGCAAGTGCTCGGCGCCCTGCGTCGGCCGCGTCACCCCCGAGGAGCACCGCGGACTCGCGGAGGACTTCGGCGACTTCATGGCCGGCCGCACCGGCACGTACATCCGCCGGCTCGAAAAGCAGATGACGATCGCGGCCGAGGACATGGAGTACGAGAGGGCCGGCCGGCTCCGCGACGACATCGCGGCCCTGCGCCGGGCCATGGAGAAGAACGCGGTCGTCCTCGCCGACGCCACCGACGCCGACCTGATCGCCCTCGCCGAGGACGAGCTGGAGGCCGCCGTCCAGATCTTCCACGTGCGCGGCGGACGCGTCCGCGGCCAGCGCGGCTGGGTCACCGACAAGGTCGAGGCCGTCGACACCGCCGGGCTCGTCGAGCACGCCCTCCAGCAGCTGTACGGCGAGGAGAGCGGCGAGGCGGTCCCCAAGGAAGTCCTGGTCCCGGCGCTCCCCGAGGACGCCGAAGCCGTCTCCGCCTGGCTCTCCGGCCGCCGCGGCTCCCTCGTCTCGCTGCGCGTGCCGCAGCGCGGCGACAAGAAGGACCTGATGGAGACCGTCGCGCGCAACGCCCAGCAGGCCCTCGTGCTCCACAAGACCAAGCGGGCCAGCGACCTCACCACCCGCTCCCGGGCCCTGGAGGAGATCGCCGAGGCCCTGGACCTGGACTCGGCGCCGCTGCGGATCGAGTGCTTCGACATCTCGCACCTCCAGGGCGAGGACGTCGTGGCGTCCATGGTCGTCTTCGAGGACGGGCTGCCCCGCAAGAGCGAGTACCGCCGCTTCCAGATCAAGGGCTTCGAAGGGCAGGACGACGTCCGCTCCATGCACGAGGTGATCGGCCGCCGCTTCCGGCGCTACCTCGCCGAGAAGGAGAGGACGGGCGAGTGGGGCGACGGCGAGGTCCCCGCCGAGGACCCCGAGGACGACGGGCGGCCCAAGCGGTTCGCGTACCCGCCGCAGCTCGTCGTGGTCGACGGCGGACAGCCCCAGGTCGCCGCCGCGCGGCGCGCCCTCGACGAGCTCGGCATCGACGACATCGCGGTCTGCGGCCTCGCCAAGCGCCTGGAGGAGGTCTGGCTGCCCGGCGACGACGACCCGGTGGTGCTGCCCCGCTCCAGCGAGGGCCTGTACCTTCTCCAGCGGGTGCGTGACACGGCTCACGACTTCGCCATCCGCTACCAGCGGTCCAAGCGGTCGAAACGCCTCAGGACCGGGCCCCTCGACGCCGTCCCCGGCCTCGGGGAGACCCGGAAGCAGGCCCTGATCAAGCATTTCGGCTCGGTGAAGCGGCTCCGGCAGGCGACAATCGAGCAGATCTGCGAGGTCCCCGGCATGGGCCGGAAGACCGCGGAGGCCGTCGTCGTCGCCCTGGCACAGGCGGCCCCGGCCGCCCCCGCCGTCAACACGGCGACGGGGGAGATCCTGGAGGACGACGTGGCTCCCGCCCCGGCGGCTCCCGCCGCCCCCGTCGTGAACACGGCGACGGGCGGGATCATGGAGGACGACGCGGACGTCACGGCACGGCCGCGCGTGAACGGCACGACGAGCACCACCGAGAAGACGGAGCAGGACACGTGAGTACGGGCACCAAGGAGACCCCCGGCGACAACGGCGCCGAGGCGGCCATTCCCGAGCTGGTGATCATCTCCGGCATGTCCGGGGCCGGCCGGTCCACCGCGGCGAAGTGTCTGGAGGACCTCGGCTGGTTCGTCGTGGACAACCTGCCGCCCGCGCTGATCCCCACCATGGTGGAGCTCGGCGCCCGCTCCCAGGGCAACGTCGCCCGGATCGCCGTCGTCGTGGACGTCCGCGGCCGGCAGTTCTTCGACAACCTGCGGGAGTCCCTCGCCGACCTCGACGCCAAGCAGGTCACCCGCCGGATCGTCTTCCTGGAGTCCTCCGACGAGGCCCTCGTCCGGCGCTTCGAGTCGGTCCGCAGGCCCCACCCGCTCCAGGGCGACGGCCGCATCACCGACGGCATCGCCGCCGAGCGCGACCTGCTGCGCGAGCTGCGCGGCGACGCCGACCTCGTGATCGACACCTCCAGCCTCAACGTCCACGAGCTGCGCGCCAAGATGGACGCCCAGTTCGCCGGCGACGAGGAGCCCGAGCTGCGGGCCACCGTGATGTCCTTCGGCTTCAAGTACGGCCTGCCCGTCGACGCCGACCTCGTCGTGGACATGCGCTTCCTGCCGAACCCGCACTGGGTCCCCGAGCTGCGCCCCTTCACCGGCCTCAACGAGGAGGTGTCGAACTACGTCTACAACCAGCCCGGCGCCAAGGAGTTCCTGGACCGCTACACCGAGCTGCTCCAGCTGATCGCCGCCGGCTACCGCCGCGAGGGCAAGCGGTACGTGACGGTCGCCGTGGGCTGCACGGGCGGCAAGCACCGCTCGGTGGCCACCGCCGAGCGCCTCGCCGCCCGCCTCGCCGCCGAAGGGGTCGAGACCGTCGTCGTGCACCGGGACATGGGGCGCGAGTGAAGCCGTACCGCCGGCGTGCCTCCACCCTCACGGTGCGGCGCACGCTCCGCAGACGCGGCGCCCAGCCCAAGGTCGTCGCGCTCGGCGGGGGCATGGGCCTCTCGGCCTCCCTCGCCGCGCTCCGCCGGATCACCGGCGACCTCACCGCCGTCGTCACCGTCGCCGACGACGGCGGTTCCAGCGGCCGGCTCCGCGAGGAGCTCGGCGTGCTGCCCCCCGGCGACCTGCGCAAGGCGCTCGCGGCGCTCTGCGGCGACGACGACTGGGGCCAGACCTGGGCCCGGGTCATCCAGCACCGCTTCCACTCCAAGGGCGAGATCAACGGGCACGCCGTCGGCAACCTGCTGATCGTCGCCCTCTGGGAACAGCTCGGCGACCCCGTGCAGGCCCTGGACCTGGTCGGCCTGCTGCTCGGCGCCCAGGGCCGGGTGCTGCCCATGTCCGCCGTGCCCCTGGAGCTCCAGGCCCTGGTCAGGGGCCACGACCCGGAGCGGCCGGACGACGTGGACACCGTGGCCGGCCAGGCCACCGTGGCGCTCACCCCCGGCGAGGTGCAGTCCGTGCACCTCGTGCCGAACGACCCGCCGGCCGTCCCCGAGGCGGTCGCCGCGGTCCTGGACGCCGACTGGGTCGTCCTGGGCCCCGGCTCCTGGTTCTCCTCGGTGATCCCGCACCTCCTGGTCCCCGAACTCCTCGACGCGCTGGCCGAGACCAAGGCCCGCAGGGTGCTCTCCCTGAACCTCGCACCGCAGCCCGGAGAAACCGATGGCTTCTCCCCGCAGCGTCATTTGGAGGTTTTGGGGCGACACGCCCCTAAACTCGCCCTGGACGTGGTGCTGGCCGACGAGGCCGCCGTGCCCGACCGCGACTCCCTCGCCGACGCCGCCAAGCGGTTCGGCGCCGCGGTCGAGCTGGCGCCGGTGGCCCGGCCCGACGGCTCCGCGAAGCACGACCCGGAGCTGCTGGCCGCCGCGTACGACCGTATTTTTCGGATGCATGGAAGGATCGGCCCATGGCGATGACGGCAGCGGTGAAGGACGAGATCTCCCGGCTTCCCGTCACCCGGACCTGCTGCAGGAAGGCAGAGGTCTCGTCGATCCTGCGGTTCGCGGGCGGGCTGCACCTGGTGAGCGGCCGCATCGTGATCGAGGCGGAGCTCGACACCGCGATGGCGGCCCGCCGCCTCAAGCGGGACATCCTGGAGATCTTCGGACACAGTTCCGAACTGATCGTGATGGCCCCCGGCGGGCTGCGGCGCGGCTCGCGCTTCGTGGTGCGGGTGGTGGCCGGAGGCGACCAGCTGGCCCGCCAGACGGGTCTGGTCGACGGCCGGGGCCGCCCCATCCGGGGCCTCCCCCCGCAGGTGGTCTCCGGGGCCACCTGTGACGCGGAGGCCGCCTGGCGCGGGGCCTTCCTCGCGCACGGCTCGCTGACCGAGCCGGGCCGCTCCTCCTCCCTGGAGGTCACCTGCCCGGGCCCGGAGGCCGCCCTCGCCCTGGTCGGCGCCGCCCGCCGGCTCTCCATCGCGGCGAAGGCCCGCGAGGTACGGGGCGTGGACCGGGTCGTCGTCCGCGACGGCGACGCGATCGGTGCCCTGCTCACCCGGCTCGGCGCGCACGAGTCGGTGCTCGCCTGGGAGGAGCGGCGGATGCGGCGCGAGGTCCGCGCCACCGCCAACCGCCTGGCCAACTTCGACGACGCCAACCTGCGCCGCTCGGCCCGCGCCGCGGTCGCCGCCGGGGCCCGGGTGCAGCGCGCCCTGGAGATCCTCGCCGAGGAGGTGCCCGAGCACCTCGCCGCCGCCGGCCGGCTCCGCATGGAGCACAAGCAGGCCTCCCTGGAGGAGCTGGGCGCGCTCGCCGACCCGCCGCTGACCAAGGACGCGGTGGCCGGCCGGATCCGCCGGCTGCTCGCCATGGCCGACAAGCGGGCGCAGGACCTGGGCATCCCCGGGACCGAGTCCAACCTCGCCGAGGAGCTGGACGACAGCCTGGTCGGCTGAGACCGGTAGATTTTCGGTCAACTCTTCCCTGCCGGTGCGTTTCTGACGCACCGGCAGTTCCTTTTCCGGTGTGCGCGACGCGCCGGGAGGCACCCTTGACGCCTCCGGGGGCGCCCATGAGTCTGTCGTCTGTCCACCCGCGAGACCCGTTCCACCCGTGAGACCGGTTCCATCCGCGAGACCCGTTCCACCCGCGAGATCTGTTCACCTCCGAGACGGACGACACCAAGGGGAGCTCATGGGACGCAGAGCGAGATCGATCCTCGCCGCGGCTTCACTGCTGATCGCCGGAGTGGCGACGGCGCCCGTCGCCGGAGCGCGGCCGGACGTCCGCGACGCCGACGCCCTCTCCGTATGGCACGCCGAGGTCGCCCGGGAGCAGGTTCCGCTCCTCCTCGAAGCCGGCGCCGACGCCCACGAACTGACCGAGCGGGTGCCCGCGAAGGGCACCGCCATGGTCGAGCTCTTCCTCACCGGCGCCCAGGCAGGGCGGCTGCGCGGCCAGGGCGTCGACCTCGCCGAGCACGACCTGTCCGGCCCGGCCGAGAAGCGGGTCGCCGCCGCCGGCGACGGCGTCTTCCGCCCGTACGGCGGCCCCGGCGGCCTCAAGCAGGAGATCCTGGACACCGCCCGGACCCACCCCGGGCTCACCAAGGCCGTCCCGATCGGCAAGACCCTCAAGGGCCAGGACATCCTCGCCCTCAAGATCAGCAAGGGTGCCGGACGGAGCAAGGACGGGTCGAAGCCCGCCACGCTCTACATGTCCAACCAGCACGCGCGCGAGTGGATCACCCCCGAGATGACCCGGCGGCTGATGCACCACTACCTCGACGGCTACGGCAAGGACCGGCGGATCACCCGGATCGTCGACACCACCGAGCTGTGGTTCGTGCTCTCCGCCAACCCGGACGGGTACGACCACACCCACGCCGACCCCGCCAACCGGCAGTGGCGCAAGAACCTCCGCGACAACGACGGCGACGGCAGGATCACCCCCGGCGACGGCGTCGACCTCAACCGCAACTTCGCCTACAAATGGGGCTACGACAACGAGGGCTCGTCCCCCGACCCCGCCGACGAGACCTTCCGCGGCAAGGGCCCCATGTCCGAGCCCGAGACCAGGGCGATCGACGCCTTCCAGAAGCGCATCGGCTTCGCGTACGGGATCAACTACCACTCCGCCGCCCAGCTCCTGCTGTACGGCGTCGGCTGGCAGGTCGCCACCGACACCCCCGACGACGTGGCCCTCGAGGCGCTCGCCGGCACCCCGGAGAACTCGGCCGTGCCCGGCTACCGGCCGCAGGTCTCCTCCGAGCTGTACACCACCAACGGCGAGGCCGACGGACACGCCGCCAACGTCAACGGCATGCAGATGTTCACCCCGGAGATGTCCACCTGCGCCACCGCCTCCCGGGTCGACCCGAACGACGCCTGGAACCCGGCCGACTGCGCCTCCGTCTTCACCTTCCCGGACGACGAGAAGCTGATCCGGGCCGAGTTCGCCAAGAACGTGCCCTTCGCGCTCGCCGTCGCCGAGTCCTCCGCCCACCCGGACCGGCCCGTCTCCCCGGTCGGCGTCGAGGCCCCCGACCTCACCCCGAAGACCTTCACCACCTCCTACGCCCGGGGCGGGGAGCAGGAGGTCGCCGTCACCGCCCGCAAGTCGCTGCGCGGCAAGACGCTCGAGTACCGGGTCAACGGCGGCCGCGTCCACCGCGAGGCGCTCCGCGCCTGGAAGGGCGGAGAGACCTACGGCGGCGAGGACAACCTCTACTTCGACGAGTACCGCGCCGAGGTCGCGGGCGCCCGGCCCGGCGACTCCGTCGAGGTCCGGTTCACCGCCCGCACCCGCGAGGGCCGCACCACCGCCTCCGCCCCCTTCACGTACCAGGTGGCCGAACGCGCCCGCGGCGACGTCCTCGTCCTCGCCGACGAGGGCGGCACCACCGCCGGACGCCACACCGCCGCCTACGTGAAGGCGCTCGCCGACAACGGACGGAGGGCCGCCGTCTGGGACGTCGCCGTCCAGGGCGCCCCGGACGCCCTCGGCGTCCTCTCCCACTTCGACGCCGTCGTCTGGTACACCGGCGCCGGGCGCCCCTCCGGGGGCGCCGAGCTGGCCGTCCGCTCCTACCTCAACGAGGGCGGCCGGCTGATCAACGCGGGGGAGAAGGCCGGCGGACTCACCCGGGTCGGCCCCGCCGAGACCGACGACTTCGCCCAGTACTACCTCGGCGCCCACCACCGCGCCGGACTGAAGAACCCGTCCGCCTTCGCCGGCGCGGGCGCCTTCGGAGGCGTACGGGCCGGCCTGGGCGCGGCCCCCGGCAACCCGCTGGACGACGCCGGCGCGTACACCGTCACCTCCGACACCCTGAACCCGGAGGACTTCCCGCAGTTCGCGAGCAGCGCCTCCGCCGGCGACTACCCGGGCGTCCGCACCCCCTTCGAGCCCGCCGAGGGCGCCACCTTCGCGGCCGTCAAGCACGCCGACGACACCTGGGCCCGGCTCGCCAGGACCGTCGACCTCACCGGCGTCCCGGCGTCCGCGAAGCCCCGCCTGGACTTCCAGGTCAGCCACGACACCGAGCCCGGCTACGACAACCTCGTCGTCGAGGCCCGCACCGTCGGCCGGGACGACTGGACCACCCTGCCCGACGCCAACGGCGGCACCTCCGCCGAGCCCCCGGCCGACTGCGGCGAGGGTTACTACGTCCGCGGCCACCCCTTCCTCGCCCACTACCTCACCGTCGGCGAGGACGGCTGCGCACCCACCGGCACCACCGGCTCCTGGAACGCCTTCACCGGCCCCTCCAACGGCTGGCGGCAGGCCTCCGTCGACCTGAGCGCCTGGGCGGGCGGGAAGGTCGAACTCTCCCTCTCGTACGTCTCCGACCCCGGTACGGGCGGGACGGGCGCCTTCGTCGACGACGTCCGGCTCGTCACCGGCACCACCACCGAGGCCGAGGGCTTCGAGACCTCCCTCGGCGTCTGGTCCACGCCCGGGGCGCCGACCGGCAGCCCCGGCAACGGCTCCGACTGGACGCGCTCCGCCGCCCTCTTCCACTCGCGGGCGGCGGTCACCACCCGGGACACCGTCCTCCTCGGCTTCGGCCTGGAGCACGTGCCCGGCACGGCGGAGCGGGCACGGCTCGTCGGCCGCGCCCTCAAGGCCCTCCACCGCTGAGAGCGGTGCCCCGACCGTTTGACGGAGAGTAGTCGGGACAAAAGTCCCAAGGCGGCCCTTACCTGCTGGTAGGTGCGGGCCGCCGACCGCCCATCCTCACTTTCCGGGCTCGTACGGATGCGCTCGATGTCACTCCGGCGGCCCCGGAGGGGTAGGGTCGTAAGTGGTCGGGGACATCCCAAAAACAAAAATCTCGCCGGCGTCGAACACACCGGCGTACCTAACGAGGAGATCGGTTCGTGACGATCCGCGTAGGCATCAACGGCTTTGGCCGCATCGGCCGGAACTACTTCCGCGCGCTCCTTGAGCAGGGTGCCGACATCGAGATCGTGGCTGTCAACGACCTGGGTGACACCGCGACCACGGCCCACCTGCTGAAGTACGACACCATCCTGGGACGCCTCAAGGCCGAGGTGACCCACACCGAGGACACCATCACCGTCGACGGCCACACCATCAAGGTGCTGTCCGAGCGCGACCCGGCCGACCTCCCCTGGGGCGAGCTCGGCGTCGACATCGTCATCGAGTCGACCGGCATCTTCACCAAGAAGGCCGACGCCGAGAAGCACATCGCCGGCGGCGCCAAGAAGGTCCTCATCTCGGCTCCGGCCAAAGACGAGGACATCACCGTCGTGATGGGCGTCAACCAGGACAAGTACGACCCGGCGAACCACCACGTCATCTCGAACGCGTCCTGCACCACCAACTGCGTGGCGCCGATGGCCAAGGTCCTCGACGAGAACTTCGGCATCGTCAAGGGCCTGATGACCACGGTCCACGCGTACACCAACGACCAGCGCATCCTGGACTTCCCGCACAAGGACCTGCGCCGCGCCCGCGCCGCCGCGGAGAACATCATCCCGACCACGACCGGTGCCGCCAAGGCCACCGCCCTGGTCCTCCCGCAGCTCAAGGGCAAGCTCGACGGCATCGCCATGCGCGTCCCGGTCCCGACCGGCTCCGCCACGGACCTGGTCGTCACCCTGGACCGCGAGGTCACCAGGGACGAGGTCAACGCCGCGTTCAAGAAGGCCGCCGACGACGGCGACCTCAAGGGCTTCCTGTTCTACACCGAGGACCCGATCGTCTCCTCGGACATCGTGGGCGACCCGGCGTCCTGCACCTTCGACTCCTCCATGACGATGGTCCAGGACGGCAAGTCGGTCAAGATCCTCGGCTGGTACGACAACGAGTGGGGCTACTCCAACCGTCTCGTCGACCTCACCGTCTTCGTCGGCGGCCAGCTCTGATCCTCAGAGCGGGCTTTCGATGGTGAGCAGGGCTCGGGCAGCGCAACGTCGCGCTGCGCGAGCCCTGTTCGTGTGCTCCACCGCGTACCAAGGAGTCAGTTAACAGATGAAGACGATCGACGAGCTTCTCCACGAGGGCGTCGAAGGCAAGCGCGTGTTCGTCCGCGCCGACCTCAACGTGCCGCTCGACGGCACCACCATCACCGACGACGGACGCATCCGCGCCGTCGTCCCCACGGTCAAGGCGCTGGCCGACGCCGGCGCCCGCGTCGTGGTCGCCTCGCACCTGGGCCGCCCCAAGGGCGCCCCGGACCCGGCGTTCTCGCTCGCCCCGGCCGCCGCGCGCCTGGGCGAACTGCTCGGCGCCGACGTGGCGTTCGCGACCGACACGGTCGGCGACTCCGCCACCGGGACCGTCGCGGGTCTCGGGAACGGGCAGGTCGCCGTCCTGGAGAACCTCCGCTTCAACGCGGGCGAGACCTCCAAGGACGACGCCGAGCGCGGCGCCTTCGCGGACCGCCTCGCCGCCCTCGCCGACCTCTACGTCGGCGACGGCTTCGGTGCCGTGCACCGCAAGCACGCCTCGGTCTACGACCTCCCGGCGCGCCTCCCGCACGCCGCGGGTCACCTCATCGCCAACGAGGTCGGCGTCCTGAAGAAGCTCACCGAGGACGTGAAGCGGCCGTACGTGGTCGCCCTCGGCGGCGCCAAGGTCTCCGACAAGCTCGGCGTGATCGACCACCTCCTGGAGAGGGCCGACCGCATCCTCATCGGCGGCGGCATGGCGTACACCTTCCTCAAGGCGCAGGGCCACGAGGTCGGCATCTCCCTCCTCCAGGAGGACCAGATCCCGGCCGTCCAGGAGTACCTGGCCCGCGCGAAGGAGCGCGGCGTGGAGTTCGTGCTCCCCGTCGACGTCCTGGTCTCGCCCGAGTTCCCGGACCTGAAGACCAAGGCCCCGGCGAACCCCACCACGGTCGCCGCGGACGCCATCCCCGCGGACGAGGAGGGGCTCGACATCGGCCCCGAGACCCGCAAGCTCTACGCCTCGAAGCTCGCCGACGCGGCCACCGTCTTCTGGAACGGTCCGATGGGCGTCTTCGAGCACCCCGACTACGCCGAGGGCACCAAGGCCGTCGCCCAGGCGCTCGTCGACTCCCCGGCCTTCACCGTGGTCGGCGGCGGCGACTCCGCCGCCGCCGTCCGCACCCTGGGCTTCGACGAGAACGCGTTCGGCCACATCTCGACCGGCGGCGGCGCCTCCCTCGAATACCTCGAGGGCAAGACGCTTCCCGGCCTCGCCGCACTGGAGGACTGACCCACCCATGAGCACCCGCACCCCGCTGATGGCGGGCAACTGGAAGATGAACCTCAACCACCTCGAGGCCATCGCCCACGTCCAGAAGCTCGCCTTCGCCCTGACCGACAAGGACCACGACGCGGTCGAGGTCGCCGTCCTGGTCCCCTTCACCGACCTGCGGTCCGTCCAGACCCTGGTCGACGGCGACAAGCTCAAGATCAAGTACGGCGCCCAGGACATCTCGGCGCACGACTCCGGCGCCTACACCGGCGAGATCTCGGGCCTCATGCTGTCCAAGCTGAAGGCGGCCTTCGTGGCCGTCGGCCACTCCGAGCGCCGCCAGTACCACGCCGAGGACGACGAGGTCTGCAACGCCAAGGTGAAGGCCGCCTTCAAGCACGGCATCACCCCGATCCTCTGCGTCGGCGAGGGCCTCGACGTCCGCAAGGCCGGACAGCAGGTCGAGCACACCCTCGCCCAGCTCGACGGCGGTCTGAAGGACGTCCCGTCCGAGCAGGCCGAGACGATCGTGATCGCGTACGAGCCGGTGTGGGCCATCGGCACCGGCGAGGTCGCCACCCCCGAGGACGCCCAGGAGGTCTGCGGGGCGATCCGCGGCCGCCTCGCAGAGCTGTACTCCCAGGAGCTGGCCGACAAGGTCCGCATCCAGTACGGCGGCTCGGTCAAGTCCGGGAACGTCGCCGCGATCATGGCCCAGCCGGACGTCGACGGCGCCCTGGTGGGCGGCGCCGCGCTGGACGCCGACGAGTTCGTCAAGATCGTTCGCTTCCGCGACCAGTGAGTATGCGGTAGCGGAGTTACGTCGTACCCTTGCGGGGGTCGGGCAGGCGCCCGGCCCCCGTCCGTATAAGTCCGAGGAAGTTGGTCCAGCCGTGGTTATGGGGTTCTCGATCGCCCTGATCGTCTTCAGCGCGCTGCTGATGCTGCTCGTGCTGATGCACAAGGGGAAGGGTGGCGGCCTCTCCGACATGTTCGGTGGCGGCATGCAGTCCTCCGTCGGCGGCTCCTCGGTCGCCGAGCGCAACCTGGACCGCATCACCGTCGTGGTCGGCCTGCTCTGGTTCGCCTGCATCGTGGTGCTCGGTCTGCTGATGAAGTTGGACGGGTAACTCCAATCACTGGACGCGCGTTGGGCCTTACGTAGACTGGGGCACCTTCGAGCACCATCACGCAGGGAGTTACGACCGTGGCAAGTGGCAACGCGATCCGGGGAAGCCGGGTCGGAGCGGGGCCGATGGGCGAGGCCGAGCGGGGCGAGTCGGCGCCGCGCCTCCGCATCTCCTTCTGGTGCTCGAACGGGCACGAGACACAGCCGAGCTTCGCCAGCGACGCACAGGTCCCCGACACCTGGGACTGCCCGCGCTGCGGCTTCCCGGCCGGCCAGGACCGCGACAACCCGCCGGACCCGCCGCGCACGGAGCCGTACAAGACCCATCTCGCGTACGTGCGCGAGCGGCGCAGCGACGCGGACGGCGAGGCGATCCTCGCCGAAGCCCTCGCCAAGCTGCGCGGCGAGATCTGAGCACGGTGTGACGGCGTGACGAACGGGCCCCGCCCGCGAACTCTGTTCGCGGGCGGGGCCCGTTCGGCGTCCCCGGAGACCGTACGGGCGCCGCCGCGCCTGCCGTCGCCTCACCGGCCCTCCTGATCAATTAGGTTGGAGGGGCAGCGGGGCAGACACGTACGAGAGAAGTGGGCGATGTCCGAGATGAAGAACGAAGGCCGTACGAGGCTCAACCGGCTGCCCGAGTGGGCGGCCCTCGGCAAGCACCGCGAACAGCTGGGCACGCCCCGGCTGCGCGAGCTGTTCGCCGCCGACCCGACGCGCGGCACCGACCTCACCCTGAGGGTCGGCGACCTCTACCTGGACTACTCCAAGCACCTCGTCACCGACGAGACGCTGACCCTGCTGCGGGAGCTGGCCGCCGCCACCGGCGTGGCCGAGCTGCGCGACGCCATGTTCCGCGGCGAGAAGATCAACACCACCGAGGACCGGGCGGTCCTCCACACCGCGCTGCGCGCCCCCCGCGACGCCGTGATCGAGGTCGACGGGGAGAACGTCGTCCCCGGCGTCCACGCCGTCCTGGACCGGATGGGCGACTTCGCCGACAAGGTCCGCGCGGGCGAGTGGACCGGCCACACCGGAAAGCCGGTCAAGAACGTCGTCAACATCGGCATCGGCGGCTCCGACCTCGGCCCCGCCATGGCCTACGAGGTCCTGCGCTCCTACACCCGCCGGGACCTGACGCTCCGTTTCGTCTCCAACGTCGACGGCGCCGACCTCCACGAGGCCGTCCACGACCTCGACCCCGCCGAGACGCTGTTCGTCGTGGCGTCGAAGACCTTCACCACCATCGAGACCATCACCAACGCCACCTCCGCCCGCGACTGGCTCCTCACCGGCCTCGACGCCGGCCAGGAGGCCGTGGCCAAGCACTTCGTGGCCCTCTCGACCAACGCCGGGAAGGTCGAGGAGTTCGGCATCGACACCGCCAACATGTTCGAGTTCTGGGACTGGGTCGGCGGCCGCTACTCCTACGACTCCGCCATCGGCCTCTCCCTGATGATCGCCATCGGCCCGGAGCGCTTCCGCGAGATGCTCGACGGCTTCCACCTCGTCGACGAGCACTTCCGCACCGCCCCGCCCGAGGAGAACGCGCCGCTGCTCCTCGGCCTCCTCGGCGTCTGGTACGGCAACTTCTTCGACGCCCAGTCGCACGCCGTCCTGCCGTACTCCCACTACCTGTCGAAGTTCACCGCCTACCTCCAGCAGCTCGACATGGAGTCCAACGGCAAGTCGGTGGACCGCGAGGGCGAGCGGGTCGACTGGCAGACCGGACCCGTGGTCTGGGGCACCCCCGGCACCAACGGCCAGCACGCGTACTACCAGTTGATCCACCAGGGCACCAAGCTGATCCCGGCCGACTTCATCGGCTTCGCCCGGCCCGTGGACGACCTGGAGTCCGGCCTCGTCGCCCAGCACGACCTGCTCATGGCCAACTTCTTCGCCCAGACGCAGGCGCTCGCCTTCGGCAAGACGCCCGAGGAGGTACGGGCCGAGGGCGTCCCCGAGGAGCTCGTCCCGCACAAGACCTTCCGGGGCGACCACCCCACCACCACGATCCTCGCCGAGGCGCTCACCCCGTCCGTCCTCGGACAGCTGATCGCGCTCTACGAGCACAAGGTCTTCGTCCAGGGCGCGATCTGGAACATCGACTCCTTCGACCAGTGGGGCGTCGAGCTCGGCAAGGTCCTCGCCAAGCGGATCGAGCCGGTCCTGACGACCGGGGAGGGCGCGGAGGAGCTCGACGGCTCGACCGCCGGCCTCGTCGCCGTCTACCGCTCGCTGCGCGGCCGGTAGGCAGGAGCGGTGAGGGGGGAGGACGCGGTGCGGCTGCGGCCGCCGAGGAACGCCGTGGACGGGCGGGCCGTCACCTGGTGGCGGGCGCGGCTCCTGGCCGCCACCGCCGGACCGGTGGCGGTCCTCGCGGTCCTCGGCGCGCTCGTCGGGCCCGCCAGGACCTGGCTGCTGGTCGCGGCCGGGGCCGTGGCGGTCGCGGGCGCGGCCTGCACCGCGTCCCTCCCCGCCTGGTGGTTCCGGGTGCACCGCTGGGAGGTCACCGACACGGCCGTCTACGTGCGCACCGGAGCCCTCTGGCAGGAGTGGCGGATCGCCCCGATGTCCCGGATCCAGACCGTCGACACCTCGCGCGGCCCCCTGGAGCAGTACTTCCGGCTCGCCACCGTCACCGTGACCACCGCCTCCTCCGAGGGCGCGGTCCGGATCGAGGGCCTCGACCACGAGCTGGCCGCCGACCTGGCCGAGCGGCTGACGGCCGTCACCCGGGCCACGCCCGGGGACGCCACGTGAACGAGCCGGTACCGGAGGGGGAGCGGGGGCTCGACGCGCCCGGGGAGGAGCGGCGGCGCCCCGGCGCGTCCGAGGGGGAGTGGCGGCGGCTCGACCGGCGTACCCTCCTCGCCACCGCCGCCCTCCTCTGCGGAGTGGCCGGTGGCGCCGGGCTCCCCGTCGCCCTCGGTCTCGCCGGCTCCCGGCCGCTCTGGCAGGCCCTCGGCTGGGTCCTCGCCGGAGCCCTCCTCCTGGTCCTCGGAGGCACCGGGGCCGACTCCGTCCGCCTGCGCCGCACCCGCTACCGCGTCGGCCCCGAGCGGGTCGACCTCCACACCGGCCTGCTCCACCTGAAGCGCCGCTCCCTGGCCCGCGAGCGCATCCGCAGCGTCGACCTCACCGCCAACCCCCTCCAGCGCGTCCTCGGCCTGGTCAAGGTCCGCATCGGGACCGGCGAGCACAGCGGCGGCGACGCCGCGCTCGAACTGGATCTGGTCGCCCGCGCCGAGGGCGAACGGCTCCGCCGCGCACTCCTCACGCGGGCCGCCGTGCCCGAGGACCCCCGGCACGACGGCGCCCTCGCCGCCCTCGATCCGCGCTGGATCCGCTACGCCCCCGTCTCCTTCCTCGCCCCCGCCCTCGGCGGCGCCGCCGCCGGAGCGGTCATGCAGGTCAGCGAGTGGTTCGGCGCCCAGGGCGAGGTCATCGACTGGATAGGGGAGCGCTTCAGTTCCGTCGCGATCCCCTGGACGATCCTCTGGCTGGTCCTCCTCGCCACCGCCGTCGGGGCCGTCGGCGCCCTCGGCCTGTGGGTCGAGATGTGGTGGAACTACCGCCTGGAGCGCGAGCCCGGCGGCACCCTGCGCGTCACCCGGGGCCTCCTCACCGCCCGCTCGGTCTCCATCGAGGAGCGCCGGCTGCGCGGGATCGAGCTCGTCGAACCGCTCGGCGTGCGCCTCTTCGGGGCGGCCCGCGTCGACGCCGTCGCCACCGGCCTGGCCGAGAAGGACGAGGACAGGCACGGCGACCTCAAGAACCTGATACCGGCCGTCCCCCGCCCGCTGGCCGACCGGGTCGCCGCCCGGGTCCTGCGCGAGCCCGAACCGCCCACCGGGGCACCGCTCGCCGCCCACCCCCGGGCCGCCCGGAACCGGCGGACCCGCTGGGCCCTGTGGAGCGTCCTGACGCCCGCCGCGCTCCTCGCCGTCCTCGGCCTCGCCCTCACCCCGGTCCTGCTGTACGCGGCGGCCGGCTGGACCGTCGTCCTCACCCCGCTCGCCCTGCTCCTCGCCCGCGACGCCCACCGGAACCTCGGACACGGCGTCAGCGGGCCCTATCTGGTCACCCGTTCGGGTACGGTCCGGCGGGCCACGGTCGCCCTCCAGCGCTCCGGCGTCATCGGCTGGACCGTCAAGCAGTCGTACTTCCAGCGGCGCGCCGGCCTCGTCACCCTGGTCGCCACGACGGCGGCCGGATCGGGCGCGTACGCGGTCCTCGACGCGGGCCGGAGCCAGGGCCTGGCCTTCGCCGCCGAGGCCGTACCGGGTCTCCTCGCGCCCTTCCTGGAGCCCGTGGGAGTGCCGGACACACCGGAGGCCCGGTCCACCGAGGGGTGAACCGGGCCTCCGGGGCCGTGCCGGCCGGGGAAGGTCAGGCCGTGGCCGGCGGGTACAGGCTCCGCGGCAGCTCCGAGGCCGCCGCCGCGTCCAACAGCCACAGCGTGCGCGAACGACCGAGGGCGCCGGCCGCCGGGGCCTGCACCTCGCCCGCGCCCGACAGCGCGATCGCCGCCGCCTTCGCCTTGTCCTCACCGGCCGCGAGCAGCCAGACCTCCCGCGCCGCCCGGATCGCCGGGAGCGTCAGCGAGATCCGGACCGGCGGCGGCTTCGGCGCGCCGCGCACCCCGACCACCGTCCGCTCGCTCTCGCGCACGGCCGGCAGCTCGGGGAAGAGCGAGGCCACGTGCGTGTCGGGACCGACGCCCAGCATCAGCACGTCGAACGCCGGCACGCCGCCGTGGTCGTCGGGTCCGGCCGCGGCGGCCAGCTCCTCCGCGTAGGCAGCGGCGGCGGCCTCGACGTCGTCGCCGTACGGCCCGTCCGAGGCCGGCATGGCGTGCACCCGCGCGGGGTCCAGCGGCACCCGGTCGAGCAGCGCCTCACGGGCCTGGGTGACGTTCCGCTCCGGGTCCCCGTCGGGCAGGTACCGCTCGTCGCCCCACCACAGGTCGAGCCGCGACCAGTCGACCGCGTCCCGCGCGGGCGCCGAACCGAGCGCCGCGAGCAGGCCGTTGCCGTTGCGTCCGCCGGTCAGCACCACCGAGGCGGAGCCCCGGGCGGCCTGGGCGTCCACGATCCGGGTGATCAGCCGGGCCGCGGCGGCCTGCGCCATCAGCTCCTTGTCGCGGTGGACGACCAGCTGAGGGGCGCTCACTTGGCCGCCGCCTTCCTGGCCGGGGCCTTCTTCGCTGCGGACCTGGCGGCGGGAGCGGCCTTCTCCCCGGAAGCGGCCTTCTCCCCGGAAGCGGCCTCCTCCTCGGAAGCGGCCTCCTCCCGGGGAGCGGCTTCGGAAGCGGCCCCGGTCGTCCCGGCCTCCTCCTCCGGCTCGGGCGCCGTGACCGCCGCCCGCTCGTCGAGCCGCCCGACGCCGAACTTCAGCGCCGCCGCGTAGGTGTCGTCCGGGTCGAGCCGGCGCAGCTCCTCCGCGATCAGCTCGGCCGTGTCGCGGCGCTTGAGCGCCACCCCGCGGTCCGGCTGCCCCTCGATGGAGAGCGTGGCGAGCGACCCGTCCGGCCGGTCTAGCACGATCGGCCCGCAGTCGGTCTCCAGGCGTACGGAGGTGAGGCCGGGCCCCGCCGACTTCGAGCGCCGCACCGGCACCTTCAGCCGGTCCGCCACCCACATGGCGAGCAGTTCCACGCTCGGGTTGAACTCCTCGCCCTCCACCTCGGCGGCGTCGACCTCGCACGCGACCTGGTCGAGCGCGGCGGCGAGCATCGACCGCCACGGGGTGATCCGGGTCCACGACAGGTCCGTGTCGCCCGGGGTGTACGTCTCCGCCCGCGCCGTCAGCTCCTCGATGGGCTGTTCGGCGGCGTACGTGTCGGTCACCCGGCGCTGGGCGAGCGCGCCCAGCGGGTCCTTCGCCGGGTCGGTCGGCGCGTCCACCGGCCACCAGACGACGACCGGGGCGTCGGGGAGCAGCAGCGGCAGCACCACCGACTGGGCGTGGTCGACGACCTCGCCGTACAGCCGGAGCACCACCGTTTCGCCGGCGCTGGCGTCGGCGCCGAGGCGGACCTCGGCGTCGAGCCGTGCCTTGGCGCGGTCCCGCGGCGAGCGCGAGACCCTCTTGATGACGACGAGGGTCCGCGAGGGGTGCTCGCGGGACGCCTCGTTGGCCGCCTTGAGCGCGTCGTAGGCGTTCTCCTCGTCGGTGACGATGACGAGGGTGAGCACCATGCCGACGGCCGGCGCGCCGATCGCCCGCCGCCCGAGCACCAGCGCCTTGTTGATCTTCGAGGACGTGGTGTCCGTCAGGTCGGTCTTCATGGCCGGCGCCAGCTCCTGCCGTCTCGTGCGAGCATCTCGTCCGCCTCGACCGGGCCCCAGGTCCCGGACTGGTACTGCGCGGGCTTGCCGTGCTCGTCCCAGAACCTCTCGATCGGGTCGAGGATCTTCCAGGACAGCTCGACCTCCTCCACGCGCGGGAAGAGGTTCGAGTCGCCGAGCAGGACGTCGAGGATGAGCCGCTCGTACGCCTCGGGGCTGGACTCCGTGAAGGACTCGCCGTACGCGAAGTCCATCGACACGTCCCGGATCTCCATCTGGGTGCCGGGCACCTTGGAGCCGAACCGCACCGTCACGCCCTCGTCCGGCTGCACCCGGACGACGATGGCGTTGCGGCCGAGCTCCTCGGTCGCGGTGTGGTCGAAGGGGGAGTGCGGGGCGCGCTGGAAGACGACCGCGATCTCGGTGACGCGGCGGCCCAGCCGCTTGCCGGTGCGCAGGTAGAAGGGGACGCCCGCCCAGCGGCGGTTGTCGATCTCCAGCTTGACGGCCGCGTAGGTGTCCGTCTTGGAGTTCGGGTCGATGCCGTCCTCCTGGAGGTAGCCGACGGCCTTCTCGCCGCCCTGCCACCCGGCCGCGTACTGGCCGCGGACCGTGGACGCGCCCAGGTCCCTGGGCAGCTTCACCGCGCCGAGGACCTTGGTCTTCTCGGCGGCCAGCGCGTCGGCGTCGAAGGAGGCGGGCTCCTCCATCGCGGTCAGCGCGAGCAGCTGGAGCAGGTGGTTCTGGATGACGTCACGGGCGGCGCCGATGCCGTCGTAGTAGCCGGCCCGGCCGCCGATGCCGATGTCCTCGGCCATGGTGATCTGCACGTGGTCGACGTACGACCGGTTCCAGATCGGCTCGAAGAGGGTGTTGGCGAAGCGGAGCGCCAGGATGTTCTGGACGGTCTCCTTGCCGAGGTAGTGGTCGATCCGGAAGACCTCGTGCGGCGGGAAGACCTCGTGGACGACCTCGTTGAGCTCCTTGGCGGAGGCCAGGTCGTGCCCGAAGGGCTTCTCGATGACCGCGCGGCGCCAGGACCCGTCCCTCTGGTCGGCGAGCCCGTGCTTCTTGAGCTGCTGGACGACCTTGGGGAAGAACTTCGGGGGGACCGACAGGTAGAAGGCGAAGTTGCCGCCGGTGCCCTGGGCCTTGTCCAGCTCCTCGACGGTGGTCTTCAGCTGCTCGAAGGCCTCGTCGTCGTCGAAGTCGCCCTGGACGAACCGCATGCCCTGGATCAGCTGCTGCCACACCTCCTCGCGGAAGGGGGTGCGCGCGTGCTGCTTGACGGCCTCGTAGACCTCCTGCGCGAAGTCCTCGTCCTGCCATTCGCGCCGGGCGAAGCCGACGAGCGAGAAGCCCGGCGGCAGCAGGCCGCGGTTGGCCAGGTCGTAGACGGCGGGCATCAACTTCTTTCGGGACAAATCGCCCGTGACGCCGAAGATCACCAGACCCGACGGCCCCGCGATGCGCGGGAGCCGTCGGTCTGCGGCGTCACGGAGCGGATTGCCTCCGTGGGCTGCGCTCAAGGTGGTTACGCCTCCGAAGGTGCGAGGCGCTTCAGCTCCGCCTCGGTGGACTTGAGCAGGTCGGTCCAGGACGCCTCGAACTTCTGGACGCCCTCCTCCTCCAGGAGCTGGACGACCTCGTCGTAGCCGATGCCCAGCTTCGCGACGGCCTCCAGGACCGCGCGGGCGTCGTCGTACGTGCCCCGGATGGTGTCGCCGGTGACCTCGCCGTGGTCGGCGGTGGCCTCCAGGGTGGCCTCGGGCATGGTGTTGACCGTGCCGGGGGCGACCAGGTCCACGACGTACAGGGTGTCCTTGTACGCCGGGTCCTTGACGCCGGTCGAGGCCCACAGCGGACGCTGCTTGTTGGCGTGCGCCTTGTCCAGGGCGGCCCAGCGCTCGGAGGAGAAGACCTCCTCGTACGCCTCGTAGGCCAGCCGGGCGTTGGCCAGGGCGGCCTTGCCCTTGAGCGCCTTGGCCTCGTCGGTGCCGATGCCGTCCAGGCGCTTGTCGATCTCCGTGTCCACGCGGGAGACGAAGAAGGAGGCCACCGAGTGGATCTTGGAGAGGTCCAGGCCGCGCTCGCGGGCCTTCTCCAGACCCGCCAGGTAGGCGTCCATGACCAGGCGGTAGCGCTCCAGGGAGAAGATCAGCGTCACGTTGACGCTGATGCCCAGGCCGATGACCTCGGTGATCGCCGGCAGACCCGCCTCGGTGGCCGGGATCTTGATCAGCGCGTTGGGCCGGTCCACCAGCCACGCCAGCTGCTTGGCCTCGGCGACCGTGGCCTTGGTGTCGTGCGCGAGGCGGGGGTCGACCTCGATGGAGACCCGGCCGTCCTGGCCGTCGGTCGCGTCGAAGACCGGGCGCAGGATGTCGGCGGCGTCGCGGACGTCCGCCGTCGTGATCATCCGGATCGCCTCCTCGACGGTCACCCGGCGGGCCGCGAGGTCGGAGACCTGCTGGTCGTAGCCGTGACCCTCGGAGATCGCCTTCTGGAAGATCGACGGGTTGGTGGTCACCCCGACCACGTGGCTCTGGTCGATCAGCTCCGCCAGGTTGCCGGAGGTGATCCGCTGGCGCGAGAGGTCGTCCAGCCAGATCGCGACGCCTTCGTCGGAGAGGCGCTTGAGTGCGTCTGTCATGAGAGTTGCATCTCCAATAAGTCGTACGTATCGGGGTCAGCGCGCGGCGGCGTCGATCGATTCCCGGGCGGCGGCGGCGACGGCCTCGGGCGTGAACCCGAACTCGCGGAAGAGGACCTTCGCGTCGGCCGAGGCGCCGAAGTGCTCCAGGGAGACGATCCGGCCGGCGTCGCCGACGTACTTGTGCCAGGTCAGGCCGATGCCGGCCTCGACGGCGACCCGGGCGCGGACCGACGGCGGCAGGACGGAGTCCTTGTACGCCTGGTCCTGCTCCTCGAACCACTCCACCGAGGGCATCGACACCACCCGGGTGGGCGTGCCGGCGGCCTGGAGCTGCTCGCGGGCCTCGACGGCCAGGTGCACCTCGGAGCCGGTCGCGATCAGGACCACCTCCGGCTCGCCGCCTTCGGCGTCGAACAGCACGTAGCCGCCCTTGACCGTGTCCTCGTTCGGCGCGTACGTCGGCACGCCCTGGCGGGTGAGCGCCAGACCGTGCGGGGCGCCCTTGCCGTACACCTTGGTGTGGCGCTGCATGATCTCGCGCCAGGCCAGGGCCGTCTCGTTCGCGTCGGCCGGACGGACCAGGTTCAGCCCCGGGATCGCGCGCAGCGAGGCCAGGTGCTCCACCGGCTGGTGCGTCGGACCGTCCTCGCCCAGACCGATCGAGTCGTGGGTCCAGACGTAGGTGACCGGCAGGTGCATCAGGGCGGACAGCCGCACCGCGTTGCGCATGTAGTCGGAGAACACCAGGAAGGTGCCGCCGTAGATCCGCGTGTTGCCGTGCAGCGCGATGCCGTTCATCTCCGCGGCCATCGCGTGCTCGCGGATCCCGAAGTGGATCGTGCGGCCGTACGGGTCGGCCTCCGGCAGCGGGTTGCCCGCGGGCAGGAACGACGACTCCTTGTCGATCGTCGTGTTGTTCGACCCGGCGAGGTCGGCCGAGCCGCCCCACAGCTCCGGAACGACCGAACCGAGCGCCTTGAGGACCTGGCCCGAGGCGGCACGGGTGGCCACGCCCTTGCCCGGTTCGAAGACCGGCAGCTTCTCCGCCCAGCCCTCGGGCAGCTCGTTGGCCTGGATGCGGTCGAACTCCGCCGCCCGCTCCGGGTTGGCCGTACGCCACTCCGCGAGCTGCTTCTCCCACTCCACGCGCGCCTCGCGGCCCCGCTCGCCGAGCGCGCGGGTGTGCCCGATGACCTCGTCGGAGACCTCGAAGGTCTTCTCCGGGTCGAAGCCCAGGACGCGCTTGGTGGCCGCGACCTCCTCGTCGCCGAGCGCCGAGCCGTGGGCGGCCTCGGTGTTCTGCGCGTTCGGGGCGGGCCAGGCGATGATCGAGCGCATCGCGATGAACGACGGGCGCTCGGTCTCGGCCTCGGCGGCGCGGATCGCCGCGTAGAGCCCGGCCGGGTCCAGGTCGCCGTTCTCCTGCGGCTCGACGCGCTGCACGTGCCAGCCGTACGCCTCGTACCGCTTCAGCGTGTCCTCGGACACGGCCGTCTCGGTGTCGCCCTCGATCGAGATGTGGTTGTCGTCCCACAGCAGGATCAGGTTGCCGAGCTTCTGGTGGCCGGCCAGCGAGGACGCCTCCGAGGAGATGCCCTCCTGGAGGCAGCCGTCACCGGCGATCGCGTAGATCCGGTGGTCGAACGGCGAGGTGCCGGCCGGCGCCTCCGGGTCGAACAGACCGCGCTCGAAGCGGGCGGCCATCGCCATGCCCACGGCGTTGGCGACGCCCTGGCCCAGCGGACCGGTGGTCGTCTCGACGGCGGCGGTGTGGCCGTACTCCGGGTGGCCCGGGGTCTTCGAGCCCCAGGTGCGGAAGGCCTTCAGGTCGTCCAGTTCGAGACCGAAGCCACCCAGGTAGAGCTGGGTGTAGAGGGTCAGGGACGAGTGGCCGGCGGAGAGCACGAACCGGTCGCGCCCGACCCACTCGGGGTCGGCCGGGTCGTGGCGCATCACCTTCTGGAAGAGGGTGTACGCGACGGGCGCCAGGCTCATCGCCGTACCGGGATGGCCGTTGCCGACCTTCTGTACGGCGTCCGCGGCCAGGACGCGGGCGGTGTCTACGGCCCGCTGGTCCAATTCGGTCCACTCGAGGTCTGTGGTGGTCGGCTTAGTGCTCACCCTGGGTCAGGGCTCCTCTCCACATGTTATGAAGCCGGTGACTGAGGGTGTACCGGCGGTGTCGAGCCTACCCCCGCCGGACGGCCCTCTTTTCGTGCTCATGCCCCTCAAATGAGCGCACACAGCAAGACTGCCGGTGGCCGTGGGACTTCGCCTCCCGAACGCGGTCCACCCCTGGGGACCTACCCCTTCAACACGACCCCACCCCCGCGAAGACCGGCGTCTGGGCAACGTCTAGAGTGGCGTGGTACGCGCAAGCCCCGTCCCGCTCCCACGCGGGGGGCTTGCTGGGATTTCTCTGTCAGGGGTGTGCGTGACGGCCGTCGAGTCCCGACCCGCAGGGGTCGTCTTGACTCCCAGCCCGGGGGGCCATCGGCCGTTCGGGGCCCGCGTCAAGGCATTCGTGGCGCTGACCAAGCCGCGGATCATCGAACTGCTGCTCATCACGACCGTCCCGGTGATGTTCCTCGCCGAGCAGGGCGTGCCGAACCTCTGGCTGGTGCTCGCCACCTGCTTCGGAGGCTATCTGTCGGCGGGCGGCGCGAACGCGCTCAACATGTACATCGACCGCGACATCGACGCCCTGATGGACCGCACGTCCCAGCGTCCACTGGTCACCGGCATGGTCTCGCCGCGCGAGGGCCTGGTCTTCGGCCTCACCCTCGCGGTGGTCTCCACCCTCTGGTTCGGTCTGCTCGTCAACTGGCTCTCCGCCTGGCTCTCGCTCGGCGCGCTCCTCTTCTACGTGGTCGTCTACACGATGATCCTCAAGCGGCGGACCGCGCAGAACATCGTCTGGGGCGGCATCGCCGGCTGCATGCCGGTCCTCATCGGCTGGTCGTCGGTGACGAACTCGATGTCCTGGGCCGCCGTCATCCTCTTCATGGTCATCTTCTTCTGGACGCCGCCGCACTACTGGCCGCTGTCGATGAAGGTCAAGGAGGACTACGCGCGCGTGGGCGTCCCCATGCTGCCGGTGATCGCCTCCAACAAGGTCGTCGCCCGGCAGATCGTGGCCTACAGCTGGGTCATGGTCGTCGTCTCGCTGCTGCTCACCCCGCTGGGCTACACGGGCTGGTTCTACACCGCCGTGGCGCTGCTCACCGGCGGCTGGTGGCTCTGGGAGGCGCACGGGCTGCTGAACCGGGCCAAGGACGGCGCGACGGGCGCCAAGCTCAAGGAGATGCGCCTCTTCCACTGGTCCATCACCTACGTCTCGCTGCTCTTCGTGGCGGTCGCGGTGGACCCCTTCCTCCGCTGACGCGCCAAGGGAACCGCTCGGCCGACGGCCGGGCCGGGTGGGAAACGCCACGCGGCCCGGCCGTCGCCGTTCGATCTACCCATCGGTAGCATCCCTGGCATGGCAGACACGAAGGCAGACACGAAGAAGGACGAGCGCAGGGTCGCCCGGCTCGCCAAGCAGATCCAGGCCTTCTCCAAGGAGCACGGCGGCTCCGAGGGACACCTGGAGCACATCGGCCAGGCGGGCACCCGGATCGTCCTCGTCGGCGCGGACGGCCTCTGGGGCGACCTGGTCGCCCCGACGTACGCGGTCGCGGAGCAGGCCGCCGGGAAGGCCGGGCTGACGCTCCACGAGGAGTTCGACGGCGAGTTCGCCGCGAAGGTCGTCACCGGTCCGTACGAGTGGACCCGGATGGCGGGCATCCAGATCGGCGGCCCCTCCGACCGCTGAAGCGGCGGACGCGCACGTACGAAAGGGCCCACCGGCTCGCGGGAACCGGTGGGCCCTTCTCGTGTGCGCGGAAGGCGTACGGGAGCGGGCGGGGGCCTCAGGCCGTCGCGAGCTCCGGGTCGGTCCGGACCGGGGCCGCCGGCGTGCTCGGCGGGCGCTCGCGCATGCTCAGGGCCAGCCGCAGGACCGCGATCCACATCAGCGAGGAGCCGAGCATGTGGGCGGCGACCAGGATCTCGGGGACCCCGATGAAGTACTGGACGTAGCCGATCGCCCCCTGGGCGAGGAGCACGATCAGCAGGTCCCGGGCGCGGGCCCGGGTGTCGGCCGGGGCGTCCACCATGCGCAGGACCAGCCACATCGCGACCGCGAGCGCGCAGACGACCCAGGCGGCGATCGCGTGCAGGTGCGCGGCGTTCGTCCAGTCCCAGGGCATGCGCGGGACGTCGCTGCTGTCGCCGGCGTGCTTGCCGGCGCCGGTCACGGTGGTGCCGAGCGCGATCAGCAGGCCCGAGACGACCGTGATCGCCCAGGACAGCCTGCGGACCGGGCGCGGCACGCGCGGGCGGGGGGCGGTGTCGCCCTCGCCGGTCCGGTGCCAGGTGACGACGGCGACCGTGAGCAGCGCGTTCGCGGCGAGGAAGTGGCCGGCGACCGTCCACGGGTTGAGACCCATCCACACCGTGATGCCGCCGAGGACGGCGTTGCTCAGCACGATCCAGAACTGGACCCAGGCGAGCCGGGTGAGGCCGCGCCGGCGCGGCTTGACCGAGCGGACGGTGATGATGGCCCAGCCGACGGCCGCCGACAGGACGTACGTCAGCATCCGGTTGCCGAACTCGATGGCGCCGTGGAGGCCCTGCTCGGGCGTGGCGAAGAGGCTGTCGTCCGTGCACTTGGGCCAGGTGTCGCAGCCGAGGCCGGAACCGGTCAGCCGGACCGCGCCACCCGTGACGATGATGAGCACGCTCATCACGACGGCGGAGAGCGCGGCGCGCCGGAGCGTCCGGGGGGACGGGGTCCAGCGCCTGGCGATGAGGGCGAGGGGGTTCAGCACGGGCCTATCGTAGGACGGCGCTTGTGCGCGCTTTCACGAGGGGGGCGTATGTGGCCGAACGGAACCTTACGGTTACTCCCAGCGGAAGAACCTCGCCGCCGCCCCGAGGCCCAGGACCGCCCACACCGCGAGGACCAGCGCGTCGCCCCACGGCATCGACGCCCCGCCCTGGAGGACGTCCCGCAGGCCGTCCGAGAGGGCCGAGATCGGCAGCAGGGCGAGCACGTCGCCCGCGGCGCCGAACTTCTCCAGGGGCACGATCACCCCGCCGCCCACCAGGAGCAGCAGGAAGGCCAGGTTGGCGGCGGCCAGGGTGGCCTCGGCCCTCAGCGTGCCGGCCATCAGCAGCCCGAGGCCGGAGAAGGCGGCCGTGCCCAGGACCAGGAGCAGCAGGACCGCGAGCGGGTTCCCGTGCGGGGACCAGCCGAGCGCGAGCGCGATCGCCGTCAGGAGCGCGATCTGGAGGACCTCGGTGACCAGGACGGAGAGCGTCTTGGCGGTCATCAGGGCCCAGCGGGGGAGCGGCGAGGCCCCCAGGCGCTTGAGCACCCCGTACCGGCGCTCGAAACCGGTCGCGATGGCCTGGCCGGTGAAGGCGGTGGACATCACGGCGAGCGCGAGGACGCCGGGGGCGAGGAAGTCGACGGGCTTCCCGGCCCCGGTGTCGACGACGTCGACGGTGGAGAACAGCACCAGGAGCAGCGAGGGGATGATCACCGTCAGGAGCAGCTGTTCGCCGTTGCGCAGCAGCATCCTGGTCTCCAGGGCGGTCTGCGCGGCGATCATCCGCCCGACGGGGGCGGCGCCGGACCGGGGGGAGTAGGTGCCGGTGCCGGCGGACTTCGAGAGGGGGGCACCCGTGCTCATGACCTCAGCTCCTTGCCCGTGAGCTCCAGAAAGACGTCTTCGAGGGTGTGGCGCTCGACCGCGATGCCGTCCGGCATCACGCCGTGCTGGGCGCACCAGCTGGTGACCGTGGCGAGGAGCTGCGGGTCGACGCCGCCGGTGATCCGGTACGTGCCCGGGAGCGTCTCCGCCGCGGCCGTGCCGTCCGGGAGCGCCTTGAGCAGGGAGCCCAGGTCGAGCCCGGGGCGGCCGGTGAAGCGCAGGGTGTTCTCGGCGCCGCCGCGGCACAGCTCCTCGGGGCTGCCCTGGGCGGCGATCCGGCCGGCGTCGACGATGGCGACGTCGTCGGCCAGCTCCTCGGCCTCCTGCATGAAGTGCGTGGTGAGGACGGTGGTCACCCCGTCGGCGCGCAGCTCGCGGACCAGGTCCCAGGTGGCGCGCCGCGCCTGCGGGTCGAGGCCGGCGGTGGGCTCGTCGAGGAAGACGAGCTCGGGGCGGCCGACGACGGCCATGGCGAGCGCGAGGCGCTGCTGCTGGCCGCCGGAGAGCCGCCGGTAGCTCGTACGGCCGCAGGAGCCGAGGCCGAGCCGCTCGATCAGGGCGGCCACGTCCAGCGGGTGGGCGTGCAGCTTCGCCATGTGGCGGAGCATCTCGTCGGCGCGGGCGCCGGAGTAGACGCCGCCGGACTGGAGCATGACGCCGATCCGGGGGCGCAGGGCGGCCGCGTCGGCGACCGGGTCCAGGCCGAGGACCCGGACGGTGCCGCCGTCGGGTCTGCGGTAGCCCTCGCAGGTCTCGATCGTGGTGGTCTTGCCGGCCCCGTTGGGACCCAGGACGGCGGTGACGGTGCCGGCCCGTACGTCGAGGTCGAGGCCGTCGACGGCGGTCCTGTCTCCGTACCGCTTGACCAGGCCGCGGACCTGGACGGCGGACTCGGTCGTGGGGGGCTTCCCGTGCATGCCGGAAGTCTAGAGAGCGCCCGGCGGTCCCCCGGTCGCGGGGCCCGAAGAGTGGTCGAATTCATCCCATGAATGATCATCTTTCCAGGTCAGGTAAGCCTTGCCTGAGTGATGCACGGCACCGCCCGCGCGTCGGGTGCCGCTTGTCACTCCCCGATTAATTACGCAACAATGGTGTTGTGAAAAACGTGGGAGCGGCTCCGATGGAGGAACTGGCGACCCGGGAGCGCTCCACGCGCAACCGGGTCGCCCGGTCGATCCTCGACCACGGGCCTTCCACCGTCGCCGACCTCGCCGACCGGCTCGGCCTCACCCAGGCCGCCGTCCGCCGCCACCTCGACTCGCTGGTGGCGGAGAACGTCGTCGAGGCCCGCGAGAAGCGCGTCTACGGCAACCGCGGCCGCGGCCGCCCCGCCAAGGTCTTCGTGCTGACCGACTGCGGCCGGGACGCCTTCGACCAGTCGTACGACTCGCTCGCCGTCGAGGCGCTCCGCTGGATCGAGCGCAACGCCGGGGGCGAGGAGGCCGTCGCCGCCTTCGCCCGGGACCGGATCGAGAGCCAGGGAAGCGCGTACCGAGAGGCCGTCGAGGCGGCCGAGCCCGCGCGGCGGACCGAGGCGCTCGCCGGCGCCCTCACGGCGGACGGGTACGCTGCCACTGCGCGGAACGCGCCGGTCGGCCAGCAGCTCTGCCAGCACCACTGCCCGGTAGCCCACGTCGCCGAGCAGTACCCCCAGCTGTGCGAGGCGGAGACGGAGTTCTTCTCCCGCCTCCTGGGAACGCACGTCCAGCGTCTGGCCACCATCGCGCATGGTGACGGCGTCTGCACCACGTTCATCCCGCACGGCGCCCCACAGACCACCGAATCAGCATCCGCACGTACGGCCGGGAGGAACCCCGCATGACCACCGAGATCAGCCACCCCGAGCTTGAGGGCCTGGGTCGGTACGAGTACGGCTGGGCCGACTCGGACGCGGCCGGCGCCACCGCCAAGCGCGGTCTGAACGAAGACGTCGTCCGCGACATCTCCGCGAAGAAGAACGAGCCCGAGTGGATGCTGAAGCTGCGCCTCAAGGGTCTGCGGCTCTTCGGCAAGAAGCCCATGCCGACCTGGGGCTCCGACCTCTCCGGCATCGACTTCGACAACATCAAGTACTTCGTGCGCTCCACCGAGAAGCAGGCCGCTTCCTGGGAGGAACTGCCCGAGGACATCAAGAACACGTACGACAAGCTCGGCATCCCCGAGGCGGAGAAGCAGCGCCTCGTCGCCGGCGTCGCCGCCCAGTACGAGTCCGAGGTCGTCTACCACCAGATCCGCGAGGACCTGGAGGAGCAGGGCGTCATCTTCGTCGACACCGACACCGCCCTGAAGGAGCACGAGGAGCTCTTCAAGGAGTACTTCGGCACCGTCATCCCGGTCGGCGACAACAAGTTCGCCTCGCTGAACACGGCCGTGTGGTCCGGCGGCTCCTTCATCTACGTGCCGAAGGGCGTGCACGTCGAGATCCCGCTCCAGGCCTACTTCCGCATCAACACGGAGAACATGGGCCAGTTCGAGCGGACGCTGATCATCGTCGACGAGGACGCCTACGTCCACTACGTCGAGGGCTGCACCGCCCCGATCTACTCCTCGGACTCGCTGCACAGCGCCGTCGTCGAGATCGTCGTCAAGAAGGGCGGCCGCTGCCGCTACACGACCATCCAGAACTGGTCGAACAACGTCTACAACCTGGTGACCAAGCGCGCCGTCGCCTACGAGGGCGCCACCATGGAGTGGGTCGACGGCAACATCGGCTCCAAGGTCACCATGAAGTACCCGGCCGTCTACCTCATGGGCGAGCACGCCAAGGGCGAGACCCTGTCCATCGCCTTCGCGGGCGAGGGCCAGCACCAGGACGCCGGCGCCAAGATGGTCCACATGGCCCCGAACACCTCCTCCAACATCGTCTCCAAGTCGGTGGCGCGAGGCGGCGGCCGCACCTCCTACCGGGGTCTCATCGAGATCGGCGAGGGTGCCCCGGGCGCCAAGTCCAACGTGCTCTGCGACGCGCTGCTCGTCGACACCATCTCCCGCTCCGACACGTACCCCTACGTGGACGTGCGCGAGGACGACGTCTCCATGGGCCACGAGGCCACCGTCTCCAAGGTCTCCGAGGACCAGCTCTTCTACCTGATGAGCCGCGGCCTCACCGAGTTCGAGGCGATGGCGATGATCGTCCGCGGCTTCGTCGAGCCCATCGCCAAGGAGCTCCCGATGGAGTACGCGCTGGAGCTCAACCGGCTGATCGAGCTGCAGATGGAGGGCTCGGTCGGCTAAGGCCCTCCGCCCACCCGCAGCGACCGTTTCCCCGTACGCAGGAAGAGAGCAACACGACAGCCATGGCTGAGGCCCAGAACATCCCGGCGGGATCCACCACCGCCGGCTCGATCGCGGTGGCCGCCGAGTCCACCGTCGCCACGCGCATGAGCGCGCCCCCGTCCTTCGACGTCGCGGACTTCCCCGTCCCGCACGGCCGCGAGGAGGAGTGGCGGTTCACCCCGCTGGAGCGCCTGCGCGGTCTGCACGACGGCACCGCGGTCGCCACCGGCGAGGGCGTCAAGGTCGACGTCGAGGCCCCCGAGGGCGTCACGGTGGAGACCGTCGGGCGCGACGACGAGCGCCTCGGCCGGGCGGGCAAGCCCGTCGACCGGGTCGCCGCCCAGGCGTACTCCTCGTTCGAGAAGGCCTCGGTCGTCACCGTCGCCAAGGACGCCGTCCTCACCGAGCCGATCCGCATCGCCGTGCACGGCCACGGCGGAACCGCCTTCGGCCACCAGGTGATCGAGCTCGGCGCCTTCGCCGAGGCCGTCGTGGTCATCGACCACACCGGTGACGCCGTCCTCGCCGCCAACGTCGACTACGTCCTCGGCGACGGCGCCAAGCTCACCGTCGTCTCCGTCCAGGACTGGGACGAGAAGGCCGTCCACGTCGCCCAGCACAACGCGCTCGTCGGCCGCGACGCCTCCTTCAAGTCGGTCGTCGTCACCTTCGGCGGCGACGTCGTCCGCATCCACCCGCGCGTGGCGTACGCGGCCCCCGGCGGCGAGGCCGAGCTCTTCGGCCTCTACTTCACCGACGCGGGCCAGCACCAGGAGCACCGCCTCCTGGTCGACCACAACACCCCGCACTGCAAGTCCAACGTGGCCTACAAGGGCGCGCTGCAGGGCGAGGGCGCACACGCCGTCTGGATCGGTGACGTGCTCATCCAGGCCGCGGCCGAGGGCACCGACACGTACGAGCTGAACCGGAACCTGGTCCTCACGGACGGTGCCCGGGTCGACTCCGTGCCGAACCTGGAGATCGAGACCGGCGAGATCGCCGGCGCCGGTCACGCCTCGGCCACCGGCCGCTTCGACGACGAGCAGCTCTTCTACCTGATGTCCCGCGGCATCCCGGAGATCGAGGCCCGCCGCCTCGTCGTCCGCGGCTTCTTCGCCGAGCTGGTCCAGCAGATCGGCCTGCCCGACGTCCAGGAGCGCCTGCTCGCCAAGATCGAGGTGGAGCTGGAGGCCTCCGTCTGATGGCCTTCGTCCGAGTCTGCGCGCTGAGCGAGCTGGAGACCGACACCCCGAAGCGGGTCGAGGTCGACGGCACGCCGGTGTCGGTCGTCCACACCGAGGGCGAGGTGTTCGCGATCAACGACATCTGCTCGCACGCCAACGTCTCCCTCTCGGAGGGCGAGGTCGAGGACTGCGCCATCGAGTGCTGGCTGCACGGGTCCAGCTTCGACCTGCGCACCGGCAAGCCCTCCGGCCTTCCCGCGACGCGCCCCGTCCCCGTATACCCCGTAAAGATCGAAGGGGACGATGTGCTCGTCTCCGTCACCCAGGAGTCCTGAGTCACCCATGGCTACGCTTGAAATCCACGACCTGCACGTCTCCGTCGAGGCGGAGAACGGCCCCCGCGAGATCCTCAAGGGCGTCGACCTGACCATCAAGCAGGGCGAGACCCACGCCGTCATGGGCCCCAACGGCTCCGGCAAGTCGACCCTGGCGTACTCCCTGGCCGGCCACCCGAAGTACACGGTCACCGGCGGCACCGTCACCCTCGACGGCGAGGACGTCCTGGAGATGTCGGTCGACGAGCGCGCCCGCGCCGGCGTCTTCCTGGCCATGCAGTACCCGGTCGAGGTCCCCGGCGTCTCGGTCTCCAACTTCCTGCGCACCTCCGCCACCGCCGTCCGCGGCGAGGCGCCCAAGCTGCGCACCTGGGTGAAGGAGGTCAAGTCCGCGATGGAGCAGCTCCAGATGGACCCGGCCTTCGCCGAGCGCAACGTCAACGAGGGCTTCTCCGGCGGTGAGAAGAAGCGCCACGAGATCCTCCAGCTCGAACTCCTCAAGCCGAAGATCGCGATCCTCGACGAGACCGACTCCGGCCTCGACGTCGACGCCCTGCGGATCGTCTCCGAGGGCGTCAACCGCGTCCGCGAGACCGGTGAGGTCGGCACCCTGCTGATCACCCACTACACGCGCATCCTGCGCTACATCAAGCCCGACTTCGTGCACGTGTTCGCGAACGGCCGCATCGCCGAGTCCGGCGGCGCCGAGCTCGCCGACGTGCTGGAGAACGAGGGCTACGACAAGTACGTGAAGGGTGGCGCGTCCGCGTGACTTCTGCCCATCAGGGGCTCTCCGGCCTCCTCGACACCGAGGCGATCCGCAAGGACTTCCCCCTCCTGGATCGCACGGTCCACGACGGCAAGAAGATCGTGTACCTCGACTCCGCGGCGACCTCGCAGAAGCCGCGCCAGGTCCTCGACGCGCTCAACACGTACTACGAGCGCCACAACGCCAACGTCCACCGCGGCGTCTACACGGTGGCCGAGGAGGCGACGGCGCTCTACGAGGGCGCGCGCGACAAGGTCGCCGCGTTCGTCAACGCGCCGAGCCGCGACGAGGTGATCTTCACCAAGAACGCCTCCGAGTCGCTCAACCTCGTGGCCAACATGCTGGGCTGGGCCGACGAGCCCTACCGCGTGGACCACGAGACCGAGATCGCCATCACGGAGATGGAGCACCACTCCAACATCGTGCCGTGGCAGCTGCTCTCGCAGCGCACGGGCGCGAAGCTGAAGTGGTTCGGCCTCACCGACGACGGCCGTCTCGACCTCTCGAACATCGAGGAGGTCATCACCGAGAAGACCAAGATCGTCTCCTTCACCCTGGTCTCGAACCTGCTCGGCACGTTCAACCCGGTCGAGACGATCATCCGCCGTGCCCAGGAGGTCGGTGCGCTCGTCTGCATCGACGCCTCCCAGGCGGCCCCGCACATGGTCCTGGACGTGCAGGCGCTCCAGGCCGACTTCGTGGCCTTCACCGGCCACAAGATGTGCGGCCCGACCGGCATCGGCGTGCTGTGGGGACGGCAGGAGCTCCTGGAGGACCTGCCGCCCTTCCTCGGCGGCGGTGAGATGATCGAGACCGTCTCGATGCACTCCTCGACCTACGCGCCGGCCCCGCACAAGTTCGAGGCGGGCACGCCCCCGATCGCGCAGGCCGTCGGCCTCGGCGCGGCCGTGGACTACCTCTCGGCGATCGGCATGGAGAACATCGCGCGCCACGAGCACGCGATCACCGAGTACGCCGTCCGGCGCCTCCAGGAGGTTCCGGACCTGCGGATCATCGGCCCCACCACGGCCGAGGACCGCGGCGCGGCGATCTCCTTCACGCTCGGCGACATCCACCCGCACGACGTGGGCCAGGTCCTCGACGAGCAGGGCATCGCGGTCCGGGTCGGCCACCACTGCGCGCGGCCGGTCTGCCTCCGCTACGGAATTCCCGCGACCACGCGGGCGTCGTTCTATCTGTACTCCACCCCCGCCGAGGTCGACGCCCTGGTCGAGGGACTGGAGCACGTACGGAACTTCTTCGGCTAGGAGACGCTCGTGAAGCTGGATTCGATGTACCAGGACGTCATCCTGGACCACTACAAGCACCCGCACGGGCGCGGTCTCCGGGACGGCGACGCCGAGGTGCACCACGTCAACCCGACGTGCGGCGACGAGATCACGCTCCGCGTGAAGTACGACGGCTCGCGCGTCGAGGACGTGTCGTACGAGGGTCAGGGCTGCTCCATCAGCCAGGCCTCGGCCTCCGTCCTCAACGAGCTGCTCGTCGGCAAGGAGCTGGCCGAGGCGCAGCGGATCCAGGGCACCTTCCTGGAGCTGATGCAGTCCAAGGGCCGGATCGAGCCGGACGAGGCGATGGAGGAGGTCCTGGAGGACGCGGTCGCGTTCGCCGGGGTCTCCAAGTACCCCGCCCGCGTGAAGTGCGCCCTGCTCAGCTGGATGGCGTGGAAGGACGCGACCTCCCAGGCGCTGGGGGACGACGACCAGAAGTCCGAGAGGAAGTCGGCATGACCGAGAACGCCGGGGCCACCATGAAGCCGGCCTCCGAGGAAGAAGTCCGCGAGGCGCTGTACGACGTCGTCGACCCCGAACTGGGCATCGACGTCGTCAACCTGGGCCTGATCTACGGCATCCACATCGACGACTCCAACGTCGCGACGCTGGACATGACCCTGACGTCGGCGGCCTGCCCGCTGACCGACGTGATCGAGGACCAGGCGAAGTCCGCCACGGACGGCATCGTCAACGAGCTGAAGATCAACTGGGTCTGGATGCCGCCGTGGGGCCCGGACAAGATCACGGACGACGGGCGCGAGCAGCTCCGCGCGCTCGGCTTCAACGTCTGACCGAGCCCTTCACGCCGACGGCCGTGCTCCCCTGGAAGACTGGGGAGCATGGCCGTTCGCATGTACCACCTCGCCGTCGACGCCCACGACCTGCCCGCGCAGGCCCGCTTCTGGGCGTCGGTCCTGGACTGGAAGGTCCTCTACGAGGACGAGCACGAGATCGTCATCGGAGCCGACGAGCACGCCCTGCCCGGGATGTGCTTCCTGCCCGTGCCCGAGTCCAAGAGCGTCAAGAACCGGCTGCACATCGACCTCACGCCCGACGACCGGGACGCCGAGGTGGAGCGGATCCTCGCCCTCGGGGCGACCCGGATCGACGTCGGCCAGGGCGAGGACGCGACCTGGGTCACCCTCGCGGACCCCGAGGGCAACGAGTTCTGCGTGCTGCGGCCGAAGCGGTCGCTCACGGACTGAGGGACGGATCCGGGTGCCCGCCGGTCCGTCAGGAGGCGTGCGCCCGGGCCTCCGCCGCCCGAGCGAGCGCCGGTGCCAGGCCCTCCCGGCGGATCCGCTGGTCGATGTAGAGCAGCCCGGACACCAGCGGCGGGAAGAGCGCGGAGAACACCTGGGCGATCAGCGATCCGACGATCGCGATGATCATCATCGGCGCGACCAGGGCGAGCAGCTCCCCGAGCGTCTCCGGCTCCGGGCCGTCGAGGAAGGGCACGCTCATCAGTGCGCCGAGCACCTGCTGGAAGACCATGCTGATGACGCCCGTGATCACGCCGGCCACCATGAGACCGCCGAAGGTCCGCCACCACGCGCCGGTCACCAGGTGCCAGGACCGCCGCAGGGACGCCGTGGCGCCCTGGTGCTCGGCCACCGCCACCGTCGGGGCGAAGACGAGCTTCACCCAGATCCAGGCGACGAGCGGAAGGAACAGCAGGAAGGCGGGAATCAGCAGCAACGACGCGGCCGGGCCGGCGTCCTCGGAGATCACCGCGGCCATCAGGACGGAGACCAGGCCGGCGAGGAGCAGGACGGGCACCAGCATGACCAGCGCGGTCAGGAGGACCGTGCCGAGGACCGCGGGCATCCGCGCCCACGCGCGCCCCCACACGGTCCCGAGCGCCGGACGGCCGCCCAGGACCGCTTCCTGGAGGACCACGGGCACCGCCGCCGACACCACGCCGCTCGCGACCAGCATGACGACCATCGCGACCAGCCAGACGCAGCCGAACGCGATCAGCAGCGGAAGGCCGTCGTCCCACGACGGGGTCACGCCCCTCGGCAGGTCGAACACGCCGGGCACGTGGTCGGCGACGGCCAGGTAGCCGACGCCGGCCGCCGCGCCGACCAGCAGGAGACCGAGCCCGTAGGCGACGGCCGTGACGCCGACGAGCTGCTTCCAGTGACGTCCGAAGGCGGCGAACGCGGCCGTCAGGATCTCGCCGAGACCGAGCGGCCGCAGGGGTATCACGCCGGGCTGCGGCGCCGGAGGCGGAGGGACGTGGCCGTAGCCGTAGGGCCCCGTGGAGTAGGTCATGGACGACACCGTATCGGCAGGCGCCGCGTACACCCGTACGAGAAAAGCGCGCGCACCTGCGGACTTGGCGGCGCGTACCGGCGGCCCGGCTCCGCCGCCGCGCCCCCGGGCGCCGCGAGCGGATCGTGGACGCGGTCCTACGAGGTGTCGAACGGTCCGGATCCGCCCGCGTCTTGGTCGCCCTCGTGGACGGCGTCCGCCTCCGGGGCCTGCTCGCCGAAAGGGAGTACGGCGGGGAGCACCGTACGGCGGGGAGCACGCGCGCGTGACGCCGGGCCCCGGCCCGACCCCCGGCGTCCCGGACGAAGTGCCGAAACCCCCGGTCCCGGGCTCGTCCGAACCGACGGCGCGCCCGACCGACACCTGAGACCGGTTGGCCCGGGCGGGGGCCCGCCGGTTAGGTTTTCCGTCATGACCACTGCTCCTCGCACCACCGGCGCCGTCGCCGCCGGCCTCGCCACCCTCGCCGGCGACGGCACCGTCCTCGACACCTGGTTCCCCGCCCCCGAGCTGACCGACGCGCCCGGCCCCGCCGGCACCGAGCGGCTCACCCCCGACGCGGCCGTCGACGCCCTCGGCGAGGGCGCCGCCAAGGCCCTCGGCGTGGACGCCCGCCGGGGCGTCGAGGTGGTCGCCGTCCGCACCGTCATCGCCTCGCTCGACGAGAAGCCGCTCGACGCCCACGACGCGTACCTGCGCCTGCACCTGCTCAGCCACCGCCTGGTCAAGCCGCACGGCCAGAGCCTGGACGGCGTCTTCGGCCTCCTCGCCAACGTCGCCTGGACCTCGCTCGGCCCGGTCGCCGTCGACGACGTCGAGAAGGTGCGGCTCAACGCGCGCGCCGAGGGCCTGCACCTCCAGGTGACCTCGATCGACAAGTTCCCCCGCATGACCGACTACGTCGCGCCCGCCGGGGTCCGCATCGCCGACGCCGACCGCGTCCGCCTCGGCGCCCACCTCGCCGCCGGCACCACCGTCATGCACGAGGGCTTCGTCAACTTCAACGCCGGCACCCTCGGCACCTCGATGGTCGAGGGCCGCATCTCCGCCGGCGTCGTCGTCGGCGACGGCTCCGACATCGGCGGCGGCGCCTCCACCATGGGCACCCTCTCCGGCGGCGGCAACGTGATCATCTCGATCGGCGAGCGCTGCCTGATCGGCGCCGAGGCGGGCGTGGGCATCGCGCTCGGCGACGAGTGCGTCGTCGAGGCCGGCCTGTACGTCACGGCCGGAACCCGGGTGACGATGCCCGACGGCGAGATCGTGAAGGCCCGCGACCTCTCCGGCGCCTCGAACATCCTCTTCCGCCGCAACTCGGTCACCGGCGCCGTCGAGGCCCGCCCGAACAACGCGGTCTGGGGCGGCCTCAACGAGGTCCTGCACAGCCACAACTGAGGCCCCGCGTCCCACCGGCCGCCCTCGCCCCGTCGCCGGACGGCCGGCAGGGCGGTCGGTCGTCTCCGTGGAGGGCCGCGCGCCGCACACGGCAACCGATCCGGTGACGCTGCGTTATCAGTGCGGGGCGCAGGGCCCCGTACGCAGACGAGGCGAGGAGCCGACATGAGGACGAGGGCCATGGCCACCGGGGTGTTCGCGGCGACGGCGGTCCTGCTGACCGCCGGGACGGCGGCGGCGGACGAGACGCACGTCCACTCCCACAACGGTCCGCACGTCTCGCTGGTCTCCACGGGCCAGATCGACGATCCCCTGGAAGACGTCCTGGAGCACGCGGCGATCCTCGGGCGGACCTACAGCGCCGACTCCGCCTGAGCCGGTCGCGACAGCGCCTCGTGGAGCGCGCGCAGCCCGTCGGCCGTCTCCCGGTCGGCGGGCAGCAGCGGTTCCCGCGGCGGGCCGCCGAGGAGGGCCTTCACCGTCACCGTGCCCGGCAGGCCCGAGGCCATCATCCGCTCGGCGAGCGGCAGCAGCCGGGCGTTGAGCCGGGCTGCCCCGGCGGTGTCGCCCGCGTCGAAGGCGTCGAGCACCGCCCGCAGCTGACGGGGCGCCACGTTCGCCACCGTACTGACGTATCCGGCGCCGCCCACCGCGTACAGCGGCAGGTTCAGCTCCTCGCAGCCCGAGTAGTACGCGAGTCCGGTCTCCGCGATCAGCCGGGCCGAGCCGAGCAGGTCGTACGCGCAGTCCTTCACCGCGACGATCCGCGGGTGCGCGGCGAGCCGCCGCATCGTCGCGGGCTCGACGCGGATCCCGGTGCGGCCGGGGATGTCGTAGACCATCACCGGCAGGCCGGTCGCGTCCGCCACCTTCAGGAAGTGCGCCTCGACGGCCGCCTGCGGAGGGCGGCTGTAGTACGGGGTGACGACGAGCAGCCCGTCCGCACCCGCCTCCTCGGCCGCGCGGGCGAGCCCGGCGGTGTGCGCGGTGTCGGCGGTGCCGACGCCCGCGAGGACCGAGGGGCCGGGGCCGACGGCCTCCCGGACGGCGCGGACGAGCGCGGTCTTCTCGGCGTCGGTGGTGGTCGGCGACTCGCCGGTGGTCCCGTTGAGGACGAGCCCGTCGCAGCCCTCCGCCACGAGCCGGACCGCGAGGACGCCCGCCGCGTCGGGGTCGAGCGCGCCGGCGGGGGTGAACGGGGTGATCATCGCGCAGAGCGCGCGGCCGAAAGGAGGTGCGGTGGTCATGCCGGAAGTCTGGGCGCGGCGGACGGTGAAGGTCCATTTAGATCTTCTTGGCCGAAAGGGTAAGGGTCTCTGAAGGGTGGGGGCACGGGCGGCCTCGCGGCCCGGACTCCCTTGACCTCAACCATGGTCGAGGGAGGACGGTGAAGTCGTCCCCACCGCACGGGGACCCGTGAAACCCCACGAACGGGAGGCCGCCCCATGCACGCCGTCGCGCACCCCCACGCCCGCCCCGACCTCCACCGCCCCGGAGTCGGCGCCGTCCTCGTCAGCACCTGGCGGGTCGGCACGCCCGAACGGCAGCGGGCCGCCGTCGAGGCCGTCCGGAGGACCTGGGAGGCCCGGGAGTGGCCCGACCCGCGGCTGCTCTCGTACAGCGTCTACGCCGGAACGGACGGGGACACGCTGCTGCACTACTCGCAGTGGACGGACGAGCGCGCCTACGACGACTTCGTCCGCACCCACCGCGACGACCGGAACGCCGAGATCGACGCGGCCGTGCCCGGCATCGAGCGGGTCGTCCTGCACCGCTACGCGCCGCCCCGCCCGGCCGGCCCGACCGGCCCGGACGTGCTGCCCGGGGCCGTCTCGGTCGTCGAGTCCGGGGGCGAGGAGGCGATCGCCGCCGGCGGGATCGGGACCCACGTCCACCGGTCCGCCGACGGCACCCGCGTGCTCGCCCTCACCGAGTGGGAGGACGTCCCGGCCGACGGGCCCGCCGGGGCCCGGTGGTACGCGCCCGCGCTGAGCCTCGGCGCGGGCGCGTAGGGACCTGCGGGGGCGCTTACGGACGGAAGCGCAGGACCTGCGGGTCGTGGTCGCTGTCCTGGTCGGCGAACTCCGCGTTGATGTGGACGCTGTCGTACTCGAAGCGGTGGATCCCCGGGCTGGTCAGGATCTGGTCGAGGACCTGGCTGTTGCCCTGGTACACGTACGAGTAGCGCTCGCCGCGCGGCAGCGACTTCACCGCCGGGTACAGCGCGCCGTCCGCCGTCAGCGCCTTCGTGGTGCCGGAGAACTCGAAGTCGTTGATGTCGCCGACCACCAGCACGTCGGCCTGCTTCTCGACCGCGAGGAGCTGCTTCACGAAGCCGTTGACGGCCTGGCCCTGGAGCAGGCGCTTCGCCTCGGAGGAACGGTTCGGCGGCTGGTGGTGGGAGACGATCGACTCGTCCCCGCCCTTCGAGCCGAAGTGGTTGGCGATCACGAAGACCGTGCGGCCCCGGAAGACGAACTCGCCCGCGAGCGGCTTGCGGCTGTCCTCCCAGGCCGTGTTCGCCGGGTCGATCCGGCCGGGGGAGACGGTCAGCTCCGCGTGCCCCTTGCGGCCGGTGACGCCGGTCGCGGTGGTGGCGTCGCCGCCCGGGCGGTCCGTGAAGGAGACCCGGGCCGGGTTGAAGAGGAAGACCTGACGGATGTTGCCGCCGGGCTCGCCGCCGTCCTCGTTGTTCGCCGGGTCGACCGAGCGCCACTCGTACGCCGGGCCGCCGGCCGCCACGATCGCGTCCGTGAACTTCTTCACGGTCTGTCCGGCGCTCACCGTGCCGTCGTTCTTGGCGCCGTTGTCGTCCTGGATCTCCTCCAGGGCGACGACGTCGGGCGAGGCGAGGTTCTCCACGACCGCCTTCGCGAGCGCGTCGAACTTCTCCTGCGGGTCGGTCGGGTCGAGGTTCTCCACGTTGTACGTGGCCACGGCCAGCTCGTTCTTGTGCTGCCGGTCCGTGGTCTCGCGCTCCGGGCCCCGGTCCACGACCGTGCCGAGGGTGCGGGCCGTCAAGGTGTAGCCGCCGTACTGGTTGAAGTCGAGCGGGCCCTCGGTGACGCCGGAGAGCACGTCGCCCACGTTCGCCCGGGGGAACGGCTGCTGGGCGATCGGGACCAGCGACTGGACCTGGAGCCGGCCGGTGTTCTGGTCCTCGTACGAGCCGTAGACCGTGCCGCCGCGCCGGTTGGCGTTCTCCCACGGCTTCACCGTGACCCACAGCTCGGAGTACGGGTCGGTGGCGCCGACCACCCGCGAGGAGCCGATCCGGACGTTGGCGCCCTCCAGGGACTCGTAGTAGTCCAGGGCGTACGTCCGGGGCTTCAGGGTCAGGCCGTTGATCGAGCCGCCCGCGGCCGGGTCGCCCTCCGGCGCGTACGCGTCCGGGACGGACCAGGAGGAGATCGTCACCGGGGCCGGCACCGGGTTGCCCCGCGAGACGACGGTGACGACGGGCTTGGAGAGCTGCGTCAGCGACTGGTTGCCGGAGTTCAGGCCGCCGGGGACGTACTCGGTGACCGTGCCGTTCACGCTCACCGCGTCGCCGACGGCGACGGTCGGGACGGAGCTGGTGAAGACGAAGAGGCCCTCGCTGGTGGCCGGGTCCGCGTCGGGGGTGGGGTCCTGGATCCAGAAGCCGCGCGAGCCGTAGGTGCGGACGCCGGTCACGATGCCCGTGACACCGGTGACCTGCTTCCCGACCAGGGGCGAGACGCGGGTCGTGCCCTGGATGTCGTGGACGCGGACACCGGCGCCGTCCTCGGCGGACGCGCTCGCCGAACCGGCGAGCAGACCGGCGGCCAGGGCGGCGGACACGACGGCGGCGACGGCGGCGGATCTCGGTATGGAGGAAGACATCGGGGGCTCCGAGGGTGCTTGGAGGAACGGCAGATGGATCTACGCGCGTCAATCTCCGCGCAGGGGACCCCACTTGTCAAGGGTCGACGGGTGTACGAAGGCTGACGGATCCGTGAACCGGCGGACGCCCTCCCGGATGCGTCTACGCTGGGACGGCTCTCCGAGACCACCTCTCCGAGCCCCTTCCACCCGATCGCCCCGTACGCGCCGAGGAGACCCCCAGATGTCAGCGGACCACCCCACCCTTCCCCCCGTTCGGCTGCGTGCGGACGCGGAGCTGGCGCGGGACGCCCTGGCCGCCCCCCTCCTCGCCGACGCGGTACGGCTCGCCCGCTGGGCCGGACCGGACACCCGGGTCGACGCGGGCGGCGAACTCGCCGACGAGCAGCTCCCGGCGGCGGCCGAGGTGTTGGAACTCCCCGCCGGCGAGGAGAGCGAGCTCCGGGCGGGCGACGCCTGGCGGCTCGCGGTCGACACCGGTCTCGTGGACGTCGAGGACGGCGAGGCGGCCGACGGGGACGGGGAGGACGTGCCCGGGCGGGCCCGGCCCGGCGAGAACCTGGCGCTCCTCACCGGCGGTTCGCCCCGGGACGTCCTCGCGCTCTGGCTGGACGGCTTCGACGCCGTCTTCGGGGACGCCGTCGCCCCCGTCCTCGACGACCTCGACGACCTCCTCGGGGAGGACGGCGGGATCGACGTCGACGCGCTCGACTGGGACCCCGAGGCCGAGGCCGAGTTCCTGGAGGGCGTGCTCGGCAACCTCTACCTGCTGACCGTCAGCGAGGGCGGGGCCGGCGAGGGCCCGGTGCCGCTGCCCGCGCTCGCCGCGTCGATGGTCGTCCCCGACGACATGGGCGAGCCCACCGACGACGTCCTGGAGCAGGTCTCCGACGCGATGATGCGGCTCGACGAGCAGTTCCGGCTGCTCGAACCGATCGGGCTCGTCGAGTACCAGCCCCTCGACGAGGCGCTGATGGTCGAGGAGGGCGAGGAGCCCGCCGTGTCCGCCGACGACGAGGACGTCACCCGCTACGGGATGGTCCGGCTCACCCCGCTCGGCCTCTACGGCGTCCGGGCCCGGATGCTGGAGGCCGGGGTCGACGCGCCCGCCGTCGGCGACCTGGCCGACAAGGGCGCCGACGCCCTCCTCGACGGCATCGCCGGCTACCCGGAGGCCGCGGCCCGCGAGGAGACGGTCGCCTGGCTGGCCGGCCGCGACGTCCTCGGCGCGGCCCGCGAGCTGCTGCACGCCGCCCGCGGCTCCGACGCGGACTCCCCGCTCCGCCGCCTCCACTGCCAGCAGACGCTCTCCCTGGTGGGCCCGGAGGCGGAGCCCGCCGTGCGGGAGGTCCTGGACGACGCGGAGCTCGGCGGCCTGGCGCGGGTCTGGCTCGCGGAGCGGGGCGCGGCGGACGTGCCCGCGCCGCCGGAGTCGATGATCTTCTGGCTGGCGATCGACACGATCGCGGCCCAGCTCGACGCGGCCGGCGACCTGGAGGAGCTCCAGGAGCTGATCGAGGGCCTCACCGGGCGCCACGGGGGCTTCTTCGAGGCGGCCTGGCGGGTGGAGCACCCGGCGACGGCGGAGGTCCTGGAGGCGATGGGCCGGCTGCACCGGGACAAGACCACGGCGAAGGAGGCCCGCAAGGCCGCTTTCAAGGCCCGGTCGCGGTCCGGTTCCTGACCGTACGTCTCTTCCCGTCGTACGTCTCTTCCCGCCGTACGCGTCTTTCCGTCGTACGTGTCTTTCCGTCGGGCGTCCGGGGTCCCCGGGCGCCCGGCGGTGTTCCGGTGGTGTTCAGGCGGTGTTCGCGGAGGCACGGGAGGGTGGCCCGCGACATCCGGCCACCACAGGGAGACGCCGCCACCATGCCGCTCAACCGCAGAGAGTTCACCCAGCAGTCCGCCGCCGCCGGTGCGGGGCTCGCCCTCACCGGTGTCGTCGGGGCTCTCGCCACCGCCCCCGAGGCGCTCGCGTCCGACGAGCCGCAGGCGCACGGGGCCGGACACGGCCACGGCCACGGGCACGGGCACGGGCACGCGATCGGGTACGGGCCGCTGGTCGCCGACCCGGAGGGGATGCTCGCCCTGCCCGCCGGGTTCTCCTACCGCGTCGTCACCCACAGCGGCGTGACCCGGCTGGAGTCGGGCGAGTTCACCCCCTCCAACCACGACGGCACCGCCGCCTTCGCGGGCCCGCGCGGCACCACGTACCTGGTCAACAACCACGAGCTCAAGGGCCCCCGCTCCAAGTGGACCCACCCCGTCCCGCTCGCCGAGGGCCTCGTCTACGACCCGGCGGCGGCCGGCGGCTGCACCGTCGTCGAGGTGCACCGCGACGGCACCGTCGCCGAGTGGGTCGGCATCGCCGGCACCTCCACCAACTGCGCGGGCGGCCGCACCGACTGGGGCACCTGGCTGACCGGCGAGGAGAACGCCGACCTCGCCGGGGTCAACGGCATGACCAGGGACCACGGCTACGTCTTCGAGGTCGACCCGCGCGACCGCCGCGCCAACCGCGACCCGAAGCCGGTCAAGGCCTTCGGCCGCTACGAGCACGAGGCCGTCGTCGTCGACCCCAAGCGCGGCCACGCCTATCTGACCGAGGACGCGTCCGGCCCCAACGGGCTGTTCTTCCGCTGGGTGCCGCCGAAGGGCTTCGAGCACGGGCGCGGGAAGCTCCGTACCCTCGCCGACGACGCCGGGGTGCTCCAGGCCTTCAAGTGCGTCGACTCCGGGGGCCGGTTCGTCGACGACCTCTCCCGCGCCACCCGGATCGGCACCGTCTACGGCGTGGACTGGGTCGACGTCCCCGACCGCGACGCCCGTACCACCCCCGTCCGCAAGCAGTTCGCGGCCGGGCAGGTCACCCGCGCCCGCAAGCTGGAGGGCATGTGGTGGGCCGACGGCGGCGCCTACGTCGTCTCCTCCTACGCGCGCGACGAGAGCCCGGGCGCCGCGCACGACGGCCAGGTCTGGTTCTACGACCCGAAGCGCCGCACCCTCACCCTCAAGGTGCTGCTCGGCGTGAACGCGAACCCCGACGCGGACGGCGCCTACGACGGCCCCGACAACATCACCGTCTCCCCGTACGGCGGGCTCGTCATCGCCGAGGACGGCGAAGGGGTGCAGCACCTCTTCGGCGCCACCGACTCCGGCCGCACGTACCCGATCGCCCGCAACGACCTCAACGACAGCGAGTTCACCGGCGTCGTCTTCTCGCCCGACGGCGGCACGCTCTTCGCCAACATCCAGGACCCGGGCATCATGGTCGCGATCACCGGCCCCTGGCGCCGCCAGCCCCGCCGCTGAGAGCCGGTGCGCGGAAGGGGCTCCCGGGAACTCCCGGGAGCCCCTCCTCGGACCGGTCGCTCAGAGCGCCTGGGCGGCGGGCTTCACCATGCCCCGGACGGTCCGCGACTTCACGAACTCGCCCATCGCCGTCATCTCCCACTCGCCGGAGAACTGCCTGATCAGCTTCGCCATCATCACGCCGGTCTGCGGCTCCGCGGTGGTCAGGTCGAAGCGGACCAGCTCCTCGCCCGTCGCCGCGTCGATCAGCCGGCAGTAGGCCTTGGCGACCTCGGTGAACTTCTGGCCGGAGAAGGAGTTGACCGTGAAGACGAGACCGGAGACCTCGGCGGGCAGCCGGCCCAGGTCGACCGCGATCACCTCGTCGTCGCCCGCGCCCTCGCCGGTGAGGTTGTCCCCGGAGTGCTTGACCGAGCCGTTGAGGATCGCCAGCTTGCCGAAGTAGCAGCTGTCCAGGTGGTTGCGCTGGGGTCCGTACGCGATGACGGACGCGTCCAGGTCGATGTCCTTGCCCCGGTAGGCGGGCTCCCAGCCGAGGCCCATCTTGACCTGGGAGAGCAGCGGGCGACCGCCCTTGACCAGGGAGACCGTCTGGTTCTTCTGGAGGCTGACCCGGCCCTTGTCCAGGTTGATCTTGCCCGTGGACACGGGGGCGGCCGGGGGCGCGGGCGGGGCCGGGGGCGCGACCCGGGGGTCCACCGGGGCGACGGGCGGGGCGGGAGGAGTCGGGGGCGCCGGGGGCGCGACCTGCGCGGGGGCCGGGGCGGCCGGGGGCGCGGCCGGCTCCTCGTCCACCGAGACGCCGAAGTCGGTCGCGATGCCGGCGAGCCCGTTCGCGTAGCCCTGGCCCACGGCGCGGGCCTTCCACGCGCCGTTGCGCAGATAGATCTCGACGACCACCAGCGCCGTCTCCGTCGCGAGCTGCGGCGGTGTGAAGGTGGCGAGGGGGCTGCCGTCGTCCGCGTTCCGGATCGTCGCCGTGGGCTCGATGCCCTGGAACGTCTGGCCGGCGGCGTCCGGGCTCGCCGTGACGACGACCCTCTCGACGCCGGCCGGCAGGGCGCCGGTGTCGACCAGGATCGCGTCGGGCGCGGTCCCGCCGCCGGAGCGGTAGGTGACGCCGGGCCCGGCCGGCTGGTTGTAGAAGATGAAGTCGTCGTCCGAGCGCACCTTGCCGTTGGCGCCGAGCAGCAGGCCCGAGACGTCGAGCCGCACCGGGGCGGCGACGTCCACCGCCACGCGCGTGGCGGTGAGAGGGATGTTCGAGCCGGGGGTCATAGCGGTCATGCCAGGGCTAACGATCCGGCCCCCTTTGCCGTTCCCTTACCTTCGCCCGGTTCGGCCACTCTGATGACGGGGGTGGTTCCTGGCCTGCCGTTCGTTGCCGAAGCGGTACGAGCCCGTCCAGCGGGCCATGACCAGCTGGGCGTCGCCCGACTCCACCTCCGCCAGGAACTTCTCGGCGCGCCCGCCGCGCAGCACGCCCGCGGCGCGGCCCTGGTGGGTGAGGACGACGGAGCCGTCGCCCCGCCGCTCGTACGTGAATCCATGAGGTCGTGGCATGACGGGCATCCTGCCGTTCCCGGTCAGATCCGTCATATGAATATTCTTTCGACCCATGAGCGCTGTGGGGGCCGGGGGGACGACGGTGGACGCGGACGGGAGTTCGTTCGGGGCGGGGGACGTGGACGGGAGCTCGTTCCGGACGGGGGACGTGGACGAGGCGCGCGAGGAGCTGGACGCGCGGTACTACACGAGCCGCATGGACCTCGTCGAACGCCGGTCGCGTCCCTTCGCCGCGCGGTTCGACACCGTTGTCCTCGGGCCGCTGGTCATCGGCGACCTCAGCTGCGGGGCCGACGTCCGGATGAGCTTCGGGGAGCTGGGCGCCTATCACCTGAACGCCCCCCTGACCGGCACGATGGAGCTGCGTCAGGGCGGCGGTCCGGCCCTCGTCGCGACGGCCGCCGAGGGGCTGCTGCTCGACCCGGCGGGAGACACCTTCCTGGACCGCTGGAGCGGCGACTGCCGGACCCTGGCGGTGAAGATCGGGGCGGCCGCGCTGCGCGAGCGCCTGGAACGGCTGACGGGCCGGCCGCCGCGCGGCCCGCTCGCCTTCGAGCCCCGCCTCGACATCACGCGCGGCCCCGGCCTGAGCTGGGTGCGCCTCGCCCGCCGGGTCGCGTACGAGGCGCTGACCGGGGAGGGCCTCGCCCGGCACGAACTGGTGGCCGGGCCCCTCCAGGAGGCGCTGCTCAACGGGCTGCTCCTGGCCGCCGAGCACCCTTGGCGCGAGGCGCTCGACCGGCCGGGGGAGGCCCGGCGGCCGGCCCCGGTCAAGCGGGCGATGGACGCGGTGCGGGAGCGCCCCGAGCACCCGTTCACCACGACCGAACTCGCCGCCCTGGCCCGGGTGAGCGTGCGCCGCCTCCAGGAGTCCTTCCGGGAGTACGTGGGGATGTCCCCGATGGCGTACGTACGGGAGGTCCGCCTCGACCGGGTCCGCGAGGAGCTGCGGGCGGCCGCGCCGGACGAGGTGAGCGTGAGCGAGGTGGCCTGGCGCTGGGGCTTCGGTCACCAGGGCCGGTTCGCGGCGCGCTACCGCGAGAGGTACGGCGAGCCCCCGTCCCGGACGCTGCGGACGGGGCGCTGACGGGGGAGGGGCGCCGGATCCGACGGCGCGATCGCGCCAAAGCCTTCGGCCGGGGGCGACGGCCGGGGGCGGGCCGTCCGGGGGCGCATTCCCGGACGGGACGTGCTTCCGTTGCTCCGATCCGTCGCGCATTCCGGACAGACCCCGCGTTCCGCGGCTCGCGACGATCTTCGGCCGGGCCTACGGTGAGCGGGTCCGGTCCGCCCACGCGGACGGTCACCCGGACCCGGCCGGCTCCCCCGTATCAGTCCGGCCGGGTCCTGCGTACTTCCGGGCCGTGCTGCTTCGCCGTGCCTCCGCGTCAGGCCGGGCCGCCGTTGGCCGTCAGCAGTTGTCCGTTGACCCACTGGCCCTCGGGCGAGCAGAGGAAGTCCACCAGGTGCGCCGCGTCCCGCGGGGTGCCGAGGCGGCCGAGCGGGGTCTTCCGGACGACCTCCTCCCGCAGCTCCTCCGTCATCCAGCCGGTGTCCACCGGGCCCGGGTCGACGACGTTCGCGGTCACCCCGAGGTGCGCGAACTCATGGGCGGCCGCCAGGACGATGCGGTCCAGGGCGCCCTTGCTCGCCCCGTACGGGAGGTTCCCCACGGTGTGGTCGCTGGTCAGGGCGACGACACGGCCGGTGCCGCGGGCCCCGGTGAAACGCCGGCCGTACTCCCGTACCAGCAGCCAGGACGCGCGTGCGTTGACCGCGAAATGGCGGTCGAAACTCTCGACCGTGGTGTCGAGGAGGCCGGAGTCGACCGACTCGCAGTGGCGCAGGACGAGGGCCGTGACCGGGCGGCCGAGGCGCCGCTCGGCGGTGTCGAAGACGCGCGCGGGGGCCTCGGGGTCGGCGAGGTCGGCCTCGACCGCCTCGGCGGTCGCGCCCCGGCCGGCGAGGTCGCGGAGGATCGCCTCGGTCGCGCCCCGCTCGACGCCCCACTCCATGCGCCGGTCGTAGGGGGTCCAGTGGGTGAGCACGAGGTCCCAGCCCGAGTCCGCGAGACGCCGGGCGACGGCCGCGCCGATGCCGACGGTACGGCCGACCCCGGTCACGAGGGCGAGGGGACGGGGCATGGCTCTCCTTCGGGTCGGTACGGGAGCGGACCCGGAGCGGTTCCTCGACCGGGCGCCGGGCGCCGGGTGCCGGGTGCCTGGTGCCGAGCGCCGGGGCCACTCGCGTGCGGGGTCTTCGTGGCCGTGGACACGCTAGGGAGGTGCCTGACGGGGCGTCAAAGGGGTTTGCGGAAGCGCCCCCTCGCCCACCGGGGAGCCGGAACCCCGTCCCACCCCGCCCCGCCCCGCCCGGCCCCCGTCTCACCAGGCCAGGTCCTCCAAGGCGTCCAGGTCCGGCATCGCCGCCTCCGCCGGTTCCGGGCCGCCCGCGCCCACCCGCAGTTCGGCCCAGATCGTCTTGCCGCGTCGGCCGTACCGCGTGCCCCAGCGCTCCGCGTACTGCGCGACCAGGTAGAGCCCGCGCCCGCCCTCGTCCGTCGCCGCCGCGTGCCGCAGGTGCGGCGAGGTGCTGCTGCCGTCCGAGACCTCGCAGATCAGCGTCCGGTCGTGGAGCAGCCGTACGCGCACCGGGTCCGCGCCGTACCGCACCGCGTTCGTGATCAGCTCGCTGAGGATCAGCTCCGCCGAGAACGCCAGGCCGTCGAGCCCCCACTCCGACAGCTTCGCCGCCGCCGCGTTCCGCACCGGCGACACCGCCGACGGGTCCCGCGCCACCTCCCACTCGGCGATCCGCTCCCGGTCGAGGAGCCGGGTCCGCGCCACGAGGAGCGCGATGTCGTCGCGCGGCGCGGGCGACAGGAGCGTCGCGAAGACGTCCGCGCAGGTCTGCTCCGGACTCCGGTCCGGCCCGGCGAGCGCGGACCGCAGCAGCCCGAGCCCCGCGTCGAAGTCCCGCCCGTGGTCCTCCACGAGGCCGTCGGTGAAGAGCACCAGCTTGCTCCCCTCCGGCAGCAGCAGCTCCGTCGACGCGAACGGCGCCTCGCCCAGACCGAGCCCGAGCGGCAGCCCCGGCGACAGCTCGGGGAACTCCACCCGCCCGTCGGGCGCCACGAGCGCGGGACCGGGATGGCCCGCGCTCGCCACCGTGCACACTCCGGAGGCCGGGTCGTAGATCGCGTACAGACAGGTCGCGCCGGTGATCCCCTCGTCGCGCCGCCGCCCCTCCCCGTCCGTCCCCTCCGTCTCCCGGGAGTCGATCCGGCCCGTCAGCTCGTCCAGGTGCCCGAGGAGCTCGTCCGGCGGCACGTCCAGGGTCGAGAAGTTGTGCACCGCCGTGCGCAGCCGTCCCATGGCCGCCGCCGCGTGCAGCCCGTGCCCCACCACGTCCCCCACCACGAGCGCCACCCGCGCCCCCGGCAGCGGGATCACGTCGAACCAGTCACCGCCCACCCCCGCCTTCGCCGGGAGGTAGCGGTGCGCGACCTCCACCGCGCTCTGGTCCGGCAGCACCCGGGGCAGCAGGCTCCGCTGGAGCGACACCGCCATCGCGTGCTCCCGGGTGAACCGGCGCGCGTTGTCGATCGCGACCGCCGCCCGCGCCGCCAGCTCCTCCGCGAACGACAGGTCCTCCTCGCCGAACGGCTCCTTCGTGTCCGCCCGCCAGAAGTTCGCCATCCCGAGGACCACCCCGCGGGCCAGCAGCGGCACCGTGAGCAGCGAGTGCATCCCGTACGCGAGGGCCTGCGCCGCTCCCTCCGGATCCTGCGCCCGCCAGCCCTCCGCCCCGGCCAGCTCCGGCTGCACCACCGCGTGCCCCGAGGCCAGGGCCATGGCCATCGGGGTGCTGGGGACGTCGAAGCGGACGGTGTCCCCGACCGGCTGGAGCGGCAGGCCCGGCCGCAGCCCGCTCAGCGCCGTCCGCCGCATCTCCGCCGACGCGGCCGCCGTCTCCACGATCTCCGAGGGCTCCTCGCCGCGCAGCACCGGCTCCAGGAGCTCCACCGTGGCGAAGTCCGCGAACCGCGGCACCGCCACCTCCGCCAGCTCCTCCGCCGTCCGAACGACCTCCAGGGTCGTCCCGATCCGGACCCCCGCCTCGTAGAGCAGCTGGAGCCGGCCCCGGGCCACCGCCGCCCGGCCGGACAGCGCGGCCAGCTCGGTGGTGTCCCGCATCGTCATCACGCAGCCGGACTCGGAGCCGTGCGGCAGCGTGGGCCGCACGCTCACCGCGAGCAGCCGGTCGCCCGCCCGGTGCACCTCGTCGGTCGCCGCCTCCCCCGACTCCAGGAGCTCGACCGTACGGGGGTCCAGACCCAGCTCCGAGACGTGCCGCCGCTCGGCCTCCGGCCCGAGGCCGAGCAGCCGGCGCGCCTCGTCGTTGGCGAGCAGCAGCCGGTGGTCGGAGTCCATGATCAGGACGCCCTCCCGGACGGCGTGCAGCACCGCCTCGTGGTGCTCCTTCATCCGGGTCATCTCGGCCGGTCCGAGACCGTGCGTCTGCCGCCGCAGCCGCCGGCTCACCAGGGCCGCCCCGCCCACCGCCACCAGGAGCGCGCCGCCCGCCGCCCCGGCGAGCAGCGGCAGCCGGTCCTGGACGGAGTGCGCGAGGTTCTCCACCTCGATGCCGCTGGTCACCAGGCCGATGATCCTGCCCCGGTCGTTCACCACGGGGACCACGGCCCGCACCGCGTCGTTCGGCGCGCCCTTGAAGACCTCCGTGTACGACTCGCCGTCCACCGTCGCCCGCGAGAGGTCGCCGACCGCCCTGCGGCCGATCAGGTCCGGCTGCGAGTCGGTGTACCGCATCCCGTCGGGGCCCAGGATCGCGATGAAGTCGAGCCGCGTGGCCCGCCGGATCGCCTCCGCCTCGTCCTGGAGCCGCGCCGTCGGATCGGGCGAGGTCAGCGCCGCGTCGATGCCCGGGGCGTTCGCGAGCGCCTCCGCGACCGCGAGCGAGCGGGCCCGGGCGTCCCGCTCGGTGTCCCGCCGCTCCTGGTAGAAGGTGACGAACGCCGCCGCCACGATCACCAGGAGCGCGATCAGCGCCTCCAGGGCGAAGACCTGCCCGGCGACGCTCCGCAGCCCGGTCTCGCGCCCCTTACGGCCCTGCTTCCCCCGCCGCGCCCGCGCCCGCTCCCGGCCGGTGCCGGGGCCCGGGCCGTCCCGCCGCTTCCGCGCGGTCATCCCGTGCTCCGGGCGATCAGGAGTGCCACGTCGTCCGGCGCGCCCGGCCGGCGCAGCGCCCGCAGCAGCAGGTCGCAGGTCTCCTCCAGGGGGCCGCGCGCCTCGTCGAGCAGCCCCACGAGCAGCGCGAGCCGCTCGTCGATCGCCTCGTCCCGGGTCTCGATCAGGCCGTCCGTGTAGAGCACCAGGCGGTCACCGGGCCGGAACGGCACCCGGGCCGTGCGGAAGGTGCCGCCGCCCACCCCCAGCGGCACCCCGGTCGACAGCCGCACCAGCTCGGCCGGGCCGTCCACCGGGACCCGCACGGGCGGCAGGTGGCCCGCGTTCGCGATCCGGCACCGCTCCCTGGCCGGGTCGTGCACGGCGAAGAGACAGGTCGCGATGTAGTGCTCCAGGCCCTCGGTGATCCGGTCCAGGTGCCGCAGGACCTGCGCCGGGGACAGGTCGAGGTCCGCGAACGCGCAGGTCGCCGTCCGCAGCCGGCCCATCGTCGCCGCCGCGTCGATCCCGCTGCCCATCACGTCGCCGACGACGAGCGCCGTCTTGTCGTCGGGCAGCGGGATCACGTCGTACCAGTCCCCGCCGACCTCGCTCGACGCCTGCGCCGGCTGGTAGCGGGCCGCGACCTCCAGGCCCGCCCGCGCCGGCGGCGCCCCCGGCAGCAGACTGCGCTGGAGCGTCACCGCCGAGTTCCGCACGCTCTGGTACCAGCGCGCGTTGTCGATGCTCACCGCCGCCCGGGCCGCCAGCTCCGTCGCGAGCAGCACGTCGTCCCCGTCGAACGGCAGCGCGTTGCGGTCCCGCTTGAGGTCGAGCGCGCCGAGCACCTCGCCGCGCGCGATCAGCGGCACCGCCAGGTACGAGTGGACCCCGGCCCTGGCCAGCATCTCCGCCGCCTCCGGGCTCCGCGCGATCCGCGACAGGTCCCCGGGCCCGACATGCTCCACCAGGACCGGCAGACCGGTGTGCACGCAACGGGTGACCAGCCGGTCCGCCCCGTACATGGCGACCGACCCCGGCGGGTCGGCGGCAGGCAGCGCCTCCGTGGGCCCCGCCGCCTTCACCGCGAGCGCGCGGAACAGCGCCGGGCCCTCCTCCTCCGGTGTCCCCGGCCTGCGCAGCGACAGGACGGAGTCCAGCACGTCGACGGCCGCGACGTCCGCGAGCACCGGCACCACGACCGAGGCCAGCTCGTCGGCGGTCCGCTCCACCTCCAGGGTGGTGCCGACCCGGGCCGAGGCGTCCGCGATGAGCGCGAGCCGCCGCCGGGACCGGTCCGCCTCCGCGTCCGCCCGGTGCCGCTCGGTCACGTCGATCACCGAGGCCGCCACGCCCAGGACCCGGCCCTCGCCCCCTTCGAGGCGGTAGAAGGACACCGACCAGACGTGGTCGCGGCCCGGATCGGCGGGGGTCCGGCCCACCGTGGAGTGGTCGAGCACCGGCTCGCCCGACTCCAGGACCGTCCGCAGCGCCTCCTCCACCCCCGGCGCGTCGATCGCCGGCAGCATGTCGGAGATCCGCCGCCCGGTGTGCAGCGCGGCCGGGATGCCGTTGATCCGCTCCAGGGCCGGGTTCACCAGGACGAACCGCAGCGCGGTGTCGAAGACGGCGAGGCCGATCGGGGACTGCGAGACGAGCCGGTCGGAGAGGGCCAGCTCGGCCTCGACCCGCTCGACGACGGAGTGGTCGGCGGCGATCCCCAGGGCGTAGAGCCCGCCCAGGTCGTCGGTGAGCCGCATGTTGCGGAACTCCACCTGCCGGGTGGAGCCGTCCTTGTGCCGTACGGGGAAGGTGCCCGACCAGGTCGTGCCGGCGGCGAGCACCTCGCCGAAGAGGCGCATCGCCTCCTCCCGGTGGTCGTCGCCGACGATCAGCCGGGCCACGTACCGGCCGAGGGCCTCCTCGGCGCGGAAGCCGAAGAGGTCCTCCGCCTGCGGGCTCCACAGCACGATCCGGCCGCGCGCGTCCACGACGACGGCCGCGACCCCGAGCACGTCGAGCAGCCCCTTGCCGTCCAGGGGCACCCCGACCCGCCCCGCCGTCCCAGGGAAGGAACCGGCCGTCACCCTGCCTCCTCCCGCCGCGCCCGCGCTTTTCCTCCATGCTCCCCGCCCGGAGGCCGCGCCGCACCTAGGAGACGCCCGTACCTTTCCTCTTCTCGTACCGCAGCGCCGCTCCCGTCACGAGCGCGCCGAGCCCCTCCCACAGGCCCACGCCCAGGAAACCGCACGGGGCGCGGCCGGTGACGACGGCGAGGGTGAAGACCGCGCAGGTGAGGAGGCGGAAGGGGACCGTCCAGCGGAAGAACGGCTTCCAGTCGGCGAGCGCGGCCAGGACGTAGTAGACGCCCATGTTGAGCGCGGCCATCGAGGAGGCCGTCAGGAAGACCAGGGTGTGGTCGCCGTCCGCCCGCCCGCCGTCGGGCACCGGCTCGAAGCCCATGACCGTGAGCAGGGCGTCCGGGGCGACGAGGCCGACCACGCCGAGCGCGGAGGCGAGCACGCCGAAGACCGCCATGGTCCAGCCGGACAGGGAACGGGGCAGACGCACGGCGGTCCTCCGCGAGGTGAGAGCGAGGCGAGGCAGACAGGGGTACGGATCGAATGCGTGCTCGGATGTGAGCGCGCCCCTGCATACCGCGTGACGGACCCCGACGGCCAATCGGGCCCCGCTCACCGTCACTTCGGCGCCGCCGTCGCTCCGGAGCCACCGCCGTCGCGCCGGCGTCACGTCACTTCAGCGCCGCCGCCATCATCTTCTGCGCCACCGGCGCCGCCAGGCCGTTGCCGCTGACCTCGGAGCGGGCCGCGCCCGAGTCCTCGATCATCACCGCGACGGCGACCCGCTTCCCGGTCGAGGGGTCCTTCGCGTACGAGGTGAACCAGGCGTACGGCGTCCTGCTGTTGTTCTCGCCGTGCTGCGCGGTGCCCGTCTTGCCGCCGACCTCCGCCCCCGCGACCGCCGCGTTGGTGCCGGTACCCTCCTCCACCACGGTCACCATCGCGCTGCGCAGCTGTTCGGCCGTCGAGGAGGAGACGACCCGCCGGGTGTCCCCGTCCTCGAACGAGGTGAGCGCGTCGCCGTCGGAGTCGACGACCTCCGACACCATGTGCGGGGCCGCGAGGAGGCCGTCGTTGGCGATCGCCGCCGACACCATGGCCATCTGGAGCGGGGTGGCCGTCACGTCGAACTGGCCGATGCCGCTGAGCGCCGTCTGCGCCGGGTCCATCTTCGACGGGTACACGCTCGCGTACGCCCGGACCGGGACGTCCAGCTCGGCGTCGTTGAAGCCGAACCTCTCCGCCGTCGCCCGCACCTTGTCCTGCCCCAGGTCGGCGGCCATCTTGCCGAAGACGTTGTTGCAGGAGTACCGCAGCGCGGTGCGGATCGTGGCGTTCTCGCAGGGCGCGGAGGCGTTCTCGTTCCTCAGCACGGTCCGGGTGTGCGGCAGCGTGTACGGGACGGGGCTCTCCGTCGCCGTGTCCACCGAGTCGTAGAGGCCGTCCTCCAGAGCCGCCGCCGCGACGACCAGCTTGAAGGTGGAACCGGGCGGCAGCGGCTGCCGCAGCGCCCGGTTGACCAGCGGCTTGTCCTCGTCGGTGGTCAGCTCCTTCCACGCGGCGCCGTCATCCGTCCCGGAGATCCTCGACGGGTCGTAGGACGGCGTGGAGGCCAGGGCCAGGATCCGGCCGCTCGCCGGGTCGACGGCGACGGCCGCGCCCTTCTTGTTCCCGAGCGCCCGGTAGGCGGCCTTCTGCACGGCCGGGTCGATCGTGGTGAGGACCGTGCCCGGCTCCTGCCGCTCGCGGGTCACCGCGTCCAGCGGGTTCTTCAGCCGGTCGTCGGTGCCGTCGAGGACGTCGGCGTAGATGCCCTCCAGCTGGGTGGCGCCGTACGCCTGCGAGCTGTAGCCGGTGACCGCCGCGTACAGCTCGCCGTCCGTGTGGGTCCGCCGGTACGCGAGGTCCGTTCCCTCCGTTCTCTCCGAGCCGGTGACCGGGGAGCCGGCCACGACGATGTTCCCGAGCGGCTGCGCGTACTGCGCGATCTTCTTCCGCCGGTTGTTCTGGTCGTCCGCGAGCGCCTTGGCCTCGTACGCCTGCACCCACGTGGCCCGGCCGAGGAGGGCGAGCACGAGGAGCAGCACGAAGACCGAGGTGCGCCTGATCGTCTTGTTCATCGCACTTGTCGGGACGAACGGACCGGCGGCGGACGTTCCGGATGTGTCCCGTTTCTCAGCGAACCTTCATGTCCGGATCCGTGCGATCACCTGTGCGATCATGCGGAGGCCCCGGGGAGGGGCCGGAGACACGTGCGGAACGGGGAGGGGCCGGGAGTGGGCAAGGAGCGGGGCGGTTCGCCGGTGCCGGACGAGGTGTGGGAGGAGTTCCTCCGGACCTCGGCCGACGGGACGGGGAACGCGCCGGAGGAGCCGTCCGCACGCGCCCGCGAGGAGGCGGCCCGGCGGCGGACGGCGCCCCCGGAGCCCGCGCCGTGGCGCGCGCCCACGTCCGCGCCCGTACGGCCCCGGCGCCGGAAGGGCTGGTACGTGGCGGGCTTCGCGGCCGCCCTCGCCCTGCTCTTCGTGGCGGTGGACCCGGGCGGTTTCATCGGCTGGTCCGGCGACGGAGACCGGCCCGGCCCGCCCCTCGCCCAGGAGACGGAGCGGCCGACGGAGGCCCCTCCCGCCGAGGGGGACGGGCGGGCCACCCTCGCCGACCCGTTCTGCGGCTCCCCGGCGGCGCGCTGGGCGAGCGGCACGGCCGGCGTCACCGTGCCCGCCGCCCGGGCCACCGGCTGGATGACGAAGGAGGAGGTGGCGGAGGCCCTCACGCGCACGCGTGACTTCCTCGCCGCGTCCGGCCTGGACCCGGCGGTGCTGCGGGGCGCCCGCCCGGAGAGGGCGATCGCCCTGATGAACCCGCGCCAGGAGGACGCCAGGGCCTTCGTGTCGACCGCGCTGGGCACCCCCGGCGAGGGCCACGACCCGCTGATGCTCTTCAGCCGCTTCGACCCGGCGCAGGCCCGCCTCGTCGGGGACGAGGTCAGGACCCGGGGCCGGCTCTCCTACCGGCAGGGAAGCCTCGGGGCCCTGGAGGTGACCGCCGACGTCACGTACGTGTACCCGGTCGCCCCGGCCGGCGGCGGCGACGAGGTCGTGCGCGTGATCGTGCGGCGGGAGACCGTGGTGAGCTGGGACGACCCGGCGAAGGTGGCCACCGAGAAGGGGACCTTCACCCTCCTGTCGTACAAGCTGGACATGACCAACGGCGGCTGCGGCGACCCCACCGGCTACTTCCGGCCGCAGTTCGGCGGGGGCGCGCCGGAGACCGGCTCGAACGGCCGCACGATCGACCCCTACGCCCGCACGGCACCGGTGGCCGAGGGCGGCACCCGGGCCGGCTGCGCGACGGCTACGCGGTCGTAGCGGTGGGCCGCGCGGTTGTAGGGGTGGGCCGCGTGGTCGTGGCGGTACGGCCACGGTGCGGTTGTGGCGGCACGGACCCGCAGTTGTAGCGGTGGGCCACGCGGTCATGGCGGCAGGCCACGCGGCTGTGGCGGTAAGGCCGGCGGAGGCCCTTGTGGAGACGGCCGGGCCGTCAATAGAGTCCACCGGATCCGCGTTCATCCGCGGGGACTGTGTTCAGATCGGCGAACAGGGGCGTGGCCGTGGCGGCGGAACCGGTGTGGAGCGTGGACCCCCGGACGGGGGAGCCGCGCGAGCGGGTCGCGGTGGAGGCCACGGCGGAGGAGGTCGACCGGGCCGTCCGGGCCGCACACGGCACCCTCGGGGCCCTCGCCGACCGGACCGTACGGGCCGCCCTCCTGCGTACCGCCGCCGACCTCCTGGACGAGTCCCGCGACCACGTCGTGGCGACCGCCGACGCCGAGACGGCCCTCGGGCCCACCCGGCTCACCGGTGAACTCACGCGCACCACGGCCCAGTTGAGGGCCTTCGCCGACGTCGTCGAGGAGGGTTCCTTCCTCGACGTGCGGATCGACCTCCCCGACCCCGGCGCCGTCCCGCCCCGGCCCGACCTGCGCCGCTGGAAGGTCCCGCTCGGCGTCGTCGCCGTCTACGCCGCCAGCAACTTCCCGCTCGCCTTCTCCGTCCCCGGCGGCGACACCGCCAGTGCCCTCGCGGCTGGCTGCCCGGTGGTGGTCAAGGGCCACCCCGACCACCCGGCCACCTCCGAACTCTGCGCCTCCCTCCTGCGCCGGGCCGCCGTCAAGGCCGGCCTCCCCGAGGACGTCGTGGTCCTCGTCCACGGCTTCGACGCGGGCGTCGCGCTCGTACGCCACCCGCTCGTCGCGGCGGCCGGCTTCACCGGCTCCGTGCGCGGCGGCCGGGCCCTCTTCGACGCGGCCGCCGCCCGGCCCGTACCGATCCCCTTCCACGGCGAACTCGGCTCCCTCAACCCGGTCGTGATCACCCCCGCCGCCGCCGGGGAGCGGGCCGCCGCGATCGGTGCCGGGCTCGCCGGCTCCATGACCCTGGGCGCGGGCCAGTTCTGCACCAAGCCCGGCTTCGTCCTGGCCCCCCGGGGCGAGGCGGGCGACCGCTTCCTCGACGCCCTCGCCGCCGGTCTCGGCGACACCGGGCCGTCCGTCATGCTCGACCACCGGATGCGGGACGCCTTCGTCGCCGGGGTCGCCGAGCGCGCCGCGCTCCCCGGGGTCGACACCCCCGTCACCCCGGGCGCGGGCGGCCCGCACACCGTCAGCGCCGGGGTCCTCGCCGTCGACGCCGAGCGGCTCGTCGCGGGCGGCCACCACCTCCTCCTGGAGGAATGCTTCGGCCCGGTCACCGTCGTCGCCCGCTACACCACCCGCGAGGAGGCCGGCGCCGTCCTGGCCCTGCTGCCGGGCAACCTCACGGCCACCCTGCACACCACCGAGACGGCCGAGGACCCCGACGCGGCCCCGCTGCTCGCCGCCCTCATCCCGCTGGCCGGACGCGTCCTCGTCAACGGCTGGCCCACCGGCGTGGCCGTCGCCGCCGCCCAGCACCACGGCGGCCCATACCCGGCCACCACCTCCACCTCCACCTCGGTCGGCGCGACCGCGATCGAGCGCTGGCTCCGCCCGGTCACCTACCAGTCGACCCCCGACCACCTCCTCCCGCCGGAACTCCGCGACGGCAACCCGCTGGGGCTGCCGAGGCGTTGAGCCCCGGGGCTCGGTGGACGCCCGTCCCCGGGCCCTCGCCGGGTCCCCGTCCCCGGGTCCCGGCGGCCGTCCGGCGTCAGGCGCTCCCGAGCACCACCAGCCGCCGCGTCGCCCGCGTCATCGCGACGTACCGGTCCACCGCCCCCGCGACGCCCCCGCCGAACGCCTCCGGGTCGACGAGGACGACCAGGTCGAACTCCAGGCCCTTCGCGAGGGACGGGGTCAGGGACCGGACGCGGGGCCGCTCGCGGAACGCGGGATCGCCGATGACGCAGGCGGTCCCCTCCGCGTGCTCCGCGAGCCAGGCGTCCAGGACCGCGTCCCGGTCCCCGACGGGCCCGTACGCGACGGGGATCCCGGTGCCGCGGACGGACGTCGGCACGTTGGCGTCCGGGAGCGCGGCCCTGATGACCGGCTCCGCCTCCGCCATGATCTCCTCCGGCGTCCGGTAGTTGACGCTCAGGGAGGCCACCTCGATCCGGTCGAGCCCGACCCGCTCCAGGCGCTCCCGCCACGACTCCGTGAAGCCGTGCCGGGCCTGGGCGCGGTCCCCGACGATCGTGAAGCTCCGGGACGGGCAGCGCGCGAGCAGCATCCGCCACTCCGCGTCGGTCAGCTCCTGCGCCTCGTCCACGACGACGTGCGCGAACGGACCGGCGAGCAGGTCGGGTTCGGCGGCGGGCAGCCCGCCCTCGTCGATCAGGCTCTCCTGGAGGTCCCGCCCGCGCAGCATCCCCATGGCGCCCTCGCTCTCGTCGATCACCATGTTCTCCAGCAGGCTCGCGGTGACCTCGGCCCGGCGGGCGCGCTCGGCCGCGACGGCGGCCTCGCGTCGGCGCTCGCGCCGCGACGCCTCCGGGTCGCCGAGCCGCCGGCGGGCCGCGTCCAGGAGCGGCAGGTCGGACACCGTCCACGCGTGCGCGTCCGTACGCCTCAGCCGCCGCACCTCCTCCGGGCCGAGCCGGGGCGCGCACAGGCGCAGGTAGGCGGGGACCGCCCACAGGTCCCCGACGAGGTCGGCCGCCTCGATCAGCGGCCACGCGCCGTGGAGCGCGGCCGTCAGCTCCCGGTCCCGGCGCAGCGACGCCCGGAACTCGTCCTCCGGGACCTCCTCGGCGTGCTTCTCCCGCAGGATCTCGGCCAGCTCCTCCCAGATCTGCTCGCGCGCCTCGTTGTGCGGGGTGCCCTGCTCCGGCGCCTCGAACGCCCGCGCCCAGTCGCGGGCGGTCAGCCGGACCTCGTCCCACGGGGTCGTGACGGTCATCCCCCCGTCCGGGGGCGTCTCGTAGAACCGGACGGCCGCTTCGATCGCCTCCACCATGTCCGCCGACGCCTTCAGGGCGGCCGCCGCCGGGTCGGTCTCGGCCACCGCCTCCGCCCCCTCGGCGACGAGGTCCCGCAGCGTGCAGGTCCGCACCCCGTCCTCGCCGAGGCCGGGCAGGACGTCGGAGACGTAGTCCAGATAGGGCCGGTGCGGTCCGACGAACAGCACGCCGCCCCCGCGCCGCCCGAGGCGCGGGTCCGCGTGGAGGAGGTACGCGGAGCGGTGCAGGGCGACGACCGTCTTGCCCGTGCCCGGACCGCCGTCGACGACGAGCGCGCCCCTGGAGTCCGCCCGTACGACGGCGTTCTGGTCGGCCTGGATGGTGGCGAGCACGTCGCGCATCCGGGGCGAGCGCTCGCCGCCCAGGCTCGCGACGAACGCCGACTGGTCGTCGAGGGCCGCGTGCCCTTCGAGCCCCTCGGCGGTGAACACCTCGTCCCAGTAGTCGGTGATCCGGCCGCCGGTCCAGCGGTACCGGCGCCGGCTGGCCAGCCCCATCGGGTCGGCGTGGGTCGCCGCGAAGAACGGCTCGGCCGCCGGGGAGCGCCAGTCGATCAGCAGCCGGCGCCCGGTGTCGTCGGTGAGCCCGAGCCGCCCGACGTACACCGGCTCGGCGCCGTCCGCGCCGACCATCCGGCCGAGGCACAGGTCGAGGCCGAAGCGGCGCAGGGTCCGCAGGCGCGCGGTCAGGCGGTGGATCTCGGCGTCCCGCTCCATCGCCTCGCGCCCGATGCCGCCCGGCGCCCTCCGCAGGGCGTCGAGCCGCCCGGACAGGTCGGCCACGGACCGTCCCAGGCTCTCCGCGACGTCGGCGAAGTGCCGCTCGTCGGCGGCGATCAGCACCGGGTCGGCCTTGGCGGAGAGCCGCTCGGGAAGGTCGAACGCACGGGTCGCGGCGGTGGGGCCAAGAGGAGTGGACGAAGAGGTGGGCACGTGGTGGGTCTCCCATTTCGCGGTATCTGACCTGGGTCTTTTCGGGTCAGGTCGGCGATTCTGCGGTACGGAGGGGGCCTTGCCGCAAGCCCCCCTGTGCGCTATACCTTGAGAGCGGCGAGGGGAGGGTCCGCTCCCGTGCGCGCCGCCCCTTCAGGCCCGGCGGCGCGGCAGCCGCAGCGAGGCCGGCGCCGTGAGGCCCAGGAATCCCGCCCGGTACGCCGGAGTCTCCGTCCCCACCTTCTCGCGCCCGAGGCCTCGGCACGGCGGACTCCCTGCGCGGCCACCTCCGCCGCCGCACCCGGCTCACCCCGAACGTCCACCGCGCCGCGTTCAGCCGCCTGCTCGGGGGCGACCCGGAAGAACCGGGTGCCGGGAGGCCGGTGGACCCGTAACCGCCCTCCCCGCCCGCGCCTCCCGGGCGTTCACGGCCGGAGGTGCTTCAACGTGAACTCGGGCAGGGCGTACGGGCCGCCCTGCGGGGCCTCGGGACCGGCACCGGAATCGGGATCGGCGTCGGCGAGGTGCGGCGCGTGGGCCTCGGCGTCGTCGAGGGGCGTGTAGGCCAGTTCGGATTCCGAGGGGAGTTCCCAGAAGCGGCGGGTGTTGGCCGAGACGGCGTACACCGTGGCGAAGCGCGTGGAGAGCGGGGCGGCGAGCGCGGCCCGGCAGAAGCCGACGGCGTCGCGGGGGCTGAGCCAGGTCGCCAGGTGGCGCGGTTCCGCGGGCGCCTCCTCGAAGCTGCCGATGCGCAGGCAGATCACGGAAACCCCGAACTTGTCGGCGTACAAACGCCCCAGGGCTTCGACGGCCGCCTTGCTCACCCCGTACAGGCCGTCCGGGCGCACCGGCTCCCGGGGGCCGGTGCGGTGGGTCACGGGGTAGAAGCCGGTCACGCGGTTGCTGCCGGCCAGGACGACCCGGGGGACCGCCGCGCGACGGGCGGCCTCCAGGACGTGATGGGTGCCCAGCACGTTGGCTTCCAAGAGGTGTTCGAGCGGTGCCTCGTCCGGCAGGCCGCCCAGGTGGAGTACGGCGTCCGCGCCCGCGAGCGCGGTCTCGACGGCGGCCGCGTCCCGGAGGTCCACGGTGCGGACCTCCTCGTTCGCGGCCTCGGCCCGGAGCGGAACGCGGTCGAGCAGGACCAAGCGGTCCACTTCGCCGCGCAGTGCCCTGCGCACGACCGAGCCGATGGTTCCCGCCGCCCCGGTGACCACCACTGTCCCCAATCCCACCGCACGCCTCCCCTGTCCGAGCCCGAGGGCCGTGCTCCGGACGAACGGCGATTCTCCCTCTCCCCGCCGGTTGCGACAACCATGTGGAGGCGTTGCGCCAACCGACCTTGTGGTCAGAGTGGTTGAGGCGCAGAAAGCCTCGCCCGCACGCCATGGGGGAGACGCACGGAAGGGGCCGTTCAGAGGGTCAGGAAGGGGCCGCCCCTCCATCCCACGCGATCTTCAAACCGGGGTACAGCCTCCGGGCTTCCGCCATGAAGGCGTACGCACCCGACCCGCGGGCACCCTCCGTGATCTGCGCTCCGCGTTCCTCCGCGACGTCCAGGGCGAGCCTGTAGAGCGCCGCAAAGGTCTCGTCCGGGGTAAGTCCCCGCTCCTCGGTCACCACGTGCCCTGACAATCCATGCAGACGTCGTTCTTTCCGTTGTGGTAGTACGACGCGCTGCCGCAGTACGGGCAGTTGCACAGCTCTGCGAGCCGCTGGACGAGCTTTCGTACGGAAAGGAACATCTCTCCTACCTTTCGGGCGGGTACTCCTGCCAATGTCCATGCTCGTCAACCCACCAGGCGATCGCGCAGTCGAGACACCGGTACCGCCAGCGAGGCAGCCCCGTGGTCGTATCCGCCGGCCTGGAAAGGATGACTCCCGTTCCGCTGCACTTCACGCAACGGACAGGGGGCTTCTGGGTGATCTCCGACATGCCGACAGGCTATCGGGGGTGTTCCCCGCCCCTGCCGGGATCCTGAACAACCCGCGATGCGGGGAGCGACTGGCGGAACCGGTCGTTGCCGGGCTTGGCGCCCTTCTCACCGATCCGCGCCGTCCACTGCCGGCATGTCGCGCCCACGTACGCCTCGGCGGCCTTCGGGTCGGCGGCCTGCCACGCGGGGAAGGCGTTCAGCCACGCGACGGCGTCGTCGGTCGACTGGCCTTCTTCCATGAGCCGTACGGCCGTGTTCGCCATGTCCACCCGGGCCGGGCCGAGAGCGGGCATGGCCCAGTCGACCACGTACGCGTCTCCTCCAGGGGTGCCGGTCATGATGTTGTGCGGGTTGGTGTCCGTGTGCAGGAGGGACGACCCGCTGAGGAGATCGGCGTCACCGTCGTTCAGGAACCCGGTGAAGCGGTCGACAAGTCGGGGGATCGCCAGGTTGGCGTTCCTGAGGTTCTTGTCGTCACCCGTGAAGTGCTGCATTCGGTTCAGGACGAAGGCCGGCGCGCCCAGGTCCTTCGTCCCCGGCGAGAGATCGATGTGCCTCCCGTCGATGTGGACGAACGCAGGCAGTGCCATCCCGCCGCTTTGAAGCTGTGACGGATGGCGGGGCTCACTCCGGCAACCGTCGCGTTGATGCCCTCTTCCGTACGCATCGCTTCCGCGCTGTCCGGATCGTCAAGGCGGACACCCTTGAAGAACAGACGCCCGTTACGGGCCGTTGTGATGACGAATGCCGCCGGGCTGTCGAGTCCGGTGCTCACCCGCTCCGCAGTGCGCACCTTTCCGGTACGCCCCTCTACTTTCCGGTACGCCCCTCTACTTCGTTCCGCAGTTCTGCCGGAAGCTGTTCCCAGTCCACGCGATCTTCCATGGTCCCCACTCGTGCCCGGAGGGGCCGGGTCGCCCCGGCCCCCGTGTGACGGATCCGGTCAGCCCTGCGTGGTGCCGCACTTGCGGCAACGGGTCTTGCCGGACCACCCGACCCACTCGTGGTCGCACTCTCCCAGAATCCACCGCTTCCGCAGGTCGGCAGCCTGATCACCCCGGTACGGTGGAGGGGCTGTTGGACCTGGGGAGGCAAGACATGGGTCCGTCCCGCCGGAGCGTGCTGAGCGTCGCCCTGTTCTCCGTCGCGCTGACGGTCCCGGAGTGGCCTGACGTGGTGGGACGCATGGAGACGGCCCAGCGAGGCACACGGACGCGCATCGGCATGTCGGACGTGCACACGGTATCTGCCATGACGGAACAGCTCTCGTCCATGGACGACCAATTCGGCGGACGCGCCGCCCGCCCCCTTGCCGCGACCTTCCTCGTGAACACGGTCGCTCCGTTCCTGAGGGCGGACGGCCCCGAGGGCGTGCGCAAAGCGATGATGTCCGCGGCCTCCGACCTCTGCTGCCTCACCGGCTACATGGCTGTTGACGAGGGGCTGCACGGTCTCGCGCAGCGCTACTACCTCAAAGCGCTGGAGCTTGCGGGAGCGTCGGAGGACCACCTGACGTACTGCACCACACTTCGCGGAACGAGCGTCCAAGCCGTGGACCTCGGTCAAGGCCCCCTGGCCAAGCGGCTCGCCGACGCCGCGGCGGCGTCCTCGCCGCAGGCTGGACCCCGCATGCGTGCTTTCCTCGCCGGACAGCAGGCTCATGCAGCCGCGCAGACCGGGGACCGGCGATCTGCGCTCATGTACCTGCAGGAAGCCGCCCGTCAGACGTGGGGGCTCGCACTGGACGACTATCCCCTGGTCGACTCGGGGCGTATCGATAAGCGCATGACGGATATGTTCAAGCTGATCCGCCCCCACATCAGAAACCATGCGGCCCAAGCGCTGTACGAGCGTGCTCGTGAAGTCGTCCGACCCGAACTGATCGCCGTGTGACGATAGCGCGGCCATCTCTTTCTGAGCCTTTTCGGCGTTGACGCTCCAGGGCGAGGACGGCTGCGGTGATGACCCGCCTCACATCGTCCCGGTACAGGGAATGAAACGGGCAGGTGGGAGCGTTCCCCGCACGGAACACCCCGTCTTCACCCCCGTCATCCCCCGGAGAGAAACCCATGCGCGTCGAGATCTGGAGCGACATCGCCTGCCCCTGGTGCTACATAGGAAAGGCCCGCTTCGAGAAGGGGCTCGCGGCCTTCGCGCACCGGGACGACGTCGAGGTGGTGCACCGGTCCTTCGAGCTCGACCCCGGCCGTGCCAAGGGCGACACGGCCCCCGTCCTGGAGATGCTGGCGGAGAAGTACGGCCGCACCCTCGACGAGGCCCGGGCCATGGAGGCGCACGTCGCCTCCGACGCGCAGTCCGAGGGGCTCGGCTACCGCACCGAGGGCCGTGACCACGGCAACACCTTCGACATCCACCGGCTGCTCCACCTCGCCAAGGCGCGCGGCCGGCAGAGCGAGCTGCTCGATCTGGCCTACCGGGCCAACTTCGCCGAGGAGCGTTCCGTCTTCGACGCCGGGACCCTGACGGCGCTCGGCGTGGAGGTCGGCCTCGACGAGACCGAGGTCCGGGCCGTCCTCGCCGACGGGAGCGCCTACGCCGACGACGTACGGCAGGACGAGCGCGAGGCCGCCGAACTCGGCGCCAACGGAGTGCCGTTCTTCGTCCTCGACCGCCGTTACGGCGTCTCCGGCGGCCAGCCCGCCGAGGTCTTCACCCAGGCCCTCGAACAGGCCTGGCAGGGCCGCGCCCTCCAGCCGCTCGGCACCGGCGCGGACACCGGCGCCGACGCCGAGGTCTGCGGTCCGGACGGCTGCGAGGTTCCCGGGGCCTGAGCCGGCGTTCCGGCCCCCGGCTCGGATTTCGGCGCCCGCCGACCCGGGCCGGGGCTCCGTACCCCCGCTGACCTGCGGTGATAAGCCGTGCTTGGAAGACCCCCCAGGTGGGGGCGCGATTGACGGGTGATCGCCGGGAATCCAGGGTGGGGACATGGATTCCCCCGACCAGCCGCTCGGCGGCGCCGAGTTCGCGCCCAAGAAGACCTACCTCAACACCTCCGCCTGCGGGCTGATGCCCCGCCGGACCGTCGAGGCCGTCACGCTCCTCGCGCAGGAGACCGCCGACGGGCGCCCCGGCGGGTCCGGGAGCTTCGAGATCGTCGACGAGGCCCGGGCTACGTACGCCCGGCTCGTCGGGGTCGCCCCCGAGCGCGTCGCCGTCGGCAGCTCCGTCGCCGTGCACTGCGGGATGATCGCCCAGTCGCTGCCCGCCGGGTCCGAGGTCCTCTTCCCCGAGGGCGACTTCTCCTCCGTCATCACCCCCTTCACGATCCGCGGCGACCTCGAGGTCCGCTTCGCGCCCCTGGAGCGGCTCGCCGCGTCCGTCCGGCCGGAGACCGCGCTCGTCGCCTTCTCCGCCGTGCAGTCGGCGGACGGCCGGACGGCCGACCTCGCGGCGGTACGGGAGGCCGCGACCGCCCACGGCGCCCGCACCCTCCTGGACGCCACCCAGTCGGCCGGCTGGCTGCCGCTGCGCGCGGGGGAGTGGGACTACACGGTCGCCGGCGGCTACAAGTACCTGCTCTGTCCGCGCGGAGCCTCCTTCCTCACCGTCACCGAGGAGGCGCAGGACTCGCTCCTCGCCATCCACGCCAACTGGGTCACCGGCGAGGACCGGTGGGCCAACAGCTACGGTCCGGTCCGCGAACTCGCCCGTTCCGCGCGCCGGTTCGACGAGCCGATGGCCTTCCTCTCGTACCACGGGGCGGCCCGCTCGCTCGCCCTCCTCGAAGAGGTCGGCATCGAGCGGATCGAGGCCCACGACAAGGGGCTCGCTGCCCGCTTCCGCGCCGGCCTCCGCTCCCTCGGGCACGCGCCGGTCGAGGACGACTCGACGGTCGTCGCGGTCCCCGGCCTCGGGGACCGCGCGGACGCCCTGGAGAGGGCCGGCGTCCTGCTCTCGGCCCGCGGGGGCAATCTGCGGGCCTCCTTCCACCTGTACAACACGACGGCGGACGTGGACCGCGCCCTGGACGTCCTGGGCGGCTGAGACCGGAACCCGACAGCCGGACCCGCCCGGGCCCGTCCGCCCTCAGCGCACCGGCGGACCCTGCGGGCAGTCGCCCGCCTCCTCCGTCTCCCCGCGCAGGTTCTCCGCGACGAGGCCGAGCAGCCGGGACAGCTCCGCCCCGTCCACCGTGGAGAGCCCGTCGAGCGAGCGGGCCTCCAGGTCCCGCCAGGCGTCCTCGACGCCGGCCCGCAGCGCCTGGCCCCGCTCCGTCGCCTCGACCAGGACCGCGCGCCGGTCCGCCGGGTCCGGGCCGCGCCGCACGTGCCCGGACTGTTCGAGCCGCTGGAGCATCTTCGTCACCGTCGACGGGTCCAGGCCCAGGGACTGGATCAGCTCCGACTGCCGGACCGGCCCGCAGTCCCACAGGCGCATCATCATCAGCTCCTGGCCCGGGTAGAGCCCGAGCTCCCGCAGCCGCCGTCCCATGGCGATCCGGTGCATCCGCGCGACCCGCGCCAGGGCGTGGCCGACGGGCCCGCAGCGCGTGGCGGCGAGCGGCGGCTCGGTACAGACGGGGTCGGTTCCGGACACGGGAGCTCCTCGGGACGTCGTCACCCGAAGATTACCTTGGTCGGCCAAGGAATGCGTTACAGTGGCGTCCGGACCAGATGTTTGGCCGACCACATAAACCCGATGTTTGGTCGACCACACACTTTGTGGGAAGGGACCGCCATGACCACCGCCTTCGACCCGATCGACCTCGCCGGCACCCGGCTCGCCAACCGCATCGCCATGGCCCCCATGACCCGCAGCCGGGCCGAGGGCGAGAGCCGCACCCCCACCGCGCTCGTCGCGGAGTACTACGCCCAGCGCGCCTCCACCGGCCTGATCATCACCGAAGGCGTCCAGCCCACCGCCATCGGCCAGGGCTACCCCAACACCCCCGGCCTGCACACCGCCGAGCAGATCGCCGCCTGGCGCGAGGTCACCGACGCCGTCCACGCGAAGGGCGGCCGGATCTTCGCCCAGCTGATGCACGCCGGCCGGATCAGCCACCCCGAGGTCCTCGGCGGCGGCCTCCACCCCGTCGGCCCCTCCGCCGTCGCCCCGGCCGGGCAGCTCTTCGCCGGCACCGGCCTCATCGACTTCGTCGCCCCGCGCGAGCTCACCGCCGACGAGATAACGGAGACGATCGCCGGCTTCGCCACCGCCGCCCGCAACGCCGTCGAGGCCGGCTTCGACGGCGTCGAGGTCCACGGCGCCAACGGCTACCTGATCCAGCAGTTCCTCGCCACCGGCTCCAACCACCGCACCGACGAGTGGGGCGGCCCGGTCGAGAACCGCATCCGCTTCGCCGTCGAGGTCGTCAGGGCCGTCGCCGCCGAGATCGGCCCCGAGCGCACCGGCCTGCGCATCTCCCCGGCCAACACCTACAACGACATCGCCGAGACCGACACCGACGCGATCTACCCGGCCCTCGTCGCCGCCGTCGACCCGATCGGCATCGCGTACCTGCACGTCACCGAGGCCGGGCCCGAGGTCCGCGAGCTGACCCTCGCCCTGCGCAAGGCGTTCTCCGGCACCTTCGTCCTCAACCCGGCCACCGAGGGCCCGACCGGCCCCGACGCCCTCGCCCTGATCGAGGACGGCACCGCCGACCTCGTCGCCTACGGCGCGCTCTTCATCGCCAACCCCGACCTGCCCGCCCGCCTGAAGGCCGGTGGCCCCTACAACACCCCGGACCCCGCCACCTTCTTCGGCGGCGACCACCGCGGCTACACGGACTACCCGGCGCTGTAACCGTCCGGGCGTACGCGGAGGGGACGGGGTCCCGGCACCGGAACCCCGCCCCCTCCCGTCGTACGACGGGCCGTACGGACTACTTCCAGGCCTCCGTCACCGCCCGGCGCGCGCCCTCCAGGTCCACCGCGCGGCCCGTCTCGCCGAGCGCCGCGCCGAGGGCCGCGAGCGAGGACTGCACGGCGCCCGGGGTCGCGTCCACCCCGTAGTGGTTGACCCGGATCATCTCCCCGGACAGCGCCCCGCCGCCCGCGATCAGCGGCAGCGACGGATCGGCCGCGAGCGCCTTCGCCACCAGTCCGGCCGCGTCCACGTCCGCCGGGGTGCGCAGCGTCGTCGCCACCGGGGCCGCTTCTCCCGCCTCGTACACGTACGGCTCCAGACCGCCGCCGAGCGCGAGCGCGCCCGCGCGGGTCGCGGCCGCCGCCGAGGCGTGCCGCGCCATGAGCGCGTCCAGGCCCTCCGCCTCGATCCGCTCCACACAGGCCTCCAGGGCCAGCATCTCCAGCTGCGCCGGGGCGTGCAGCAGCGTCCTGCGGCCGCCGTCGATCCAGCGCTCCTTCCAGTCCAGGAGCGAGAGGTACGAGCGGCGCGGCGCGGCCGGGTTCGCGGCGAACCGCTCCCAGGCCCGCGCGCTCACCGACACCGCGGACACGCCCGCGGGGCCGCCCATCGCCTTCTGCGCGCCGATGATGCACATGTCCACGCCCCACGCGTCCGGCAGCACCGGCTCCGCGCCGATCGACGCCACCGCGTCCAGGTAGAACAGCGCCCCGTGGGCCCGTACGACCTCGCCGATCTCCGCGACCGGGTTGGTGTTCCCGGTCGCCGCCTCGGCGTGCACCAGGGACACGAAGTCGATCTCCGGGTGCTCGGCGAGCGCCCGCTCCACCTGCTCCGCCGTCACCGCCGTGTGGAAGGGCACCTCCAGGTCGACCACGGTCGCGCCGCAGTCCCGCAGCCAGTTCCCGAAGGTCTGCCCGTACGGCCCGGTGACCACGTTCAGCGCGGTCGAACCGGCCCGCGCCCCGCTCCGGATGCACCCTTCGAGCGGCAGCAGCGCCTCGCCCTGGGTGATCACCACGTCCTGCTCCGTGGAGAGCAGCGCGGCCACCCGCCGTTCGATCGAGGCGAAGTGCGCGGCGGTCAGCGGGGCCAGGTCCAGGAGCGGATGCGTCACGGTGGTGCCTTCTCGGGTCGGTGGTACGGCCGTGGCCAGCGTACGCCCACCGCCCCCGCGGGCCCTCGTACAGTGCAGCCATGAGCGATCACGAGGTGCTGCACGTGAAGGGGCGGGTGCTCGTCGGCCCGGAGGACGTACGGGACGAACTCTGGTGCGTGGACGGGCGGATCACCTTCGAACGGCCCCCGGGGGAGGCCCTGGCGGTGACGGGCTGGGTCCTGCCCGGACTCGTCGACGCCCACTGCCACGTCGGCCTCGACCGGCACGGGCCCGTCGACGCGGACACCGCCGAGAAGCAGGCCCTCACCGACCGCGACGCCGGGACCCTGCTCGTCCGGGACGCCGGCTCGCCCTCCGACACCCGCTGGATCGACGACCGCGAGGACCTGCCGAAGATCATCCGCGCGGGCCGGCACATCGCCCGCACCCGCCGCTACATCCGCAACTACGCCCACGAGATCGAGCCCGCCGACCTCGTCGCGTACGTCGGCCGGGAGGCCCGCCGGGGCGACGGCTGGGTCAAGCTCGTCGGCGACTGGATCGACCGCGAGGCCGGCGACCTCACCGCCTGCTGGCCGCGCCCCGAGGTGGAGGCGGCCATCGCGGAGGCGCACCGGCTCGGCGCCCGGGTCACCGCCCACTGCTTCGCGGAGGACTCCCTCCGCGACCTCGCCGAGGCCGGGATTGACTGCATCGAGCACGCCACCGGGCTCACCGAGGACACCATTCCGCTCTTCGCCGAGCGGGGCGTCGCCATCGTCCCGACCCTGGTCAACATCGCGGCCTTCCCGCACCTCGCGGACGGCGGCCAGGAGAAGTTCCCCCGCTGGTCGGCCCACATGCGACGGCTGCACGAGCGGCGGTACGACACGGTCCGCGCCGCCTTCGACGCGGGGGTCCCGGTCTTCGTCGGCACCGACGCGGGCGGCTCCCTCGCCCACGGCCTGGTCGCGGAGGAGGTCGAGGAACTGACCCGCGCCGGCATCCCGCCGGTCGACGCCCTCTCGGCCACCGCCTGGGGGGCCAGGGCGTGGCTGGGGCGCCCCGCCCTGGAGGAGGGCGCCCCAGCCGACCTCGTCGTCTACGGCGAGGACCCGCGCGCGGACGTCCGCGTCCTGGCCGCGCCGCGGCGGATCGTCCTCGACGGGCGGATCGTGGGCTGAAGGGCTGAAGGGCTGAAGGGCTGAAGGGCTGAAGGGCTGAAGGGTCGGCGGATCGGCGGATCGGCGGGTCGGCGGATCGGCGGGCCGCGCGGAGACCAGGAGCCCGCCGGTCAGCGGCTCAGGAACGCCAGCCGGGCCCGCTTCTCCGGGAGGTACACCTCCGGCAGGTCCACCTCGGGCAGCACGACCTCCGGGCCCAGCTCGAAACCGAGCCGCGCCATGCGGGCGACGGCCTTCTCGTTGGCGGCGTCGGGCTCGACCACGATCCGGGTGCGGTCCTTCAGCATGAACGCGATCAGCACCGTGACGAGCCTGCCGGTGAAGCCCGGCTCCGGGGACGCGTTCGGCGCGATGAGGAAGTGCGCGCCGATGTCCCCGGGCAGCACCTCGTAGCACTCGCTCACCCGGTCGGCCTCGGGGTCGTACGTCTGGAGCAGGGCGACGGGCTCGCCGTCCCTGCTGACCAGGAAGCCGTGGTGGGTGGTGAGCGAGTCCAGGTGCGCGTAGATCTCCCGGACCTGCTCGACGGTGGTCCCGACCATGCCCCAGAAGCGGGACCGCTCCGCGTCGACCCAGGAGTGCAGGAGCGGGGCGTCCCGGTCCGGGTCGACGGGTCTGACGGTGACGGTGCCGAAGCCCTCGACGGTCCGGACGTGAACGGCGGTGGTCATCCCTGCTCCTTGGTGAGGTGCTGCCAGTCGGTGGTGACGGGGGCGAGCTCGCCCCTCAGCCACAGCGGGAGTTGGTCCCGGTGGTGGGGGTCGCCGGGCACGCCGGACGCCCCGAAGGGGACGACCCACCCGCTGCGCTCGCGGTCGGCCAGGTCCCAGACGTAGCGGGCGGCGGCGGCGCGCGCGCTGCGGTCGGTCCAGCCGGGCACGCTGGACGTGGAGAGCACGCAGTCGTGGTCCCCGGCGAGCCCCGGCCACCGCGCGTCGTCGGGGTCGGGCAGCGCCTGCCAGGGCGCGAGCCGGTGGGTGGCGCCCCAGGCGGCGGGCGGCTCCCCGGCCGCGACCTCCTCCAGCGCCTCGCGCACGATCCGGTCGACGTCCCCGGCGGGCACGGGCCCGGCGGTGAGCAGGGTCTCCAGGGCGAAGGCCACGCGCGGCCCGAGGGCCAGCCAGGGCCGGAACACCTCGGGGTACGGGGCGGGCTCGCGCAGCGGCGCGAAGGCCTCGTGCGCGGCGAGACGGCGGACGACCGCGCCCCGGACGGCCGCGTACAGCCCGGCGTCGGTGCTCTCCGCGTCCATGCGCCGGTCCCAGGCGAGCAACCGCTCCCGCACGGCCGAGGCGGCGGGGGAGAGGCCCCCGCCGGCGCGCCCGACCGCCGTGAGGAGGCGGGCCGCCGAGGGGTTGTCGGTGTCCGTGTGGACGGCGGTGACGGTCTCCGGGGTCCAGTCGGCCGAGGCGCCGAGCAGCGCGTCGATCCGGTCCGCCCGGTGCGGCGGGGCGAACTCGACGCCCAGCGGCGCGGCCAGGCCCCGGGCGTTGGCCATCACGGCGTGGCCCCGGACCTCGGCGCGGGGCAGCGGGGCGGGCGCGTCCGCCCAGGCGTGCGCGGGATCCCAGGCGGGCACGGTACGCAGGGAGTTGGCCCGGTCGCGTACGGGGACGTGGCCGGCGACCCGGTGCAGCAGCCCGCCCCGGGTGTCGGCGGCCTGGACGACGTTCACCGGCTCGACCCAGCCGTCGAGGGCCGCGTCCACGTCCCCGGCGGTCCGGGCGCGCAGCAGCGCGGGCAGCACCTCGAAACCGAGCCGCCCGGTGACCCGGGGCGGGTGACGCAGGGAGAGGGCCTCCCAGCCGCGCTCCTCGCCGGGGCGGCCGTGCTCCGGGGCGCCGTCGGCCGGGCCCACCAGGCCTCCGCCGACCGGGCCGCCCGCCAGGCCTCCGCCGACCGGGCCGTCCGCCAGGACTCCGTCCACCGGACTGCCCACCGGCGCCCCCGCCGCCGGGCTGTCGCCCGCCGTCCGGGCGTCCGCGGGGGCGGCGTCGACCGGGACTCCGGCCTGCGGGGCGCCGTCCACCGGGGCTTCGGCCTCCGGGACGCCACCGACGGGGATTCCGGCCCCCGGGGCCCCGCCGTCCGGGCCGTCCACCGGAGTGCCGTCCACCGGGGCACCGTCGGCCGGCCCCCCGGCCCCCGGCTCCTCCTCCACGCCGACGATCACCGGTCCCCGGTCCGTCTCGATCACCTCGATCACGACCGGCTCCCCGTCCGCGACCTCGATCGTCTCCGTGTGGGTCGTCGCCGGGCGCCAGCCCTCGGGGCCGAGCGCCTCCACGCCCCCGCCGGGCAGCCGCCGCAGCCGCTCCCGGTACACGTCCTGGTAGTCCGCCATCGCGTTGGTGATCGCCCAGGCCACCGGCCCGGTGTGGCCGAAGTGCGCGAGGCCGGGGACGCCCGGCACGGCGAGGCCCACCACGTCGTACGCGGGGCAGGCGAGCCGGACCTGCTGGTAGACGCCCGGCGCCTCGATGAACCGGTGCGGGTCGCCGGCCACCAGGGCCGCCCCGCTCGCGGTCCGCTCGCCCGCGACCACCCAGCCGTTGGAGCCCGCGGTGCCCGGCCCGTCTGTCGCGAACAGCTCCGTCCACTCCTCGCCGAGCCGCCGCGCGACCTCCTCCCGCCACAGCTTGGTGGGGAACCCCGCGAAGAGGATGTGGGTCGAGAGCCAGACGGCGAGCGGGGTCCACGGCTCCCAGCGGCCGGGCGCGAGACCGGTCTCCGCGAACTCGGGCGCGCGCCGCGCCCCCTCCGCCAGACCGTCGTTGACCCCGTCCACGTACGCGCGTACCCACGCGGCCGTCGGCGCGTCCGTACGCTCCAGCCGCGCGAGACAGCGACGGGCGGTGTCCGCGAGCTTGACCCGCCGGGCGAAGACGTCCCAGCCGAGCTCGCCGGCGCCGAGGAACGCGGCCGTGGTGCCCTGCGCCCGGTGCCGCTCCACCTCCAGCTGCCAGGCGCGGTCACGGGCGGTGACCCGCCCCTGGGCGAAGGCGAGTTCGTCCGGGTCCCCGGCCCGCAGATGCGGAACGCCCCAGGCGTCCCGGTAGACCTCGATGCTCACGGAGAAACCGCTCCCGTCCCTGCTGTCCCATAGATTCTTAGGTTAGGCTGACCTAAATTAATCTATACTAATCACAGGGGTGGGGATCACGGTGGGTCATGGCTGGCAGGGCGCCGTCCTCAAGCTGATGCGCGGCAAGGACTTCACGTTCACCGTGACGGGGGCCGAGCAGGTCACCGAGGACTACCGGCGGGTGCACTTCACGGACGGCGGCCTCCTTGCCGCCGCCGGGGTCCACCCGACGATGTGGGTCCGCGTCTGGTTCGACGGCGACGGCAAGCCGCACCAGCGCGCCTACACCCTCGTCGACCCGGACGCGGAGGCCGGCACCTTCAGCCTGGAGTTCGCCCTGCACGACGGGGTCGCGAGCCGCTGGGCCCGGGACTGCGCCGCCGGCGACACCGTGGAGGCCACCCTCCAGGGCACCGGCTTCGAGGCCCCCGACCCGCTGCCCGGGAGGCTCCTGGTGGTCGGCGACGCGGCCTCCCTGCCCGCGATCAACTCCCTGCTCGACGCCTTCCCCGCCCTCCCGGCCACCGTCTGGTTCGAGACCCAGCACGCCTCCGACGACGAGCTGCCGTTCCGCGTCGACCCCGCGCGGCACGACCTGCGCCGGGTGCCGCGCGAGAAGGGCGGCGCCGAACTGGTCGCCCGCGTGAAGGCCGAACTGCCCGCGCTCGCCGACGCCGCCTCGTACGTCTGGATCGCCTGCGACACCACCACCACCCGCACCCTCGGCGGGTACGCGCGCAAGGAGCTCGCGCTGCCCAAGGAGCGCGTCCACGCCCTCGGGTACTGGCGCGACAGCTGAACGTGCCGGGTTGACGAACCGTTACCCCGGCGCGGAACCGGTCGTTCTCACCCCTGCTCTCCCCCGCTCGCCGTTCCCGTTCGCGCCTGCGTCCGCCCCTTCGTACGAAACACGTGGGACGGGCGGGAACGGTTGTAGCGAAAAGAATCGAAAATGAACGCGGAAACCCCCCTTTGGGGTGAACTGGCTCCAGGTGACTGCCGGTTCACTCTCCGTGCGTAAAGATTCCGGTGTCCCGAGTCGCCGGGACCGCGCCGAGCCACCGTCCCCGTGGTGAGCGGCCGGGCGACGCCGTGTCTCCTGTGGGGGTTCCACCACCTTGAACAGCAACACCTTCCGCATGCCCGTACGCCGTTCCGCGGCCGCCGTCACCGTCGCCGCCCTGGCCGTCGGTCCGGTGCTCCTCGCGGCCCCCGCGGCGCACGCCACGGGCGGCGAAGGGCGCGCCACCGCCGTCGTCCTGCGCACCGGCCTGGACGTCTCCCTCCTCGGCAAGACGGTGAACGTGCCGGTCCGGGCCTCCCTCAACGAGGTCGAGGCGCCGGAGAGCGAGAGCGAGACCGCGCTCTCCGTGAAGGTGCGGGGGGCCGAGAACGGCGAGCCGGTCGACGTCCTCAAGGCCGACGTCGCCACCTCCGAGGCCACCGTGGACGAGGAGAAGGCCGAGGGGCACGTGAACCTCGTCAAGGCGCGCGTGCACGTCCCCGGCCTGCCGCTGCTCTCCCTCGTCGAGGTCGAGAAGGTCACCTCCAAGGCGCTGTGCGAGGTGGGGAAGCAGCCGGTCGCAGAGTCCCATGTCCTCGGCCACGTGACCGTCCTCGGGAAGAGGACCACCCTCTCCGCGGGCGGCCGGACCCGGGTCACCGTGCCGGGCGTCGGCGAGGTCACCCTGGACCTCTCCCGCACCTCCACGACCTCCCGCACCGCCGCGGCGACCGCCCTCGAACTCAAGGTGGAGGTCGACCCGCTGAAGCTGGGCGTCGCCGAGGTCGACGGCACCGTGACCCTCGCCGAGGCGACCTGCGAGACGCCCGAGGGCACGGAGCCGACCGGGAAGCCCACGGAGGAGCCGACGAAGAAGCCGACCGAGAAGCCGACCGGTAAGCCCGCCGAGAAGCCGACGGAGAAGCCCTCCGAGCAGCCCCGGCCCTCCGTCGGACCGAGCGACGACGGCGGCCTCACCACCGACAACGGCGGCGGCACCCCCACCCGGAACCTCGCCGAGACCGGCGGCAGCTCCGCCACCCCGTACCTCGCGGCCGGGGCGCTCGCCCTCGTCGTGGCGGGCGGCGGCGCGCTCGCGCTGACCCGTTCGCGCGCCCGCTCGCGCGGCTGACGGCCCGAGGGAAAGCGCCGGGGGCCGGGGAGGAGAAGCGTCGGGGCCCGGGGAGGGGAGGAGGCGTCGGGGCCCGGGGAAGGCGGTGGTGACGACACCGCCCTCCCCGGGCCCCGGCCCGTTCCCGGGAGCCGGCTCCCGTCTCAGCCGCCCATCAACAGCGCCTGGTCCAGGGCCTGGAGGAAGCGGTTCGTCGTCGCCCGGTCCCGGACCGCGAGCCGCAGCCAGTTCCCGTCGAGTCCCGGGAACGTGTCGCCCCGGCGGGCCGCGAAGCCCAGCGACCGCAGCCGCTCCCGCACCGCGTCCGCCCCGTCGATCCGGACGAGGACGAAGGGGCCCTCGGCCCCCGCCACCGTCCGCACCTCGTCGAACTCCGCGAGCCCGGCGAGGAGATGGGCCCGCTCCGTCCCGATCCGGTACGCCGCGTGCTCGGCCTCCGCGAGCGCCGCCCGCGACATGCAGGCCTCCGCCGCCACCAGGGCGGGCGTCGACACCGGCCACAGCGGCTGCGCCCGCTCCAGGTCCGCGATCGTCCCGGGGGCGGCGAGCACGTACCCGATCCGCAGCCCCGCCAGGCCCCAGGTCTTGGTGAGGCTCCGCAGCACCACGAGCCCCGGCACGTCCGTCCGCCCGGCCAGCGACTCCCGCTCGCCCGGCACCGCGTCCATGAAGGCCTCGTCCACCACCAGGGTCCGCCCCGGCCGGGCGAGCGCGGCGATCGAGGCGGCGGGGTGCAGCACGGAGGTCGGATTCGTGGGGTTCCCGATCACCACCAGGTCCGCGTCCTCCGGGACCGCCGCCGGATCCAGCCGGAAGCCGTCCTCCTCGCGCAGCAGCACCCGGCCCACCGCGTGCCCGGCGTCGCGCAACGCCGCCTCCGGCTCGGTGAACTGCGGGTGCACCACCACCGGCCGCCGCGCCGGCAGTGCCCGCGCGAGCAGCACGAAGGCCTCCGCCGCGCCGGCCGTGAGCAGCACCCGGCTCGGGGGCAGGTCGTGCCGCTCGGCGACCGCGGCCCGCGCGACCCGGCCGTCGGGGTAGGCGGCGAGGCCGGTCAGGGAGTCGGCGATGCGTCTGCGCAGCCAGTCCGGAGGGGTGTCCGTCCGGACGTTGACCGCCAGGTCGATGAGCTTCTCGTCCCTGACCTCGGCGTCACCGTGGTGGCGAAGGTCGTGGGCGTCGGTATGCGTGTGCATGTCCATGGCCGCCGTCGTGTGGGGGGTGGGGATGGTGGGGGGTGAGCCGGGCTCGCCAGCGATGTACCCGTGAGGCAAGGGCAACAACCGTGCGCCCGGGGCGTCTTCGTGCGACCGAACCGGGACGGAAGCGGCGAGAGCGCACGTTACGCGCCGGGTTTTCCGCTTCGGCACGAGCAGCACGGCCCGCGCCCGCGCCACGGACGCCACTGGCCCGCCCGGATCCGCCTCTGCCTCCGGGCCCGTGCCCGCCTCCGAACCCGCACTCACCCCCACCCCCACCCCCGTCCCCCCGCCCGCCGCCAGCAAGGCCGCCGCCTCCGCCACCGAGGCCGTGCCCGTCGCGGTCAGCGGCCGTGCCGACGGGTTCGGTACGGACACGATCGCCAACTCCCCGGCCGCGAAACCCCGCACGGGCACGCCGAGCGCCGCCGCGGCACCGGCGATCCCCGCCTCCGCCGCCCGCACGTCGAGCGTCGCGAGGGACCGGACGGCCGTACGGGACAGCCCCGCCTCCCGCAGGACCTCGTCCACCAGGGCCAGCACCTCGTCCACCGGCACGCCCGGCCGCACGCCCGCACCGAGGTGCGCGGACGCCTCCCGATCCGATAGCAAGACCCCATGGCTGTGGTCGTCGCGCTCGGCGCGTTCCTCATGACGCTCTTCGGAGGATGGGTCGCCGGGCACGTCACCGACCGGCGTCACCTCGTCCTCGGACTCGCCGGCGGGCTCATGCTCGGCGTCGTCGGACTCGACCTCCTGCCCGAGGCCCTGGAGGCCGCCGGGCACGAGGTCTTCGGCGTCCCGGAGGCCCTGCTGCTCTTCGTCGGCGGCTTCCTCTTCGCCCACGTCGTCGAGCGCCTGCTCGCCGTGCGCCGGGCCGCGCACGGCGTCGCGGCCGGCGAGAGGGTCCCCCAGGTCGGCCTCACGGCCGCCGCCGCGATGGTCGGCCACAGCCTCATGGACGGCGTCGCGCTCGGCGCCGCCTTCCACGTCGGCGGCGGCATGGGCGCCACCGTCGCCCTCGCCGTCGTCACCCACGACTTCGCCGACGGCTTCAACACGTACACGATCACGAGCCTCTACGGGAACGCGCGCCGCAAGGCCCTCGCGATGCTCGTCGCGGACGCCGTCGCCCCGGTACTCGGCGCCGCCTCCACCCTGCTGTTCACCCTTCCGGAGGAACTTCTCGGCGGCTATCTCGGCTTCTTCGGCGGCGCCCTGCTCTACCTCGCCGCCGCCGAGATCCTCCCCGAGGCCCACCACGACCACCCCGCCCGCTCCACCGTGCTGTGCACGGCGGCGGGCGTCGGCTTCATCTGGCTCGTGGTGGGGGCCTCCGGCGGCTGACCTCACGCGACCGGACCGTCGGGGATCCGGCCGAGGGCGGCGTCCACGAACCGCGCCGCCACCTCGGGCGCGCCCGCCCAGTGCGTGTGCACGTAACTGGCGTGCACCCCTCCCCGTACGAAGCCCTCCACACGCCGCTCGGGCTGTCGCAGCCCCCACGCGGCCCGCTCCCCGGCGCCCGGCTCGATCACGGTGCGGTGGAACTCGTGGCCCCGCATCCGCGCCCCGGTCGGCGCGAGGACGCTGTCGCTGACGGCGACCGCGTCCCGGTACCCCAGTGTCAGCCGCTCCGACATGCGCGCGTCGGCGTCGAGCACCCCGCACATGGGCGTGCCGTCGAGCGACCGCGCCAGGTAGAGCAGTCCGGCGCACTCGGCGGCGACCGGCGCCCCCGCGGCGGCGAGGCCGGCCACGGCCTTCCGCAGCGGCTCGTTGGCGGACAGCTCGGCCCCGTACATCTCGGGGAACCCGCCCCCGATCACGAGCCCGGAGGTCCCCTCGGGCAGGGCCTCGTCCCGCAGCGGGTCGAAGGTGACGACCTCGGCACCGGCGGCGGTCAGCAGCTCGGTGTGCTCGGCGTACGAGAACGTGAACGCCGCCCCGCCGGCCACCGCGATCCGGGGCCGCGCACCGGCGCCCACCCGCCCGGCGACCGAACGCCCTGCGTCGGGCCGTCCCGCGACCTCCGGCGACCACGCCTCCGCGTGCAGCTCCGGTGCCGACCGCGCGAGCGCGAGCAGCGCCTCCAGGTCGCACCCGGCCAGGACCTGTTCGGCCTGCGCCGCGACCGCCGCCACGGCGGCGGCCTGCCGCTCGGCCACCGGCACGAGCCCCAGGTGCCGCGAGGGCGTCGCCACGGCGGGCGCCCGCCGCAGGACGCCGAGGACCGGCACCCCGGACTCCCCGAGCGCCTCCCGCAGCAGGTGCTCGTGCCGGTCGGTCGCGACCTTGTTGAGGATCACGCCCCCGATCCGCACCTCCGGGTCCCAGGACGCGAACCCGTGCACGAGCGCCGCCACCGAACGCGACTGCGACGACGCGTCCACGACCAGGACCACCGGGGCCTTGAGCAGCTTCGCCACCTGCGCGGTGGACGCCAGCTCGCCCTGGTCGGCGGCCCCGTCGTACAGGCCCATGACCCCCTCGACCACGGCCAGGTCGCAGCCGCGCGACCCGTGCAGGAAGAGCGGCGCCACGAGCCCCGTGCCGCACATGTACGCGTCGAGGTTGCGCCCCGGGCGGCCCGTCGCGAGCGCGTGGTAGCCGGGGTCGATGTAGTCCGGGCCGACCTTGTGCGGGGACACGGCCAGGCCACGGCCCGCGAACGCGGCCATCAGACCGGTCGCGACCGTGGTCTTGCCCGCGCCCGAGGAGGGCGCGGCGATGACGAGACGTGCTACCACTCGATGCCCCGCTGGCCCTTCTGACCGGCGTCCATCGGGTGCTTGACCTTGGACATGTCGGTGACGAGGTCCGCGAAGTCCACCAGCTCCCGCGGCGCGTTGCGGCCGGTGATGACGACGTGCTGCTGCCCGGGCCGGTCGCGCAGCACCTCCACGACCTCGTCGACGTCGATCCAGCCCCAGTGCAGGAGGTAGGCGAACTCGTCGAGGACGTAGAACTTGTACCTCTCCTCCGCGAGGTCCCGCTTGACCTGCTCCCAGCCCTCGCGGGCCTTGTCCTCGTGCGACTGCTCGCCCTCGGCGACCTCGCGCTGGATCCAGGACCAGCCCTCGCCCATCTTGTTCCAGGTGACCGTGCCGCCCTTGCCGGTCTCGCCGAGCGCCTTGAGGGCGTTCTCCTCGCCGACCCTCCACTTGGCGGACTTCACGAACTGGAACACCCCGATCGGCCAGCCCTGGTTCCAGGCGCGCAGCGCCATGCCGAAGGCGGCGGTCGACTTCCCCTTGCCGACGCCCGTGTGCACCATCACCAGCGCGCGGTTGCGGCGCTGACGGGTGGTCAGACCGTCGTCGGGAACGACGGTCGGCTGTCCCTGCGGCATCAAGCGGCCCTCCTGGATGAGTGTCCGGTCCCTCCGGACCGTTCTGCCTGTACGTCCCTGACGAGGCCGGCGATCGAGTCGGCGCGCAGCTCGTCCAGGGTCACGGCGGTGCCGCCGAGTTCACGGGCGAGCTGCCCCGCGAGCCCCAGCCGCACCGGGCCGGTCTCACAGTCCACGACGACCGACGCCGTGCCCTCGGCGGCGTGCAGCCGCGCCGCACGGGCGGCGAGCGCCACCGGATCGCCGGCCGCACGGCCGCCGGTCGCCCGCCCGTCGGTCACCACGACGAGCAGCGGACGGCGCGAGGGATCCCGCAGCCGCTCGACCCGCAGCACGTCGTGGGCCTTGAGCAGCCCGGCCGACAGGGGCGTGCGCCCGCCCGTCGGAAGCTGTTCGAGCCGGGCGGCGGCCGCGTCCACGGACGAGGTCGGCGGCAGCGCCACCTCGGCGTCCCGGCCCCGGAAGGTGACCAGACCGACCTTGTCGCGCCGCTGGTAGGCGTCGAGGAGCAGCGAGAGCACCGCGCCCTTGACCGCGCTCATCCGCTGCCGGGCCGCCATCGAGCCCGAGGCGTCGACCGCGAAGAGCACGAGGTTGCCCTCGCGGCCCTCCCGGGTCGCCTGCCGCAGGTCGTCGCGCCGGACCACGAGCCCCGGGCCCGTCCGCCCCCGCGCCCTCTGGTGCGGGGCGGCGGCCTGCACGGTCGCCGCCAGGTGCAGCTTGGTCAGCGCGCCCCGGGGCCGGGTGGAGCCGGTCGTACGGCCGTGCTCGGTGCGGGCCCGGGAGCGGCGTCCGGCCGCGCCCTCGCCGAGCCCCGGCACGCTGAGCACCTTCGTACGGAAGGGCTCGGCGGCCTTGACGGCGGCCCGCTCGCCGGAACCGGCGCCGGCCCCCTGGGGAGCGGGCGCCCGCTCGGGTACGGGAGCCTCCTCCGGCGCCGGTACGTCCTCGGGCGCGGGCCCGTCGCCCTGCGGCGGAACCCCGCCGCCGTCCGGCCCGTCCCCACCGGGACCGCCGTCCGGACCGCCGTCGCCCGGGCCGTCCGGCTCCGGGTCCGGGTCGGGGTCCTCGTCCGGGCCGGACCCCGGCTCCTCGCCCTTGAACCGCTCCAGGGTCTCGTCGAGCTTGTCCTCGTCGAGTCCGGGCGCGTCGAAGGGCGAGCGCCGGCGGCGGTGGGGGAGGGCCAGGAGCGCGGCCTGCCGCACGTCCTCGGAGGTCACCTCGGTCCGCCCGGCCCAGGCGGCGAGCGCGGTGGCCGTGCGGGCCATGACGATGTCGGCGCGCATGCCGTCCACCTCGAACGCGGCGCAGGTCGCGGCGATCTGGAGCAGGACCGCGTCCCCGAGCGTCACCCGCGGCAGCAGGGCGCGGGCGGCGACGATCCGCCCGCGCAGCTCGGTCTCCTCGCCGGTCCAGCGCGCGGCGAACGCGGCCGGGTCGTCCTCGAAGGCGAGCCGCCGCCGCACGACCTCCACCCGCTGCTCGGGCTCGCGGGAGGCGGCGACCTCCACGGTCAGCCCGAACCGGTCGAGGAGCTGCGGCCGCAGCTCGCCCTCCTCGGGGTTCATGGTCCCGACGAGCAGGAACCGGGCGGCGTGCCGCACGGAGACGCCCTCGCGCTCGACGTTCGAGAAGCCCATGGCGGCGGCGTCGAGGAGGTGGTCGATCAGGTGGTCGCTCAGCAGATTGACCTCGTCGACGTACAGGATGCCCCGGTGGGCGCCGGCGAGGAGCCCCGGCTCGAAGGCCTTCACGCCCTCCGCGAGCGCCTTCTCGATGTCGAGCGAGCCGACGAGCCGGTCCTCGGAGGCGCCGACGGGCAGTTCGACCAGGGCGGTCGGCCGCGACACCCCGTCCCCGGGCTCGTGGGGCCCGTCGGGGCACTGCGGGTCGGGCGCCTCGGGCGCGCACGAGAAGCGGCAGCCCGCGACGACGTCCATGTGCGGCAGCAGCGAGGTGAGGCCGCGCACGATGGTGGACTTCGCCGTCCCCTTCTCACCGCGGACGAGGACACCGCCGATGGCGGGCGAGACGGCGTTGAGCAGCAGGCTCAGCCGCATGTCGTCCATGCCGACGACAGCGCTGAACGGGTAGGAGGCCGAGGCCATCAACGGGTGCCCCTCTCGGGTGAAGTGCGGTGATCGGACGTGGCGGTACGGGCATGCGGGACGATCATGGAGCCGATGGCTCCCCGCACGCGGGGACGGTCTTGGGGCGGCCGGGTCGACGGCCGTGCGGGCTCCGCGCTCCCCGTGCGTACGGGGACACCGTGACCGGCGGTGCTCACGGCGCCCCCGGCGGCACGAACGGCAGCCCCGCCGGGGCGCCCTCCTCGATCAGCCGCAGCAGCGCGTCCGTGTCCGCGTGCTCCTCGATCAGGTCGCCGAGCCGGTCGAGCTGTTCCTCGCGCAGCGCGCCGAACGACGTGTCCGGGGCCGGGACGAACCGGCGCCCGGCCGCCGCCGCGACCTCCCGCAGGAACGCGCGCCGGAAGCCGTCGCTCTCCAGCGAGCCGTGCCAGTGGGTGCCCCACACGGAGCCGACCCGGCACCCGTCCAGGAACGGCTCCCCGCCCCGCACGTCCGCGACGCCGTGGTGGATCTCGTACCCCTCCACCCGCTCGCCGAGCGCCTCGCCGACCGGCCGGGCCAGGGTCTTCGCGGCTTCGAACCGCACCCATACGGGAAGGAGTCCGAGCCCGTCGACCACACCGGCCCGCGACTCGACCTCGTCCTCGATCCGCTCGCCCAGGACTTGGAAGCCGCCGCAGACGCCGAGGACCGGGCGGCCCTCGGCCGCGCGCCGCGCCAGGGCGTCCGCGAGGCCGCGCTCCCGCAGCCAGGCGAGCGCCTTCACCGTGCCGCGCGTGCCCGGTACGACCACGAGATCCGCGTCGACCAGCTCCTCGGGCCGGTCCACGAACCGGACGACCACGCCCGGCTCGGCCGCCAGCGCGTCCACGTCCGTGAAGTTCGACATCAGCGGTACGGCGCACACGGCGACCCGCAGCACGTCCGCGCCGACCGGCGGCGCCACCACCGACTCGCGGACCGCGCCCCGCAGGGAGACGCGCAGCCCGTCCTCCTCGTCGATGCCGAGCCCGTGCGCGTACGGCAGGACGCCGAAGGTCCGGCGCCCGGTCAGGCCGTGCAGCATGTCGAGCCCGGGTTCGAGGAGGCTCACGTCGCCCCGGAACTTGTTCACCAGGTACCCGGCGACGAGCGACTGGTCCTCGGGGGACAGCAGCGCCGTCGTGCCGAAGAACTGGGCGAAGACCCCGCCCCGGTCGATGTCCCCGACCACCACCACGGGCAGCCGCGCGGCCCGCGCCACGCCCATGTTCACGATGTCGGTGCGCCGCAGGTTGATCTCGGCCGGGCTGCCGGCGCCCTCGCAGATCACCGCGTCGTACGTGCTCCGCAGCTCCTCCAGGCACGCCATGACCGGCTCGAACAGCTCCTTCTGTCTCCCTCCGTGCAGGGCCTTTCCGGGGGACGACCCCCCGGACCCCCCGAAGAACCCACGGGCACTCAGCTCACCGACCGGCTTCCCCATCAGGACGACCTGGCTGGAGCGGTCGCTCCCGGGCTTGAGCAGCACCGGGTTCATCAGCGCGGTCGGCTCGACCCGGGCGGCCTGCGCCTGCATGGCCTGGGCCCGCCCGATCTCGGCGCCCTCGCGCGTGACGAAGGAGTTGAGGGACATGTTCTGCCCCTTGAACGGCGCCACCTTCAGGCCCTTGCGGACCAGCCAGCGGCAGATCCCGGCCGTCACGACGCTCTTGCCCGCGTCGGACGTGGTCCCGGCGACGAGCAGACCCCCGCCCCTTCCGCCCCTCATGCGTTCCTCCGCTTCCCGCGCCGCACGGCGTCGGCGATCAGACGGCCGCCCACACAGGCGGCCAGGGTCAGGGCGGTCACCCGGCGCGAGAGCGCCACCGCCCGCTCGACGTCGGCCACCCCGACGGCCCGCCCCTCCCCGTTCAGCACCGGCCGGTGCTCGACGCGCCCGGCGTACGAGAGGGTGCCGCCGAGCCGTACGCCCAGCGCGCCCGCGAAGGAGGCCTCGACCGGGCCCGCGTTGGGGCTCGGGTGCTTCGACGCGTCCGCCCGCCAGGCCCGTACGGCCCCGCGCGGGTTCCCGCCGGCGACGGTCGCGAGCACGGCCGTCAGACGCGCGCCCGGCCAGCCGGCCAGGTCGTCGAGGCGGGCCGAGGCCCAGCCGAAGCGGCGGTACCGGGGCGACTTGTGGCCGACCATCGCGTCCAGGGTGTTGACGGCCCGGAAGCCGACGAGCCCCGGCACGCCCGCGACCGCGCCCCAGAACAGGGCGCCGACCACGGCGTCCGAGGTGTTCTCGGCGACCGACTCGACGACCGCGCGGGCCATCGCGGGGCCGTCCAGGGACTGCGGGTCGCGCCCGCACAGGTGCGGAAGGCGCTCCCGAGCCGTCTCCAGGTCCCCGGCGGCGAGCGCCCCGCCGATCGCGCGGGCCTCCCGGCCCAGGGTCGTACCGCCGACGACGGCCCACACGGAGGCGGCGGTCAGCGCGACGGCGGCGGCCGGACGGTCCCGGACGGACCGGGCGGCGAGGGCGCCGAGGGCGACGGTGGAACCGGCGCAGACGGCGGTGTGCAGGGCCCCCCAGCCGCGGTGGTCGTGGTGGAGACGCCGCTCGACGGCGGCGGCGGTCCGGCCGAACGCGGCGACGGGGTGGCCCCGGCGGGGGTCGCCGAGGAGCAGGTCGACGGCGAGGCCCGCGGCCGCTCCGTACGCGAAGACACCGGTGGCTCTGCTGCGGCCGGGCATGGCGCTATGTCCTCACTCAGGGTCCGCGCCCTGGATCGACGTGACCGGCGGCGAGAGTTCCTGACTCCCGGACCCTGGGGTCCGGTCACAGTGGCGGGACCGTGCCGGATTCGCACCGGACTTCCTCTGCTGCCGCCGTAATGGCCTCGGCAGTCCACCACGCCCCGAGAACGGGCGTCAACCCACCCTTGACCTGCGGCGGCGCACTGTGCGGAGCACCACAGAAAAGGAGCCGGGCGGTCCGCACCCGAAGGTGGGACCGCCCGGCCGGTGGAGCGGGGACCGTCAGACGACGATCAGGTAGATGCCGTACGCCACGGCCGCCAGGCACAGTCCGAAGCAGGCGTAGGCGCCGGTGCGGGCCAGGGCGGCGGAACCGCCGCGCGCGGCGGCCTCCTCCTGCTTGGTGAGGCCGACGATGCCGAGGGAGAAGAGGCCCACCAGGGCGACGGTCGCCACGAGGCTGACTCCGAAGACGGAGCCGAGGGCTGCCCAGTCGATCTTCATGCGGTTCTTTCCTTAGACCTTCGCGGCCGGGGCCGGGGGAGCGGTCGGGTCGGTGGGGGCCGGAGCGAGGATGGTCGCCTTGAGGTCCTCGTCGGTGACGGCGGCGACCGAGCCGGCCGGCGGCGGGGTGACGGCCGCGATGGCGGTGGTCACCACGCCCGCGGGCTCCTCGGCCTCCACGTCGTCGGCCGTGACGTTGTGGTGGTCGACCGGCTTGCGGCGGGAGAGCGCCCAGATGACGCCCGAACCGGCCACCAGCAGGACCGCGACGACGGCGATGCCCCAGGCGCCCTGCTTGGTGAGGAACTCGGCGCCGGCGCCGACCAGGCCCGCGGCGGGCAGGGTCAGGCCCCAGGCGACGAACATCCGGGTCGCGGTCGACCAGCGGACGACACCGCCCTTGCGGCCGAGGCCGGCGCCCATCACGGCACCCGAGCAGGACTGGGTGGTGGAGAGGGAGAAGCCGAGGTGCGAGGAGGCCAGGATGACCGTCGCGGCACTGGTCTGGGCGGCGAAGCCCTGCTGCGGCTGGAGGTCGGTGAGGCCCTTGCCCATGGTGCGGATGATGCGCCAGCCGCCGAGGTAGGTGCCGAGCGCGATGGCGACACCGGCGGAGACGACGACCCACAGGGGCGGGTTCGAGCCGGGGGCGACGACACCCTGGGTGACCAGGGCGAGGGTGATGATGCCCATCGTCTTCTGGGCGTCGTTGGTGCCGTGGGCGAGGGAGACGAGACCGGCGGAGGCGATCTGGCCGGCCCGGTAGCCCTTGGCCGTGGCCTTCGCCTCGGGGTCGGCCTTGATCCGGTACGTCAGCCGGGTGGCGGCCATCGCGGCGAGCCCGGCGACGACCGGCGCGGCGACGGCCGGGATGAGGACCTTGGTGATGATGGTGGAGCCGTTCACGGCCGACCAGCCGGCCGACATGACCGCGGCGCCGATGAGGCCGCCGAAGAGCGCGTGGGAGGAGCTGGAGGGGAGTCCGAGCAGCCAGGTCAGCAGGTTCCAGAGGATGGCGCCGACGAGCGCGGCGAAGATCACCTCTGTCCGGATGCCCTCTTCGTTGATGATCCCGCCGGAGATCGTCTTGGCGACCTCCACGGACAGGAACGCGCCGACGAGGTTGAGCACGGCGGACATGGCCACCGCCGTCTTGGGCTTGAGCGCACCGGTCGAGATGGTCGTGGCCATCGCGTTGGCGGTGTCGTGGAAACCGTTCGTGAAATCGAACACGAGAGCTGTCACGACCACAATGGCGAGCAGCAGCGTGATGTGTTCCATTTACCCAGGCAATCGTTCGACGTCAGTGGCTGGTCGAACGTAAGCAACCTGGATGAACGGAAGATGAACTGGGGCGGGCGGCGTGGTGTCCCTAACCGGTGTCAGGAGATTCCGCTCAGCGCTCCGGAGGGGGCCCGGGGGAGGGGCGTCCAGGATGCGGGCGCCCCGCGACCCCGGGTAATCCGAGCCCTCGCAAGGCCCCGGCGGCCTGTCCCGGTTCCTCCCCCGCCGCCCCGTTCCGCTCCCCGGACCGGACCACCCGACCGGGGGACCCCGCCGAGGAGACCCGCGTCACTCCCCCGAGTGGCGCCTTCCGGATCCGGAGGGCGCCCCTTTCCTCCCGGTACGGCCCTCCGGTGGCACCCGGGCCCCGTCCTGCGGACACTGGGGGTGTGCGCCCGGCTACAGCGACGGCAGCGGCCGTCACCACCCTGCTCGGTGTCGGCGCGGCCGCGGTCGCGGCCGGCCGGTACGCCAGCGACCTCGCCCTCAGGGCGTCGTCGGTCCGTCCCCTGCCCGGCGATCCCCGGCTGACCGTGCACGCCACGGGCCCCGACCGGATCACCCTCACCCGCAGCCTGGCCTCGCTGCGCCCCGGCACGTACGGCATGGAGGGCCCCGGCCTGCACGCCGTCCTCGGCCCCGTCCTCCTCCGGACCCCGCACACCGCCGACACCGTCGTCCGGCGCCTGGAGCGGATCGAGCTCGGCACCCCCGGGCCCGGCGCCCGCGTCCGGCTCACCCCCGGACTCCACCGGGGCACGCCCGCGACCGCCCTCGGGCTCGACCACGAGGACGTGGAGATCCCCGGCGAACTCGGCCCCCTGCCGGCCTGGCTCGTGCCCGCCCCGCGCACCACCTGGGTGATCGCCCTGCACGGCCTCGGCGCCACCCGCGAGCACCCGCTGAACGTCGTCCCCTTCTACCACCGGCACCGGATCCCCGTCCTCGTCCCCGCCTACCGGGGCGACGAGGGCGCCCCGCCCTCCCCGGACGGCCTCACCCACCTCGGCGACTCCGAGTGGCGCGACGTCGACGCCGCCCTCCGCTACGCCGTCCGGCGCGGCGCCCAGAAGGTCGTCCTGCACGGCTGGGGCCCCGGGGCGTCGATGGCCCTGCGCGCCGCCGCCGACTCGGGGGTCCGTGACCGGATCGCCGGCCTCGTCCTCGACTCCCCGGTCCTGGACTGGGAGGTCACCCTCCGCAACCTCGCCTCGGCCCGGCACGTGCCCGGGTTCCTGGTCCCGCTCGCCGTCCGCGCCGCCCGGGGCAGGACGGGCCCGCACGGCGACCTCCTCCAGTTCGCCTCGGGCCCCGGCGCCCTGCGGGCCCCGGCCCTCCTCTTCCACGGCCCCGAGGACGCGATCGCCCCCTGGGAGCCCTCCGTCGAACTCGCCGCCCGCCACCCCGACCTGATCAGCCTCAGAACCGTCCGGGACGCCCCGCACGCGGCGATGTGGAACCCCGACCCGGTCCGCTACGAGGAGTCCCTGCGCCGCTTCCTCACTCCTCTGCTCTGAGACCTCTCCCCGCTCCGAGGCCCCCCTCTGCCCCGAGGCACCCTCCGCGCCGACCGGGGGAGTCCGCCCCGAGGCCTTCGCGGGGTCTTCCCGAAGTCCTCGCGGGACCTCCGCCGGGTCTTCGCCAGGCTTCCGCAGGGTCTCCGCGGGGCCCGTTCCGACGGCGCGGCCGGTTCCGATTGGGCTTTCGGGCCGTCAGCGGGAAGACTGCCCCCGTGACGTCTCGAAAGCCCGATGAACCATTGGCGCGCAACTCCAGACTCCGACTCGTCCGCCCACGGTCGCTGGCCACCGCCCGACGGGCCGTGACGACCCGGCGCACCCGGCCGGCGCCGCGGCCGCCCGAGGGCACTCCGCCCCGCGCGGAACTCGCCCGCCAGGCCCGGCACGTCCTCGCCGACGCCGTACGGATCGCCCGCTGGGCCGCCGTCGAGGGCGGGACCCGGACGGCCCCCCGCACCGGCCCCGACGCCGTCCCCCCGCAGGAACGGGCCGCCGCCGCGCTCGACCTGACGCCCGGCCAGGTCCGGGCCGGCTGGGACCGCGCCCGGCTCGCCGGACTCGTCGAACTCCACGGCGAGACCGTCCGCCCCGGCTGGCGGCTGCACGCCTGGGACCGCGACGACTCCGCCGTGCTGCGCGGCTGGGTCGCCCTCTTCGACGCCTGGTCCCTGGTGCACCCGACCCCCAAGGGGGTCGCCCCGAGCGCCGTCGCCGAGGTCGTCGAGGCCCTCCCGCAGGTGCTCTCGCTGCTCCAGCTCTCCCAGGGCCCGGTCCTCGTCCCGGCCCTCCTCGACCTCCTCGGCCAGCGGGTCGAGGAGCTCCGCGAGGAGCGCTGCGAGGTCCCCGCTCCCGGACAGGCCCCCGCGCCCGAAGAGGTCCCCGCGCCCGAATCGGCCGCCGAGACCCCGCAGGCCCCCGCCGCGGCGGACACCGCCGGGCTCCCCGCCCTCCTCGACTGGGCCCTGGAGGGCCTGGCCGCCGTCGGCGCGCTCACCCTGGACCCCGGCGCCGGCGACCGCCACGCCACCCTCACCCCGCTCGGCAACTGGGCGGTGTGGGTCAAGCTGGAGCAGATCTGCGTCGCCGCGCAGAGCCCCGCGGGCAACATCGAGCAGTCCGCCGGGGACATGCTCCGCGGCTGCGCCCGGCTCACCCCGGGCCCGGCCCGCGACGAGTACCGCGCCTGGCTCGCGGCCCGCACCCTCTCCAGCGCGGTGACCGAGCTCCTCGCCGTCGCCCGGGGCGAGGACGCCCTGCTGCGCGGCCTCGCCTTCGAGGCGCTCCGGGTCGTCGGCGCCCCCGCCGAGGCCGAGGTCCGGGCCGCCGTCGCCGAGCCCCCGCTGCGCCCGTACGCGCTGCTCTGGCTCGCGGAGTACGAGGGCGCCGACCCCGACGACGCCCAGGAGGTGCTCACCCGGGAGGAGGCCACCTGGCTCTGGGTGGACACCGCCGCGGCCGTCGCCGACCACGGCGAGAGCGCGCTGCTCGTCCGCCACCTCGACTCCGCCGTGCAGGGCACCGTCCCCGCGCTGCTCGACGAGGTCCGGGCCGTCGGCCACCCCCGTACCGTCCAGGTCCTGGTCGCCCTCGCCGCCGCCCACCCGGACCCGGCCCTGGCCAAGGCGGTCCGCAGGGCCGCCTTCCAGGTCCACACCGGGGGAGCGTGACGCGGGACCCGGGACGCGGTACGTCCCCGGCGCCCGGCCTTTCCGCCGCGCCGGGGACGTACGTCCCGGGGCCCTTCCGCGAGCGGTGCGACCGCCTCCGCGCTCAGCGGAAGGTGTCGCAGCGGGCCATGTCGCCGGTCTCGTAGCCCGTGTAGAACCACTGCTGCCGCTGCGCCGCCGAGCCGTGGGTCCAGCTCTCCGGCGTCACCCGGCCCTGGAACTTCTCCTGGATCCGGTCGTCGCCCACCGCGGCCGCGGCGTTCAGACCGTCCTGGATGTCCTGGTCGGTGAGCTGCGTCAGCAGCTTCCGGCCCGTCTTCTCGTCGGGCGTGGTCGTCGCGTGCCGCGCCCACACGCCCGCGTAGCAGTCGGCCTGGAGTTCGACCCGCACCGAATTGGAGTCTTCGCCGGTCCGCCCGTCCTGGGCGCGCTCCAGGGTCCCCATCAGGTTCTGCACGTGGTGGCCGTACTCGTGCGCCACCACGTACGCCTGGGCGAAGGGCCCGCCGCTCGCCCCGAACTTGGTGCGCAGCTCGTCGAAGAAGTCCAGGTCGAGGTAGACCTGCCGGTCGCCGGGGCAGTAGAACGGCCCCACCGCCGAGGTCGCCGTGCCGCACGCGGTCCCGACCCGCTGGGTGAAGAGCTTGGTGGAGGCGGTGGTGTAGGTCCCGCCCCGGCGCTCGTACTCGCCCCGCCAGTAGTCCTGCACGCTGTTGACGACGGCGACGATCCGGCAGTCCTCGCGCGTGTTGGCGTCCGAGCCCTTCCTGCAGACCTGGTCCACCTGGCCCGCCGGGGACGAGGTCGCGGCCGGCTGGTCGCCGCCCTCCGAGAGCCCCAGCTGGTCGGGCCCCACCCCGAAGAACAGTCCCAGGACCAGCGCGACGAGACCGACGATCCCGCCGCCGATGGTCGCTCCGCCGCCCGGGATCCGGCTTCCCCGTGAGTCACTGACCTCCGAGGTGTCCAGATCGGCGTTGTCGTCGAACTGCACGGTCCACCACCCTCCGCTGTCCGCCGGGCAGTGACCGCCGCCCTGCGCCGAGTATCGGACGCCCGTGTACCCGGCGCTCCTTGTGCGAAGCGTCGGCGGGAGAGGCGGACCGGCGGGGGGCGCGGGAGGCGCGGACGACGGCGGTCCGCGCCCCGTATGGCCGAAAAGCAGTTGCAAGGGCCCGTTAGACTGGCCGTATGGCCATTCTCCCCGTGCATTAGCGGCGTCGAAGCCCTCCTCCCCGTCCTTCCGCCGTATCCCCACCGCCCTGGAGTCTGTCCGTGATCACCGCTTCCGGCATCGAGCTGCGCGCCGGTGCCCGTGTCCTCATCGAGTCCGCTTCCTTCCGCGTCGCCAAGGGCGACCGCATCGGCCTGGTCGGCCGCAACGGAGCGGGCAAGACCACCCTCACCAAGTGCCTGGCCGGCGAGGGCCAGCCCGCCGGCGGCACCATCGCCCGCTCCGGCGAGGTCGGCTACCTCCCGCAGGACCCGCGCACCGGCGACCTCGACGTCCTGGCCCGCGACCGCATCCTCTCCGCCCGCGGCCTCGACACCCTCCTCAAGAAGATGCGGATGAACGAGGAGCGCATCGCCACCGGCAGCGGCGCCACCCGCGACAAGGCCCTGCGGCAGTACGAACGCCAGGAGACCGAGTTCCTCACCAAGGGCGGTTACGCGGCCGAGGCCGAGGCCTCCACCATCGCCGCCGCCCTCGGCCTGCCCGACCGGGTCATGGGCCAGCCGCTGCACACCCTCTCCGGCGGTCAGCGCCGCCGCGTCGAGCTCGCCCGGATCCTCTTCTCGGACGCCGACACGCTCCTCCTCGACGAGCCCACCAACCACCTCGACGCCGACTCGATCATCTGGCTGCGCGACTACCTGAAGACCTACCGCGGCGGCTTCATCGTCATCTCCCACGACGTCGACCTGGTCGAGACCGTGGTCAACAAGGTCTTCTACCTGGACGCCAACCGCTCCGTGATCGACGTCTACAACATGGGCTGGAAGCTCTACCAGCAGCAGCGCGAGGCCGACGAGAAGCGCCGTAAGCGCGAGCGCCAGAACGCCGAGAAGAAGGCCGCCGCGCTCAACTCGCAGGCCGACAAGATGCGCGCCAAGGCCACCAAGACCGTCGCCGCGCAGAACATGGCCAAGCGCGCCGAGCGGCTGCTCTCCGGCCTGGAGGCGGTGCGCGCCTCCGACAAGGTCGCCAAGCTGCGCTTCCCCGAGCCCGCGCCCTGCGGCAGGACCCCGCTGACGGCCGAGGGGCTCTCCAAGTCGTACGGCTCGCTCGAGATCTTCACCGACGTGAGCCTCGCCATCGACAAGGGCTCGCGCGTCGTCATCCTCGGACTCAACGGCGCTGGCAAGACGACCCTGCTGCGCCTGCTCGGCGGGGTCGAGAAGCCCGACACCGGCGAGGTCACCCCGGGCCACGGCCTCAAGCTCGGCTACTACGCCCAGGAGCACGAGACCCTCGACCCCGACCGGACCGTCCTGGAGAACATGCGCTCGGCCGCGCCCGACCTCGACCTGGTCGACGTGCGCAAGACGCTGGGCTCGTTCCTCTTCTCCGGCGACGACGTCGACAAGCCGGCCGGGGTGCTCTCCGGCGGCGAGAAGACCCGGCTCGCCCTGGCGACCCTGGTCGTCTCCTCGGCGAACGTACTGCTCCTCGACGAGCCCACCAACAACCTGGACCCGGCCAGCCGCGAGGAGATCCTCGGCGCGCTGCGGACCTACAAGGGCGCCGTCGTCCTCGTCACCCACGACGAGGGGGCCGTGGCGGCGCTCGACCCCGAGCGGATCATCCTGCTCCCGGACGGCGTCGAGGACCTGTGGGGCGCGGACTACGCGGACCTGGTGGCCCTGGCCTGACCGCCGGGAAGCCCCGGGGAGCCCCTCCGGGATCCCGAATGATCATTCCGGGCTGGATCATTCGGCTTACGGGTGATCCTTCATCTGAGTGAGGGCGTCTCGTACCCGTCGGCGCGGTGTGCTGCTGAATCCTTCCGGCGGCCCCGCGCCGCACGCGTCTCCCCGGTGCCCCGCTGACCTGGCACTTCCCGCTCCCACCGGCGCGAGGACGTCCTTCCCGTCTTATGGAACACAGGGTTCCGGTCGTGGCGACGGGGTACCCGTCCACCAAGGAAGCGGCACGGACCTTGTCGAATGGGTGGCCAGGAAGGACGGGAGGGGTGATCATGAGAAGTCCAGAGCGCACTTCCCATGAGGAGGCACGGGTGGCCGAGACTCTGAAGAAGGGCAGCCGGGTGACCGGCGCCGCGCGCGACAAGCTCGCGGCAGACCTGAAGAAGAAGTACGACTCCGGTGCGAGCATCCGGGCGCTGGCCGAGGAAACCGGCCGCTCCTACGGATTCGTCCACCGGATGCTCAGCGAGTCCGGGGTCACGCTGCGCGGACGCGGCGGAGCGACACGGGGCAAGAAGGCGGCCTCGGCCTGACAGGGGCGGCCCGACCGGGCCACCGGGTCCCTCGGTGGCCACCCGGTCCACCCCGTGGTGGACCGGGTGGTTACTGTGCAGTCACTTAGCATCGGACTCAGTGCTGCACCGTAACCGGAGGCGCCCCATGACCACGCTCGACGTCCCCGAGCCCGTATTCGACAAGAACGGTGTACGGCTCACCGTCGAGGACGCCGTTGCCACGGTGACCCTGACCAATCCGGCGAAGCGCAACGCCCAGTCTCCCGCTCTGTGGCGGGCGTTGACGGAAGCCGGCCGGTCGTTGCCGGGCAGCGTGCGGGTCGTGGTCCTGCGCGGCGAGGGCAAGTCCTTCTCCGCCGGACTCGACCGGCAGGCGTTCACGCCCGAGGGCTTCGACGGCGAGCCGTCCTTCCTCGACATGGCGCGGGGGTCCGACGAGGACCTCGACGCCGTCATCGCCGAGTACCAGGAGGCGTTCACCTGGTGGCGGCGCGGCGACCTCGTGTCGATCGCGGCCGTCCAGGGCCACGCCATCGGCGCGGGCTTCCAGCTCGCCCTCGCCTGCGACCTGCGGGTCGTCGCCGAGGACGTGCGGTTCGCCATGCGCGAGACCAGCCTGGGCCTCGTCCCGGACCTCACCGGCACGCACCCCCTCGTCTCCCTCGTGGGCTACGCCCGCGCCCTGGAGATCTGCGCCACCGGACGCTTCGTGCACGCCGACGAGGCCGAGCGCATCGGCCTCGCCAACCTCGCCGTGCCCGCCGACCAGCTCGACGCGGCCGTACGGGACCTCGCCGCCGCCCTGCTCGCGGCGCCCCGCGACGCGGTCAACGAGACCAAGGTGCTCCTCCAGGGCGTCTCCGGCCGCTCCTACGAGGATCAGCGCGTCGCCGAGCGCGCCGCCCAGGGCCGCCGTCTGCGCGACCTCGCGGGCCTCGGCGACTGACGCCCCGCCGCCTCAGCGCAGCTCCGACACCAGGACCGTGACCGCGGTCGCCCCACCGGCGGCCGCGGTCGCGGCGTTCCGGGCGGCGCGCGCCACGTCCAGCGGGCGGCGGCCCGCCGTCACGGCCAGCTCGACCCGCAGCGCGTCCGGGCCCCGGCGCACGGGCGGACCCAGCGCGTCCGTCACGCCCGCCACCCCCTCGACCCGCAGCACCGCCAGGGCCACCGGGTCGTCCGTCGCGGGGGAGGGCCGCCCCGGCGGGGGGGCGGCCGGCTCCTCCTCCGGCGCCGCGTCGAGCAGCTCCGTCACCCGCAGGTCCACGCCGGTCACCGTGAGCCCGAGCCCGTCCGCCGCCCCGAGCAGGGCCGTCCGCAGTTCCTCGGTCAGCTCCGGCAGCGGTCGGCCCGCCACCGCCCGGAAGTCCGCGGTGATCCGCAGCGGTCCCGGCGGCAGGCCGCCCGGCGGCACCGGCAGCGGCTCCGGACCCTGCTCCCCGTCGGGATCCAGCCCGACCTGGAGCCTGCCCGGCACCACTCCCCGTACCGCCGTGGCGGTCCGGTCGAGGGCCTGCCGTACCGCCCGTTCCGTGATCCAGGCGCCGTCCTCCGCCGTTCCCAGCGGTAGCAGTCTGCCCGGTGCGAGGCGGTCGCGGACCGCCGCCGTCCAACCCTCGGTCGTCGTCATTCCCCCAGACTGCCGCATTGGCGGAGCAGATTGCGGGAAACGCCCTTAATCTGAGCGGAGAACCCCGAAATAACCCAGAAGGGGCGAAACAGATGACGGACACCACTCACTCCGGCGGCTCCCCGACCGACGAGTCGCGTCGCTCTCCCTTGACCAAGCGGAGCGGCTCCGCCGCCACCCGGGGCAAGACGACCATCGCCGACGGCGTCGTGGAGAAGATCGCCGGCCTCGCCACGCGCGACGTCGACGGCGTCCACGACATGGGCAGCGGCCTCTCCCGCACCTTCGGCGCCGTACGCGACCGGGTCCCTGGAGGCAGCAGCAAGTCGAACGTCACCCGAGGGGTGAAGGCCGAGGTCGGCGAGGTGCAGACCGCGCTCGACCTGGAGATCGTCATCGAGTACGGCTATCCCATCTCCGAGGTCACGGGCGACGTCAGGGAGAACGTCATCTCCGCCGTGGAGCGGATGACCGGCCTCGAGGTCGTGGAGGTCAACATCGCGGTCAGCGACGTGAAGCTGCCCGACGAGGAGGACGACGACGACAACGACGACGACCAGCGCCGTCTCCAGTAGACGCCGGAACTCCGGCGTCCGGAGCCGGTGACAAGGCCAGGAAAGGGACTCGTATGAGCATGGCGGTGGTCGGCCTGCTGGCCGGCATGGCTCTCGGCTTCGCCGGATACTTCGGCGGCTTCGGAGCGTTTCTGCTGATCGCGGCCCTCGGGGTGGTCGGCTTCGTGGCCGGTCGTTTCCTCGAAGGAGACCTCGAACCCCGCGATCTGTTCCGGGGACGCGAACGCGGCGACCGGCGGCGGTGACCCGGGGTGGCGACGGACGTTGCAGCGACCCCGGCGGCGGACACGGCACGGGACCCGGTACGTGACCGGGGAGCGACCGACATCGCCGACCGGGTCGTCGCGAAGATCGCCGCCCGGGCGGCCAGGGAGGCGCTCGACCGCGTCCCGGAGGGAGGCTCGAAGCCCCATGCCTCGGTCGACGTCCACAGGGACGTCGCCCGGGTCTCGGTGAGCCTCGAACTCGACTACCCCTCCGACGTCGGCCGCCAGTGCGGCGCCGTCCGGAGCCGGGTCCGCAACCGGGTGGAACACCTCGTGGGCCTGGAGGTCCACGAGGTGTCCGTCCACGTGGAGCGCCTCCACTCCGCGCTCACCCGCGACGACACACCGAGGGGCCGCCTCTCATGACCACCACCCCGGAACAGGCTCCGCCCTCCGCCCCGGAGGACGAGCCCGGCCCCCCGCCCGCTCCCGCGGCCCGAGCCCGCCGCTTCTGGTCGGTACGGCGCGTCCCGGCGGCCCTGCTCGCGGCCGTCGTCCTCGGCGGAGCCGGACTGCTCCTCTACGACGTGGCGGCCGTACGGGCCGACCAGTCGGCCATGGCCTGGCGCAAGGAGGTCGCCGACGGCCTCGCGACCCGGCCGCTCGACTCCACCTGGGTCCTCGTCGGCGCGTCCCTCGCGGCGCTCCTCGGCCTCTGGCTCCTGTTCCTCGCCCTCACCCCCGGACTGCGCTCCGTCCTCCCCATGCGCCGGGACCACCCCGACGTACGGGCCGGACTCGACCGCAAGGCCGCGGCCCTCATCCTGCGGGACCGGGCCACGGAGGTCTCCGGCGTGCAGTCCGCGAAGGTGCGCGTCCGCCGCTCCAAGGCCGCCGTCCGGGCGGTCTCGCACTTCCGGGACCTCGACGAGGTCCGCACCGACCTGGAGCGGGCGGTCACCACCGGCATCGACGAACTCGGTCTCGCCCGCCCGCCCGCGCCGAAGGTACGGGTGGCCCGGCCGCCCCGGAAGGGATGAGCGAGCCGATGACACCCCCCGAGAAGACCCCGCTCCGCGCGCAGATCCCGGCGCCCCCGGAAGGAGCCCGCAGGTGACCGCCGTCCTCCGCCGCGTCAACCGCGTCCTGCTCGCCCTGGCCGGGCTGGTCCTCGTCGTCCTCGGCGGCTCCGTCCTCGCCGCCGCGGCCGGCCTCGACGTACCGTCCTGGTGGCCCTGGTCGGGCCCCTCCGACGTCCTGCTCACCACCGCCGACCGGCAGCGCTGGCGGGACGAGGGCTGGTGGTGGCCCGTGGTCATCGCCGTCCTCGGCGTGCTCGTCCTGCTCGCCCTCTGGTGGCTGATCGCCCAGTTCCGGCGGGCCAGGCTCGCCGAGGTCGTCGTCGACACCGGCGACGGCGAGGAGGCGGTCCTGCACGGACGTGCCCTGGAGGACGTCCTGGAGGCGGACGCCGCCGCACAGGACGGCGTGGCCCAGGCCCGGGTCTCCCTCACCGGCCGCCGCGCCGCCCCCCGCGCCCGGGTGAGGTTCCAGTTGGAGCCGCACGCCTCTCCGGCCGACGCCCTCACCACCCTCAGCGGCCGGGCCCTCGCCCACGCCCGCACCGCGACGGGCCTGTCGTCCCTGCCCACCGAGGCGCGCCTGCGCGCGGTGAAGCACCGCGCCCGCAGGGTCACCTGAGGACGGAACGCGAAAGCGCCCGCCGGGAGCGACCCGGCGGGCGCTTTCGCGCGACGGCGGCTCAGAACCCGCCGCGGGCCCCGCCGTCCACCGGCAGCATCAGACCGGTCAGGTACGAGGCGGCCGGCGAGAGCAGGAAGGCCGCCGTCCGCCCGAACTCCTCCGGCGTGCCGTACCGGCGCAGCGGGATCGCGGCCTCGTTCGCCGCGCGGGCCGCGTCCGCGTCCCCGGAGAGCGCGTCCAGGGAGCGGACCCGGTCCGTGTCGATCCGGTTCGGCAGGAGCCCGACGACCCGCACCCCGCGCGGCCCCAGGTCGTTGGCGAGGGACTTGGCGAAACCGGCGAGCCCCGGGCGGAGCCCGTTGGAGATCGTCAGGCCCGGGATCGGCTCGTGGACCGAGCCGGACAGGACGAAGCCGATCACCCCGCCCTCCCCGAGCGCCTCGGCCGCCGCGCGGGCCAGCCGCACCGCGCCCAGGAAGACGGTGTCGAAGGCGGCGGCCCACTGCTCGTCGGTGTTGTCCGCCGCGAAGCCGGGCGCCGGGCCGCCGACGCTGATCAGGACGCCGTCGAAGCCGCCGAACCGGGACCGCGCCTCCGCGATCAGCCGGGCCGGGGTCCCCGGGTCGGTGTTGTCGGCCGCGATCCCGGCCGCGCCCGGACCCAGCGCCTCCACGGCCTCGGCGACCGTCTCCTCCTCGCGCCCGGTCACCAGCACCTTGGCGCCCTCCGCGAGCAGCGCCTCCGCCGAGGCCCGGCCGAGCCCCCGCGTCGCGCCGGTCACCACGTACACACGGTCCTTCAGTCCAAGATCCATGGCCCTATCCTGCCGGGTCGGGATCCTCCGCTGCCAGCGCGAGCGCCGTGCCGACCAGGCCGATGTGGCTGAAGGCCTGCGGGAAGTTGCCCAGCTGGCGGCCGGTCGCCGGGTCGTACTCCTCCGCGAGGAGCCCCACGTCGTTGACGAGCGCGACGAGCCGCTCGAAGAGCACCCGCGCCTCCTCGGGCCGCCCCGTCATCCGCAGGGCGTCCGCCAGCCAGAACGAGCAGACCAGGAAGGTCCCCTCCTGTCCCGGCAGGCCGTCCACCGCCGTCGAGTCGGCGCTGTAGCGGCGCACGTAGCCGTCGTGCGTCAGCTCCGCCATGACCGCGTCCACCGTGCCCACCACCCGGGGGTCGTCCGGCGGCAGGAAGCCCACCTGGGGGATCAGCAGGGTGGCGGCGTCCAGCTCCCGCGAGCCGTACGACTGGGTGAAGGTGTTCCGCACGGGGTCGTACGCCCTGGCGCACACCTGGGCGTGGATGTCGTCCCGCATGGCCCGCCAGCGGGCCGCGTCCCCCGGCAGCGACGGATCGGACTCCAGGGTGCGCACGGCCCGGTCGGCGGCCACCCACGCCATCACCTTCGAGTGGGTGAAGTGGCGGCGCGGCCCGCGCACCTCCCACAGCCCCTCGTCGGGCTCCCGCCAGGTCGACTCCAGGAAGCCCAGCAGGCTCAGCTGGAGGTTCCAGGCGTGCCGCTCCGCCGGGATCCCGGCCTCCCGCGCCCGGTTGAGCGAGTCCATGACCTCGCCGTACACGTCGAGCTGGAACTGGTCCACGGCCGCGTTCCCGGTCCGCACCGGCGCCGAGTCGGCGTACCCCCGCAGCCAGGGCAGGGTCGTCTCGGGCAGCCGGCGCTCCCCGGCCGGGCCGTACATGATCTGCAGGTCGGCGGGGTCGCCCGCGACCGAGCGCAGCAGCCAGTCCCGCCAGGCGGCGGCCTCCTCCACGTATCCGGCGGCGAGCAGCGCGCCGAGGGTGAGGGAGGAGTCGCGCAGCCAGCAGGAGCGGTAGTCCCAGTTCCGCACGCCGCCGACCTCCTCCGGCAGGGAGGTGGTGGGGGCGGCGACGATCCCGCCGGTGGGGGCGTACGTGAGCGCCTTCAGGGTGATCAGGGACCGCAGCACCGTCTCCCGGTGGGGCCCCCGGTAGGTGCAGCGGGCCGCCCACTCCCGCCAGTCCGCGAGCGACTGCTCGAGCGCCTCGAAGGGGTCGATCAGGTCGGGGCGCGGCTCGTGCGACGGGTGCCAGGTCAGCACGAAGGCCACCTTCTCGCCGGCGGCGACGGTGAAGGCGGAGCAGGTGGAGAACTGCTGGCCCCAGGTCTTCACGTGCGGCTCGCTGCGCAGCCAGACCGCGTCGGGGCCCGCGACCGCCACCCGGTGCCCGTCCGCCCGGCGCATCCAGGGCACGATCGAGCCGTAGTCGAAGCGCAGCCGCAGGACGGCGCTCATCTCGACGCTGCCCCTGATCCCCTCGACGATCCGCATCACGTCGGGGTACGCGTCCCGCTGCGGCATGAAGTCGACGACCTTGACGGCGCCGGTACGGGTCTCCCAGTACGTCTCCAGGACGAGGGAGTCCTCGGCGTAGCGGCGGGAGGTGCAGGTCGTGGCGCCCTTGGGGGCGATCCGCCAGTGCCCGTTCTCCTCGTCGCCGAGGACGGCGGCGAAGCAGGCGGCCGAGTCGAACCGGGGCAGACACAGCCAGTCGACCGATCCGTCACGGCCGACGAGCGCGGCGGTCTGGAGATCACCGATCATGGCGTAGTCGTCGATGTGTTGCGTCACGCTCGGGCTTTTCCCGGAAGCGGCGCAGGTCAATCAGCGGGACGGTGCGGCCAGGGTCTCCGCGGGGTCCGGTTCCGGCGTCCCGGAGGCGTCGGCGGCGGCCGCGGCCTCCCGGTCGCGCTTCTCGCGGCGCACCAGGATCACCCAGCCGACGGGCACGCCGGCCGCGAAGAGCCACCACTGCACGGCGTACGCCATGTGGGCGCCGATCGAGTCGTGGTCGGGCTCGGGGATCTGCTCCATGGTGCCGCCGGCCGGTTCGGGCGCGGTCTGCTCGACGTAGCCGCCGAGGACCTCGCGGCCGATGAACTCGGCCTGCTGCCGGCTGTCGATCAGCATGACCTGGCGGTCGGGCAGTCCCTTGAGGTCCTTGATGCCGCTGGCGCCGGTCGTCTCGTCGGCCTTGAGGCGGCCGGTGATCGTGACCTCGCCCTTCGGGACGGGCGGCACCGCCGGATAGGAGTGCTGGTCGGCGGCGGCCGGCACCCAGCCCCGGTTGACGATCAGGACCTTCCCGTCCCGCAGGACCAGCGGGGTCAGGACGTGCACGCCGACCCGGTCGTCGGAGGAGGTGCGGCGGCGGACGACCACCTCGTGGGCGCTGTCGAAGGTGCCGGTGGCGGTGACCGGGCGCCAGTAGTCGGCGCGCGGGACGGTGTGGCCGGGGGAGGTGAGCTCCTCGACCGGGACCGGCTCCGCCGCGACGCTGTCCGCGATCAGGGCGTTCTGGGCGACCCGGCGCTCGTGCCGGTGGAACTGCCAGAAGCCCAGCTCGATCATCGTCGGGACGAGGACGAGGGCGATCAGGGTGAGGATCACCCACTGCCGGGACAACAGGAAGCGGTACACCCCATGACCGTACAGCGGGGGCCACGGGGTGCGCGCAGGGGGGTTCGGGGCGCTCGGGGCCGCCCTCCGGAATCGTTTCTTCTCTTCGGGCCCCGTCCTCACACCTTGTCGACGATGCCCACCTTCCCCTCCGCGCGGGCGCAGTGGCCGCCGCAGTACCAGCTGCCCCCGACCTCGACGCCCTGGCCGATGATCTGGACCCGGCAGTGCTCGCAGATGGGCGCCATGCGGTGGATGGCGCAGGCGAAGCAGTCGAAGACGTGCACCGCGCCCTGCGCGTGCACCTCGAACGACATGCCGTAATCGTTTCCGCAGACCTCACAACGTGCCATGCGCCACAGGGTGGGGCTCCCCGCGGGCGCGCGCGGTCCGGCACGCCCGGGGGGCCCGGGGGTGTCACCCGTCTGCCGGGGCCACGTCCCGCAGCAGCTGGGTGTAGGCGGCCTCGTCGACGACGGGCGTGCCGAAGGAGCGGGCCTTGAGGGTCTTGGAGGTGGCCGCGTCCGGGTCGTTGGTGACGAGCAGGCTCGTCAGCCGCGACACGCTGCCGGCCACGTGCAGACCGGCCTCGACGGTGCGGTCCTCCAGGAGCTCGCGGTCGACGGAGGTGTCCCCGGAGAACGCCACCCGCATCCCCTGCCTGAGCGGCTCGCCGGCCTCGTAACGGCCGGGATTGGGGTACGGGCAGGCCGGCCGCCTGCGCGAGGGGCGCCAGCTGTTCGTCCGGTACGCGGGGTACGGGGAGGGGGCCGGGGACGCGGCCCACTCGGTCAGCGGCCGGCACTCCAGGAGCGGCAGGCGCACGCCCTGCTCGGCCGCCGCGTGCAGGCTCGGCCGGAACGCCTCGGCGAGCACCCGCGCGTCGTCCAGCGCGTTGTGCGCCTGGCGCTGCTCGACGCCGAAGTGCGCGGCGAGCGACTCCAGCTTGTGGTTCGGCAGCGGCAGCGACAGCTGCTTGGAGAGCGCGATCGTGCACAGGCGCTGGCGCACGGGCGCGGTGGACTCGGCGCGCGCGTACTCCCGGGCGATCATCTGCCAGTCGAAGATCGCGTTGTGCGCGACGAGCACCCGCCCGTCGAGCCGGGCCGCGAACTCGGCCGCGATCTCCGGGAAGAGCGGCGCGCCCTCCAGGGCGTCGCTGGTCAGCCCGTGGATCCACACCGGGCCGGGGTCGCGCTCGGGGTTGACGAGGGTGTACCAGTGGTCCTCGACGTTCCCCTGGGCGTCCAGCCGGTAGACGGCGGCGGACACGATCCGGTCGTCGCGGGCGAGACCGGTGGTCTCCACGTCGACGACCGCGTACCCCTGCGGGTAGGCGGTCGGCCACGCTGCTGCTGTCGTGCGGTCGTCGAGCATGGTCAATGAGGATACGGGCCGCGACCGACAATCCCCTCCTCGGTGCCCCGGGGGGCCGTTTGCCGGGGGTCGGCGGCCCGCCCGCCGTCGGGACCGGGGGCCCGCCCGCCGGTGCTCCGGAGGCCCGCCCGCCGGGGGGCCGGGAGACGCCGTCGGGTCCGGGGTCCGCCCGGGACTGGGGTCTGCCCGGGTCCGGGGTCTGCCCGGGTCCGGGGTCCGTCCGGGACTGAGGTCCGCCCAGGGCCGGGGTCCGCCCGAGACTGAGGTCCGCCCAGGTCCGGGGTCCGCCCGGGACTGGGGCCCGCCCGGGATCAGGACCCGCTCGGGACCGGGCCTACCCGGGATCGGAGGCCGTCCGGAACCGGGGCCCGCTCCCGCCCTCCCCTCTCTTCCCTCCTTCTCCTCCCCTCCCCTCCCGGCTCCGGGCGGGTCGTTCCGGGGCCGGTGACCCGCCGGGTGCGACCCTCCTCACGTGACCGAACCCCCCGCGCCTCCCGCGTCCTCCGCGCCCGCCGCGCACGACGAGGCCCACGGCGGCGGCCTCGGCTCCCGCCTCAACTGGCTCCGGGCCGCGGTCCTGGGCGCCAACGACGGCGTCGTCTCCACGGCGGGCCTCGTCGTCGGCGTCGCCGGGGCCACCGCGTCCGTCTCCGCGCTGCTCACGGCCGGTCTCTCCGGGCTCCTCGCCGGCTCGATGTCGATGGCGGCGGGGGAGTACGTCTCGGTCTCCACCCAGCGCGACTCCGAGAAGGCCGCGCTCGCCCAGGAGAAGCGCGAGCTGCGCGAACGGCCCGCGGCCGAGCTGGACGAGCTCGCCGCCCTCCTGGCCGCCCGCGGCCTCTCCCCGGGCGTCGCCCGCGAGGCCGCCGAACAGCTCACCGCCCGCGACGCCCTGCGCGCCCACGCGCGCGTGGAGCTGGGCATCGACCCGGACGCCCTCACCAACCCCTGGCACGCGGCCGGCGCCAGCTTCCTCGCCTTCACCGCCGGGGCCCTGCTCCCGCTCCTCGCGATCGTCCTGCCCCCGCCCTCCACCCGCCTCTGGATCACCGTCCTCTCCGTCCTCGCGGCCCTCGCCCTCACCGGCTGGTCCAGCGCCCGCCTCGGCGCCGCCCCCGCCGGCCGCGCGGTCCTCCGCAACGTGGCGGGCGGGGCCCTGGCGATGGCGGTGACGTACGGAGCGGGGTCGCTGCTCGGGGCGGCGGGGGTCTGAGGACGCTCCTTGTCGGAAGGCGCCAAAGCCTGTTGACACCTCGTCTCGCATACATGTCGGTAACGACGTCTGGGCACGCCCCGACCCGCGCCCCTACCGTCTTCGCATGCCGAACCTGCCCGATGTCGTGCTCTGGTCCATCCCGGCGTTCGTCCTGCTGACCGTCCTGGAGATGGTCGGCTACCGGCTCCATCCCGACGACGACGCCGCCGGGTACGAGGCCAAGGACGCCGCCACCAGCATCGGCATGGGGCTCGGGAGTCTCTTCGTCGACCTCCTGTGGAAGATCCCGATCGTCGCGGTCTACACGGCCGTCCACGAGCTCACCCCGCTCCGCGTTCCCGTCCTGTGGTGGACGATCCCGCTGATGCTGCTCGCCCAGGACTTCTTCTCCTACTGGTCGCACCGCGGCCACCACGTCGTCCGGATCCTGTGGGCCTCCCACGTCGTGCACCACAGCAGCCGCAGGTTCAACCTCTCCACCGCGCTGCGCCAGCCCTGGACCGGCTTCACCTCGTGGCCGTTCTACCTGCCGATGATCGCGCTGGGCGTCCACCCGGCCGCCGTGGCCTTCTGCTCCTCGGTCAGCCTCGTCTACCAGTTCTGGATCCACACCGAGCGCATCGACAAGCTGCCCCGGCCCCTGGAGTACGTCCTCAACACCCCGTCCCACCACCGTGTCCACCACGCCTCGCAGGGCGGCTACCTGGACCGGAACTTCGGCGGCATCCTGATCCTCTGGGACCGGATGTTCGGCTCCTGGGCGGCGGAGACCGAACGGCCCGTCCACGGCCTCACCAAGAACATCGAGACGTACAACCCGCTGCGCGTCGCCACCCACGAGTACGCCGCCATCGCCCGGGACGTGCGGGCCGCGAGCGGCTGGGGCGAGCGCGCCGGGCGGATCTTCCGCGGCCCGGGACGGCATCCCGTCACCGCACCCGGGCCCGTCACGACGCCCGCACCCGTCGCCGCGGAGACCACCGCGTGAGCACCCGTACCGCCGGCCCCGCCGCCCCCTCCGGCACCGCCCCCGCCACCGCGCTCTCCCGCGCTCTCCTCGTCGCCTTCGCCCTCGCCGCCGCCGTCGACCTGGTCTCCCTGCTCGCCGGCGCCGAGCCGGGCCACCAGGTCGCCAAGCCGCTCCTGATGCCCCTGCTCGCCGCGTACGCCGTGAGCCGGGGCGCCCCCAAGCCGCTGGTCGCCGCGCTCCTGTTCGGCTGGGCCGGCGACGTCCTCCTGCTCTCCGACGCCGACCGGGCCTTCCTCGCCGGCATGGGCTCCTTCGCCGTCGGACACGTCTGCTACCTGGTCCTCTTCGGCCGTCGGCGCGCGTCCCCGGCGCTCGGCGCCCTGTACGCGGCCGCCCTCGCCGCCACCGTCGTGCCGCTCTGGCCCGACCTGCCCGCCGGGCTGCGGATCCCGGTCGCCGGGTACGCGCTGCTGCTCACCGTCATGGCCTGGCGCGCGAGCTCCCTCGGGCTCCTCGCCGGACTCGGCGGCGCCCTCTTCCTGCTGTCCGACACCCTCATCGCCACCGGCGTCGCCGGGTGGCCCCGGCTCCCGGCGTCCGACTTCTGGGTCATGCTGACCTACGTCGCGGCGCAGTACCTGCTGACGACCGGAGCCCTGCGGGCGATGTACGGTGAAAGTCGTACAAACGTCTGACAGCAGGGATCGACCACCATGCGCGCCACCACCATCCACGCCCCGTTCGACCTGCGCGTGGAGGACGTGCCCGACCCGGTGGTCCAGGACCCCACGGACGTCGTCCTGCGGGTCCTGCGCGCCTGCGTCTGCGGCAGCGACCTGTGGGCCTACCGGGGCGAGTCCGCCCGGCAGCCGGGCCAGCGGATCGGCCACGAGTTCCTCGGCGTCGTCGAGGAGGCCGGAGCCGGGGTCCGCGGCTTCCGCAGGGGAGACCTCGTCGTCGCCCCCTTCGTCTGGTCCGACGGCACCTGTGCGTACTGCGCCGAGGGCCTCCAGACCTCCTGCCCGCGCGGTGGCTTCTGGGGCTCCGTGGGCTCCGACGGCGGCCAGGGCGAGGCCGTCCGCGTCCCCTTCGCCGACGGCACCCTCGTCAAGCTGCCCGCCGAGGCGGCCTCCGACGACCGGCTCCTGACCGCGCTGCTCGCCCTCTCCGACGTCCTGGGCACCGGCCACCACGCCGCCCTCGGCGCCGGCGTGCGGCCCGGCTCCACCGTCGCCGTCGTCGGCGACGGCGCCGTCGGCCTCTGCGGCGTCCTCGCGGCCAAGCGGCTCGGCGCCGAGCGGATCATCGCGCTCGGCCGGCACACCGCGCGCACCGACATCGCCCGTGCCTTCGGCGCCACCGACGTCGTCGCCGAGCGCGGGGAGGCCGCCGAGGCCGCCGTCCGCGAACTCACCGGCGGCCAGGGCGCCCACGGCGTCATCGAGGCCGTCGGCACCGAGCAGTCCATGCGCACCGCCGTCGCCGTCGCCCGCGACGGCGGGTCCATCGGCTACGTCGGCGTCCCGCACGGCAGCGGCACCGGCCTCGACCTGTCCGTCATGTTCAACCGGAACATCGCCCTGCGCGGCGGCGTCGCCCCCGTGCGCGCGTACATCCCGGAACTCCTCCCGGACGTCCTCGACGGCACGATCGACCCCTCCCCGGTCTTCGACCTGACCGTCGGCCTCGACGGCGTCCCCGACGGCTACCGGGCCATGGACGAGCGCACCGCCCTCAAGGTCCTCGTCAAGCCGTAGTCCCCGTCCACACCGGCGCGTCCGCGCCCGGCAGGCCCGGCGGTCGCGACCAGCCCGCCGGGCCGCCCTCGTACGCGACCGGGGACAGCGCGTGCCGCAGCCGCCCGAGCGGGCCCTCCGACTCGACGAGGTACCGCTCGGGGTCGTACGCGGGCAGCGCGTGCGTCAGCCAGTGGCCCGTCCGCGCGAGGGCGAGCCGGACAAGCCGGGTGCCGCCGTCCCGGTCCCGCTCGGTCAGCGACCGCAGGACCGCCGCCGCGAGCAGATAGCCGGTGCCGTGGTCCAGGGCCTGTGCGGGCAGCGCCCCCGGCTCCTCCGCCGAGCCCTCCACGACGCCGATCCCGGTCGCCGCCTGCACCAGGGAGTCGAAGCCGCGCCGCCCGCCCCACGGCCCGTCCTCGCCCCAGGCCGAGACCCGGGCCGTGACGAGCCCCGGGCGGTGGAGGTCGAAGCGGTCGAGCGCGCCCGGCCGGTAGCCGGTCACCAGCACGTCCGCCGCGTCGAGGAGTCCGTCGAAGGTACGCCGGTCCGAGGGCCGCTCCAGGTCGAGGACGGACGTCCGCTTCCCGACGTTCGTCTCCGCGTGCTGGTCCGGCAGCTCCGGACGGCCCGGCGGGTCGATCCGCAGCACGTCCGCGCCGAGCAGCGCGAGCGTCCGGGTCGCCACCGGCCCTGCGAGCACCCGGGTCAGGTCCAGGACCCGCAGGGGCCCCGAACGCGGCCGGGGCGGCGCCTCGTCGAGCCGCTCCCGGGTCAGCAGCGGCCGCGCCGCCACCTCCCGGCCCTGCGGGTGCGCCGCCCACTCCCCGGGCGTGCGCAGGGCGACCGCCAGGCCCCTGGCCCCGTACACCGCCGTCTCCACCCCGACGGCCGTCCGCTCCCCGATCGCCGCCGCCACGTCCTCGGCCGCCGCGTCCTCCGGCGACCCGGGCGGCACGCCGAGGGCGGCGAGCAGCGCCGCCCGGTGGTGCGGGTAGTTGGCGTGGGTGCGGACCCAGCCGTCCGCCGCCCGCCAGAACCGCGACAGGGGCGCGAAGCTCACCGGCGCCCGTCCGTCGATCCGCAGGTGCCGCTCGCTCGTGAAGGCGGTGGCCACGGCCCCGTCGTCCACCCGAACGGGCCCCGGGAGCCCCGCCCGCTCGACCGCCGCGAGCCCCGCCACGGCGACCGACGCCCGTGCCAGGTCCATCACCGGCAGCCGGGCCGGCAGCAGCCCCGGGGGCCCCGTGAACGACACCCGGTCGACCAGGGCGGGATCACCGCCGAGGGCCGCCCACAACAACTCCGTACCCGTGCGCACCGTCGTGTCCATGGTGCCCATGATCCCCACCGCGGCGACCGGCACCACGCGCGAGGGCCCCGGCGCGGCGTACCGCACCGGGGCCCCCGGGGCCTGTCCGGCGGACAGGCCCCAGAGCCGCCGGTTACCGGCGGACCGCGTCGAGCGCGTCGATCAGACCGGCCCCGTAGAAGCCGTTCTTGTTCTTGCCGCCCTCGCAGACCGCGTCGACCTTGCCGTCGCCGTTGATGTCGTACGGGTCGGTGCAGGCGAGCCGGTCGGCCTGCGCGTACAGCAGGGCCTTGAGCGCCGCCGGGCCCGCGTGCGGGTGCCTCGACTTGATGAGCGCCAGGACGCCCGCCGCGTGCGGCGAGGCCATCGACGTGCCGGCCTTGTAGTTGTAACCGCCGTTGACCGTGGTCGACAGGATCCGGCCGTTGACCGCCGGGGCGTCCGGGGTCTGGTACTCGGTGCGGTCACCGCCGGGCGCGGCGATGTCGATCACGCCGCGGCCGTAGTTGGAGTAGGACGCCTTCAGGTCCTTGGCGCCGGTCGCGGAGACCGTGACGACACCGGGGAGCATCGCCGGGTAGTCCAGGCACTCCTTCGGGTCGATGGTCCGGCCGCCCGGCGTGGAGTCGTTCGGGCTGCTGTCGTCGACGATCGAGTCGGCCGCCAGGTCGAACGAGGAGTTGCCGGCCGCCGCCACGTTGACCGTGCCCCTGCGCTCCGCGTAGCGGGTGGCGCGGGTGACGGCCTCGATGAGGGCCTTCTGGTCCGCGTCGTTCTTGCACGCGAACATCCACGGGTCGGTGTAGTAGCTGTTGTTCGTGATGTCGATGCCGTGCTCGGCCGCCCACACGAAGCCGCAGACCACGGCCTCCGTGTAGAAGAAGCCGTCCGGGGTGGACACCTTGATGCCGGCGAGCTTCACGCCCGGCGCGACGCCGGTGACGCCGATCCCGTTCTTCGCGGCGGCGATCGTGCCGGCGACGTGCGTGCCGTGGTCGCTCTCGCCCGCGTTCGGCCGCCACGAGCCGGGGGTGGTGTCCGCCTTGCCGGACACGCAGTTGGCGGACTTCGCGGCGCTGAAGTTCGGCGCCAGGTCCGGGTGGGTGTCGTCCACGCCCGTGTCGATGACGCCGACGGTCACGCGCTTGCTGCCCAGCGTCCGCTGGTGCGCCTTGTCGGCCTTGATCGCCGGGAGGTCCCACTGCAGGGGCTCGAGCGCGTCCTGCTCGTCGGTCGCGCGGGCCGCGGCGGCCTTGGCCTCGGCCTCGGTCAGCACCTGCGCGTCGCTGCCGACGGAGGTGTCGGTCTGCACGGAGAGCGGGGCGGTGCGGGTCGCACCGGCCGACACCACGCCGCGCGCCTTGCGTATCTGCCGCGCGAACTCGGGGTTCTGCGAGTGGACGACGACCACGCCTATCCGGTCGTACGAGACGACGACCGTGCCGCCGGCGGCGGCTATCGCCTTCTTCACCGACTTGGCGGTCGAACGGCCCCCGTCGACGTTCACGACGTACGACAGCTTCGGCCCGTCCGTCGCCACGGCGGCGACCGGGGCGTCGCTCAGCTCCGCCGCCGAGGCGCCGGAGGGAAGGAAGCCGAGCGAGGCCGTGAGCGCGAGGCCGACGGGCAGAGCGAGAGCTCGGCCACGCCTCGATCCCAGATGAGCCATGGGTTCTCCACATCATCCGTATGTACTGCTCGCGCGCGGGTTTGCGCGCGGGCAGGTGCATGACGAGTGAAGCTATCGCTGATCTTCCCGTCCCATCAATGAGTTGAGAAGACTTCATGAAGATCTGCCCGAGAAAATCCTCGGGGTGAACCGCTTCGCTTCCTCCTCCGTGCCGTTGTGCAGGGGAGGGCTCCCCCCGGAGCCCCGGCTCCCGTACCCCCGGTGAGGCCCCCTTCGACCCAGCCGTCCGCCCGCGCGTCACGAGGAGAGTCCGTGGCTACCGAAGCACCGCCGCCAGCCCGAAACGACACGGAGACCCCCCGGGGCCCCGCGTCACCCACCACGGAGCAGTTCGTCGAGGTGCAGCAGGGCGAGGAGTTCGGCGAACTGCGCCGTGCCCACCGCTCGTTCGCCTTCCCCCTCACCCTCGCCTTCATCGCCTGGTACCTGCTGTACGTGCTGCTCTCCAACTACGCGGGCGGCTTCATGGGGACCAAGGTCTTCGGCAACATCAACGTGGCGCTGGTCCTGGGCCTCGGCCAGTTCCTCACCACCTTCGTCATCGCCTGGCTCTACGCGCGGCACGCGGCGAACCGGCTCGACCCCAAGGCCGAGGCCATCAAGTCCCGTATGGAGGGCGACGCATGAGCAACCCCGTCCTGCTCGCGGCGGACAACGCCACCAGCGAGCACCGGCCCCTGATCATCGCCCTGTTCGGCGCCTTCGTGATCGCCACGCTCGTCATCACCGTGTGGGCCGGCCGGCAGACCCGCAGCGCCGCCGACTTCTACGCCGGCGGACGCCAGTTCACCGGCTTCCAGAACGGCCTGGCGATCTCCGGCGACTACATGTCCGCCGCGTCCTTCCTCGGCATCGCCGGCGCCATCGCCCTCTTCGGCTACGACGGCTTCCTCTACTCGATCGGCTTCCTCGTCGCCTGGCTCGTCGCCCTGCTCCTGGTCGCCGAACCGCTGCGCAACTCCGGCCGCTTCACCATGGGCGACGTCCTCGCCTACCGGATGCGCCAGCGTCCGGTCCGCACCGCCGCCGGCACCTCCACCATCGTCGTCTCGATCTTCTACCTGCTCGCGCAGATGGCCGGGGCGGGCGTCCTCGTCTCGCTGCTCCTCGGCATCACCAGCGACGGCGGCAAGGTCGCGATCGTCGCCCTCGTCGGCGTCCTGATGATCGTGTACGTGACCATCGGCGGCATGAAGGGCACCACCTGGGTGCAGATGGTCAAGGCCGTGCTGCTCATCGCGGGCACGCTCCTGATCACCTTCCTCATCCTGTGGAAGTTCCACTTCAACCTGTCGGAGCTGCTCGGCGCGGCCGCCACCAACAGCGGCAAGGGCCAGGCCTTCCTGGAGCCCGGCCTCAAGTACGGCGCCACCGCGACCTCGAAGCTGGACTTCCTCTCGCTCGGCATCGCGCTCGTCCTCGGCACCGCCGGCCTGCCCCACATCCTGATCCGCTTCTACACGGTCCCGACCGCCAAGGCCGCCCGGAAGTCGGTCAACTGGGCCATCGGCATCATCGGCGCCTTCTACCTGATGACGATCGTCCTCGGCTTCGGCGCCGCCGCCCTGCTCGAGAACGCCGACATCGTCGCCTCCAACAAGGCCGGCAACACCGCGGCCCCGCTCGCGGCCCTGGAGATCGGCGGCGGAGCCGGCTCCACGGGCGGCGCGATCCTCCTCGCCGTCATCTCGGCCGTCGCCTTCGCGACCATCCTCGCCGTCGTCGCCGGCCTGACCCTGGCCTCCTCGTCGTCCTTCGCGCACGACATCTACGCCAACGTCATCCGGCGCGGAAAGGCCACCGAGAAGGAGGAGATGCGGGCCGCCCGCTGGGCGACCGTCCTCATCGGCGTCGTCTCCATCGCGCTCGGCGCCCTCGCCCGCGACCTCAACGTCGCAGGGCTGGTCGCCCTCGCCTTCGCGGTCGCCGCCTCCGCCAACCTGCCGACGATCCTGTACTCCCTCTTCTGGAAGCGGTTCACCACCCGGGGCGCCCTGTGGTCGATCTACGGCGGTCTGGTCTCCGCCGTCGTCCTGGTGCTGTTCTCGCCGGTCGTCTCCGGCAAGCCGACCTCGATGTTCAAGGGCGTCGACTTCTACTGGTTCCCGCTGGAGAACCCGGGGCTCGTCTCCATCCCGCTCGGCTTCCTGCTCGGCTGGCTCGGCTCGGTCCTCTCCAAGGAGGAGCCGGACAAGGGCAAGTACGCGGAGCTGGAGGTCAAGTCCCTCACCGGTGTCGGAGCGCACTGAACCGTATACGTTCCGCCCACCGCGGCCGGCCGCGTCGTAGAGTTCTACGACGCGGCCGCGCCGGTCCTCGTGACAATCTGCCCTGCTCGATGTCGGACCACTCGCGTAGGCTCGTGACAGGCGATCGAAACGAACCGATCCACAGACGGGGAGGGGGCCCACCGTGCTCATCGACACCTTCGGGCGGGTCGCCACCGACCTGCGCGTCTCGCTCACGGACCGGTGCAACCTGCGTTGCACCTACTGCATGCCGGAAGAGGGCCTCCAGTGGCTCGCCAAGCCGGATCTCCTCACGGACGACGAGATCGTCCGGCTCATCCGCATCGCGGTCACCGACCTCGGCGTCACCGAGGTCCGCTTCACCGGCGGCGAACCGCTGCTCCGCCCCGGCCTCGTCGGGATCGTCGAGCGCTGCGCGGCCCTGGAGCCCCGCCCCCGGATGTCCCTCACCACCAACGGCATCGGGCTCAAGCGCACCGCGACCGCCCTGAAGGCCGCGGGTCTCGACCGGGTCAACGTCTCGCTCGACACCCTGCGCCCCGACGTCTTCAAGACCCTCACCCGCCGCGACCGGCACCGGGACGTCCTCGACGGCATGGCCGCCGCCCGCGACGCCGGCCTCGTCCCGGTCAAGGTCAACGCCGTCCTGATGCCCGGACTCAACGACGACGAGGCCCCCGACCTGCTGGCCTGGGCGATCGAGGAGGGGTACGAGCTCCGCTTCATCGAGCAGATGCCGCTCGACGCCCAGCACGGCTGGAAGCGCGACGGCATGATCACCGCGGGGGACATCCTGGAGTCCCTGCGGACCCGCTTCGCCCTGACCCCTGAGGGCGCCGAGGAGCGCGGCTCCGCCCCCGCCGAGCGCTGGGTCGTCGACGGCGGACCGCACACGGTCGGCGTCATCGCCTCCGTCACCCGCCCGTTCTGCCGGGCCTGCGACCGCACCCGGCTCACCGCCGACGGACAGGTCCGCACCTGCCTCTTCGCCACCGAGGAGACCGACCTGCGGGCCGCGCTCCGCTCGGAGGCGGGGGACGCCGAGGTCGCGGAGATCTGGAAGAAGGCCATGTGGGGCAAGAAGGCCGGCTCCGGCCTCGACGACCCGAGCTTCCTCCAGCCCGACCGCCCGATGTCGGCGATCGGCGGCTGAGAACCCGTTCCGAGGGCTCGGGGGTTCCGGCCCCCGAGCCGCCGGACGGGCCCTAAGGGGCGGCCGACTCCCAGTCGGCCAGCGGCACGACGTCCTTGAGGAAGCCCCGTACGCCCAGGAACTGCGAGAGGTGCTCGCGGTGCTCCTCGCACGCGAGCCACGTCTTGCGCCGCTCCGGCGTGTGCAGCTTGGGGTTGTTCCACGCGAGCACCCAGACGGCGTCGGCGCGGCAGCCCTTGGCGGAACAGATCGGCTTCTCTTCGCTCACTGGACCCATGATCACCCGGTCATTGTCCAGCAAGGGCGATGCCGAGCAGCCACGGGGGGAGCTGCCCGGCATCGGTCCGTCGCTCCGACGGGGGATGCGGAGCGCGTAGGCAGTATGTCACGGCACATGGGGTGCGGTGCACTGGAACTTCATGATTGATCTGAGCTTTTCTTGAGGTTCCCGGCCACGCTCGGTGATCAGTTCCGGCCGTCCGGGCGGTCCGGTTCCGGGTCGGCGGCCGGCTCTCCCGCGTCGAGCGCGGGCCGCACCGGAGCCGGTACGAACGTGGAGGGAAGGGACGGGGGCGACTCGCGCCCCGCGTTGGCGATCACCACGGCCACATAGGGCAGCAGGATGCCCAGGGCGAGCGCCACGACCGCCACGTGCCGCTCGACGTTCCACAGCACCGCGGCGGCGATCACGGAGAGCGTCCGGACCGTCATCGAGATGACGTACCTCCGCTGCCGCCCCCGGACGTCCTCGGCGAGCCCCTGCCGGGCTCCCGTGATCCGGAAGACCTCGGCTCCGCCACGCTTCGGCATCACCGCTCACCACCCACCGGTCGCGCCGGACCCACCCCGGTCCGGACCTGGTTCCACGGTACGCCCGCCCTCCGGCACGGACGAGACCGGGGCACGTATGGCGCTGTCCGACATGCGGCGTATGACGCGAAGGCCGAGACTGGGCCCACATGCGTACAAGGAGGCGACAATGGGTTGGTTGTGGGCGATCATCGTGGGTCTCGTCCTCGGTCTGATCGCGAAGGCGATCCTGCCGGGCAAGCAGCAGATCCCGCTCTGGCTGACGGTGGTGTTCGGCATCCTCGGCAGCGTCCTCGGAAACGCGGTCGCGACCTGGATCGGGGTGAACGACACCAAGGGCATCGACTGGATCCGCCATCTGCTCCAGCTGATCGGCGCGGTCGTCGTCGTCGGCCTGGGCGACATGCTCTGGGCCTCGATGAAGGGCAACAGGCGGCGGGCCTGAGGCCGGCGAGCACACGAAGAGCCGGGAGGCCCGGTACGGCACGTGGTGTGCCGTACCGGGCCTCCGGTCGTGTCCTGGGGGCGTCAGGCGCCGGTGAACTCGATCGCCGCCAGGTTCTTCTTGCCGCGCCGCAGCACCAGCCAGCGCCCGTGCAGCAGGTCGTCCGCCGACACCTCGGCGTCCTCGGCGGTGACCTTCACGTTGTTCACGTACGCCCCGCCCTCCTTCACCGTGCGGCGCGCCGCCGACTTGCTCGCCACCAGGCCGACCTCGGCGAACAGGTCCACGACCTGGCCGAGCTCCGACACGCGCGCGTGCGGCAGCTCGGACAGGGCCGCGGCGAGCGTCGCACCGTCCAGCCCGGCCAGGTCGCCCTGGCCGAACAGCGCCTTCGAGGCGGCGACGACGGCCGCGCACTGCTCGGCGCCGTGCACCAGGGTCGTCAGCTCCTCGGCCAGCGCCCGCTGGGCCGCCCGGGCCTGCGGCCGCTCGGCGGTCTGCGCCTCCAGCTCCTCCAACTCCTCGCGGGACCTGAAGGAGAGGATCCGCATGTACGTGGAGATGTCCCGGTCGTCCACGTTCAGCCAGAACTGGTAGAACGCGTACGGCGTGGTCATCTCCGGGTCCAGCCAGACGGCCCCGCCCTCGGTCTTGCCGAACTTGGTGCCGTCCGCCTTGACCATCAGCGGGGTCGCGAGCGCGTGGACCTCGGCCCCCGGCTCCAGGCGGTGGATCAGGTCCAGCCCGGCCACCAGGTTGCCCCACTGGTCCGAGCCGCCCTGCTGGAGCACGCAGCCGTAGCGGCGGTACAGCTCCAGGAAGTCCATGCCCTGGAGGAGCTGGTAGCTGAACTCGGTGTAGCTGATGCCCTGCTCGGACTCCAGGCGCCGGGCCACGGAGTCCTTGGTCAGCATCTTGTTGACCCGGAAGTGCTTGCCGATGTCCCGCAGGAACTCGATCGCCGAGAGGCCGGCGGTCCAGTCCAGGTTGTTCACCATGACCGCGGCGTTCTCCCCCTCGAAGGAGAGGAACGGCTCGATCTGGGTCCGCAGCCGGTTCACCCAGTTCGCGACCGTCTCGGGGTCGTTCAGGGTGCGCTCGGCCGTCGGCCGCGGGTCGCCGATCTGCCCGGTGGCCCCGCCGACCAGCGCCAGCGGCCGGTGCCCGGCCCGCTGGAGCCGGCGGACGGTGAGGACCTGGACCAGGTGGCCGACGTGGAGACTGGCCGCGGTCGGGTCGAAACCGCAATAGAACGTGACGGGACCGTCCGCGAGAGCCTTGCGCAGTGCGTCCTCGTCGGTGGACTGGGCGAAGAGCCCGCGCCACTTCAGCTCGTCGACGATGTCCGTCACGATCGTCCGTCTCCTCGGTTGGATGGGGTGATGCCGGGGCCAGTCTAGGCGGGTCAGACCCCCTTGCTGACCGAGCTCATGTTGAAGTCCGGCACCCGCAGGGCGGGCATCGCGGCCCGGGTGAACCAGTCGCTCCACTCGCGCGGCAGCGTCTTCTCCGTACGGCCCGCCTCCGAGGCCCGTGACAGCAGGTCCACCGGCGACTCGTTGAACCGGAAGTTGTTCACCTCGCCGACCACCTCGCCGTTCTCGACGAGGTAGACGCCGTCCCGGGTCAGCCCGGTGAGCAGCAGCGTCGCCGGGTCGACCTCGCGGATGTACCAGAGGCAGGTCAGCAGCAGACCGCGCTCGGTGGCGGCCACCATCTCCTCCAGGGAGCGCTTCCCGCCGCCGTCCAGGATCAGGTTCCCCGCCGCGGGGGCCACCGGCAGCCGGGTGAGCGCCGACGAGTGCCGGGTCGTGACGAGCCGCTCCAGCCTCCCCTCCCGCACCCAGTCGATCGGCCCCACCGGCAGACCGTTGTCGAAGACGGACGAGTCGTCGCCGGAGGAGTGCGCGATCACGAACGGCGCGGACTCCAGGCCCGGCTCGTTCGGGTCGCTGCGCAGCGTCAGCGGGAGCTGCGAGAGCGTCTCGCCGAGCCGGGTGCCGCCGCCGGGCTTGGAGAAGACCGTACGGCCCTCCACCGCGTCCCGGGCGGCGGCGTTCCACTGCTGGTAGATCAGCAGGTCGGCCACGGCGGTCGGCGGCAGCAGCGTCTCGTACCGCCCGGCGGGCAGTTCGATCCGCCGCTCCGCCCAGCCGAGCCGGACCGCGAGGTCGGCGTCGAGCGCCGCCGGGTCGACGTCCTTGAAGTCCCGCGTCGCGCGCCCCGCCCAGGCCGAGCGCGTGCGGTCGGGGGACTTGGCGTTCAGCTCCAGGGTGCCGTTCGGCTGGTCGTGGCGGAGCCGCAGCCCCGTCGACGTGCCCAGGTAGGTGGAGGTCAGCTGGTGGTGGGCGAAGCCGTACAGCTCGCGGCCGCCGGCCCGGGCCCGGGCGAAGGCCTCGCCGAGCGCGGGCGCGAAGTCCCCGAAGACCGCGGAGGAGGTCTCCGCCGGGGCGTCCGTGAAGTCGGGGGAGGCGGACACGTTCTCCACCAGCGGCTGCGCGTCCTCGGCGGGACCGGCGGACCGGGCGGCGTCCTCGGCGGCCCGCACCAGGGGCTCCAGGTCCTCGACGGTCACGGCGGACCGGGACACGACGCCGGAGGCGGTCCCCCGCGCGCCGTCGACGGTCGCGATCACCGTGAGCGTACGGCCCCGGGTCACGCCGTTCGTCGTCAGCGCGTTCCCGGCCCAGCGCAGATTGGCCGACGACTCCTCGTCCGCGATGACGACGCACCCGTCGGCCCGGGACAGCTCCAGGGCCCGCTCGACGATCTCGTACGGCTTGCTGACGCGGCTCATCGACCGGCCTCCTGCGTCGTATTGAGGATGTTGACACCCCGGAAGAGGGCGGAGGGGCAGCCGTGCGAGACGGCGGCGACCTGGCCCGGCTGGGCCTTGCCGCAGTTGAAGGCGCCGCCGAGGACGTACGTCTGCGGGCCGCCGACCTGCTCCATCGAGCCCCAGAAGTCCGTGGTCGTCGCCTGGTACGCGACGTCCCGCAGCTGCCCGGCGAGCCGCCCGTTCTCGATGCGGAAGAAGCGCTGCCCGGTGAACTGGAAGTTGTACCGCTGCATGTCGATCGACCAGGACCGGTCGCCGACCACGTAGATCCCCCGCTCCACGCCCCCGATCAGGTCCTCCGTCGACAGGCCGCCCGGGTCCGGCCGGAGCGAGACGTTCGCCATCCGCTGCACCGGCACGTGCGCGGGGGAGTCCGCGAAGGCGCAGCCGTTCGACCGGCCCAGGCCGGTGAGCCGCGCGATCCGCCGGTCCAGCTGGTAGCCGACGAGCGTGCCGTCCTTCACCAGGTCCCAGGACTGCGCCTCGACGCCCTCGTCGTCGTAGCCGATGGTCGCGAGCCCGTGCTCGGCGGTCCGGTCACCCGTCACGTTCATGATCGAGGAGCCGTACGTCAGCTTGTTCAGCTGGTCGAAGGTGGCGAACGAGGTGCCCGCGTAGGCCGCCTCGTAGCCCAGGGCCCGGTCCAGCTCGGTGGCGTGCCCGATCGACTCGTGGATGGTCAACCACAGGTTCGACGGGTCCACGACCAGGTCGTACCGCCCCGCCTCGACGCTCGGCGCCCGCATCTTCTCGGCGAGCAGCGCCGGGATCTCGTCCAGCTCCTTGTCCCAGTCCCAGCCCGTGCCGGTCAGGTACTCCCAGCCGCGCCCGGCCGGCGGCGCGATCGTCCGCATCGAGTCGAACTCGCCGGTCGTCCCGTCCACGGCCACCGCCGTGAGCTGCGGGTGCAGCCGCACGCGCTGCTGGGTGGTCACGGTCCCGGCCGTGTCCGCGTAGAACTTGTTCTCATGGATGGTGAGCAGCGACGCGTCCACGTGCGCCACGCCCTCCGCCCGCAGCAGCCGCGCGCTCCAGTCGGCGAGCAGGGCGCTCTTCTCCTCGGAGGGCACGGAGAAGGGGTCGATCTCGTACGAGGAGATCCACACCTTGTCCTCGTGCACCGGCTCCGCCGCCAGCTCCACCCTCTCGTCGGAACCGGCCGCCGCGATCACCTTCGCCGACAGCTTGGCCATGGCGACCGCCTGCGAGGCGACCCGGGCCGCCCCGTCCATGGTCAGGTCGACCCCGGAGGCGAATCCCCAGGCCCCGCCGTGCACCACCCGCACCGCGTAGCCGAGGTCCGTGGTGTCGGAGGATCCGGACGGTTTGGCGTCGCGCAGTCGCCACGAGGCGCTGCGCACCCGCTCCAGGCGGAAGTCGGCGTGCTCGGCACCCAGCGCGCGCGCTCGGGCGAGCGCCGCGTCGGCGAGTGCCCGAAGGGGCAGCGCGACGAACGAAGGGTCGATCTGATGGACCACGAGCGGCCTCGCTCTCGGTGATCGGAAGACTCGGAAGACGGTCTCGCGGGACGGTCACGGAACTGCCCGGGAAGTCAATCACGGGAGGGGCGGTCGGGGCGTCGCATTGGCGTGCGCCCTCGGCGGAACCGGTCCCAACCGGCCACCGCGTGCCGGGCATTGGGGCAACGACACAAGGCGAGCCGGTACCCGCCGGGCGGTCCGGCCGCGCCCCGGACCGCGCTCCCCGCCCGGCGGCCCGGCGGTCGGGGAGCGGGGTCCTCCGCCCGGGACCACGCCTCCCGCGCCCCGGAACGCACCCCGCGCGGACCCGGCGGCGGGCCGCCGGCCGGTCGCCCTCCGGGACCTCCGAGCTGTAGGGACCCGACAGTGCGGCCCGTACGCCACTGTCGGAGGTCGATTCCTCATGTCGGGAGCGATGCAGATAGGTTTTCGGCTACCAGACCGCTATCGAAAGGGTGATCCGTTGAGCCGCTCGGTTCTCGTCACCGGAGGAAACCGGGGCATCGGCCTCGCCATCGCCCGCGCGTTCGCCGAGGCCGGCGACAAGGTCGCGTTCACGTACCGCTCCGGCGAGCCGCCGGCCGCCCTGGCCGAGCTGGGCTGCCTGGCCGTGAAGTGCGACATCACCGACGGCGAGCAGGTGGAGCAGGCGTACAAGGAGATCGAGGAGAAGCACGGCCCGGTGGAGGTCCTCGTGGCCAACGCCGGCGTGACGAAGGACCAGCTCCTCATGCGCATGTCCGAGGAGGACTTCACCTCCGTCGTCGACACCAACCTCACCGGCACCTTCCGGGTCGTCAAGCGGGCCAACCGCGGGATGCTGCGCGCCAAGAAGGGCCGCGTCGTCCTGATCTCCTCGGTCGTCGGCCTCCTCGGTTCCGCGGGCCAGGCCAACTACGCGGCCTCCAAGGCCGGTCTGGTCGGCTTCGCCCGCTCCCTCGCGCGCGAGCTGGGCTCCCGCAACATCACCTTCAACGTCGTCGCCCCCGGCTTCGTCGACACCGACATGACCGCGGTGCTCAGCGACGAGCAGCGCGCGGGCATCGTGTCCCAGGTGCCGCTGGGCCGGTACGCGCGGCCCGAGGAGGTCGCCGCCGCGGTGAGGTTCCTCGCCTCCGACGACGCCGCGTACATCACTGGAGCCGTCATCCCGGTTGACGGCGGATTGGGCATGGGTCACTGATCACCATGAGTGGAATCCTCGAGGGCAAGCGCATCCTCATCACCGGTGTGCTGATGGAGTCCTCCATCGCCTTCCACACCGCGAAGCTGGCCCAGGAGCAGGGTGCGGAGATCATCCTCACGGCCTGGCCCCGGCCGACGCTGACCGAGCGCATCGCCAAGAAGCTGCCCCGGCCCGAGAACGTCAAGGTCCTGGAGCTCGACGTCTCCAACGACGAGCACCTCGCGCGTCTGGAGGGCCAGGTCCGCGAGCACCTCGGCGACCGCCTCGACGGCGTCGTGCACTCGATCGGCTTCGCCCCGCAGGACGCGCTCGGCGGCAACTTCCTCAACACGCCGTTCGAGTCCGTCGCCACCGCGATGCACGTCTCGGCCTTCTCCCTGAAGTCCCTGACGATGGCGCTGCTGCCGCTGATGAGCGAGGGCGGCTCCGTCGTCGGCCTCACCTTCGACGCGCAGTACGCCTGGCCGCAGTACGACTGGATGGGCCCGGCCAAGGCCGCCCTGGAGGCCACCAGCCGCTACATGGCCCGTGACCTGGGCAAGCAGGACATCCGCTGCAACCTGATCTCGGCGGGCCCGCTCGGCTCGATGGCCGCCAAGTCCATCCCGGGCTTCGACGGGCTGGCCTCCGTCTGGGACAGCCGCTCCCCGCTGGAGTGGGACCTCACCGACCCGGAGCCGGCCGGCCGCGGCATCGTCGCGCTGCTCTCCGACTGGTTCCCGAAGACGACGGGCGAGATCATCCACGTCGACGGCGGTCTGCACGCGATCGGCGCCTGACGCCTGCCGTACGTACGAGAAGGGCCGTGTGCCCGCCCCCCGGGGGCGGTGCGCGCGGCCCTTCTCCGTCTCCCGAACGCCGAAATCGAACACTCGACTCGAAAAGTAGCCCGAACGACCCCAGACTGGTGCAGAGCGTGAAGGTCTGCTGCTGACGGGGAGGAGGTACGGGCATGCGCGCGATACGTCACGGATTCGGGGCGTTCGCCTCGGTCGCCGTGCTGCTGACCGGGGTCGCCCTCGCCGCCGAGGTGCGCGCGGCACCCGCCCCGGCCCGGGAGCGGCCCGCCCCGGCCGCCGGGGAACCGGAGAACTTCGGTGCCTCCTGCCGCACCGACGTCGAGGGCTCCCGCGTCACGGCCCACTGTCAGAACCCGTACCCGCGCACCGACCGGGTCCGCCTCCACGTCGAGTGCGAGCAGTGGTGGGACGTCGACACCGACAGCGCCCCCGTGGACGTCGGCCCCGCCGACTACGCCCAGCTCACCGGCCGCTGCTGGAAGGAGGTCCGGTCCGCCTGGATCACGCACCAGCCGGCGGACCCGGATCCGTCCGCCGCTCCGGCGCCGGGCTCCGCAGGCACATGAAGGGGTAGCCGGCCGCCTCCGCGCCCGCCCGCTCCGCGTCGCCCTCGCGGATCGCGTCCACCAGGCGCGCGTGGTCCATGTGGTTCTCCGGCCGCAGCTCCTGCCCCACGTCGTCCCGCAGCCACTGCCGCAGCAGATCGCCCAGGTCCGCGTAGAGCTCGGTGAGGACCTCGTTGCCCGAGGCGGCGACGACCGCGTGGTGGAAGGCCGCGTCGGCGGTCACGAACCGCTCCGCGTCCCCCGTCCCCCACGCCTCCTCGCGCCGTACGAGCAGGGCGTCGAGCTGCTTGAGGTCCCGCTCCGTGCGCCGCTCCGCCGCGAACCGCGCGGCGGCGGACTCCAGCGTCGAGCGCAGCTCGGCGACGTGCCGGGGGTCGGAGCCCGCGAAGCGCCGGTGCATGACGCCCGCCAGCTCGCTGGTGGCGGCCACGTACGTGCCGGAGCCCTGCCGGATGTCGAGCAGCCCGTTGTGCGCGAGCGCGCGGACCGCCTCGCGCACCGTGTTGCGGGCCACGCCCAGCTGCTCGACCAGCTCGGGCTCGGTCGGGATGCGCGAACCCACCGGCCACTCGCCGGAGGTGATCTGGTTCCGCAGCTCGGCGATCACCTGGTCGGAGAGACCTGCGCGCCGGGGGTGGCCGAGGGCCATGGAGGCACCTTCCCATTCGTTCGAGATTGGACAACCAATCATCCCATGATTCTATGATGGCTCCATGCCCGACGAGCCGAAGACCCTCGACCACGCCGCCCGACCGGCCGCCACCGCCGGGGATTCTCCCGCACCGGACCACGCCCGCCCCGCCGGTACGGAGCTTCCGGCCGCTCAGACCGGTTCGGCCACCCGGACCGACCCGGCAACCCGGACCGGCCCGGCCTCCCCGGCCACCCCGCCCGCCCCGGACCGGCGCCGGTTCCTCGTCGCGGTCACCGTCGGACTCGTCCTGGCCGCGCTCAACCTGCGCCCCGCCATCACCAGCCTCGGCGCCCTCCTCGAAGAGGTCAGCGAGGGCCTCCACATGAGCGGCACCGTCGCCGGCGTCCTCACCTCCGTGCCGCCGCTCTGCTTCGCGGTCTTCGGCATCACCGCCCCGCGCCTCGCCCGCCGCTTCGGCCCCGCCGCCGTCGTCTGCGCGGGCATGGCCGCGATCTTCACGGGCCTCGTCCTGCGGCCCCTCGCCGGCGGCACCGCCGCCTTCCTCGCCGCCAGCGCCCTCGCCCTCATGGGCATCGCCGTCAGCAACGTCCTGATGCCCGTCATCGTCAAGCGGTACTTCCCCGACCGCGTCGGCACCATGACCGGCCTCTACTCCATGGCGCTCGCCCTCGGCACCTCCGTGGCCGCCGCCGCGACCGTCCCCCTGACCGACGCCCTCGGCGGCGACTGGCGCCTCGGCCTCGGCGTCTGGGCGATCCTCGCCGCCCTCGCCGTCCTGCCCTGGCTCCCGCTCCTGCGCGACCGCGACCACGACCGCGTCTCCGGCGTTTCCCGTGCCTCCCGCACCTCCCGTACGGAAACGGGGGCCGCGGCCGCCGCCGAAGCCCCGGTCCAGGCCGCGCCCCGCGTCACCCGCAGCCGCACCGCCTGGGCCCTCGGCGCCTTCTTCGGCCTCCAGGCCACCGGCGCCTACATCACCATGGGCTGGATGCCGCAGATCTTCCGCGACGCCGGCGTCCCCGCCTCCACCGCGGGCGTGCTCCTCGCCGTCACCATGGTCATGGGCGTCCCGCTCGCCTTCGTCATCCCCCGGCTCGCCACCCGCATGAAGACCCAGGGCCCGATCGTCGTCGCCCTCGCCCTGTGCGGCCTCGGCGGCTACACCGGCCTCTTCCTCGCCCCGGCCGCCGGAGCCTGGGTCTGGGCGGTGCTGCTCGGCGTCTCCAACTGCGCCTTCCCGCTCGCCCTCACCATGATCGGCATGCGCTCGCGCACCGGCACCGGCGTCGTCCGCCTCTCCGCCTTCGCCCAGAGCGTCGGCTACCTCATCTCCATCCCCGGCCCCCTCCTGGTCGGCGTGCTCTACCAGCACAGCGGCGGCTGGGGACTGCCCATCGCGCTCATGGGGGGCCTGATGGTGCCTCAGATGATCGTCGGAATCCTCGCGGGCCGGGACCGGACGGTCGAGGACGAATGCTGAGATGCGAGACTGTTCCCATGCCAGTCCTCGAACCCAACCCCCCGAACGGCCAGAAGAAGCTGCTCGCCGTGTTCGGCGCGATGATCGCCATCACCGTCGTCATCGGCGTCATCGCCTCCATCGCCGCTCCCTGAGCCCCGCCCAGTGAGTCCCGCTCCGTGAATCCCGCCCTATGAACCTCCCCCCCGTGACCTTCCGGCAGGGGGGACAACCCCCGCATCCCCTAGGGGGCGGGTCTCAGGGTCTAGTGGGTGGATCACCGGATGGGCCGCCGTCTCCGCGCTCCGTACGTTGGGAGACGACGGCGAAAGCGGAGACCCATCCACGGAGGCGGCCATGTCGGTCCGTACGCGCAGCGGCACCAGCACCACGGCGACCGGTGTCGACACCCGGCTGTCCTGGTGGGCCCTCGCCCTCCCGGCGGCCGCGTTCGTCGCCCTCCTGCTGCTCATGACCGGGCCGGGAGAGGCCCGCGCGACCGGGGGAGACCCGACGGTCGGACGGCTCCTGGAGCAAGTCCGGCAAACGCTCCCTCTCTGAGTCGGAGCGGACGGTTTCGTGCGAAGCTGTGGACCATGAGCGTCGATACACCCCGCAGGATCGTGCTGCTCCGGCACGCGAAGGCAGACTGGCCCCAGGTGTCCGACCACGAGCGGCCCCTGGCCGAACGAGGCCGCTCGGACGCCCCCGTCGCGGGCCGCAGGCTCGCCGAGACCGGTATCGGCTTCGACCTGGCCCTCTGCTCGACCGCCGTCAGAACCCGCGAGACCTGGAAGCTCGTCGTGCACGAACTGCCGGAGCGCCCCAGGACCGTGTACGAGGACCGGCTGTACGAGGCCTCGCTCGGCGACCTCATCGCCCTGCTCAACGACGTCCCGGACGAGGTCTCCGACCTCCTGGTCATCGGCCACAACCCCGGCGTGCACGCCCTCGCCGACGCCCTCGCGGGCCGGGCCGAGGGCGACGCCGGGTCCCGTATGAACCGCAGCGGCTTCCCGACCTCCGCCTTCGCCGTCCTCGCCTTCGACGGCTCCTGGAAGTCGGTCGAGCACGGCGTCGGCACGCTCGTCGACTTCTGGACCCCGCACGACTGACGAGGGCCGCACCCCTCCCGTACGCACCGGTCTCCGTACGTACGCCCCCGGGTCCTCGTGCGTACGCACCGGTCTCCGTACATATGCACGAGGGCCCGGCCGTCCCCAGGACGACCGGGCCCTCCGCGCCGCGCCGGACCGGCGGCGGCTCAGTGCAGCAGGTCCTCGCCGCCGTCCGCGGCCTCGACCTCCTCGCGCGTGATCCCGAGCAGGTAGAGCACGGTGTCCAGGAACGGCACGTTCACCGCCGTGTCGGCGGCCTTGCGCACCACCGGCTTGGCGTTGAACGCCACCCCGAGCCCGGCCGCGTTCAGCATGTCCAGGTCGTTGGCCCCGTCGCCGATCGCCACGGTCTGCGCCAGCGGCACCCCCGCCTCCGCGGCGAACCGGCGCAGCAGCCGCGCCTTGCCCGCCCGGTCCACGATCTCCCCGGTGACCCGCCCGGTGAGCTTCCCGTCCACGATCTCCAGGGTGTTGGCCGAGGCGAAGTCCAGCCCCAGGCGCTCCTTCAGATCGTCGGTGACCTGGGTGAAGCCGCCGGAGACCACCCCCACCTGGTAGCCGAGCCGCTTGAGCGTACGGATCAGGGTCCGGGCCCCGGGCGTCAGCCGCACCTCGGCGCGCACCTTGTCCACCACCGAGACGTCGAGGCCGGCGAGCAGCGCCACCCGCGCGTGCAGGGACTGCTCGAAGTCCAGCTCGCCGCGCATCGCGGCCTCCGTCACCTCGGCGACCTTGTCCTCGCAGCCCGCGTGCGCCGCGAAGAGCTCGATCACCTCGTCCTGGATCAGGGTCGAGTCCACGTCCATGACGACGAGCCGCTGGGCGCGCCGGTGCAGACCGGCGGAGACCACGGCCACGTCGACCCCGATGGTGTGCGCCTCGACGGCGAGCGCGGTCCGCAGCGGCTCGGTCTCGCAGCCCGAGACCGCGAACTCGACCGCCGTCACCGGGTACTTCGCGAGGCGGAAGACACGGTCGATGTTGCCGCCGGTCTCCGCGATCCTGGCCGCTATGGCCGCCGTCCGCTCCGCCGTGAGCGGGTTGCCCAGCACGGTGACGTGCGAGCGCCCCTCGCCCCGGGGGCGGTTGTCGCCCGTGCCGGAGATGATCTCGGCCTGGAGCTTCAGCGACTCGGCCCAGCTGTGCACGGTCGCCCGGAGCTCGCCCTGCGACGCGACGGTCGGCTCGGTGACGAGCGCGCACAGCACGAGGCGGCCGCGCGAGACGACCTGCTCGATGTCCACGACGTCGACGGAGTAGGCGGCGAGGGTGTCGAAGAGTCCCGCGGTGATCCCGGGGCGGTCCTTCCCGAAGATCTTGACGAGAAGGGTGGGAACGTCCGAGGGGGGAACGTCTGAGGTCTGCGATGCGCTCATGGTGGTTCCACCGTATCGGGCACCGCGCGCCCCCCGGCCCCCCGTCCCGCGTACCGGACACCCGGACGGCCCTCCGGCGACCCGCCCGTGCCCCACCCGCGGCCCTCCCGTGTTCCACCCGCGTTCCCGGCCGCACCCCGCCCGCGCCCCGACTTTCGGAGAGGGGACCGGGCCTGAAATAGTTCCCCCCGGATGTTCGCCATCCCTGGACTCCCAGCGACGGGGGTACATCGGGGGACAAGTAGTGGGGCGTGGAGTGCCAGAACTCGTACTGGAATTGAATGGAAGGACCTGGACCCTCGATCCGTCCAGGTCGTACACCGTGGGCCGGGACCCGCAGGGGGACCTGGTCCTCGACGACGCCAGGGTCTCGTGGCGCCACGCCACGATCAGCTGGAGCGGCCGGAGCTGGGTCATCGAGGACCACGGCTCCACGAACGGCACGTTCGTCCGGGGGCAGCGGGTCCACCAGACGGAGATCGGCCCCGGCTCGGCCGTCCACCTGGGCAACGCGAACGACGGCCCGCGGCTGAATCTCGCCGCCGGAGCCCAGGCCGGGCACCAGCCCCAGCAGCCCGCGCAGCAGCAGTCTGCACAGCAGCAGCAGGCGGCCCGTCCCGTCCCGGCCCACCAGGCCGCGGAGCAGGCCGAGTGGGTCACGCACCAGGCACCGCCGCAGCACCAGCCGCACCAGGCACCGCAGCACCAGCCGCCGCACCAGGTGTCGAAGCACCAGGATCCGCCGCGGCCGAACTGGCAGCAGCAGCCCGCGCAGCCGCAGGTCCCGCACCAGCAGGGGCACGGTCACCCCGGCGCCGCCGCGGGGGCGTCGTCGGCCTACTCCGACCGCAGCCCCACCACGTTCCACGAGCTGTCGCTCGGCCGCGTCATGCGCATCGGCCGTGCCCTCGAGAACGAACTGGTCGTCTCCGACCTCCAGGTCTCGCGCCACCACGCCGAGTTCCACGCGACGCCCGACGGGCGCTTCGAGATCCGCGACCTCGGCTCGCACAACGGCACGTACGTCAACGGCCAGCCGATCCCCAAGGGCGGCACGGCCCTCCTCGGCCCGCAGGACATCGTCGGCGTCGGCCACTCGACCTTCCGCATCGTCGGCGGCCAGCTGGAAGAGTTCGTCGACACCGGCTCGGTCTCCTTCTCGGCCCGACACCTCACGGTCACGGTCGACGGCGGCAAGCAGATCCTCAAGGACGTCACCTTCGGCGTCCCGGAGAAGTCGCTGATCGGCGTCATCGGCCCGTCCGGCTCCGGCAAGTCCACCCTCCTCAAGGCGCTGACCGGCTACCGCCCGGCCAACGAGGGCGACGTCCTCTACGACAACCGGAGCCTCTACAAGCAGTTCGCCGAGCTGCGCCAGCGCATCGGTCTGGTCCCGCAGGACGACATCCTGCACAAGGAGCTGACCGTCCAGAAGGCGCTGCGCTACGCGGCCAAGCTCCGCTTCCCCGGCGACACCGCGACCGCCGAGCGCGAGGCCCGCATCGACGAGGTGCTGCGCGAGCTCAAGCTCGACATCCACAAGGAGAAGAAGGTCACCTCGCTCTCCGGCGGCCAGCGCAAGCGCGTCTCCGTGGCCCTGGAGCTCCTCACCAAGCCCTCGCTGATCTTCCTGGACGAGCCGACCTCCGGCCTCGACCCGGGCATGGACCGCGACGTCATGCAGCTGCTGCGCGGCCTCGCGGACGACGGCCGCACGGTCCTCGTCGTCACCCACTCGGTGGCCGAGCTGGGCCTGTGCGACAAGCTGCTCGTGATGGCGCCCGGCGGCTCGGTGGCGTACTTCGGCCCGCCGGAGGAGGCGCTGAACTTCTTCGGCTACTCCACCTGGGCCGACGTCTTCTCCGCCTTCGAGAACTACCGCGACTACGACTGGGCGGGCCGCTGGAAGGGCTCGCAGCACTACCAGATGTACGCCGCGGACATCGACGCCGTCGCCGCCCAGCCCGTCCAGGTGCCGCAGCAGGCGATGTCCCGCCCGCCGAAGCCGCAGGGCTGGGGCTCCCAGCTGTGGACCCTGATCCGCCGCTACGTCTCGGTGATCGCGTCCGACAAGGGCTTCCTGGGCCTGATGGTGATCCTGCCGGCCGTCCTCGGCGCGGTCTCGGTCGTCATCCCGGCGGACTTCGGGCTCGGCTCGCCGACCCCGCCGTCCCGCTTCAACGGCGACGCCGGAACGATCATGCTGATCCTCGCGGTCGGCATGTGCTTCAGCGGCGCCGCCAACTCGGTCCGCGAACTGATCAAGGAACGGGTCATCTACGAACGGGAGCGCGCCACCGGCCTCTCCCGCTCCGCGTACCTGATGTCCAAGGTGATCGTCCTCGGCCTGATCACGGCCTTCCAGGGCGTTATCATCTGCGGCATCGGCTTCTCCACCCGGGCGCTCCCCGAGGAGGGCCTCTTCATGCCGCCGGCCGTCGAGCTGTGCGTCCAGGTCATCGCCCTGGGCCTCACCTCGATGATGTTCGGCCTGGTGATCTCCGCGCTCGTGAAGACCGCCGAGAAGACCATGCCGCTCCTGGTGATGTTCGCGATCGTCCAGGTCGTCTTCACCGGCATCCTGTTCCAGGTGTACGGCTCGCCCGGCCTGGAGCAGTTCGCCTGGCTGATGCCGTCGCGCTGGGGCATCGCGGGCGCCGGCACCACCCTCGACCTGGGCCGGCTGATGCCGCCGTGGGACCCGAAGAACCCCACGGACACCGACCCCCTGTGGGAGCACACGGCCGGGCAGTGGGGCATGGACCTCGGCGTCCAGCTCCTGATGGCGGCCGTCTTCTGCGTGGTCGTGGCGCGACTGCTGCGCCGCCACGAGCCCGAGGTCATGCGCAAGTAGGCGACCGCGCGACAACGCCCGAGGGCGGCACCCGCACAGGGGTGCCGCCCTTCGGCGTACCGGCGCGCGATCAGTACGCGCTGTTGACGTTGTCCATCGAGCCGTAGCGGTCGGCGGCGTAGTTGCAGGCCGCGACGATGTTGGCGACCGGGTCGTACAGGTCGAACTTGGTGCCCTTGACGTGGTACCGCTCGAAGGTCGGCTGGATGACCTGGAGCAGACCCTTCGAGGGGATGCCGTTGATGGCGTTGATGTCCCAGTTGTTGATGGCCCGGGGGTTGCCGCTGGACTCCCGGATGATGTTGCGGTGGATGCCCGCGTAGGTGCCCGGGATGTCGTGCTTGTCCATGATGAACAGCGCCTCGCGGATCCAGCCGTCGAGGTTGTTCGCGAAGACCGGGGTGCGGGTGACGGAGCGGTTGGCGGCGGCCTTCTCGGCGGCGCGCTTCTCCGCGGCGGCCCGGGCCTTCGCCTTGGCGGCGGCCTGGGCCTTCGCCTGGGCCTGGGCGACGGCCTTGGCCTTCGCGGCCTTGGCCTCGGCGGCGGCCTTCGCCTGGGCGGCCAGGTTCGCCTTCGCCTTGGCCTCCTGCTGAGCCTTCAGACCGAGGGCGGTCTGCTGCTCGTTGAGGCTGGCGGCCAGCGCCTTGGCCTGGGTGCTGTTCGCGTTGTAGGACCACGCGACCTGCTGTGTTCCGGAGAGAGCCTGCGGCTCGGTCTCGGTGGAACCGTTGCCGGGCACCAGGGAGAGCGTGAGCGCGGCGGCACCCAGAGCGGCGACGCCGGCGATCGTGGCCTTGTGGGTCTTCTTCAGACCACGACGACTGTGGCCAAAGGTGTTCGCAGACATGCAGGACTACCTCTTCGAATCGCTGGGGGTCGCTCCGGCCGGGGGCGGCACGCGCCTCACTCGGCGGCGACGGATGCAATTCTTAGCGGCAGCAAAATGCGCTGGCAAAGGTGTGACGTACGAAGCCGGATAGTGGATCGGGGGGTCGAGGGCGGCCCGTGCGGCGTCCTGTGTGCCCGTTTTTCTCCGTCCTTATCCGACCTTAAGGTCTCTACTAAGGAACTTCGTAAGTGACGTGCGTCCTATGCGGCGCCTCACACGGGGGAGACCCCGGAGTCACCCCGAGTTGCTCAAGCAACTCGCACGGTGAGCAGCCTCCTCCGTAGGGAGGAGAAGAGCGCCCCCGAACTCCCGCCGGAGACGGGGACCCCTCGCCACCACGGCGTACGGGCCCCCACGCCCGCCGGAACGGACCCTCCGACCTAGGTCCCGAGGCCCGCCCCGGCCTCGTCCCCGGACGGATACGGACGGTCACACCCCGCCGGTACGGTGAACACATGAGCCATCGACCGAGCTCCGGCCTCACCGCCGTGAGCACCGCGATCCTGGCGATGAGCCGCCACCTGGAGGTCCACGACGTCCTCAAGACGATCGTGGCCTCGGCCCGCGAGCTCCTCGACGCCGAGTACGCGGCCCTGGGCGTCCCCGACGACCACGGCGGCTTCGCCCAGTTCGTGGTCGACGGCGTCAGCGACGAGCAGTGGCGGGCGATCGGCCCGCTGCCCCGCCAGCACGGCATCCTCGCCTCGATGCTCCACAAGGCCGAGCCCGAGCGGCTCGCCGACGTCCGCGAGGACCCCCGCTTCGAGGGCTGGCCCGACGCCCACCCCGAGATGTCCGACTTCCTCGGCCTGCCCGTCAGGGACGGCGACGAGATCCTCGGCGCCCTCTTCCTCGCCAACAAGCGCTGCGCCAAGGAGGACGGCAGCTGCGGCTTCACGGCCGAGGACGAGGAGCTGCTCTCGACCCTCGCCCAGCACGCGGCCATCGCCCTCACCAACGCGCGCCTGTACGAGCGCAGCCGCGAGCTCACCATCGTCGAGGAGCGCTCCCGCCTCGCCCACGAGCTGCACGACGCCGTCAGCCAGAAGCTGTTCTCGCTCCGGCTGACCGCCCAGGCCGCCGCCGCCCTCGTCGACCGCGACCCGGTCCGCGCCAAGGGCGAGCTCCAGCAGGTCGCCGCGCTCGCCGCCGAAGCCGCCGACGAGCTGCGCGCCGCCGTCGTCGAGCTGCGCCCCGCCGCCCTCGACGAGGACGGCCTCGTCCACACCCTCCGTACCCAGATCCAGGTCCTGGACCGGGCCCACTCCGCCCGGGTCACCTTCGAGAGCCCGGGCACCCGCGCCCTGCCGGCCGCCCAGGAGGAGGCCGTCCTCCGGGTCGCCCAGGAGGCCCTGCACAACGCCCTGCGGCACGCGGACGCCGAGCTGGTCCGGGTCTCCCTCACCCGCAGCGGCCAGGGCGCCCGGCTCACCGTCACCGACGACGGCAAGGGCTTCGACCCGCGCACGGTCCGCAGCGCCGGACGCCACCTCGGACTGGTCTCCATGCGGGACCGGGCGGGCGGCGTCGGCGGACGGCTCACCGTCACCTCGGCCCCGGGCGGGGGCACCACGATCGAGATGGAGGTTCCCGGTGGCTGACAAACCGATCCGTGTCCTGCTGGTCGACGACCACCAGGTCGTCCGCCGAGGCCTGCGCACCTTCCTGGAGGTGCAGGACGACATAGAGGTCGTGGGAGAGGCCTCCGACGGCGCCGAGGGCGTCGCCCGCGCCGAGGAGCTCCGCCCCGACGTGGTCCTCATGGACGTGAAGATGCCCGGTACGGACGGGATCGAGGCCCTGAAGCGGCTCCGCGAGCTCGCCAACCCCGCCAGGGTCCTGATCGTCACCAGCTTCACCGAGCGGCGCACGGTCGTCCCCGCCCTCCGCGCCGGCGCCTCCGGGTACGTCTACAAGGACATCGACCCCGACGCCCTGGCCGGCGCGATCCGCTCCGTCCACGCCGGGCACGTCCTCCTCCAGCCCGAGGTCGCCGGCGCGCTCCTCTCCCAGGACGACTCCCACGGCGGTACGGGACGGGGCCCGTCCCTCACGGAACGGGAGCGCGAGGTCCTCGGCCTGATCGCGGACGGGCGCTCCAACCGCGAGATCGCCCGCGCCCTCGTCCTCTCCGAGAAGACGGTCAAGACGCACGTCTCGAACATCCTGATGAAACTCGACCTCGCGGACCGCACCCAGGCGGCCCTCTGGGCGGTGCGCCACGGCCTCACCCGCTGACGCGCCCCCGCCGCGCGCCGGGCGCACGACCGTTCACCCCTTCATACCGTCGTGTGTACGTCCCCCGTTCGGCGCAACCTCCCGGGAGGCGGGGCGTTCTCCATGGCGTGCTGCGGCGGACCGGCCGCAGCGACGACCAGGAGGAAACACCAAGTGAAGAAGCTCAAGAAGGCCGCCGCCCTCACCATGGTCGCCGGCGGCATCGTCGCCGCCGGTGCGGGCGTCGCCTCCGCCGACGCCGGTGCCGAGGGTGCGGCCGTCCACTCCCCGGGCGTCGCCTCCGGCAACCTGGTGCAGGTCCCGGTCCACGTCCCCGTGAACGTCTCCGGCAACACGGTCGACGTGATCGGCCTGCTCAACCCGGCCTTCGGCAACGGCGCCGTCAACGACTGACCCGCCGCCGCGACCCCCGGCCCCGGACGATCCCCCCGGAGCCGGGGGTTTCCCCCGTCTCCACCGAACCCGCCGGGGACCGTCGCGAAAGCCCCCTCAGAACCCCCGCTCCCGCTCCCTCTCCTCCACGTACGCGTTGTACGCGGCGACCCGCGCCCGCCGGGCCACCCGCTCCACCGGCCGCAGCGCCTCCCCCCGCGCCGCGATCTCCGACGCGCTCACCGCGCCCCCGTGCCCGTGGTCGTACGCCAGGTCCACGAGCAGGCCGATCCGCTGCGCCAGCTCCAGGACCCGGACCGCGCGCGGCGGGTAGCCCGGGGCCAGGACCTCGCGGCCCGCCTCCGACCGCGCCCGGTACGCCTCCCGCGCCGCGTCCGCCGCCGGGCCCGAGGCCGCCACGTCGAGCCGGGTCAGCACCGCCGTCGCGTCCCGCAGCGCCTCCGCCAGCTCCCGTTCCGCCTCGCCGAGCGACGGCACGTCCGCCGGCGGCGCCTCCCGCACCGCGAGACACCGCCACACCACCGCCACGTGCACGTCCCCCGCCGGACCCGCCTCCGCGACCTCCGGCACGAGCCCGTACGGCGCGCCGAACCCCACCACGGCCTCCTCCGCCTCCAACGCGCGCGCGTTGAAGTCCGGCGGCCCGCTCAGCCCCAGCGGATGCCCCGGCGCCGGCAGCGCCACCCGCCACCCGGTCACCCCGAGCCGCCGCAGCCGCCCCAGGGCCAGCGTCAGCCCCACCGGCCCCGCCTCACCCGGCAGCCCCTCCACGCGGTGCACCGCGTCCTCCCCGACAATGGCCGACGCCGCCTCGTCCGGCGACACCGCTCCGGCCAGCAGGGCATTGCCCCATGCGGCCAGACGTCCTGAGCGTGGTTCCGAAAGCATCCCCCCAGACTAAGGAACCGGGGGAAACACCAGGGCCTGTCCGGCCCGCTCCGTCGATAACGTAGGTTTTCCCCTGGACGCCGCGCCCGCCGGCGCAAGGCGACGACACTCGACCGCAAGGGGAGACAACGCGCTCATGAGCGATGTACTGGAGCTGGTGGACGTATCCGTGGTCCGCGACGGACGGGCTCTGGTGGACGACGTCTCCTGGTCGGTCAAGGAGGGCGAACGCTGGGTGATCCTCGGCCCCAACGGCGCCGGCAAGACCACCCTCCTGAACGTCGCCTCCAGCTACCTCTTCCCCACCAAGGGCACCGCCCGCATCCTGGGCGAGCAGCTCGGCGGCGTCGGCACCGACGTCTTCGAACTCCGCCCCCGCATCGGCATGGCCGGCATCGCCATGGCGGAGAAGCTCCCCAAGCGCCAGACCGTCCTCCAGACCGTCCTCACCGCCGCGTACGGCATGACGGCCACCTGGAACGAGGACTACGACCCGGTCGACGAGGACCGCGCCAAGGCCTTCCTCGACCGCCTCGGCATGAACGACTACCTGGACCGCAGGTTCGGGACCCTCTCCGAGGGCGAGCGCAAGCGCACCCTGATCGCCCGCGCGATGATGACCGACCCGGAGCTCCTCCTCCTCGACGAGCCCGCCGCCGGCCTCGACCTCGGCGGCCGCGAGGACCTGGTCCGCCGCCTCGGCCGCCTCGCCCGCGACCCGTACGCCCCCTCCATGATCATGGTCACCCACCACGTGGAGGAGATCGCCCCCGGCTTCACCCACGTCCTGATGATCCGTCAGGGCAGGGTCCTCGCCGCCGGCCCCGTCGAGACCGAGCTCACCTCCCGCAACCTCTCCCTCTGCTTCGGCCTCCCGCTGATCGTCGAGCGCCTGGAGGACCGCTGGACCGCCCGCGGCCTGCCGCTGAAGTGACCGGCCGGGCGCCGTGACCGCACAGCACCGCGCCCTGTCCCGGAAGCACCCCACCGCCCTACCATGACCGTGTGGACATCGACGCGTGGGTGTGGTGGCTGATCGTCGCGGTGGGGCTCGGCATTCCCCTGGTCCTCACCGCGATGCCGGAATTCGGCATGTTCTCCGTGGGAGCGGTCGCGGGAGCGGTGACCGCCGCCCTCGGCTTCGGCATCGTCCCCCAAGTACTCGTCTTCGTCGTCGTCTCCGTGGCGCTCGTCGCGGTGGTGCGCCCGCTCGCCGCCCGCCACCGGGGCGACAGCCCCGGCCTCTCCAGCGGCGTCGACGCCCTGAGAGGGCGTCAGGCCGTCGTCCTGGAACGGATCGACGGCGGCGGCGGGGGCCGCGTCAAACTCGCCGGAGAGATCTGGTCCGCCCGCGCGCTCGACGCCGGACAGACCTTCGAACCGGGCGAACAGGTCGACGTCGTCGAGATCGACGGCGCTACCGCCGTGGTCATGTGACCGAACCTCGCCCATGACGTTCCGGCGTCTGCGAGACTCGATCATCGAAAGCAAACCGGCAGTCAACCGGCAGCGAAGGGCACGGGGAACACGATGTCAGCAGTCATCATCGTCCTGATCATTCTGGTGGTGCTCGTCTTCATCGCCCTGATCAAGACGATCCAGGTCATCCCGCAGGCGAGCGCGGCGATCGTCGAGCGCTTCGGCCGCTACACCCGCACGCTCAACGCCGGACTGAACATCGTCGTCCCGTTCATCGACTCGATCCGCAACCGGATCGACCTGCGCGAACAGGTCGTCCCCTTCCCGCCGCAGCCGGTGATCACCCAGGACAACCTGGTCGTGAACATCGACACGGTCATCTACTACCAGGTCACCGACGCCCGGGCCGCCACCTACGAGGTCGCCAGCTACATCCAGGCCATCGAACAGCTCACCGTCACCACCCTCCGCAACATCATCGGCGGCATGGACCTGGAACGGACCCTCACCTCCCGCGAGGAGATCAACGCGGCCCTGCGCGGCGTCCTCGACGAGGCCACCGGCAAGTGGGGCATCCGAGTCAACCGCGTCGAGCTCAAGGCCATCGAGCCCCCGACCTCCATCCAGGACTCGATGGAGAAGCAGATGCGCGCCGAGCGCGACAAGCGCGCCGCCATCCTCACCGCCGAGGGCACCCGCCAGTCCGCGATCCTCACCGCCGAGGGCGAGAAGCAGTCGCAGATCCTGCGCGCCGAGGGCGAGGCCAAGGCCGCCGCACTGCGCGCCGAGGGCGAGGCCCAGGCCGTCCGCACGGTCTTCGAGGCCATCCACGCCGGCGACCCCGACCAGAAGCTCCTCTCCTACCAGTACCTCCAGATGCTCCCGAAGATCGCCGAGGGCGACGCCAACAAGCTCTGGATCGTGCCCAGCGAGATCGGCGACGCCCTCAAGGGCCTCTCCGGCGCCTTCGGCAACATCGGAGCCGGCACCCCCGGCTTCAACACCCGGACCGGCGCGCCCGAAAGGCGAGACGAACCGCCGGTTGACTGACACGTACACGTAATCCTCGTGCATGATCGGTACGAGCCCCTCGACCCCGACGCCCTCGGAGCGGGGAGGCGACCCACCGATCCTGTAAGGAGATGGCGTTGTCCATCTGGGAAGCCCTGGCGGTCTTCGCCGCCGGCATCGGCGCCGGCACCATCAACACCATCGTGGGATCGGGAACGCTGATCACGTTCCCGGTCCTCCTGGCGACCGGACTGCCACCGATCACCGCCAACGTCTCCAACGCCCTCGGCCTCGTCCCCGGCTCCGTCAGCGGCGCCATCGGCTACCGCCGCGAACTCAAGGGCCAGAGGAAGCGCATCCTCCGCCTCGGCGCCGCCGCCCTCGTCGGCGGCCTGATCGGCGCGATCCTGCTCCTCGCCCTCCCGTCCGACGCCTTCGACGCGATCGTCCCCGTCCTCATCGGACTCGCCCTCGTCCTGGTCCTCCTCCAGCCCCGCATCGCGGCGGCCGTGCAGCGCCGACGCGAGCGGACCGGGTCCGAGGCGCACCCCGACGGCGGCCCCGCCCTCCTCGTCGGCCTCCTCCTCGCCAGCGTGTACGGCGGATACTTCGGTGCAGCCCAGGGCGTGCTCTACCTCTCCCTCATGGGCCTGCTGCTCCACGACGACCTCCAGCGCGTCAACGCCGTCAAGAACATCCTCGGAGCCCTCGTCAACGGCGTCGCCGCCGTCTTCTTCCTCTTCGTCGCCGACTTCGACTGGACGGCCGTCCTCCTCATCGCCGTCGGCTCCACGATCGGCGGCCAGCTCGGCGCCAAGGTCGGACGCAGGCTGTCGCCCACCGTCCTGCGCGGGGTGATCATCGCCGTCGGCGTCGTCGCCATCCTCCAGCTGACCCTCGGGTGACACGGAAGGGCCCGCCTCCCATCGGGGAGACGGGCCCTCGCACACACGGCATACGCATGGAATCCGCGGGTACGCGTCTATGCGGCGGAGCGGGCCAGCCACTCCGGCAGCGCGGACCGCTCGCTCGCCCGCAGCGCGAGCAGCATCGCGTCCGCCGGAGTCGGCTCGAACGGCTGGTGCAGCAGCGGCATCCCCGCCTGCTCCGGCGTCCGGTCGGCCTTGCGGTGATTGTCCTCGGCGCAGGACGCCACCGTGTTCAGCCAGGTGTCCCGGCCCCCCTGGGCCCGCGGCACGACGTGGTCGACCGTCGTCGCCCGTTTCCCGCAGTACGCGCACCGGTGCTGGTCCCGGACCAGCACCCCCCGTCTCGACCACGGCGCCTGTCTTCGGAAGGGCACCCGGACGTACCGGCAGAGCCTGATCACCCGGGGCACCGGCAGATCGACGGCGGCACCGCGCACCCGCAGCTCGGGATGGGCCTGCTCGACGACGGCCTTGGCCTGCAGCACGAGCACCACCGCACGGTTCAGAGTGACCGTCGACAGCGGCTCGAAGCTCGCGTTGAGTACCAGCGTGTCCCGCATGTTGCCCACCTCCCGTGTGCCGGCCCACCCCCTGGCGGGCTTGGATCAACGATGGCCGGGCCGGCCGGGTCGGACAACGCAATTTCCCGCGAAACAAAAGGTGCCCGCTTCTGATCTCTCCAAGACCAGAAGCGGGCAAACAACAAACGAACGATCAGCCTGCCGCGGGAGCCGCGTACTCACCGACCAACTGCGCACGGCCCAGCGTGTGGAACCGCAGGTTGAACCCGACCGCCGCCGGCGACGCGTCGGCGTCCGGCCCGAGCTTCTCGGCGTCCACCGCGTACACCGTGAAGACGTAGCGGTGCGCCGGGTCCCCGGCCGGGGGAGCGGCGCCGCCGAACTCCTTCGCGCCGTAGTCGTTCCGGGCGTGCACGGCACCGGCCGGCAGCCCCTCGAACGCACCCGACCCGGCACCGGCCGGCAGCTCCGTCACCGACGCCGGGATGTCGAACAGCACCCAGTGCCAGAACCCGCTGCCCGTCGGGGCGTCCGGATCGAAGCAGGTGACGGCGAAGCTCTCGGTCTCCGCCGGGAACCCCTCCCAGCGCAGCTGCGGCGAGGTGTTCCCCTCCGCGTACACCTGAGCGTCCTTCAGGACCCCGCCCGGCGCGATGTCGTCGCTCACCACGGTGAACGCCGGCACCGGCGGATGGAAGTCGTGGGGGAGCGGCGCCCTCTTGCCCTCGGACACGTAGAAACCCTCCGTATCGCCCGTCGCCGCCGCGGCCGTCCTGCCTCGCGGCCCGATGCCCCGGCGGCCTTACGGACCCGAGCCTAGAGCCAGTTGCGACGGCCGCCGACCTCGGCGAGCCACTGGTTCAGGTAAGCCGCCCAATCGGTGGTGTGGAAGTCGTGCAGCCCCACCTTGAAGGACCGGTAGGAGTCGCTGCCCTCGGTGAACAGGCCCGGCTTCTTGTCCATCTCCAGGACGACGTCCATCTCGCGGTCGTCGGCGACGAAGCTGACCTCGACCTGGTTCAGGCCGTGGTACTGCTGCGGCGCGAAGAACTCGATCTCCTGGTAGAAGGGCAGCTTCTGCCGCGTCCCCCGGATGTGACCCCGCTCCATGTCCGCGCTCTTGAACCGGAAGCCCAGCTGGAGGAAGGCGTCCAGGATCGCCTGCTGCGCGGGCAGCGGGTGCACGTTGACCGGGTCCAGGTCACCGGAGTCCACGGCGCGGGCGATCTCCAGCTCCGTGGTCACACCGATGTGCATGCCGCGCAGCTGCTGCCCGGACACGGCGGTGATCGGCGTCTCCCACGGGATCTCCAGCCCGAACGGCACCACGTGCACCGCACCGGCCTGCACCTGGAAGGCCCCGCCGAGGCGCACCTTCACGAACTCGATGTCCTGCTTGTGCTCCTGGTCGCCGCCCTCGACCTCGACGCGCGCCTGGAGCCCGACGGACAGCCCCTCGATCTGCTGGTCGACGCTGCCGCCCTGGATCCGCACCTCACCCTGGACGACCCCGCCCGGAACCACGTTCTCCTCGGTGAGCACCGTCTCCACGGTGGCCCCACCGGCACCCAGGCTCGCGAGCAGCTTCTTGAATCCCATGGCTTTCACTCCTTCTGGTCCTGACCCCTACATACGCGCGAAGACGGTAACCGGTTCCGCGCCGGCCCCCATTACGCTCGGACGCCATGAACGAGAGCCCCGACCGTACGCCGCTCCCGCGGTCCTTCTTCGACCGCCCCGTCCTGGAGGTCGCCCCCGACCTCCTGGGACGCACCCTCGTCCGCACCACGGAGGAGGGACGGATCGAACTGCGCCTCACGGAGGTGGAGGCGTACGCCGGTGAGATCGACCCGGGCTCGCACGCCTTCCGTGGACGGACGGCCCGCAACGCCGTCATGTTCGGCCCGCCCGGACACGTGTACGTGTACTTCACCTACGGCATGTGGCACTGCCTCAACCTGGTGTGCGGCCCTGAGGGCAGCGCGAGCGGGGTCCTGCTGCGCGCGGGGGAGATCGTGAGCGGCGCCGAGCAGGCCCGCCCCCGCCGCCGCTCGGCCCGCAAGGACGAGGAGCTGGCCAAGGGCCCGGCCCGCCTGGCCACCGCCCTCGACGTCGCGCTCTCCCTGAACGGGGAGGACGCATGCGGCGACCCGGACGCCCCGCTCACCGTCCTCACCGGCATCCCGCCGGCCCCGTCCCTCGTCCGCAGCGGCCCCCGCACGGGCGTCGGCGGCGAGGGCGCCCCGCACCCCTGGCGCTTCTGGATCGAGGGCGACCCGACGGTGAGCCCGTACCGCGCCCACACCCCCCGCAAGAGGCGCCTTGACTCCGGCCGACGAAGTGCGTAATGTGGCCCGAGCCGCTGGATCAGGGCCTGCTTCTTCAAGCACCCCCTGCAGTGGCCACCCACTACTCATGAAGATTCCCTCGGCGAGGGCGTATTTCGGCGTGCCGTAATGCGTTTCAAATGACTCGATTATGAGTCACCGGGGAAATCCGCTAAAGTAGTGACCACGCCGGAAGGGCCCGGAGCGAAAGCGAATGGGACCGGAAAGCACCGAGGAAATCGGATCGGAAAGATCTGATAGAGTCGGAGACGCAAGACCGAA